>NZ_BPFD01000020.1 GCF_019655335.1 Shewanella hafniensis
AAATCTAGCCATATACAGCAGATACCGCCGTAGGGCCGATAGGGTCAACTTATTTTTTAAACTAAAGTCGGCGAGTCACTGGAATGACAGTGCTAAATCAATATTACCTGCTGCCAAAAGCGATTTTATTAACAAAATTAAAAAATCCCCGCATTGCGGGGATTTTCGTTTAATCAAAACCACTAAAACTAACTAAGTTACAAACACTTTCCATCCGCTGAATCATCGGAAGAAAGTGCTCGACTGATGCCGCCGAAGATGACATTCAAGAAGCCGATACCGACATCTTTTTGCCGCTCATCGGCACTGCCCGTATCGTGGCCGCTCGCCTCACGCATACTTTGATTATTGTTGGTTCCGCGCACAAAATCGCAGGACGCATTGCTGGTATTGTTCACCGAACAGGCACTGAGCAAAGCGATCATTAGGCCGCAAAGGGCAAGGCTTAATCTTGGCATATTAGTTCAACACTTCTTCTAATGCCTTGAGGCATAAGGCGACATTCTCGCGGCGGGCACCAAAGCCCATTAAGCCGATGCGCCATGCTTTACCCGCAAGGGCGCCAAGGCCGGCGCCGATTTCGAGGTTATAATCTTTAAGCAAACGAGTCCGCACAGCTGCATCATCAACGCCTTCGGGGATATAAACCGTATTCAGTTGCGGCAAGCGATAATCTTCAGCAACCACAAAATTTAGCCCTAACTTTTCCAGCCCAGCACGCAGCACTAAGTGCATTTCGTGATGGCGTTGCCATGCATTCTCTAAGCCTTCTTCGGCTAATAAACGCAGGGATTCGTGCAGAGCATAAAGCGCGTTTACTGGCGCTGTGTGATGGTAACTGCGCTTACCGCCAGCACTGGTCCAATAGGCCATCACTAGACTTTGATCGAGGAACCAACTTTGCACTGGGGTCTTGCGATTCTTGAGTTTTTCGACGGCAGCAGGCGAGAAAGACACAGGCGATAAACCCGGTACACAGGAGAGGCATTTCTGGCTGCCAGAATAAATGGCATCTATGCCCCATTCATCGACTCTTAACTCGACGCCGCCAAGGGAAGTCACCGCATCGACGATTGATAAACAGCCGTATTGTTTGGCTAATGCACACAAGGTTTTAGCATCGGACAAGGCGCCAGTTGAGGTTTCGGCGTGCACAAAGGCTAAAAATTTGGCATCGGGATTGGCTTTCAGCGCCGCTTCAACCGCAGCAGGGTCGACAGGCGTGCCCCACTCATTGTCCACCAGCACAGCAATCGCGCCCATACGCTCGACGTTTTGGCGCATACGCTCACCAAACACACCGTTACGACAGACAATCACCTTCTCACCCGGCTCGACTAAGTTTACGAAACAGGTTTCCATGCCCGCACTGCCCGGCGCAGATACTGCCATAGTCATTTCGTTTTTAGTTTGGAAGGCGTATTGGATCAGGCTCTTAAGCTCATCCATCATGCCGACAAACAGCGGATCTAAGTGGCCAACTGTAGGTCTAGACTGCGCCGCAAGCACTTCGGGATAAACATCCGACGGGCCTGGGCCCATTAAAATACGGCGAGGAGGATTAAAAGCGGTAAAACGCGGTGCTGGTAACATCATGTCTCCTTAATGCGTGCAGGTGTGGGTCGAGGTCTGGATATTAATTCGTTATTCATTAGCCGTGCTGTTTTCAGAAACTGCCCGTTAATCGTTAGCGGGTTAAGTCAGTAACTTAACAGTGACGTGTTAATCGGCGGCTAGAGTATTAAGTCTACAAAACTACCACAAAAAAGGGCGCATGTGCGCCCCTCCTTTAGCCTAACTTCGATCTAAGTTGAGCTTAAAATGCCATCGCGCCGATGTTCTTCATCACTAACGCTATAAGACTTTGTTGCCGTTTCCCGCATTTAAAAACAGCTGATAGGCAGGGCTTTGAGTTTCCTCTTGATAGACAAAACCCAACTCAGTTAAAAACTGTTGGAACGGCAAAGCATCACTCGCGGGCACTTCAAACCCCGCCAGCACTCGGCCAAAGGCCGCGCCGTGGTTGCGATAATGGAACAGACTAATGTTCCATTTGCTCTGCAAGGTGGTTAAAAACTTCAGCAGCGCACCGGGGTGCTCGGGGAATTCGAAGCTAAACAAACGCTCTTCTAAAGGCTCAGGTGGATGACCGCCAACCATGTAGCGCACATGCAATTTCGCGGTTTCATCGCCGGATAAATCCTGCACTTCAAAATCGTTAGCCTCTAAGGTAGCGATGATTTGTTCAAGTTCGCCTTGGCCTCGGCTTAAGCGAATACCAGCAAACACCACAGCCAGATCGCGACTACTAAAACGATAGTTGAACTCTGTCATCACCCGCTTATCGAGTAACTCACAGAATTTTAAGAAACTTCCCGGACGTTCAGGGACTTTCACTGCCAGTACTGCTTCTTTTTGCTCACCGAGTTCGCAGCGCTCCGACACATAACGCAGACTGTGGAAATTCACATTCGCGCCACTCAAAATCGCGGCGACTTTCTCGCCTTTACCGCTGTCGCCACTGGCATTGGCGCTGACATATTTTTTAAGCCCAGCCAAGGACAAGGCCCCAGCGGGTTCAGCAATCGCACGGGTGTCTTCGAAAATATCCTTCACCGCGGCGCAGATTTCATCCGAGGTCACAGTCACTACTTCATCGACATAAAGTTTCGCGACTCGAAACGGCTCAGTGCCGATACGTTTAACCGCCACGCCATCGGCAAATAAACCGACTTGCGCCAGCGTCACCGGCTCGCCCGCTTCCATCGCCGCCTTTAAACAAGCGGCATCTTCTGGCTCGACGCCGACAATTTTCACCTGCGGCATCACCGCCTTGTAATAGGCTGCGATACCCGCGATTAAACCGCCACCGCCCACGGGCACAAATACCACTTCAAGATCGCGCTGCTGCTGCAACATCTCTTGGGCGATAGTGCCTTGGCCTGCGATCACCGCTTCATCATCAAAGGGCGCGATATAGACTCGGCCCTCTTCTTTGGCCATCGCCATCGCAAAACCATTGGCTTGATCGAAGGCTTGGCCGTGCAATACCACATTGCCACCTAAACGGCGCACCGCATCGACTTTAATATCGGGCGTCGTCTCGGGCATCACAATCACAGCATCCACACCGCGACTCGCCGCCGACATCGCCACACCCTGAGCATGATTGCCTGCCGAAGCACATACCACGCCGCGCTGACATTCTTCTTTCGTCAGTTGGGCGATACGGTTATAGGCACCGCGTAACTTGAAGGAATGCACTGGCTGCATATCTTCGCGCTTCAAAAATACCTGACAACCTAAACGCGCCGATAACTTGTTCATGCTTGAAAGCGGCGTCACTTTCGCTATGTCATACACGGATGACAACAGGATCTTTTGCAGATAGCTTTGTGCCAACTGAAAATGGGCTAAATCCGCCTGAGTTTGCGATGAGAGTGGCAACATAGATGCAGTAAACATAATTAGTCCTCCAGTTTACTGCGATCGCGCACCGCGCCCTTGTCGGCACTGGTGGCGAGCATGGCGTAGGCCTTAAGCGCGAGTGACACATAACGCTCGCGACCTATGGGTTTCCACGCCATTGGGCCACGCGCTAACATGGTCTCACGGCGAGCATTGAGTTCAGCATCGCTTATCGCCAGCTTGATGCTGCGCTTGGGGATATCAATCTCGATGCGATCGCCATTTTCAATCAAGGCGATTGTGCCACCCGCCGCCGCTTCGGGTGAGACGTGGCCAATCGATAAACCTGAAGTACCACCGGAGAAACGGCCGTCGGTGATCAGCGCACAAGCCTTGCCTAGGCCGCGAGATTTTAAGTAACTGGTTGGGTACAACATTTCTTGCATACCCGGGCCACCTTTAGGGCCTTCGTAACGGATAACCACCACATCACCCGCTACGACTTCGCCGCCTAAAATGCCCGCCACAGCGTCATCTTGGCTTTCATAGACGCGCGCCGAGCCAACAAAGGTCAGATTCGATTCATCCACGCCAGCGGTTTTAACAATGCAGCCGTTTTCGGCCACGTTGCCCGACAATACGGCAAGCCCGCCCTCTTGGCTGAAGGCAAACTCGCGGCTACGGATACAACCTTCTTGTCTGTCGTTATCCAGTGATGGCCAGCGACAATCTTGGCTAAAGGCTTTAGTAGTCGGGATGCCCGCAGGCCCCGCCATAAAGAAGTGTTTTACTTTTTCATCTTGGGTCTGCATCACATCGTATTTCGCCAACACAGACTTTAAATTGCCACCTTCATCGGCCGCCACATGGAACACATCGGTATGCAGTAATCCGGCTCTGTCGAGTTCGCCTAAAATCCCCATCACGCCGCCCGCACGGTGCACGTCTTCCATATGATATTTAGGCGTCGATGGCGCAACCTTACAAAGGTGCGGCACTAGGCGCGACATACGGTCGATATCCGCCATGGTAAAATCGACATCGGCCTCCTGCGCGGCGGCCAATAAATGCAATACGGTGTTAGATGAACCGCCCATGGCGATATCTAAGGTCATGGCATTTTCGAAGGCTTTGAAGTTGGCGATATTACGTGGCAATGCCGATTCATCATCTTGATGATAATAACGTTTTGCCAACGCCATCACGCGGCGACCCGCTTCTAAAAACAGCTCGCGACGATCCGCGTGGGTTGCCAACATAGAGCCGTTACCCGGCAGCGATAATCCTAGGGCTTCGGTTAAACAGTTCATTGAGTTGGCGGTAAACATGCCAGAGCAAGAGCCGCAGGTTGGGCACGCGCTACGCTCGATTTTGGCACTGTCTTCATCGCTCACGTTCGAGTCGGCGCCCGCCACCATAGCATCGACTAAGTCGAGTTTGATGAGCTTATCCGACAGCTTAGTTTTACCCGCTTCCATCGGTCCGCCAGACACAAACACCACGGGAATATTGAGGCGCAGCGCCGCCATCAACATGCCGGGGGTGATCTTGTCGCAGTTGGAGATACAGACTAAGGCATCGGCGCAGTGGGCGTTAACCATGTATTCCACACTGTCGGCGATAAGCTCGCGCGATGGCAGACTGTACAGCATGCCGCCGTGGCCCATGGCGATACCGTCATCGACGGCGATGGTATTGAATTCTTTGGCGATACCGCCCGCTTCTTCAATGGCGCTCGCCACCAGTGAGCCCATGTCTTTTAAGTGCACGTGGCCCGGTACAAACTGAGTAAAGGAGTTAGCGATGGCGATAATTGGCTTACCAAAATCATTGTCTTTCACCCCTGTGGCGCGCCATAACGCACGGGCACCCGCCATATTGCGGCCTTCGGTACTGGTAGCTGATCGTAACTTTGGCATTGACTGTATCCTTTATCTCAAATCGAAAATCGTATTCTTAGTTCATATGGCTCAGGCTTAAGCATTCGCCGTTTGTTGCAAGCTCAGTGGTAACAATACCTTACATTGAGTCACATCAATCAGCTTATTCAGCTGATTACTTAGCAGCTCGATGGCACGCTCGCTATCGACCTCCATATCCAGCGACAGGCTCGCATCGTCGTTCATGCGCATCTGCATTTGGGTAATGGTAAAGCCGCGATGGCGAGTCACGCGCAGGACACGCTCAAGCACTTCGGGGCGTTGTTGAACCGTTAATTCCAGAGAGTGGATCATGTTTGTTTCTCCATTTCGTCCATCATATCGCTGTTTGATGCGCCGGGGGGCACCAGTGGCCAAACGTTAAAAGCATCGTCGATTGCAACGTGTAACAAATACGGCCCCTTAGCCGCTAACATTTCGGTTAAGGCTTCTTCCACTTCGTCGGAAGAAAAAATCGTGCGGCCGGGGATATCGAAGGCGGAGGCCAATTGCACAAAATCTGGGTTATCGGATAAATCCGTTTCACTGTAGCGCTCTTCAAAAAATAGCTGCTGCCACTGTTTCACCATGCCAAGCTTTTGATTGTCGATAAGCACTATCTTCACTGGCAGCTTGCGGCGTTTGATGGTGGTCAGTTCCTGCACATTCATCATAAAAGAACCATCGCCAGACACAGTCACCACAGTGGCATCGGGACGGGCCACTTGCGCACCAATGGCGGCGGGCAAACCAAAGCCCATAGTGCCTAAACCCGCGCTGGACAAATGATCTTCAGGGCGACGGAACCACATATGCTGGGCCACCCACATTTGGTGCTGGCCCACATCACAACAAACAACATTGTCTTCGGGTAATTTATTGGCTAAACGGCGCAGCAGTGCGGGGGCGTAGATCAAACTGCCGGGGTGTTGATAATCCCATTGATGCTTACGGGATAAATGCTCCACCTCGGCCTGCCAAGGCGTGATGTTCATCGACATGGCTAAGGCAGGTAAGATTTGGCGTAAGTCGCCGGCGATTGCCACCTCAGGCATACGTAACTTGCCCAGTTCGGCGGCGTCGATATCTAAATGGATCACTTTGGCCTTGTCGGCAAAGCTCGCTAAACGGCCGGTGACTCGGTCGTCGAAACGGGCGCCGACCACGATCAGCAAATCGCAATCCTGTACCGCTAAGTTAGCCGCCTTACCACCATGCATGCCTAACATGCCTAAGTAACCGGGCGTGCCGTGGGCGATACTGCCCAGCCCTTTCAAGGTCGCGACCGAAGGTATGCCCGTTACTTTGATAAACTCACGCAGTTGATCGACCGCGCCCGCCATGCCGACACCGCCGCCGACATACAACATAGGCTGTTTAGCCTCAGCCAACAGTGCACGGGCGGCGTCGATATCATTCATCTCGGCTTGGGGTTCGTTCATGACGGCCAGCAAAGGTGTGCGATATTCCAATTGGGCGATTTGGATATCCTTCGGGATATCGACCAGCACAGGGCCAGGGCGACCAGATGCGGCGATCTCAAAAGCTTGATACAAGGTTGGGATCAGGTCGTTGACGTCTGTCACCATAAAACTGTGCTTAGTGCAGCTCAGTGACATGCCCAGCACATCGATTTCTTGAAAAGCATCAGTGCCGATAACGGCGGTAGAGACTTGGCCTGTGATGGCCACCATAGGCACTGAATCTAACAGGGCATCGGCTAAGGAAGTGATCAGGTTAGTCGCGCCAGGGCCTGAGGTCGCAAAGCACACGCCAGTTTTACCGCTGGCTCTTGCGTATCCTACGGCGGCAAAGGCGGCGCCTTGTTCGTGACGGCTGAGCAGATGTTCGACAGGGCTGCCATAGAGGGCATCGTAGATTGGCATAATGGCACCACCTGGGTAACCAAACACTGTGGTGACTCCATGTGCTGCTAACACTTTAATTACCGCGTCTGCGCCTCTGATCATCTGCCCTGGTTCCATATTCTCTCTCGCTACGTTAGTCCTGAATTGCCGAAAATCGACGCTAATTTTTTACTCTTTCGAAGCTTGGACCTCGCTCTAGGCCCTGAAACGAAGAACCCCCCGTCCTTTCGGAGCGGGGGGTTCTTTCGAAACTTCTAACCTTTTAGGTCTATCAGTTTGCCATGCGCCGCCCCCGCTGTGATTTAATAATCACGACGGTAATAATCACGAGAATGAGCTTGGCAGCTTGGTTAAACATCAATATGGATTCCTAATCGGTGTTTCTAAAATTGGGGTATTGCATGAAAGTTAGTTTCGCTTTGGACTTTGCCCTACCGCGAGCTATTAGCTTTACCATAAAGCGACAGCCAAACACAATAAAAAATATCTTTTGTCAAAAAAAATTCAGCTTCCCTGCCGAGACAATGCAAAACAACAAAGTAAAACGTTAACTGTTGAGCCTCAGTCGGCGCGATGCGCCTACCGCTGGATTCATTCACTGAACGCCCATTTACCATCGAACGCTCACCGAAGATTCACTCACTGACTATTCACTCACTAACAATGTCGTTTTTGCCCGCTCGACAACCCACTGAACAGGAAAAAATTTGGTTTCCACTAAACTGATTTATCACTAAGCAAGCTCAAGATGCGCGTTTCACTATCTTGAGCTTGCTTGGGAACTGAGCTGAGACCTAAGTCCTTTAAGTCTCAACCCTCTCTCCCAATGCTGGGTTTAATTTAAGCTCAACTTAATCTCAGCTAAAACTCAATTAGGCCTCAACAATGCTCTTCATATCTGTCATGTAACCGCGAAGCTCAGCACCAACATATTCCACTGCCGTTTCACGAATCGCTTCGTTAACAGCGATGAGCGTTAGGTTGTCGACACCGGTTGCGCTGTCTTTCAGGCCAGCACCTAAATACTCAGGTGACATGGCATTAACGTAATCGCGCAGCATAGGCACGGCGGCGTGATTGAACAGGTAGCAACCGTATTCGGCGGTATCTGAAATCACTACGTTCATTTCGTACAAACGCTTACGGGCAATCGTGTTGGCGATGAGTGGAGTTTCATGCAGTGACTCGTAATAAGCCGACTCTTCCACGATACCCGCAGACACCATGGTATCGAACGCCAGTTCCACACCCGCTTTGATCATAGCGACAAGGAAAATACCTTTGTCGAAATAGGTTTGTTCGTCGATATGCTCGCTCGATACGGGGGCATTTTCGAAACCTGTTTCGCCAGTTTCCGCTCTCCAACGCAGCAAGTTCACATCATCGTTCGCCCAGTCTTGCATCATAGTGCGGGAGAATTCGCCGCTGATGATGTCATCCATGTGCTTTTCAAATAATGGCTGAAGGATTTCTTTTAAATCTTCTGCAATTTCAAATGCTTTAATCTTGGCGGGGTTAGACAAACGGTCCATCATGTTAGTGATGCCGCCGTGTTTCAGCGCTTCGGTGACCGTTTCCCAACCTTGCTGGATAAGCTTGGCCGCGTAGCCTGGCTCAACGCCATCGGCGATCATTTTATCAAAGCCTAAGATGGCGCCCGTCTGCAACATACCGCACAGAATGGTCTGCTCGCCCATCAGATCCGACTTCACTTCTGCGATGAAAGACGACAGTAACACACCGGCTCTGTCGCCACCCGTTGCGCTGGCGTAGGCTTTAGCAATCTCTAAGCCGTCACCGTTTGGATCGTTTTCTGGGTGAACTGCGATAAGGGTAGGCACACCAAAACCACGTTTGTATTCTTCACGCACTTCAGTGCCTGGACACTTAGGCGCAACCATCACTACCGTGATATCGGGACGAACTTGCATGCCCTCTTCGACGATGTTGAAGCCATGTGAGTAAGACAAGGTAGAGCCTTGCTTCATCAGTGGCATAACAGCGTTAACCACGTTGGAATGCTGTTTGTCCGGCGTCAGGTTAAGGACCAGATCCGCAGCAGGGATTAATTCTTCAAAGGTACCGACACAAAAACCGTTATCGGTTGCTTTTTGCCATGAGGCACGTTTCTGTTCAATCGCTTCAGGACGTAGGGCAAAAGAGATATTCAGACCCGAATCACGCATGTTCAAGCCTTGGTTAAGACCTTGAGCACCACAACCTAAAATAACAATATTCCAATCTTTTATGTAGTTACAGCCGTCGCTAAACTCAGAACGATCCATAAAACGACATTGGCCAAGCTGTGCTAATTGTTGACGTAAATTCAGAGAGTTAAAATAGTTAGCCATCTGATATACCACCTATAAGTCAGAAATTTTGGACGCAACCAAACTAACATAATGTTACGGCTTGGTTGTGATTGAAATCACTATAACCCATGCTTATCATTGCTTAAAATGATATATTCGAAACTTCATATTGCATTATGCGCAACGTCAACGGCAATCATGGATCAGGAACACTGACAGTAATATCGGCGCCAATATGCAGCACCGAATCACGCCGTCACTCAAGCTAGGCTTAAGTTCAAACTAAACAGGATAAGCTCATGGATATTCGTACCCTCAAATTGTACCTGCACTTATGTGACAGTTTGCACTTCGCCAAGACCGCGGAGCAGATGCATGTGAGCCCATCGACCTTAAGCCGAGCCCTGCAAAGATTAGAAGAGGAAGTGAACGCTAAGCTGTTAGAGCGGGATAATCGCAGTGTGACCTTAACCCACGCGGGACGCGAGTTTAAGCTGTTTGCCGAGCAAACTTTGAACCATTGGAGCACGCTCAAGCACAGTATCGATCTCAAGCAGGACGTACTGCGCGGTCGGTTAAATCTGTATTGCTCGGTCACTGCTGCCTACAGTCATTTACCGGGTTTATTGGATTTATTCCGCCAAGAACATCCCTTCGTCGAGATAGCCTTAACCACGGGAGATGCGGCGAACGCACTGGCCGAAGTACAACAGAATCGCGCCGATATCGCCATCGCCGCCCTGCCCGATCCGTTTCCGAGCAGCTTACACTTTGCCAAAATCGACGATGTGCCGCTGTCGATCATCGCCCCAACTATCCGCTGCGCGGTGCAGCAGCAAATTAGCCAAACGCCTATTGATTGGTCGAGTGTGCCCTTTATCATTCCCGACCACGGGCCCGGACGTCGCCGCGCCGATAACTGGTTCAAACAAATGGGCATCAGCCCTAATATTTACGCCCAAGTCTCGGGCCAAGAAGCGATCGCCTCAATGGTGGCGTTGGGCTGCGGCGTGAGCATGAGCCCAGAAGTGGTGATCAATAACAGCCCAGTGCGGGATCGTATCCAGTTACTCGCTTCTCCCGTTGCAATACCGCCCTTCGAGTTAGGTTGCTGCTGCAAAGTAAAGCGGCTCGACGATCCCATAGTCAATGCGTTTTTGGATGTGATTTAAACATCCGGCGAGTTGAGCTTATCGATAGGATCGATACGGGTCACCAATAGCTGATCGACCTTGTAAGAATCGATATCGACCACCTCAAATTTATAGCCCGCATAGTTGACGAAATCGGTACGCTTAGGGATTTTACGCAGCATATACATCATAAAACCGGCAATGGTTTCGTAGTTTTGATTATGCGGGAATTCTTCGATGCCGAAGGCGCGCATCACGTCGGTAATCGGTGTTACCCCATCGACTAACCAAGAGTTACCATCGCGGGCGATGATCTGCTCTTCGCTCTCGTGCAATGACCAAGCCCCCATCACGGCGCGTTGTAAATCGTTGGTCGTGACAATACCCACCACTAAGGCATATTCGTTCATTACCACGGCAAAATCGGCGCGGCTATTCTTAAAATATTCCATCGCCTCTGACAGGCTCAAAGTATCGGGAATAATCAGCGAAGTGTGGACTAAGTTACTGCCTTTTAAGGTGATATTCTCACCGTTGATCACACGGATCAGCAATTCTTTTGCATCCACAAAGCCTTTGATCATATCTAACTGACCATCGCAGACGAGGAACTTAGTATGGGGATCTTCAGAAATCTTACGCTTGATATCTTCTTCGCTGTCTTGCAGTAAAAAGTACACTAAGCTTTCACGGGCAGTCATGGCAGAGGTTACAGAAACGGTTTGCATTTCAAACACATTTTCCATCATCTGTTGTTCACCGCGATCTAAAACTCCAGCTTCGGCGCCTGCATTCATCACAGCATAAATGTCATCGGAGGTGATGGCATCGTTACGCACGGTTGGGATTTGCAGCAGTTTAAAGATGCCGCTCGCCATGCCATTGAAAAACCATACTAATGGACGCAATAGCACAATACAGAAAGACATAGGCCCAACAACGGCTAATGCGACTGGCTCAGGCATCGCCATCGCAATGCGTTTTGGCATCAAATCCGCCACCAGAATAAAGGCACTGGTGACGACAACAAAGGATAAAATAAAGCTCAGTTGGCTCAACCAAGGATCGGTCAGCAAAGGCGATAGTAATTCATAGAAATAAGGTCGAAATGCCGACTCACCGACGATACCGCCCATGATGGCAACGGCATTAAGCCCGATTTGTACCACAGTAAAAAAGCTGCCGGGAACGGCTTGTAACTGCAACACTTTTTCTGCGCGGGCATCGCCCTCATCGGCCAATTGACGTAAACGGATTTTACGTGAAGCAGCAAGTGCAATTTCTGACATAGAGAAGAAACAACTCGCGCCGATTAGGCACAATATAATCATCACGTTATCAAAGAGACTCATGTAACACCTTTCATTTAACACTGGACTAACTAGGACCAACCCGCGCTTTATGGCTCACGAGTCAGCTGAATTCATTTAATTGGGGCACAGTTTGCTAGGGGTTATCCAGCCTACAAACCGTTCAAACGGCTGTGCCAGCTCCTTGCTACCCTAAGATAAAAAGCACTTACATTGCCGTTTTAGGCTGCTCTGAGTATATCTGCAAATTCACGGCTTAGGCGCGACTCGACATCATTAAGACATCTCAGTGCGGTGGCTTTGATATTGAGCTGCTAGAACGTACATTTAAGCCAATGGAATTGACTAGGCAGTCGTGGCTTTCGCTTAGTTGCGTTACGAGAAATACGTCCAGAATGGCAGCATGGATGTCACTCAGAGTGCATCGCTAAATCGACTATGGGCGACAGATTATATCTCATTTGCCGCCTAATATTACCTCACCTTGAGTAATTTTTATCTTAACGATGGATCTACAGCACAGTTTCATGCAAATGTTATCAATTAGTTAGCATGATTGAGTGCGGTCTGTGACATAAAGAGGCTCAGCTGATTTAGCCTAAATATCGCCGGATGGCTAAATGACGAACGCTGATGACCTAAACATTACTTAAGCATGGAGATAGGACAATTTGAGGCTTAATCCCAATTATTAAGCGCAGAGAGCACCTAATGATGGAGCAATACTCAACTGATGCCGAGCAACAAAAGACTGCAATAGGTATAGGTACAAGGCTGACTTGCCCCTATGCCATTAAATCACTTCAACTTCGACCCTATTACGCCCTTTATCCTTAGCGCGATAGAGACAAACATCGGCACGGCGTAACACGTCGGGCATCTTAAGTCCCGAGACCTTATCTAATGGCAAAAACACGCTGCCAATACTAATCGTTACCACAGCCAACGGCGATGCTTGATGGGGAATACTGAGTTGTTCGACGAGATAACACAGCTGCGTGGCAATGGCCGTTAACTGCGCAGGTGAGACGAGCTCAACGACTAAGGCAAACTCTTCGCCCCCGATGCGCGCTAACAAAGCATTGTGCGGCAAAATATC
Organism: Shewanella hafniensis; assembly: GCF_019655335.1. Classification (GTDB taxonomy): domain Bacteria; phylum Pseudomonadota; class Gammaproteobacteria; order Enterobacterales; family Shewanellaceae; genus Shewanella; species Shewanella hafniensis. Next base: position 13,050 of record NZ_BPFD01000020.1, read on the forward strand.
GCACTGCGCTAAGGCATCCGCCACGCGTTTAAGCACTACATCGCCTTCGAGATGACCGTATGTGTCGTTGTAGGATTTGAAATAATCGACGTCCAACATAAACAGTCCCGCAGGGATATCCGCCTGTAGTACGGTTTCTAATCTTTCGGTGAAGGGGCGTCTATTGGCTAAACCCGTTAACTCATCGGTTTCGGCCATTTCTTTCAATTGAGTATTAGCAGAAACCAGCGCTTGTTGCAGCACTATCATCTGCCGCTCTTTTTTGCTCGCGCAGCAGTAACTCGTTCAATGCGGAGGCAAACTGAGTCAGCATATTCTTTTTCTGGGCGTTCCAATTCAAGGGCCGCGACACAGTCGACAGCGAGAGCAATCCCAATAACTCCCCAGCATTTTTAATCGCAAAGGCGGCAATCGAACATATCCCCACGGATTTCATTACCTCATATTCCTGTGGTGAGAAGTCCTTTAACGCCTCAAGATCCTCAATCACTAAGGTCGATTCTGTCTCGAGTTTTTTAGCAAGCTGAGTAATGTTGTCCACCGAAATCCCTTGGACCTTGTTAGCATGTAACTCGCTGGTCCAAAAACTGCGGTAATAAGCATGCTGTTGATGAAATTCGAGAATGCTCACCCTTTCAACATCAAATAACTGACCGATTTTGTGGCACACCTCAGCTAAGGTTTTGTCCACATTGCAGGTGTCGATACTCAAAAATTGCAACGAAATCTCCGCCAACAGCTGATTCGATTGCGACTGCCAGTCCAGTTCTTTGGTCCGCTCTTTCACTAAGTCCGACAATAAATGCTGCTGTTGCTGTAACGCACGTTGATGGCGCTTATTGATAGCGAGGTCATTGCGTATCCTTTGGTACATGTCCTTAAGCGACAATGCCACATGAGCAATCTCGTCAGGACTGGCGGTCACTGTTTCGGGAACAGACAACTTTTTTAACGATTTTAGATTGATTTTATTAGTAAAATCTTCCAATGCCGACAGTCTATCTGTCACCATGAGTCGCACTAAGGTCAAGATCAAATAGATCATCAGCAGGGTCTTTAAACCATTGCCGAGTACGATAAAAATCAACTGCCGCCACAGCTCGTAGTAAAGCTGGTTGGTGTCTAAGCCTACGGTTAAGGTTGCGATCAGCTGATCTTGATAAGTCACAGGATAATGAAACAGGGTTTGCGACTCGTCGTCGGTTAACAGCGGTTTTCCCAGCTGCATAGTGACGCCGTCGATACTGTCTAAATGCACACTCGACACTAACGGCATCATCCCTAAACCAGAGAGCAAATCAGATAGCAGGCTACGGTCGACGTCCCACAGCGACTTCGCCACGCTCGGCAGAATAGATTCTGAATACTCGCGGATATCCGACGTGGCATTGTCGATACTATCCTGATAGTTCCAAATCAACTGCACCAGCATAGTTAACACAGCAAAAAATGAGCTCACCCCGATAATGGTCAGCGTCATCTTATGACTAATAGAATGATTTCGATGCTTCATGTACACCCGTTATTACGCCTTGAAGAGCAACTTATTCAAAATCTGAGACTGGAAAATCTGCGGCCAATCCCGAGCAACTAACATTTGATAAAATGCCGAATCAGGCAGTAAAACGCCGAACAAGGTGACATTGTCATAGGGAATATAGTGCTTATGCTGCTGATAATATTGCAACTCGACCAAAGCTAACGCGCCAGCCATAAAGTGCCCGCCACCAATAATGCTCACCGCGTGTTGGCGACAAAGCTGTAAAATCTCAGGTGACGTATTGATCGTATTGACAAATACATCTTTACCCGAGACTAAGCCTTTTTCCTTCAATGCTTTAAGCACTCCAATTGCCATACGATCACTGGCGGTCCAAATCACGTTTAGATCGGGATAACGGTTCAGCAGAGTGAGCGCTTGACCATAAGCTACTGCGTCACTCCATTGGCCATAAACCGTTTGAGTCAGAGTGGCATTGGGCTGCATAAAGAAATAATCGCTGGCACCTTGGGTACGAAGTACTGAAGCAGGCGTCGACTTATCGCCCGAAATCAACAGAACTTTAGCCGCCTTTCCTTCTAAATCGTCCATTAAGGCCTTAGCGGTCGCCGAACCAATAGCGTAATTATCGGGAATAATGGCGGGTAACAGATATTCTTGCCAATGGGGATCTTGCAGCAAGGCATCACGCTCGCCAGGGGAAATATCATTTAAAATCAATTGCACATAGACAGGGTGAGGATAAAGCGCCTGCAACATTTTTATCGCGGATTGTTTTTCATTAACCAGAATAACGTAATTAGGTAACGCCTTTGCAGAAGCTAACAACTCATCGAGTTGGGTTATCATCTTGAAGTGATTGCGATCGGAATGAATGATATCGAGTTTAATATCGAGTGTCGTCGATGCCGCCAACATCAATTGGTCGACGTCCCCCCAAAAACTGTCATCGACAGCCCCTGGATTAAAGAAAACCACATCGAGTTTTGCCCAAGCCGCCCCACCAAAACCCGCAGTACAGATAAACACACACGCTAACATCCACGAACGCATAGGCGAGTTCTCCTCGACCATGTTCCCTCAAATGTCATCCTTCACAAGAGGTCACTTTATTATTATCGATTCACAACCTTGTTACCGCATCGCCGCCCAAAATGTTGCTAAAATCGGCAGCAGATGTTTCGATTAAACCACAAAATGATACAAAGTATACTTTATATGCTGACTATTTATTCCGACACCCTGTCGGTATAGGGGGGGTCGAGTGGCTCAGTAGCAGAATGTTTATGAGTCATTGCAGACTGTCTTATAGGCCAGTCTGACGACTTAACCACTGAGAAAATGACTGGGATTTAAACGTTCTAAAAGGGTAAGTTGTTGGTTCGTCATTAAGAGTCACAAGGTATACGAGTTCACTCTAGCCGTTAATCCGGCCTAACGGCCGAGGTGAATCAAGGTCGTGGGGGGAAACCATGATTTTCAGTTATAGAGTCGACCAAATGAGACTACTCACCCAATCTCATTGAATGAGCCCCTCAAGACGTCACAAACTGAATTGAAATCCTTTGCTCAATGAGCAAATTCACATTGTTATTCCAGTGACTCGCCATTAACTCGTCCCTGAGGGCTCGACGACGGCATCCATGCCGTCAACGGTCACTTACATACCAATGTTAATTAGCTAGCTTCGGTGTGACTTTCCTAGTTCTGGGACATTCTCTAGTTTAGTATTATTGGTCAATATACTTGCCTAGGCTTCCTTATTATTACTCGACCAAATAACACTAAGCACCGAACTCATCGCCTGACTTCACTTCAACTTCACTTAAGGAGTCTGTCCATAGATCCATTAATCATTGATTTAAGACTCATAAAGCCGCAATACTGAACAAAGAAGCGCATATTTGCGATTATTGTTATTTCTGGAAAACCTAATGATTGAACTCATCAGCATCATTCGGCAAATGAAGCAGGGCGTTACAGGACCGTTTCTATGTGAAGCGAATAATGGACAAAAATACGTCGTCAAAGGAGCAAAGGCGACAAAATCTGGTCTCGTTAAAGAGTGGATATGCGCCCATTTGTGTCGAGGTTTCGGCTTACCAATTCCTGACTTCCAACTCATTTATGTGGATCAATTGCTGGTAGAGTATGGCTATGAAGATCTTGGCTCAGGCATTTGTTTTGCCTCAGAATATATAGAGAACATTCAGGAAGTAACCTTCTCTCAACAAATCAAAATGAGCGAACAACTTTTGCGAGATCTCTTTGTTTTTGATTATTGGATCAAAAATGAGGATAGAAGTTTATCTCCTTTAGGCGGGAATCCTAATCTGTTTATTCACCCAAAAACAGAAGTGATTTATGTTCTCGATCATAATTTATCTTTTGACCTAGACTTCAATTTGGATAGGTTCAAACAGGGTCATATAGGCACTTCTTGTTGGGATAAAGGTCAAAATTTTTTTGACAAGCAGTTTTATGAGGGTAAGTTCAGTAACTCAATAGCTACACTTGGAATCGCAATCAATAGCTTGCCAGAAGAGTGGCTTGAATTGTTTGATCTTCATAGAATTGAACAACAAATCACAGTAGTATTAGAAAAATATAAATATGCAGACTTTTGGGAGGGCATACATCGTGAGCAATTTATGTAAATACGCAATTATCCGCTTTACGCCTTACTCTGAAACACAAGAGTTTGCGAACGTCGGCATACTGATGTTTGCACCCAAATTAGGGTTCGTTGATTTCAAGTTGGCGCCAACTCGATTTGCAAGGGTTACAGATTTTTTTGATGACGTTGACGGTGGCCTATATAGTTGCGCAGTTAAAAATTTCGAGAACGAATTAGATAGAGTTCGTGACTTAGGCAAAGGAATGTATGGAAAGAAATTAGTTGATTTCATACAAGAAGTCACTCGCTACCGTGAGGGTGTGATGACGTTCGGCGAGACAAGCTCTATGCTATGCGACAACCCAGCCGTTGAATTAGAATTGCTTTTTAATCGGTATATTGGAAGAAGCTTTGCGACTAAAGAATATCGAGAGAATCAAATGGTCAAAGCGTTACGAAATGAACTTAAGGCACACGTTGATAATGTCAGGTTTAAGCAGAGAACACTGATTGCTGATTATGTTCCAGTCAACATGCCATTAGTTGCCATGGTTGGCGGTTTAATAAAAATTATTAAGCCGATCGCTTTTGATCAATCTAAACCTTTAGGCCTCATTGAACACGGTGAGCAGTGGATAAGTAGAGTGAAAAGGCTGATTCAAGCAGAAGAAGTTAAGCCTCAACACATGATGTTTGCATTTGAGAGTCCCACTGCTAAAGACAATAATATTATTCGAGCCTTTAAAGAAGTATCAAATGAAATGTGCGCTCTTGGGGTGAATGTAACCCCATTTGAGAACAGGGAAAGAATTTTTAAGTTTGCTTCTGACCTTCATCAAGATGAGCCTTTCGAACTCATACACAGTTAGAAAAAGCCAGCGTAATCGCTGGCTTTTTCTTATTCAAATTTATGACAGTCACTCTTTTCTGCTCAAATCCATAACTGCTGAGTTCACCATCCCCTCGGAGTTGACGCAGGACGAATAGATAAATTGCGTGAGTCCAGCCATGGATAGATGGCTAGCTTCCGCAGGTGTAGGGGCGAATGAAAGTCAGTGATTTTCGCGTTTATGAGCGAGAGTTAAGGATTGCCGAACTGGAGTGATTTACATGGATGTAAAGTGAGGACTTCAGAATCAATAGCACATTTGGCAATGAGCACAAGGGGCTTTCAACTTCGTTGGGGGCGTCATGGAGAATCCAAGGAATGTAGGACGAGCAGTCCTTCTTGGTCGACTCTTGATTAAAAAATTAGGGGGGCGAAGCCCCACAACTTTAACTTTAATCAAAACGAACACCCGAACTTAAAACTTAACCTCAAAAGCCCACCGTTTGGTGCAACCAAACGGTAATCCCCATCGATGGCGAAGCCATAATCCCATTTACTGCTACACTCAAATTCTGTGCGAAATGAACAACAAAAGGATTTGTTTATGGCGATTGCCTGCGTCAATACCCGAGCCAGTTGTGGGGTCGAAGCGCCCCAAGTCACAGTTGAAGTGCATCTCAGCAACGGCTTACCAGCATTTAATCTGGTGGGATTACCCGAAGCGTCGGTAAAAGAAGCTCGCGAGCGGGTGCGCAGCGCGCTGATCAATGCGGGATTCGAGTTTCCAATGCGGCGGATAACCGTTAACCTCGCGCCAGCAGATTTACCTAAACAAGGTGGCCGCTACGACTTACCCATAGCCGTAGGCATATTGGCCGCATCAGAACAAATCCCCCTTAATAGCCTAAAAAATCTCGAGTTTGTCGGTGAACTGGCATTGTCTGGACACATACGTTATTGCCAAGGATTATTACCGGCGATTATCGCCGCAAAGCGCCAAGACCATACCTTGATATTGCCGCTGGATAATCGCCACGATGCCGAGTTAGTCGGCTATCCCAATGTGTTGTTTGGCTCGCACCTGCAGAGTCTGGCCGCTTATTTACAGGGACAAAACCAACTGCCGACGTTAGCGCCACAATTAGAATGGATAAGCCAAGAGACGCCCGAGTCCCATACTTGCCTGAGCGATGTGATTGGCCAATATCAGGCCAAGCAAGCACTCGAAATTGCCGCGGCGGGAAACCATAACCTCTTGATGCTTGGCCCGCCGGGTACTGGCAAGACCATGCTTGCCAGCCGCATGATGGCGCTATTGCCCGCGCTTAATTATGAGGAAGCGTTAGAAGTGGCGGCAATTCATTCCGTTGCTGGACTCGACATTAAACCGCAGCATTTTTTACAGCGACCATTTAGGGCGCCGCACCACACGAGTTCTTCGATTTCCCTCGTGGGTGGTGGCAGTATTCCCAAACCCGGTGAAATTTCCCTCGCCCATCGCGGTGTATTATTCTTGGATGAAGTGGCTGAATTTCCGCGTAAAGTCTTAGATTGCCTGCGCGAACCGATGGAAACCGGCGAAGTAGTGATTTCCCGCGCCGCCGCTAAACTGACATTTTTGAGTCGATTCCAATTAATCGCAGCGATGAATCCTAGCCCGAGTGGCGACTTGGATAGCCATCATAGATCCAGCCCTGAACAAATCCAACGTTACCTTTCACGGCTTTCAGGTCCGTTTCTCGATCGTTTCGACTTGACCATAGAAGTGCCCAAACTCCCCGCGGGCACCTTAACTCAAGCCGCGCCGCAAACAGAGACCAGCCAAGATATCGCCAAACGAGTGAAGCGCGCGCGTGAGCTACAGCTTGCCCGTGCTGGTGTGCTCAATAGTGAACTCACAGGGAAACAATTGAAACGCTTTAGCGGACTCAGTGACGCTGATTTAGTGTTTTTGGAGCAAAGCGTGGTAAAGCTTGGCCTCTCGGTTCGCAGTTTTCATCGTATACAAAGAGTTGCGCGTACGATTGCCGATCTGGAACAAGTGCCTAACACAGAACGCCGCCATATTGCCCAAGCACTGGGTTATCGCGCTATGGATAGATTACTCGCCCGCTTATCCCAGCAATATTAAGTTTGCCCGGGAATAAATGTTAACAAATGCACCGGCCAGCAGTGCCTAAGATTGAGCCAAACGCCGACACCGAGTAACATAGGCCTCCAATTTTTGTCAGGGGGCTCGGATGGGAACGCTGTTTTCACAGATAAAAGGCTGTATCGCATTTTTAGGCTACGTTATAAATACCGTCTTTTGGACTATCCCAATCCTGTTGGTCAGTTTTATAAAACTGATACCTATCAGTTCGTTAAGGACTGCAACTAGCCATGTACTCGATTTTTGTGCCAGCGCTTGGATCAGTGTTAATGGCGTAATTGAACGCTGCTTACATCCCGTTAAAATTGAACTGAGTGGTGACACCGACTTTTCCACTAAAGAGTGGTACATGGTGATTGCCAACCACCAGTCTTGGGTCGATATCCTGATCCTGCAGCGGATTTTTAATCGAAAAATCCCTTTCTTGAAGTTTTTCCTCAAGCAAGAACTGATTTTTGTGCCGATTTTAGGCCTAGCTTGGTGGGCGCTCGATTTTCCGTTTATGCGCCGTTATAGCACGGCACAGCTACGTAAAAACCCTAAGCTAAAGGGCAAAGACATTGAAATTACACGTAAAGCCTGTGCTAAGTTCAAAGCTAAACCAGTAAGTGTGATGAACTTTGTCGAAGGCACGCGCTTCAGCAAAGCTAAACATCAAAAGCAGAGCTCACAGTTCCAACATTTGTTAAAACCCAAAGCGGGCGGCATGGCCTTCGCGCTATCGGCCATGGGTGAACAGATCCACAAGTTAGTCGATGTCTCCATTTACTACCCAGACACAGTGCCAAGCTATTGGGACTACCTGACAGGCAAGTTACCAAGCGTTAAAGTACACATCAAGGTTTCTGATATTGATCCTGCGATGCGTGGCGATTATATGAATGACCGCGATTTTAAAATTAGCTTTCAAGAACAGTTGAATCAAATCTGGCTCGCTAAGGATCAAGTGTTAAGCCAACTCGCTAGCCAAGCGGATAAGGAAAAAAGGTAACCCCATTATGTTGAATTTCTTGCCCGGGCCAGTGTTGTTTATAATCAGTTTGAGTCTACTGATTATTAATACCTTAGTGTGGAGTTCGCTTATCAGTCTTGGCGGATTAGTGAAAATCGTAATGCCTACGCAAGGTACACGTAATGCGGTGTCCACCGTCATGAATCGTTTTATGTGGGCGTGGGCCTGCTGCAACGGTGGCATTCTATATTTGATCGCTAAAATTGAGTGGGATGTCGAAGGCCTAGAAGGACTCGATAAAAACAGCTGGTACTTGCTGATCAGCAACCACCTCAGTGGCTTCGATATCGCCGCGCAAACTTACGTGTTACGTAACCACATCCCTATGCTGAAGTTCTTCCTCAAAAGAGAACTCGCCTATGTGCCGATTATGGGACTGGGTTGTTGGGCGCTGGATATGCCATTTATGAACAGAACCAGCCCTGCAAAACTCAAGAAGAATCCAAAGCTTAAGGGCAAAGATTTAGCGACCACACGCCGCGCCTGCGAAAAATTTAAAAATATGCCTACGTCAATCATTAACTATGTTGAAGGCAGCCGGTTTACCCGTGATAAACATCAACGCCAAAACTCGCCTTATCAACATTTGTTACGTCCTAAAGCAGGTGGAATCGCTTTTACCCTATCGGCCATGGGTGAGCAATTTACTAACCTGCTGGATATGACAATTGTCTACCCAGATGCGCCTGACGATATTCTGTTTGGGGTGATGAACGGCAAGGTCAGCAAGATTATTGTGCGGATCAACGCCCTGCCCGTACCTCAAGTCGATCCAACGCGTTATTTCTCTGAGTCTGAGTATCGCGTCGAGTTCCAACGCTGGTTAAACCAAGTGTGGGCGGAAAAAGATCAACAAATTCATGCGTTACTGCAAACAAATCAAAATGTCGCGGATAGCGCCACCAGCACTAATCACACTCAAGCAAGCTAGCTCGTCTCTAGCTTTGCTCTAGTTCAGCAACGCATGTCGCTGCAGCGGATAACTCCAATTCATTGAATACGGTTATTCCTGCGGCGCTGAGTTTTTCAGCCGTTAATCCTTGCCCCGCAATTAACTGTTTTTCAAATTGACCATCGTAAATCTGCCTATTACCACAGGATGGACTGCGGGCTTTTAAAATCGCCACTTTAATCCCGTGTTGCTGCGCCAGCTTAAGCGCGAGATCGGCTCCTAGACTAAAAGCGTGGGTCACATCCTCACCTTGGGCAGTTAAGATGCGCAGTCCAATCCGCTTGCCCGAGTAAACAACTGCTCACTAACACTTTTTCCTCTGTCATCCCCAAATGTCTCATTCCGCCCATAGCATAACGCGAAGGATAAACATGCCAAATGTATTTGGACGATTTTCCCCAAACCATCAACATCCGCAACGAAGTCGGAAAATGAAAACCACATCATTGTTGACAATTTAATATTTAAAATGCGTAATTAAAAATATTAAAATCGACAACCTAAAAATAAAACAATTTAAATCAATAATTTAAATAATATCAATCTACAATGTAGACTTACGTCTAAGTAAACACATTGTTGACAATCCACCAAGGGAGGGCTATTTTTTACCCATTGTCGACAATCCTATTAATAGTGATGCGCTCTATGTTGAAGCAAGACACGACGTTCGTTTCTGATGACACTCAAGTTCCCCACCTGCATAAGGTCAAATCGACCTCGGCAGATAAAACGTCGACCACACTCGCCGATCAAATTTTGGTGCAGATCCAAACCAGCATCATCAAAGGCGAACTGCCTGCGGGCAGTAAAATTAACGAGCAAGCGCTGGCCGAAAAATACGGCATCAGCCGCGGCCCAACCCGCGAAGCCCTGCAAACCTTAGAAAGACAACGCTTAGTGGTGCGCGCCCCCCATGTTGGCGCCCGCGTCGCACAACTGACAGTGAGCGAACTTAACGACTTATATCAACTGCGTAGCGTACTCGAAGGCATGGCCTGCGAACTGGCCGCCAGCCGCATCACGCCTGAGCAACTCGAAAAACTGCAAAACCTGCTGGCGGTACAAGAAGCGGCGCTCGCCAAGGGAGATACTTACTTCCAAGAGGAAGGCGATGTCGATTTTCACTACCAAATTATTCAAGCCAGCGGTAACAAGCATCTGCAGGAAACCTTAGTCGGCGGCCTGTACCACCTGCTACGTATGTATCGCTACCAGTGCACTAATAAAAATCGCCCCGTGAAAGCCATTGCCGAACACAGACTCATAGTCGAAGCCATTGCCCAGCGCGATGGTGAGTTGGCCAGTTTGCTGATGCGCCGCCATATCGAACAGGGGCGTAAAAATACCGAATTACGCTTAATTGAATTGCAAGCCAATGCAGCCGCAAAAGAAACCTTAGCCAACATTAGCTAAGTTCTTACGGCTCAATATGCCCACTTCCCATAAATGGAAAAGGATAAGACCATGACCCAAAGCGCAGGATTACGTTTTCGCCAAGCTCTTGCTAAGGCTAAACCGTTACAAATCGTTGGCACCACCAATGCCTATTTTGCCTTGATGGCAGAGCAAACTGGCTTCCAAGCCTTGTATCTTTCGGGCGCTGGCGTTGCCAATGCTTCCTACGGTTTGCCTGACTTAGGTATGACCTCAATGAACGACGTGCTGATCGATGCCGGTCGTATCACCTCAGCCACACAAGTGCCTTTATTGGTAGATATCGATACTGGCTGGGGCGGCGCATTCAACATTGCTCGTACCATCAAAGAATTCGAAAAAATCGGCGTCGCCGCAGTGCACATGGAAGACCAAGTGTCGCAAAAGCGTTGCGGCCACAGACCTAACAAAGCGGTCGTGAGCATTGAAGAAATGGTGGATCGCATTAAAGCGGCCGTCGATGCCCGTACCGATCCTAACTTTGTGATCATGGCGCGTACCGATGCGGTTGCCGTTGAAGGCTTAGAAGCCGGTATCGAACGCGCAAAAGCCTATATCGCCGCCGGTGCCGACATGATCTTCGCCGAAGCCTTAACTGAGCTAGACCAATATCGCCACTTTAAAGCCCAAGTCAAAGCACCAATTTTGGCCAACATGACCGAATTTGGTCAAACCCAATTGTTCAATAAAGAAGAACTCGCCGAGGCGGGTGCCGACATGGTGCTTTATCCACTCGGCACTTTCCGTGCAGCCAACCAAGCGGCGCTAAATGTGATGCAAGCCTTAATGAACGACGGCCACCAGCGCAACGTGTTAGATACCATGCAAACCCGCGCCGATTTATATAAGTACCTAGGCTACCATGAGTTTGAAAACAAATTAGATCAACTGTTTAGCCAAGATAAATAACCGACAAGCTGCCGCCCTACATCAGCAGCCTTAACCAATAAACGCCAGTGCTCGGCGCTGGCAATAATCAAATAGCGTTAACGGAAGGATTACATTATGTCAGAAGGTAAAAAGTTAAGCGGCGCAGGACTACGTGGCCAAAGCGCAGGCGAAACCGCATTAAGCACAGTGGGCGTGTCAGGTTCGGGCCTCACGTACCGCGGTTATGATGTGAAAGATCTCGGTGAAAACGCCACCTTCGAAGAAGTCGCCTATCTCATTCTTTACGGCGAGTTGCCCACTCAAGCCCAGCTTGATGCCTACAAAACCAAACTCAAAGGTCTTCGCGGTCTGCCACAAGCCTTAAAAGAAGTGTTAGAGCGCATTCCTGCAGACACTCATCCTATGGATGTGATGCGTACTGGTTGCTCTATGCTGGGCAATTTAGAAGCCGAGCACAACTTTAGCGAACAGAGTGAAATCACCGATCGCCTATTAGCCGCCTTCCCATCAATCATCTGTTACTGGTATCGCTTTAGTCACGACGGTGTGCGTATCGACACTGAAACCGATGACGACCAAATTGGCGCCCACTTCCTGCATTTATTACACGGTAAAGCGCCGTCTGAACTGCATGCAAAAGTGATGGACGTATCCTTGATTCTTTATGCAGAACATGAATTTAACGCATCAACCTTTACCGCTCGCGTCTGTGCTTCCACCCTGTCAGACATGCATTCATGCGTCACTGGTGCCATTGGTTCACTGCGCGGCCCGCTGCATGGCGGCGCAAACGAAGCGGCGATGGAACTCATTCAAGACATGAAAGATGAAGCCGATGCCCGCGACATCTTAATGGGTAAGCTGGAGCGTAAAGATAAAATCATGGGCTTCGGCCATGCGATTTACCGCGACAGCGATCCACGTAATGCCATCATCAAAGAATGGTCAGAAAAACTAGCGGCAGCCAACGGTGACGACCGCCTATATCGCGTATCGGTCGCCTGTGAAGCTCTGATGTGGGAACAGAAAAAGCTCTTCTGTAATGCAGATTTTTTCCACGCCAGCGCGTACCACTATATGGACATTCCGACTAAATTGTTTACGCCTATCTTCGTGTGTTCACGGGTAACAGGCTGGGCGGCGCACGTGATGGAGCAACGCTCTAACAACCGCATCATCCGCCCGAGTGCCGATTATGTGGGCGTGGCACCGCGCAAAGTGGTACCGATTGCCAACCGTTAAGCAAAACTGACCCCAATTGGCGCGAGATTTCACTCAACGTGATGCTCGCGCCAACTTCATTTTCCGAAATGGATGATGTTATGAGCACTGTTATGAACACCCAATATCGCAAGCCCTTACCAGGCACCAAACTCGATTACTTCGATACCCGCGAAGCCGTGGAAGCCATTGCGCCAGGCAGCTACGCCAAGCTGCCTTATACCTCGCGCGTTTTAGCTGAAAACTTAGTCCGCCGCTGCGATCCGGCCGTTTTGACCGACTCGCTAAAACAGATTATCGAGTCTAAGCAAGAACTCGATTTCCCTTGGTTTCCTGCCCGAGTGGTGTGCCACGATATTTTGGGGCAAACCGCCTTAGTTGACCTTGCGGGTCTGCGTGATGCGATTGCGGCGAAAGGGGGCGACCCAGCTAAAGTGAACCCAGTGGTGCCAACTCAATTAATTGTCGATCACTCACTCGCCGTCGAATTTGGCGGTTTCGATAAAGACGCCTTTGCTAAAAACCGCGCCATCGAAGACAGACGCAACGAAGACAGATTCCACTTTATTGATTGGACGCAAAAAGCCTTTAAGAATATCGATGTTATCCCTCAGGGTAATGGCATCATGCACCAAATTAACTTAGAGCGTATGTCACCTGTAGTGCATGCGCGCGATGGTGTTGCCTTTCCCGATACCTTAGTCGGCACCGACAGCCACACACCACACGTTGATGCACTGGGCGTTATCGCCATTGGTGTCGGCGGACTAGAAGCCGAAAGTGTCATGCTGGGCCGCGCCTCTTACATGCGCCTACCAGACATTATCGGTGTCGAGCTCACGGGCAGGCTGCAAGCTGGCATTACAGCGACCGATATCGTACTGGCGTTGACCGAATTTTTACGCGCACAAAAAGTGGTGTCTTCTTACTTAGAGTTCTTCGGCGAAGGCGCCGCGGCGCTGACACTCGGCGATCGCGCCACCATTTCGAACATGACGCCTGAATTTGGCGCCACAGCCGCCATGTTCTATATCGATCAACAAACGCTGGATTATTTGACCTTAACCGGCCGCGAAGCCGAGCAAGTCAAACTGGTTGAAACCTATGCAAAAACTGCAGGTTTGTGGAGCGACGACTTAAAACAGGCCGAATATCCACGGGTACTGCATTTTGATTTATCTTCGGTGGTGCGCACCATTGCAGGACCATCAAACCCACATGCACGGGTGCCAACATCAGAATTGGCTCAGCGAGGCATTAGCGGTGTGGTCGAAAACGAACCAGGCTTAATGCCAGATGGCGCTGTGATTATCGCCGCCATCACTAGCTGTACCAACACCAGCAACCCACGCAACGTAATTGCCGCAGGTCTGATTGCCCGTAACGCTAACGCCAAAGGCTTGAGCCGCAAACCTTGGGTCAAAACCTCACTCGCCCCTGGATCTAAAGCGGTGCAACTCTATTTAGAAGAGGCCAATTTATTACCTGAGCTTGAGCAACTTGGCTTTGGGATCGTCGGCTTTGCCTGTACTACCTGTAACGGCATGAGCGGCGCACTGGATCCTGTTATTCAAAAAGAAGTCATCGACCGCGACTTGTACGCCACTGCCGTATTATCCGGTAACCGAAACTTCGATGGCCGTATTCATCCCTATGCTAAACAAGCCTTCTTAGCATCGCCGCCATTGGTGGTGGCCTATGCGATTGCTGGCACCATACGTTTCGATATCGAAAAGGATGTGCTGGGAGTAGATAAAGACGGTAACCCAGTCAAACTTATCGACATTTGGCCATCGGATGAAGAAATCGATGCCGTGATTGCTAAAAGCGTTAAACCTGAGCAGTTCCGCAAAGTGTACGAACCCATGTTCGATTTAGCCGTCGATTATGGCGAGCAAATAAGCCCGCTGTACGATTGGCGAGCGCAGTCGACTTATATTCGCCGCCCTCCTTATTGGGAAGGCGCGTTGGCGGGTGAACGTACATTAAAAGGCATGCGACCACTGGCGGTGCTGGGTGACAACATCACCACAGACCATTTATCGCCATCGAACGCCATTATGATGGACAGCGCCGCAGGCGAATATCTGCACAAGATGGGCTTGCCAGAAGAAGACTTTAACTCTTATGCCACCCATCGCGGCGATCACTTAACCGCCCAACGCGCGACTTTTGCCAACCCTAAGCTTAAAAACGAGATGGCGCTGGTTGACGGCAAAGTACAGCAAGGCTCCCTTGCCCGTATCGAACCCGAAGGCCAAGTGACCCGTATGTGGGAAGCGATTGAAACCTATATGGAACGTAAGCAGCCGCTGATCATCATAGCGGGCGCTGACTACGGCCAAGGATCGTCCCGTGACTGGGCCGCCAAAGGCGTACGTTTAGCGGGCGTTGAGGCCATTGTTGCCGAAGGTTTCGAGCGTATTCATCGCACTAACTTAGTGGGTATGGGCGTGTTGCCGCTGGAATTTAAAGCGGGCGACAATCGTGCAACTTATGCCATAGACGGCACCGAAGTGTTCGATGTGCTCGGCACGCCAGCGCCACGAGCGGATTTGACTGTCGTTATCAGCCGTAAAAATGGTGAGCGCATCGAAGTGCCAGTCACCTGTCGTCTCGATACCGCCGAAGAAGTCTCGATCTACGAGGCGGGCGGCGTATTGCAGCGTTTTGCTCAGGACTTTTTAGAGTCGAATCTGAAGTAAAACTCGCTTTCAACAGGTGGCGACTCCACACGTGAATCGCCACCTTTGATAGCAACACTAACCTGTATCGCTATTCCCTTTGGAGTTAATAGCATGAGTAATCATCTTTTCCCGCCCCAAATCAAAGTCGCCGCAACCTATATGCGTGGCGGCACCAGTAAGGGCGTGTTTTTCCGCTTGCTGGATTTGCCCGCAGCGGCACAAGTGGCCGGCCCCGCCCGTAATGCCCTGCTGCTGCGGGTGATTGGCAGCCCAGACGCTTACGGCAAGCAAATCGATGGCATGGGCGGCGCCACCTCGAGCACCAGTAAAACCGTGATTTTATCCAAAAGCACTCAGGCCGATCACGATGTGGATTACCTCTTTGGCCAAGTGGCTATCGACAAACCCTTTGTCGATTGGAGCGGTAACTGTGGCAACCTGACCGCCGCCGTTGGTGCTTTCGCCATCAGCAATGGCTTAATAGATGGCGACCGTATTCCACAAAATGGCGTCTGCACAGTGCGAATTTGGCAAGCCAACATAAGCAAAACCATTATCGCCCATGTGCCTATCACCAACGGTGAAGTGCAAGAAACCGGTGATTTTGAGCTCGATGGTGTAACCTTTCCCGCCGCCGAAGTACAAATCGAGTTTATGAATCCGGCTGCTGACGAGGATGGAGACGGTGGCAGCATGTTCCCGACCGGCAATCTTGTCGATGTGCTAGACGTGCCGGGGATAGGAAGCTTTAACGCCACTATGATCAACGCCGGCATTCCCACCATATTTATCAATGCAGAAGACTTAGGCTACACAGGTACTGAGCTGCAGGATGATATTAATAGCGACAACGCCGCCCTTGCCAAATTTGAGACTATTCGTGCCTATGGCGCAGTGCGTATGGGCTTAATTTCACATATAGATGAAGCCGCATCACGCCAGCATACCCCTAAAATTGCCATTGTCGCTAAGCCAAAAACTTATGTGTCATCGAGCGGTAAAACTGTCAATGCAGATGAAATTGATCTACTGGTACGCGCCTTGTCTATGGGCAAACTGCACCACGCTATGATGGGCACGGCAGCAGTGGCAATTGGCACAGCAGCAGCGATCCCCGGCACCTTAGTTAACTTAGCCGCTGGCGGCGACACTAAGGACAAAATAGATGCGGTGCGTTTTGGTCATCCCTCAGGCACGCTGCGTGTTGGGGCTGAGGCGTCAATGGTCAACGGCGAATGGACAGTTGTTAAAGCCATTATGAGCCGCAGCGCCCGCGTACTGATGGAAGGTTTTGTGCGAGTGCCCGCTGCGTAACTTTATCTAAGTAAAACCGTTCAACCAAAGACCTTGCTTTTCCCCCTTCCGGCAAGGTCTTTTTCTATTCTCGCCCATCATGTTAATCTTCTTCACCCGTATTTGTCTTAGCATGATATGTTGACATACCAGAAACAATGCTAAGCTCCTTTAGCAAAAACGCCAGAAAACAAACTCGGCATAATCAGCACAAAGACACTGAAACAGTATATTTAAGCTATCGCATGATCGGTGATAGAATCGCGCCCATCGATTTTGGTTGTTTTTAAACCAAGTCAGTTATTTAAGCTAAATTTTTACAACAAAATGGCATGTAAGGTCTAGGCTAAGAACTAAACTAAATAGAAACCTAATCAGGATGGGTCCGTTTTTGGTAGGGGAAAATTTGAGTCAACTAATCCACAAGCTAATGCTAAGTACGCTTTTTATCCTAAGTTTGTGGGGGATCTCGTGCAATGGATTAGCTCAACCATTGAGCGCGGCTTCTACACAGCTCAAATTTGAACATATTCGCAGTGAAGATGGCCTTACCCAAAATACGATTACTAGCCTGTTTATGGATAATGCAGGTATGTTATGGATTGGCACTCAAGATGGTTTGCATGCTTATAACGGCCACAGCTTCAATATTTTCCCCCACTCACCCAATGATCAGAGGAGTATTTCTGATAGCTATGTCTCTGACATTATTCAAGATTCAGAAGGCTACATCTGGGTTTCCACGTTCAGCCAAGGAGTCAATCGACTCGATTTGAGCACTGGAACCTTTGAACACTTTGGCCGAGAACAAGGCTTAACCGATCCCCGCACCACTAGACTCAGCATAGTGGGTAATACACTCTGGATTGGCACTAAAGCAGGGCTATTTTCCCTATCGATCAAAACTAAACGCATTACCCAAGTAAGTTTAGGTAATAGTGTCGAACCCCATATCACAAGCCTAGCCAATGTTGAAAACACTTATCTGTTAGCTGGAACCCAAGATAGCGGCACCTTTGCTGTCAGTGCAAATACCATCACCCGCTTGAACGTGCCGCAAAATGTCACGGCCTATCAAATTAAAGCGAACTCGGCCTATTCGATCAGCTTAGCGCTCGGTGGACAACTATGGCACTACAACTTAGCCTCGCAACAGGGCGAAATCCTTTGGCAGACCGACGATAACGTGCCTTATATCAAGGATTTTATCCAAACTGAACAGGGTGATTTTTGGGTCGTCGGGCCTGAAGCGGGTCTTATTCAACTGGAGAGAAACAACAAAGCATTTAATGCGACTTACCACAGGTATGATCCTAAGCGCACCAACAGTATCAGTGAAAACAACATACTGAGTTTGCTGCAAGATCCCTTTGGTAATTTATGGTTAGGCGCCAGTTATTCGGGCTTAGATAAAATAAATACCCGCCGCCAGTATTTTCAGCATATTTTCGAATACACTCCAGATCTGTCGCAACAGAGTAACAATATTCGCACCTTGTTCCGCAGTAAAGATGATGCCCTCTGGATAGGTACTGAAGGCGCAGGGCTTAAGCGCATGTTAACGAACGGGCAATATGAGCACTTTACGGAGAGATTTGCGAACGCCTTAGGGATGCATCAACGCAATTTAAATCTCACCCTGCGAGATATTGATCAAGACAAAGCAGGCGTGCTCTGGTTTGCGACTAACTATGGACTCGGCCGGTTGTCACCAGAGGGAAAATTCCAATTACTCAAGGTCACTGCAAGTACGGATCAAGGCTCTGAAGCCAATTATATTCGTAATCTAGAAATTGATGATCAAGGCCATCTCTGGGTAGCAACGACTCACGCCCTCTATCGCAAGGCTATAGATAACGATGAGTTCACTTTTATCTCATTAGCGAATATTGACCATTTCTCTCCAGCACAAAACCAACTTTTAATCCTAAGAGCACATAAAGATACGCTATGGATTGGTACACTCGATGGTTTGTTGAAACTGGACATGCAGACGGGTATAGGGAAATCTTACTTCCATCAAGCTGCTAATAAGAAAAGCTTAATCAATAACCGTGTCCGCGATATTTTAGTGACTCAGGCGGGCGAGGTGTGGTTCGCCACCCATGGTGGCATCAGTATATTACCTTCTCAAGATGCCAATGCAGGCTTTACCCATTACACCCGCGATCAGGGATTACCAAGCGATACTATCTACGCCTTATTAGAAGACCAACAACATAACATTTGGTTTAGCAGTAATGCGGGCATAGGCAAACTAAATCCTAAAACCAATCGTGTCATCATATTCAACGAGCAAGAGGGATTACAGGCGCTGGAGTTTAACGGTGGTGTAAAACTGCAAGACAGCGATGGCGATCTCTGGTTTGGTGGCATTAATGGTATCAATCGTTTTAATCCCAAGTTGATTCCGGATCAACGACCCGATGTTAAAGTCGCGCTCACAGGCTATAGCATTGCAGGAAAAGACCACACTATTCTCGATTTGAGCCATCCACCTAGCATAGTAATGGACTATAGCGATCAGCTGATCAGTTTTGAGGTGACCTCATTGGATTTCAGCTACACGGGTAAAAACCGCTTCAGCTATTTTCTTGAGGGATTTGATAACGAATGGCATGAGCTACCCACAGGCAATGAAATCACCTTCACTAACATCAATCCTGGTCATTACCGATTGCATGTTCGCCATGGCATACAATACAACTCAGCAGGTGCCTATGCACTGCTTGTCGATCTGAATGTACAAGCCCCCTTCTATCGGACTCAGTTCGCCTACGCCCTTTATTTCTTACTCACATTAGGCTTGCTGGTTTGGATTATTCGCTGGCGTAAAAAGAAACGTCACATACAAAGTGAATTTGAAACCAGTATCCGCGCCTCTGAGGAGCGACTAAAGCTGGCACTGTGGGCATCTGGCGATGGCATGTGGGACTGGAACATACCCGAAAATCGAGTCTATCGTACCAATATGGATGCTTCGATTCCCCATTGGAATAGCAGCAATATTGCCCATGAGAGCATGCACTCAGAAGACAGAGAGAGATTCAAACTTGAGCTAAACGAGCATCTTCAAGGCCGCTCACCTTTCTTCGAAGCCGAGTACCGTGTCGAACGCTCACCGGGTAATTGGGTATGGATTTTAGATCGTGGCAAAGTGGTTGAAAAAGATAGTTTAGATAACCCGATCCGCATGACAGGGACTAACCGTAACATCACCTCTCGTAAGCTGATTGAGAACGAGTTGGTCTTGTCCTCACAAGTGCTCAACAGCATGAATGAAGCCGTTGTCGTAGCGGGCCTAGACTATCGCATTCGCTCAGTAAACCCTGCATTTTGCACGATAACAGGCTACACAGAACGCCAAATCAGCGACAGACATTTTACTCACTTAGCCTTTGGCCGCCAACAGCGTGAATTGTTCAATACCATTGAACAGCAGCTGCTGCGTCATAAACATTGGGTTGGGGAACTGTGGATCCGCAATAAACAACGGCAGGCAATTCTAGTCTGGCTAGAGATCAACCAAGTTATCGACATTAAAGGTGAAACCAGCCACTTCGTTGCGGTATTTACCGACATTACAGAGCGAAAAAAAGCCGAAGAAGATCTGCGTTTCCTCGCCAGTTTCGACACGTTAACTGGCCTACCCAACCGAACCTTGTTCCAAGACAGGCTTAATCACGCGATAACCCAAGCGCATAGAGCGAACAATATCGTCGCCTTACTGTTTTTAGATCTCGACCGCTTTAAACATATCAACGACTCCATGGGTCACCATGTCGGCGATTTACTGCTCAAAGCCGTTGCCAGAAGACTACAAAATGCAGTGCGCGATGGCGATACGGTTGCACGCTTAGGCGGTGACGAATTTACCATTATTTTAGAAGGAGTGGCCAAAACCAAAGCCGCTACTTTGATCTCAGAAAAAGTGCTCAGAGCATTCCAAACGCCCTTTTTATTGGACGATAAAACGCTGACCATTTCGACCTCTATCGGTATCAGTCTCTATCCAAACGATGCCGACAACGCCGACTCGCTGATTAAATTTGCCGATACTGCCATGTACCACGCAAAATCGTCAGGCAGGAATAACTTCCAGTTTTACACCTCTAAGTTAAATGAAATTGCCACACGCCATGTGCAACTCGAAAGTGGGTTAAAACAGGCGATTCAACGCAACGAGTTGAGCTTAGTTTATCAGCCTAAGTTCTGTTTAAAAGATGGCTCGCTGACTGGGATAGAAGCGCTTTTACGTTGGCATCACACTGAACTTGGCCCCATCTCCCCCGTCGAGTTTATTCCGCTGGCGGAAGAAACTGGCATCATCACCCAAATTGGCCATTGGGTAATCAATCATGCTTGCCAGCAATTAGCCGAATGGAACAGCTTAGGATTCAATGGTATCACTGTCGCCGTTAACCTATCGGCGCGCCAGCTTAAGGCTGATATTATCTCCACCATAGAAGTGGCCTTGGCAGTTTCTGGTCTACCAGCACAATCCCTTGAGCTTGAACTGACAGAGTCGATGATCATGGGCAATCCGCAGGAGTCGGTCAGTATTCTCTCTAAACTCAAGGCCCTAGGCTTAACCATAGCGGTGGATGATTTTGGGACAGGTTATTCGAGCCTGAGTTATCTCAAACGCTTCCCGATAGACACACTCAAAATCGATAGAGAATTTGTCAGAGACATCACCAACGATCCCGACGATGCCGCCATCACCAGCGCCATTATTGCCCTCGCTCACAGCTTAGAACTGAATGTCGTCGCCGAAGGCGTAGAGACCCAAGAACAACTCAACTTCTTGGCGATGCAAGGTTGCGATCAAGTACAAGGTTTCTTACTCAGTAAACCCTTAAGTGCCGCGGACTTTTTAACTTTACTCAAGAATCACTCTAAACCACAGCCACTTTGATTTGATTTGAGGCGAAGTCTACCAATGTCATCGCAAAATTCAGCCAATAAAAAAGGCTCCTAGGAGCCTTTAAACATCACCACAAATTCCTTACTTTGCTAAACGTTCAACACGCTTAACCCAGCCTTCAGGACCTTGAATGTGGCCCTTTTGGATTTCGGTATACAGTTTGTAGATGCGCTGAATATGCTCGCCCACTTCACCATTACCAACTGTGACTATGTGGCCATCTTCAAAAATGTAGGAGCCCACGGCTGAAACCACGGCTGCCGTACCAAAACCACCCGCCTCGATAATTTCACCCGATTCGATATCGGCGATAAATTGATCAAGCATGACAGTCTCTTGGCGCACTTCACATCCGAGCATCTCACCCAATTCCATGATGGATTGCGAGGTGATCGACTTAAGAATGGTATCTGTGAAGGTAGGAATAATCACAGTGCCATCTTTTAAGATGTGGAAATGGTTCATCGCGCCCGCTTCTTCAATCTGTTGATTGGTCGAGTCGAGATATAACACTTGCGATGCACCAAAGGCTGCCGCGGCTTTACCCGCACGCAACGAAGCCGCATAGTTACCCGCCGCTTTTGATGCGCCAGTGCCACCCGATACCGCACGATGGAAAGTCTTGCTGATCAGTAAGCGTATGCCTTTGTTCACGCCAGCGGCGTAATAAGCACCACTTGGGCTTAATACCACACAGAAGGTATAACGCGTGCTTGGGCTCACAGAGAGACGGTCTTCGGTCGCAAAAATAAAGGGGCGAATATACAGACACGCACCTTCTTGCATCGGGAACCACAGACGATCGACATCGATCAACGCATTGATCGCATCCATCTGGACTTGTTCATCGATGTTAGGAATACAGACGATATCGGCGGAGCGATTCATCCGTTCGGCATTCTTATTAATACGGAAAGTATAAATCTCGCCATCTTCGTGCATAAAGGCTTTCGCGCCTTCAAAGATCGACTGGCCATAATGCAACGCCATTGCACCCGGTGCCATTTCAAATGGACCATAGGGAACGATGCGTGGATAGCACCATTGTCCGTCATGATAATCCATCAAAAACATATGATCGGTTCTGAGGCTACCAAAGCCCACATTCCCCTCGGGCTTGAATTGCTCAGTACGGCGCTCGGACGCAGGTTTTAAATTGTAAGTTATTTCCATCGCATACCACCTTGATTACTGAACAAGCAGACTAGGGAGCGACAGGAATAAAGTCAAGAGGGGCGCGCATATAATGCCAATGGCAAGTATTTTTGCCACAATAGGGTCGAACTCCCAATGAGACGATCCTATGTCAGATTATAAAATGATCCCCTGCGAACACTACGATTACCTCGAACTTGCCTGCCTGCGCGGTTATCAGCTCAAGATTGAGTTGATTGATGGCACCCAGTGCCAGGGTCAAGCCATCACCACGCAGACCAGAGCCGACAAAACCGAGTGGCTTGTTATCCAGCAGCAAACTCAACACGCCCTTAGGCTCGACCATATCGTTGCCATCACGCCTGCCGATGCGAATGCTGAATTTGGCAGGGTGCTAATTGCCACTAAACAAGATTAACAGTGGCAACACATGGCAACTATAATTTTATCGGTTGAAATCGGTCACTGAATCGCCGCGATCACAGACACTTCAACCAAATATTCGGGCTCAGCAATAGCAGCCTGCACGCAAGCGCGAGCTGGTGCATGGCCTTTAGGCACCCAAGCATCCCATACGGCATTCATCGCATCGTAATCACCCATGTCTTTCAGATAGATAGTCGCTGACAATATATGCTCACGTGAACTCCCCGCCTGGGCCAACAAGGTATCGACTTCCTCCAGCATAGTGACGGTTTGCTCAGTGATATCTTGATACTTATCCTTCGCCACTTGGCCACACAGATACACAGTACCTTGGTGAATGACTATGCTGCTCATGCGGGTGCCAACGTCTAAACGGGTAATGCTCATATTGATCATCTCTTAAATCAGTACATTGAAATAAAGGGTTTCACTCAAACCGAATAGGCCATTTTAACGATAAACAGGCGTTATGTCTGCGCCGCTAACTTAGGCCAAGGCGAGTAGAAACGTGCCATCAAGGCAAATAAACCGAGACCACAGCTCACCACGGCCAACCACACTAACGGCGTCGCCACAGCTAAATTCACTAATTGGAATCCTACCAAGGCCGAACACGCCGCGATTAACGCGAAAGGCAACTGAGTCACCACATGGTCATGGGGAGCGCAACCTGAACTGGTCGCACTGAGCACGCTGGTATCTGAGATGGGCGAGCAGTGATCGCCAAAAACTGATCCCGCCATCACAGCGCTCAATACAGGCAATAACAGATGAGGATCTAAATTATGGGCAATCTCAGCGCCAATCGGGATCATAATCGCAAATGTTCCCCAGCTTGAACCCGTCGCAAAAGCCATAATCGCGCAGAGTAAAAACATGCCCGCCACCAGCAAGTGCGGAGAAAGATAAGACTTAGCCCAAGCAGCTAACAATTTCGCCACGCCAAGATCTTGGATCACAGCGCCAATCATCCAAGTGCAGAGTAAAATCGCAATGGCGAAGGCAATCATACGCACACCGTGGCTCAAGTCCCCCACTAACGCCGTTAAACGTCGCCCAGACAAGCTCAACATAATCAGAGTGACTAAGGTCGCCAATAAACAAGCGTCGCGCATAGAGGCGCCAATATCAGCCTTAGCCAGCCAGAGCGACACATTCCAAGACGAGGCCTGCTGAGCCCCCGACCACAAAGTTAATCCCACCGAAGCCAATAACAGCGTCAGCATAGGAATAGCGAGCAGCCAAGGATTTCCCCTGGCCTCGACCGCATTTGAGGATTTGGCCTCTATAGGGGCAACAAAAGAGCGAAACCCCACACCATACCAAGCGACAAGCACGGATAAACCTAAGGTCACTATGGCGTAAAAATTAAATAAAGCCACATCGATAAAGGCTTCCAGCGGTGACACGGGCAAAAAGCTGATCCCCGCAATCAGAGCCATCACATAGGGGCCCCAGCTAGAGAAAGGCAATAGCGCACACAGAGGTGAAGCGTTGGAATCGACCAAATAGGCGAGCTGCTCATGGCGAATACCATAACGCTGGCTGAGCGGCTGACACACATGGCCGACAGCAAGACAACTGAAAATCCCATCGATAAACACTAACCAACCAAGAAATACGACCCCAAGACGCGCCTGACGTTCAGTGCGGATACGGCTATAAAGCCAATCACCAAACTGACCCACGGCGCCGCCACGTGCTAATAACTGCGTCATGCTGCCTAGCAGCAACATGGCCAATAGCACATTGAGGTGCCACGCTTGCCAAGCACCTTGGGCATAGAATTGTTTAACGCCGATATCAAGCAAATACCGCCCAGTTTGCAGTGGGTCAAATTGGGCGATCAATAGCGCGCCAGAGACGATGCCGACGCCTAACGCCACCAGTGTACGACGTAAAAACAGGGCTAAGGTTAAGGTCAACAGTAGTGGGAGTATGGCGAGCAGACTAGGCGACATGGACCATTCCGATAAAAAATAAAACCAAGAATACTAACGAGTTAATAACAAATGCAAAAAAACTTAATTTAGAACCCAGTAATAGGGTGTTTTTTGACCAAACGACAAGAATCGCTATTCCTTAAGTTCTAGGCACTGCTAGAATCACAGTCCCATCCAGAAACCATAGGACTCTCCAGATGAGCCTTGAATTACTGTCCAAACTGGAAACCAAAATCCAGGCTGCACTCGAAACTATCGAGCTTCTAAAAATGGAGCTTGAAGAAGAGAAGCAAAAAGCGTCTACGCTGAGTGAGCACAATCAACAATTGAATGCGCAAAACCAGCAACTACAAGAAGAACTCACTTCTTGGAACGAAAAAGTGACTGGCCTTGTTGGCTTGTTAAACAGCGAAATCTAAACTGCATTAGTTTGATGATGCTGCGCTTCGATCAGTTCGTTCAATTCTAAAATAGCCTGCTTCACTTTTGGCAGGCTTTTTCTTGGCAGCAAAAACCGTCCCTTCTCAAATTCCAATCGTCCTAAGTCTTTAACCCAAATAACACCAGTGAGAAAAATACGCGCATGCTTAACGATAAGCTTAGGTGCGTAGACAGGAAAAACTCTCATATGACCACCTACAAGCATTCTTGTTGTTATTGATTACAGTTGTTTGACAGAAGCTTTGCCACTTGAGTTTCATCGTTAGAGTGGTATTTTTCATCTTTTATCGCCAAAAATACTTAATCGTTTGATTTAGTTAACTTATCAATTTGCCACGCTGTAACCCAAATAAACAAAGCGCCATAATAATGTCACTTGCCATTTTTTTGACGCTCTGCTAAATTAACAGCGTTACTCAGGGTAAAAATGAGTCCTCTGGCTCAAGTCCGTACTTTCTTTTACAAGAAGTACGGTTTTTTTTGCCTATTTTTTGCCTCGCTTTTATTCAATAAGTTCAAGCGACTAACCTCAACATCGCCTAGTCTGCGCCGTACCGCAATAAAAAAGGAGCCCTCAGGCTCCTTTCAAACTCAGTATATTCAGCATTATCACAAACCCGCATGACAGTGATGTGATAACGCCATAAAACTATTTTTTGGTTAAGTAGAAAGCGATATCTAACAGTTCGTCGTAGGATTTAATCGCG
This sequence comes from Shewanella hafniensis, assembly GCF_019655335.1. Lineage (GTDB taxonomy): Bacteria > Pseudomonadota > Gammaproteobacteria > Enterobacterales > Shewanellaceae > Shewanella > Shewanella hafniensis. The sequence continues at coordinate 39,241 of NZ_BPFD01000020.1, forward strand.
CCAGTCTCAACACGATACTTACCGTTAACGACAAGAGCAGGTACGCCTGTCAGCTTAGCGTTTTCAGTATCACGCTTCATTTTCGCCATCTGCGCCTTCACCATGAAAGATTCTGCCGCCGCATCGAAGGTTTTACCATCGACACCGTTAGCCACGAAAAGGGCACGAATATCGGCAAGGCTAGTAAAGTGTTCTTTTTTCTCATGAATGGCAGAAAATAACGCCGCATCCATTTTTTCATCGACATTTAACTGATGTGCAACAGCAAATGCGCGTGACATTTCAACGCCCATTTCTTTACCAATAAAATCAACGTGTGCTTGGTTAAACGCTACGCCTTCTGGCTTTTCGGCGAGAATTTTTGGCACAACTGTTTTAGAGAAATTAAAGCAGTGTGGGCAATAGAAAGAGAAAAACTCAGTAATTTCAGGCTTCGCAGTTGCTGGGCCATCGTTAATCACTGTGTAATGCACACCTTCTTGGTATTCCACAGCCGATACAGCCAGTGGCGCCAGTAACAAAGCCGCGGCCATAAGTAATACTTTTTTCATGAACATTCCTTAAATCATTTTTGATAAATTGGCTGGAGACTAACATATTCCATTTTTTGAGTGTAACTCAAGCGTAAGAGTTCAATCTAATGTCACAAGATACGTCTGTGACATCATATTTTGCTCAATACTAATAAGGCACTAGGCTCAGTGGTGGCTCGCCAAGGGCAAAAAGTTGCTCCTTAAATGCCAAGATCTGCTGTTCCCAATATTTTTCATCCCCAAACCAAGGGAAGTTCATCGGGAAAGCGGGATCGTCCCAGCGACGGCCAATCCACGCGTTGTAGTGCACCATACGCAGCGCCCGAAGCGGTTCAATTAAGGCTAACTGCCTGGTATCAAACTCACAAAACTCTTCATAGGCTTCGAGTAAAATTTCAAGTTGCATCAACTGCTGCGCTCTATCACCCGTTAACATCATCCATAGATCTTGAATCGCTGGCCCCATACGCGCATCGTCTAAATCGACGAATCCGGGACCGTCTGGCGTCCACAAAATATTGCCTGGGTGTAAATCGCCATGCAAACGAATGGCCGCAAAATCTTGGCGCTCCCAAATCGCATTCGCCTTAGCCAACACTTGCTCAACGACGGTAAAAAACGGTAAGCGTAGGCTGTTAGGCACCAGATTGGATTGCTTTAACCACGCGAGCGGCTCGGCGCCTAAAATCTGCGGATTCAAGGGTTCACGTTCAGCAAATACCGTTTGCGCCGCGTACTGATGTATACGACCGATGAATCGACCCACTAATTCCAGCTGTTCTAAATTATCGACTTCAAAGGCGCGGCCACCTAATGAAGGAAACAAGGTAAATCGATAACCTTGGTACTTGTGTAAGGTATGACCTTCGATGATCACAGGTACCGCAATCGGGATATCTTCTGCCGCAAGTGCGAGCGCATAATCATGCTCCTCTTGGATCTGCGCGTCGCTCCAACGGTCGGGTCGATAGAACTTCACCACATAGCGCAGACCTTCATCGCTGCGGAACTGATACACGCGGTTCTCGTAGCTGTTCAGCGCAAGCAAACCCGTTTCTGGGTACACGCCCAGACTTTCGATCGCATCTAAGATCAAATCCGGTGTTAGGGCTTGAAAATGGAACTCTGCGCCGCTAGAACTCGTAGTCGGTGGCGTCATATTCTGACTCATATTCAGTTCACTCTTAGGTGAGGTTGCAGCAAAGTGGCTAAGTATTCCAGCACCTCAAAATCGGCTTCTCGTTCGGTCGAGAGCCAGCAAATGTTGCCGTAAAACTCATAATTGAGCCATAACTGGCTGCCTTCAAATTCTAATAACCATTGGTGCCTATCGGCGCCCCACTGACGCTCGCGCACAGTGCAATCGAGCGCCGCAGCTAAAGGTTCGGCAAAGTCGGCGAAACGATCAAAATCGATATCCGCACTGACCGCTAAACTTAAGGCACTTCTATCTAAGCGAATAGTATCTAAGCTAATGGTATCTAAGCTCATGGCTTTTAAATGCGTGCTTGGTAATTTCATGCTTGTTATCCAATCAACTACTACATGACATGATCAAACCTTGGCCCCAGTCCGGTGGACGCTTGGCCAAGTCTTCATGTTCTGCGTGTTCAGCAAAGGGCTGAGTTAAGATTTTTTGCAGCAAATGCAGCGGCGCAAGATTACCCTCTTCTACCGCGATTATCGCCTCTTGGGCTAAATAGTTACGCAAAATATATTTGGGATTCACACTATTGCGCTCAGTTTGCCACGCAGGGATATCAGCCACCGCGCCCAATCGCTGTTGATAGGCTTGATACCAAGCATCAAACTGGCTGACATCGATAAAGTCATCCCGCAGCGCACTGTGTTTGCTGGTCGGATCTAACTTACCTAATTGACGCCAAGTTTGAGTGTAATCGAGTTGATTTTTCTCCATCAGCACAGTAAATCGACCTATGAGTTCGAGATCCTGTTTGTCCTGCTCTACCGACGAAACATCAACTGCTGATAGACCTAGTTTTGCCCGCATCAAACGCAAATAAGGCTGCACTAGCGCCTCTTGGTATTGATTAAGAATGGCAATTAAGTCATCGGATGGGATCACAGGTGTGAGCGCCTGCGCTAAGCGTTGCAAGTTCCACAAACCGACACCCGGCTGCTGACCAAAGGCATAACGACCTTCGGGATCCGAATGATTGCAGATAAAGTCTTCTTGGAACGTATCGAGGAACGCAAAGGGGCCGAAGTCAAAACTGTCACCCAGAATCGACATATTGTCCGTGTTCATCACGCCATGGGCAAAACCGACCGCTTGCCAGTGGGCAATCATCTTGGCGGTATCTTGCACTACCTGTAAAAACCACGCCTTATAGCCTGCGGCATCACAACTCAAATGGGGATAATGCTGAGTAATAGTGAAGTTGAGTAATTGGATCAGTTTATCGGCGCGGCCGCGCTCACTGTGGCAGAAAAACTCGAAATGACCGAAACGAATATGGCTGCGGGCTAAACGCACGGTAATAGCTGCGGTTTCTTGGCTCTCACGCCATACGGGTAGATCTGAGCCAATCACAGCCAAGGCGCGGGTCGTCGGCACATGTAAATGATGCAACGCCTCAGAGACTAAAAACTCACGCACGGCAGAGCGCATCACAGCGCGGCCATCACCATGGCGCGAATAAGGCGTCGGACCACCGCCCTTTAGGGCGACATCCCATACGCCATTTGGGCCAATCGCTTCACCTAAAATGATCGAACGTCCATCCCCTAAGCGCGGCGTGTAACCGCCAAATTGGTGGCCGCTATACACTTGGGCATAGTAGGTCGCGCCATCGACGGCAGCATTGCCAGATAAGCCCAATAACAGCTCATCGGTGGGTTGGCTCAGGCCAATCAATTGGGCGGCGTCATTACTCCATGCCAGCCATTCAGGCTTAGTTATCCCTTGTGGATATACTTGCGAGTAAAACTCAGGCAGCTGAGTAAAAAAATCCTGTTTAAACTTCATCTTGTCCACCTATTGGCTCATGGTCTTGCAAACCAGCACCGACTTATCGTCGAACTCGCATAGGTGCCCACATTGATAAGATCCAAAACCACTCACGCCAGAACGACTTAGGCGTTGCATACCATGAGCCTTGCTCTGGCATTGCTCTAGAGAATCGTAGTAACCATTAATATCTTCGGCCTGCAAAGGTGTCACCGGAATGGCACTCACATCGGGATAATAAAATAGGGTCCATTCTGGGGTTTTAGTACAGCCACTGAGTAGCAATAATCCAAGCCCGAATAAGACATTCGGTAAGGCATAGCTTAGTTTCATTTTTCCCCTACTTAAGCCCATAAAATAGGCCCATAAAAAAAGCGAACCTTAGTTCGCCTTTTGCGCATTCAGTTAGCAGGGATTCTACACTGCTTAGACGAGGGAAATAACCGCTTTTCGTTTAAGGGTTTACCCGTTAAGCGCTCCCAACCAAAGTGTTAAGCCGTAGTTGCTTTAGCCTGTGCTTTCTCAATCCGATTGATCCGGCCCTCAAAGCCAGTGACAGTGCCATCGCTCAGCCCAAGCTCTAATGCTTTACGACAAATGACAATGGCGGCATCGAAGGCTTGGGTATCATTTAGCAAGGTGGCTAAATGCAAGAAACCGGAAGACTTAAGCTCAGTATCTTTGCCTTGCTCGGCGCTAGCTGCTTGGAACAGTGCGACATATTCTTCAGCTAACTGAGCACCATAGTTAAGATAATCCGCCGATTTACGCTGCTTGTAGCACTCTGCGACCATATTTTGCAGCGCGGTATAGCGAGCACTGGCTGACGTCGCTCCTTGATACTCTTCAAAGGCCCGAACTAAGGTCACATTCGCCCAAGCCCCTGGCGCACCGACCTCTGAACGCGTGCTCGATGCTGACTCTGCCTCAGTCTTAACGTCAGCTTGTTCATCTGTTGGCGTGGTGCCTAAAATGATCACCGCCTCTTCATTATGAACCGCAGGAATATCGACTTCGATGATATCTGTGTCTAGTTCCACCGAAATGTTCGCTGGCTCATTCGTCTCACGGGGCATTAATTCGGCTTCAACTTCGATGACGGGCTCAACTTCCACCACGCGAGTGTCCTCAGCCTGCTCAACTGGCTCAGGCTCTACGCGCTCAGGCTCAGCAGCGGAGGAAATAGGTGCCTCTTCGGTAGGAACAACAGGTTTTACCGTGGTCGATTTAGGTTTCATCGCCTCTTGTTCTTCTTTCGCCAATCGCTGCGCGCGAAGGAATAAAAACACCCCGACAGCAATCAGTATAAATACGACTATGATCTTCATTCTTGTTCACCTTTGATGGCTGCTTCTCGTCAGAAGCCGTGTCAATTGGTTTGCCAAAATCCATTAGGACAGTGTCCATGGCAACCGAGTCTAGCTAAAAATTGAGCAGAGATTAACCGCTATTAAAGTCCATTGTGTCGGTGTAAATCAAGTATTTATGCCTTTTTATACGATCTTGCGCTCAAATAGTTATAGCCAATTGCGCTAGACTGACGGAACCGCGTTGCCTTATCACCCCAATCGCCCAGTTTACGACAAATATAAGGAAAACCTGATGCAAAGTATTCTTATCGTGGCTCACGCCAGCCCTTACGGGACAGAAAAGCTATTTAACAGCTTACGCATCGCATTAGCACTGAAGGATCAGGACGAGCAAGTGGTCGATCTCAAACTCTTCCTCATGTCAGATGCCGTGTTTGGCGCGCTCAAAAATCAAACCACACCCGACTTAAGCTACAACCTACAACAGATGTTCGAGATCCTCTCGGCGCAGCAAGTGCCAATCCTGCTTTGTAAGACCTGTGCTCAAGCGCGAGGCGTTACCGCGGAAATGATCATCGAAGGCGCGCACATAGGCACGCTGCAAGATTTAACCCGCTGGACATTAGCTGCCGACAAAGTGATGCATATCTAAGGTTGACTTGAAAGTGCGACATTGAGGATGAAGGATTATTTAAAGCCCTATTTTGTGCGCACCTTCATAAATTGGCGCTTTCGTTTTGTCAGCGCCAATTTCACTGCCTATGATGGGATATCCGAGTAACAAGCTAAGGTATTCCAATGGGCACAGCCACACTACTTACGGGTAAACTCCTGTACGAACACCAGACCATTGCCGCAATGGTGGCGATTTATTGCAAAGCGAAACACCAAGGCCAAGATTCAACAGGTCTATGTGTAGATTGCATCGAGTTATTGGATTATGCCGCGACACGCCTAGATCGCTGCCCCTACGGACAAAGCAAACCTACCTGTAATAAATGCCCAGTGCATTGTTACAAACCCGCGCAGAAACAAATCGTCAAAGAGATCATGATCTTCTCCGGTCCTAGGATGCTGTTACCGCATCCCATTCGTGCAATCAAACACTTACTCGCAGAACGCGTTCCCGTTCCAAGCGTTGTGCCAGAAGCAGCTTCAAATCGGCATCGGCGCATAGCCAACCAGCAGAAAAACTAACGGCGATACTTTTACCGAGCCGATTTCCCTGATATAACAGGGCTCGAGGTATCGCATATGAACGATTTTAATACTTTTTTCGCTCAAGCTTACTGGTGGTTGTCGTTATTTGGAGGCGTACATTGCCTCGCGTTAGCTATTTATATTCGCTACTTTTATCACCCCGACACTAACCAAAAACTCCTCGCCGCTTTCTTAAGTCTCATCGCCCTATACTTCTTAACGGGTTTGTTGAATCGCGATAACAGTCCAATTCCGATCCATATTCTATTCAACCTGATAAACCCCATCTATTTTTTGCTTATGCCTTTGCTCTATCTCTATTGCAAACGCAGTTTAGTTCCGACCCATAAACCGCTAGGATTTTCAAAACATTACTGGCCGTCTGCATTAACATTAGTTTTCGCCATTCTAGATATCGGCCTAAGATTGACCGCTTATCCCAATGGAGAATGGCAGCCTTTAACCCAAATGCTGAAGGAAATTAGCATTAGCCAATGGGGCGCCATACTGCCCGCACTGCTATCAGTACAAACCTGTTGTTACTTTGTCGCGTTGTGGGTACTGTTTCGTCGGCATAAACGCAATCAAACTGATGTCACACTCACCCAAGAGGCGCTCGGTACCATTAGATTTCGTTGGCTGATAGGTTTGACCTTGGCCATGTTGTTGAACTGGTTGATCCGCGTATTTGTGGTGATTTTACCCTTCTATCTAGGTGATAACTTGTCATTGCTATCCCATGCGTTACCTAGACTCACCTTACTGCTGAGCATGTATATGTTGGCCGTATACGGCCTGAAACAAATCACCCGCTCTGCCTATCTAAAAGGTCGCATGGCGAAACCCCAATCACAACCACGCCCAATCGCGATTGAAAATGTGCTCACTCCTGAGGAGTATGAATTCTTGCATCAAATTCAGCAGGACGACGCAGAAAATCCCCAAGCTTCTTCAGCACCTAAGAACTAATTAGCGAAACCATACTCCAATCATCACCACCAATATCACTCCAAGCATTAAGCCGAACACTGAACCTAAGCTGACACATATGTCACTTTTGGCTGTCATTTGTGTCGATAAAGGCTAGTCTGGAGCAACCGAAGACTTGAAGAGGCGTTACCATGAAATCATTTTTAACTGCCATTGCGGCATCGACATGCCTTATCGTGAGCCTATTTGCAGCGCCCACTGCACATGCGGATGAAAGCTATGATCAGGCGGTAGTCAATTTCCAAAAAGCGAAAGAAACCAGTAAGTTTTTCGACACAGCCTATGGCTATGCGTTATTCCCGACTGTGGGTAAAGGCGGCATAGGCATTGGCGCAGCCTATGGCAAGGGCCGAGTCTATCAAGGCGGTGTTTATATGGGTGATTCGAGCCTGACTCAATTATCCATCGGTTTTCAATTAGGTGGACAAGCCTACAGCGAGATCATCTTCTTTAAAGATGCGAAATCATATGAAGCCTTCACGAGCGGCAGTTTCGAGTTTGATGCCCAAGCATCAGCAGTTGCCATCAACATGGGCGCGAGTGCTCAAGCGGGAACCACAGGCAACTCAGCAGGCGCAGGCCAATCGGGTGGCAATCGCTCGGCAAGTGGCTCGTACATTAACGGCATGGCGGTATTTACCGCAGCGAAAGGCGGTTTGATGTTTGAAGCAGCACTTGCGGGTCAAGCCTTTAGCTTCGAACCTAAAGCTAACTAATACGAGTCATTAAACGATTAAATCAAACGGCGAGCCTCAGTGCTCGCCGTTTTTTGTTAAATTTAATCTCACGTTCTGATTCAACATTTCTCGTTTAAACCTACTTGTCGCAGAACCCTAACCATGACATAGCAGTGCCAATAGGAACAATTACTTAGCTAAATCATATAACCCTACATTGACATAAAATGTACCCATAGCCTGACAAATAGGAGTAACCGAAAATAACTCAAGTGGGAAAGTGTGATGTTACAACGAATGTGATTTAAACCTTTGCAAACTTACAATTGGACAAAAGCGAGTGAGGTATCTGCTAGAGATAAATGACAGGTTTCAACTAGTTAGATTCAAAGACACAATTAGAGGCTAAACAATCATTAGATAAGCTATGGTTAACGCCAAATGAACGAGCTGAAGAATAGGCCACCGTTTTTAGTCATATTAATACTTGCTTAGACGGAGATTTCCAGCAGCCCAACCTCATGCGCAAATCCACCAACCATAACGTTGAGAATATCCTGCTCCTTCGACGTAACTGACGCCGTAATTATTGAAATACAGTCCATTGCCCTGCCCTGCTCGAAAGTAAAACGACTCGTATATTCACCAGCAAGGTGCTTGGTTAGATAACATGCTAATGCTCCACTAGCACTCCCCGTAGCGGACTCTTCTGGAATACCAAACAAAGGAGCAAAATTCCGACAACTCGCTGTCAACCCGCTGTTTTCATCACATAATTCAAAAGCATGAATACCAATAACATCATGTTTTTTACAGAAGTCACTGAGCAAACTTTCATTCACCTGGATTCTATCTAGATATCCACATGGCACTGGAACAATAATATCAGGCAAGCCTGTTGAAATAACCTCAATAGGTAACTGAGTTGACTCTAGTACTGCCGGATCAATGCCAATTAACTCTGATATTGCCTCGTAACTAAACATCCCAAGGTATTCAGGTAACTTCAGCTCCATCACTATATTGCCATTAGACTCTATAGTTACGGTAAGTAAACCCGCTTTAGTCCTTTGCACATATTGCCCTTCAGCTACCATCCCTTTTTGATGCATTGTTGAAAATGCCGCTAATGTTGCGTGACCACAGAAATCAACTTCACCCGTTATGGTAAAAAAAGACAACTCAAAGTCGACTTCGTCATCTTGAGAAACAAAGGCAGTTTCTGAATAACCAACGGCTTGTGCTATTGCTAATTTTGCTTCGTTAGACAGATTGTCGGCGTTCAACACTACGCCAGCAGGGTTTCCTCCGCTTCCATTGGCAGTAAAGGAATTAACCAAATAAGCTTCAACTTTCATCAATATCAATTTCTCCGTATACCGTCTTAGTATTTATGCGTTGCGCTGATAGCAGGGTATAAATCGCGTGTTGACTCAATCTCAACTATGGCCGTTGCCACGTCCATGCTAACTGATGTTAATGAGCTATAGAAACTTGCTTTTGGGGGATAGCTGTTTCATGCGGCTTTGAGCGTAATCATTTGATATCGTTTTTGCTTTTTTATTCACTCTGGCTCACCTAGAGTGATTCACGGGCACGATTTAACGCATTAATGTCAATGGTTTCTACTTCGAAACAAAACTGGTAGCCTTTGTTTTTGTAAGCAATGTCTTTGCTATAGAGCCTGTTTAATGCAGAACAAATGCTCCATTGCGACTATGTGACGCATAGTTTTCAACTAAGCTCCACTTTCGCGACCACTTCAGTTTATTTCTCCATAATAAAATCAAGCCATTTCTATAACTCTCTCACGTACAATTAGCATTGCCCTAAAATATCTTTGAAGCGAGAAACTAAGGTTCGACATTCTTCTTCAGTACTAATATTGGTGAAACTTAAAATTAAGCTTGGGTGAACGGGTCTTGATGACCATTGCGATAACCCTTGAGCAAATAACCCTGCCTTCATCATCTTGTTGGCCAGCTCTGCATCATCAATATTGGGGTCGATCAACTTTACCATCATATACATTCCACCCGGTTGTGGTTCAATCGATACCTTATCGCCTAACACTTGTTTAAAGATTCTGGCGGTTAATTCTCTGCGCTCTCTATATAGATTTTTCATCCGTTGAATATGCCGGGAAAGATGGCCTTCCTGCATAAAAGCCAACACGCAAGCTTGGATAAGCCCTGAAACATTGCCGGCATACAGTTCAGAGCATTGCTCGAACGCTGACACTTTGCTTTTGGGCACCACTATATAAGCCATTCGCAAACTGGGGAAAAGCACCTTACTGAAGGTGCCTGAATAAATAACCCTATCAAAGTTGTCCAAACTTTTTAACGCCGGTAGCGGCTGACCTGTATGGCGATACTCACCGTCATAATCATCTTCAATAATCCAACTTTGGTTAGTCTCTGCCCAACTGAGTAATTCCTGTCGACGCTGGAGCGATAAGGACACGCAAGTTGGACTCTGGTGAGCTGGGGTCACAATCACCGCGTCCGCTTGGGTGTTGGGCGGTAAATTTATGCCTTCTTTATCGACAACGATTGGCACAATATTAAGGTTCTGATTCGCTAAGATTTTCCGAGTCAGTGGGTAACCGGGATCTTCTACGGCGACATTGGCTTGTGGCGTTAGCAGCACATGGGCTATCCAGTTAATGGAATGGACATATCCAGAGGTGATAAACACTTGGGTGGGCTCACATTTTACCCCTCGGGAAAGCTGTAAATACTGCGCTATGGCTATCCTGAGTTGCGGGCTACCATAAACAGAAGGATAAATCAGATCATCCATCTGGATGTTACGGGCGCATCTTGCCGCCATTCTTGACCAAGCTTGCCTTGGAAAGGCATCTAACGCTGGAATACCTAGCTGAAAGGGAAGTACAACAGAAGTTTCTATTTCAGTGTGGAAACCGGGCTGGCGAGTGTTTAGCTGAATGGTTTGGACCTTAGCTAGCTCGAAAAAATGTCGACTGACCACAGTACCAGCTTGGCCTTTAGACTCAATGTAGCCTTCTGCTTTTAAGATGGCATAACCTTCCTCTACCGTTCCGCGTGCGACACCCATTTCCTTGGCAAGGGTACGAGCAGAGGGGAGCCGCTCACCGGACTTGAGTATCCCTTGCAAAATCGCAGTATGAATGCGTTGATAGACTTGCTTATAGGCCAAGACTTTAGTCATTCCTCTGCTCCTAGAACTCAGTAGTAAGCGACACACACCTGCGAACATGGTCCACTAAAAAAATAACTTTATGGCTCTTATTATGAGCCATGGGTATTTGTATCATATCGGCGTATTGGGGAAAACTGAAACATGATAATGCTTATCTGTAGAGAGAAAATATGAAGATTTTAGTGATTAACTGCAGTCCGCAACAGCTAGCGTCCTCGACCTATAGTGTGGCGCAAGCCATGATTGACCAACTCACTGATTTACATGAACTCAATATCGATATGCTCGATGCCACAGGACTGCCACACATCGACAGTGATTATGCTAACTCACTCTGCGCGGCTGACAATGCTCATGATCTTAACAAGGGCAGCTTAGTCATTTCGGATCGATTAATCCGCTCACTTGAGAGGGCTGACCTGGTGATCATAGCTTCTCCTATGCATAACTACTCCGTACCTTCCTGTCTTAAAAGTTGGCTAGACCACGTGGTTCGAGCCGGCAAGACCTTCAATATTACCGCCACCGGAAAGCAAGCATTATTGGCCGATAAGCCGGTTTATGTTTTAGTCTCGTCGGGCGGGGTGCTTTCTGGTGAAGCCGCCTACCAACCCGATTTCTTTACCCCCTATATCAAAGCGATCTTGGCCACCATTGGTCTCAATAGTGTCTTATTTTTCACGATTGAAGGCACAGCAAATCACACTGACTTAGTACAACAAAAAATCGCAGATGTTCAACGTCGAGTATGTGAGCATTTAGCGACCGCCTTAACTTAATCAACTGTCTCTACGGCCATTTAATTCATGACCTTTTGGCCCTGGGACACTCAGGCTAATAGGTATCTTACGCTTTCAGTAAAAAATGATAGGAAAATTATTATGACAACCGGCTTTAATACCTTGTTAAAAACACCATTGATCGCATTGTTATGTTTATTTACCTTGGCTCAAGTGGCCCATGGCGCAGACGACGATTATTCGGCCGAGGGTGAACGAAGAGCTAAAGCAGCTGGGGAGTCCTTGGTTGGCACACCAGCCCCTCAGATGAAGATGACAACCATTGATGGTAAGGCGATTGATCTTGCTGATTTGTATGGTAAGAAGCCGGTTTATATTAAGTTCTGGGCAACCTGGTGTGTCCCGTGCCGTGAACAAATGCCGAGCTTTGAAGATATCTATAAAAAGTACGGTGACAAGGTTCAAGTCATTGCGGTGAACACAGGTATCAGCGATAACATAAAATCTGTCACTGCATTTAGTAAAAAAATGGGCTTGACCATGCCCATTACTATTGATGATGGCAAGCTAGCACGTGCGTTCCACTTACGTGTTACCCCTCAACATTTATTGATTGATAAAAATGGTAAATTTGCTTATTTCGGTCATAAGGATGATAAAGAGTTCCATCAGGCTTTGGATAGAGTAGTCGCTGAAAAAGCGACAGGTAAACCTTTACATAATCCGACCTTTGTAGCGAAAGATTCAGGTTATAACTTGGGCGATACAGTGCCTGATCTCGCTTTTTCTACCATTGACGAAAAGCCGCTTAATATTCAATTTAATACCGCCAGCAGTAAAAAAGTGGTCGCGGTGTTCTTTGGCCCTTGGTGTGAGTGGTATTTGGAAACAACAGAGCCTAAGACGTCACAGGCCTGTACTCGGGTGCGTGAGCTGTTGGAGAAAAAATCGCAAGCATCCACAGTGCAATGGGTAACGGTTTCGACCAACTTATGGTCATCAGTTGCTGAGCTTAAGGATTATCGTAAGAGTTATGACACGACTATGCCAATCGTGTTTGATCGCGATGGTGAGTTGTTCAAGCAATTTGGTGTTAACCAAGTACCAAGCATTAGTTTAATCGACGCTGACGGTAAGGTTATCCTAAAATCCTCGATTCAAGATGATGATTTTGATGCCGTTTTACACACGATTTCAGCATTAAAATAACCCCTTCATCTTGATAATAAAGGCGTGACATGAAACGTTTAGCTCAGTTTATAACAGGATTTATTATCCTAATATGTTCGTTGCAAGTTATGGCCAATGAGCTAAGTCAGTCTCAGCGCCTAATTTCTATTTCCATGATGATGGAGTCTGACAAGCCTGCAGCTGGAACCCACGAGCTCGCTATCACCATGACACCTCAAAAAGGCTGGCATGGTTATTGGCAAAATCCCGGTGATGCAGGATTTCCAACGCGGTTTGATTGGCAGTTGCCCGAAGGCGTGACAATAGGAGAGGTGCAATATCCGGCACCGAGTCAGCTGGTGACCAGTGATATCATGAATTACATTTATCACGGCGAATATACCTTGCTTGCGCCTATCACTATTGATAGCAGCATTGCAGTTGGTACTTCGTTGCCTATCAAGCTCGATATCAGCTATCTAGTATGTAATCCAACAACCTGCTTGCCAGAACAACAGACAATCGAGCAAGACTTCATAGTCGGGGATGGCAAGGTTGAGCAGAATCATCAGCGGCAATTTAGCCAATGGCGTCAGCTGCTACCTAGACCATTGGATGCTAAGGGGCAGTTTGCAGTCGAGAACAATACTCTGACGCTGTCTTTACCGCTACCCGGTTCAGTCGACAGCCGTAATGCCCATATCTATCCCATAATCAATAATACCCTAGTAAACAATGCACAGCAGATCCTGAACCATGAAGGCGATGTGCTGAGTATGCAAACGCAAGTGGGTGATGAATTAGCTGATTTATTTCAAGGAGTTTTAGTATTAGAAAATGGTACCGCATTACGCTTTGATGCCCATAAAACTGACCATATCGCGTTTATTGTACCGCCGATAAATGAAGATAATACCAGCAATCAAAACATCTGGTTGATTGGCATCACGGCTTTTGTGGGCGCAATTCTAGGCGGCTTACTACTTAACATCATGCCCTGTGTATTTCCGATCCTGAGCTTAAAGATTTTGAGTCTGTCACATCAAGGCTCGGAAAAAGCGACGAGGATAGGCTCAGTTGCTTATACCTTAGGTGCGGTGTTGGTCTGCATTTGCTTAGGTGGCGCTATCTTAGGCCTTAGGGCCTTGGGGCATCAAGTCGGCTGGGCATTCCAGTTGCAAAGTCCAGCTGTAATTGCCGCATTGATCCTGTTAATGAGCGCGATTGGGTTTAATTTGGCGGGCTTGTTCGAAATAGGGACATTAACCTCAGGTTCTAAATTGCAAGATCAAAAAGGCCCCATGGGAGATTTCTGGACTGGGGTATTGGCGGCATTCATTGCAACGCCTTGTACCGGGCCCTTTATGGCGACAGCTTTAGGTGCCGCCTTAGTATTACCAACGACGGTGGCATTGGTAATTTTTGCTGGCTTAGGTTTTGGCATGGCATTACCGTTTCTATTGGTGGGTTTTATTCCGGCATTACGTACTCGCTTACCTAAGCCAGGGGCTTGGATGGTCACCGCAAGGCGGATCCTTTCTTTGCCTATGTTTATTACAGTATTAGGCCTAGTGTGGATTTTGATGCGCCAATCAAATGATAATTATGTCTTGTCTGTACTTGCAGCAACCATGCTATCCACCTTTGGTCTATGGCTTACTGGTTTGTGGCAACACTCGCAGCATAAAGGCCAGTGGTGGCCTGGCCTCTTATTGACGTTACTGCCTTTGTTGGCACTCCTTTATTGGGTTCCACAGGCTGAATCCCATGCACAGGGTGAACAAAAAGAGGTGGCGGAAGCGCTTGCCTTTAGCCAAGAAAAACTCAATATCTTAGGTGCGCAGCAAGATGTGTTTGTGTATTTTACGGCCGACTGGTGTTTAACTTGCAAGGTAAATGAGAAAACATCGATTGAGCGCCAAGAAGTCAAAGCAGCGTTTAAACAACATAATGTCGCGACTATGATTGGCGACTGGACGAACGGAGATAGTCAGATCACTGCGTTTTTATCACAACATGGGCGTTCTGGAGTACCTTTGTATTTGTGGTATAAAAAAGGCGTAAACAAACCGATTGTTCTACCTCAAATATTGTCTCAAACAATATTAATTGAACAGGCCAAAGGATAAAAGTTTAAATACGACACTGTAATGTCACATTTTAAGCATTAATTTCACCATCTGCACTTAGTGTTGGCTTTGCTGAATAAATCCTAGCATTAATCAACTTTGACGTAATAAGCAGTCCTGATGACTCATTAGGACTGCTATCACCTAGATGCCATTAAGATATAGAGCGTTGATTACTTGGAATTTACTCTATTCTATCCCTGAATATTAAGGAAGCTACCTCACAAAGATGCACCACCAAACATCCGATCAATCACGAGTGTCATGGCAGCGCACGTTCCTCACCCCGAAGTTTCTGAGTGAAGTGCATACCACGAGCCAGCAACCCCTGACGAAAATAGAAGCGTTGCGCTAAGGGCTTATGCAGGCCGGTATCCAAGACAAAGTGATCACATTGACGCTTCACAGCCTCATCACGCACTGCAGCCAACAGTCTTCCTCCCAAGCCGCTGCGTTGAAGGTCTGGGCTCACGACTAGGTCATCGACGTAGATGAAACGTCCGTAGATCAGGTTTTCCAGCTCGCGGTAACCCGCCAAGCCGACGATGTGAGCACCGTCCCACGCTGCGAGCAAACGGTAATCTTGCTCGGCCTGACGCGCCAATTGCGCGACATAGACAGCTGAAGAGGTGATATGCGGCCGCAAGATACGCATTAGGTCAAAACTGGCCCCAAAGGCCTCTTTGCTATCAAGGTGTTGAAGTGTGTAAGTCATGCCCGTTTTCGGCTAAAAAGTGATGGTCAACTTTAAAGCCGCAATGACTTAAGCTACAGGGCCAAAAAGTGCATAAATGACTAGGCCATGAATGCTCCATTCAAATAATACCGCTGAAGTGATCAATAAAAATGGTGCCAACTTTATAGAGCTATGTGGATAACACTGTCAACGGTATGGGTTCAGCTAAACTACTCATGCCCCCAAGGTTTTGGCGGTAATGCGACGGGTTGAGTGAGATCAAAATCGACTTTGAAATCGCGGTTTTCGCGCGTGAGTTGATAGCTAAACGTCGTTGGGGTGATTTCCATGTGCCACACATTCGTGATCGACTGGATTAGCCCATTCTTAACGAAGTTATCGATAGATTCCCGATCAATGGGGAACGATTGTTTCAACACTGTCCCGTCATTCATGGTATCGCCGCCATACATAGTCACAGCATCTTCGCTGCCATCTTGATGGCGATGGTCGTGTTTCAACTTAAGCCCTTGCTGCGTTTTAGTTAGCACCCAAGTACGTGAATGGTCATCACCCACATGGAACGGGATCTTAAGCTCAGTGTCGCTGCATTCGCGCACGTGCATAACTAAAGACTTACCGCTAAAGGCCGAGTCCGCAGTGTCACCCGAAACTACTTTGCCCGCAAAGGCTTGGCCACAATGGGCGGCGATTTGCGCGAAGAAAGTATGCTGCGTTTCAGTGTATAAGGGCTCAGCTTGAGCCGCTATGGATGGTAAGGCAATCGAAGACAAACTGGTGAGCACAAGGCTCTGTAGGGCAATTTTAGATTTCATCTTGTTCTCCATTTTTAGATGAAAAACACCCTAACACTAGGAAATAAATTCAAACTGAATTTCACCTAGTGTTAGTGATGATAAGCCAAGTGATTACCAGCCGATGTAAGTACGTGAACGGTTACCGAGACGCTTCTTGATAAAGCGAGCCGTGATAATACTTCCCACCATCAGGAAGATAAAAATCCCCGCAGAGAAGAGCACGCTAGTGACCCAAGATCCCGGCGGTAAACGGTAACGCATTAAGGTCGCAGTGGCGTTAAACATCATGTCGAACAGCGGATGAATAAAGAAAATTGCAAAACTCATCTCAGCCACTTCCACTAACCAAGGCAATCGACTGCGCCCCGACAACCATTCGCAAAAGTTCAGCACTAACACACATAAACAGAGTTTTTGAATAAACTGCCAATCGATACCGTTATATTCAAACGGTGCCTTATGGTAATTACCAATATGCTGCACTATGTAAGTTTGCTCAACTAAGCTCACCACTAAAAAAATCATCGCGAGGGCAGTAAAGATAGATCCAAAGCGCGTCACAATATGTTCATCTTGTGAATATAAAATACCAATCAAATAGAAAGGCATAAAATACACCACTGAGTGGATGAAATTAACGTTGCCTATGGGTCTATGCAGCAGAATAGCCACCACACAACTCAGTACAAATAGCGTCCAGCGCATCTGCTGTGAGCAACGGATAAACCATAAAAATATCGGCGAGAATAAAAATACCGCCATGATGAATGGAATATACCAATGCGGATACAGGATATAACCGTTACGTACCGTATAAAAAATACTCAGCAAGAGCTTATCGAGCGACTGGTGCTCCATAAAAATCCAGCGCAAACACAAACAGAATAAACCGATCAAAGAGACGACTAAAAAAGGATAAAGTACGTTCTGTACTTTGTTCTTCATAAACTTACTGTAGTCGAAATCCTTATAAAAAATACGATGGAAAAAGTACCCTGAGATAAACACAAACAAAGCCGTGCCACCGCGCAATAGGTTTTCCAGCAACAGCGGGAAACCTTCTCCAGAGTTGTAAATACTGTGGCCAAGTACGATAAAGATAATCGCAATACCACGCATATAGGTAAATTCGAGCTGATTTTTTCTCATTATTAATTCATCGCACAGTAGAGGGTTCTTCCATCAACAACACTCGCAGAAACCCTAATAGTTCCATGGACTTCTGCTTCATTGAATACCAGATACTGACCCTCACGCTGAAAGGGGAATGCCAAAGGTAACAGAGTTGCCGCCTCAATGCCCTCACAATAATTTTGTACTGGAACATCGAGTAATGGACTGCCACTTACTGACAAGTTACTAAATTGCGCGCTCATCCCTAGGTAGGCTTGTGTCATTTCATCTTGGTACGGCACAACATAAAAACCAGAACGCACATCACCCACATCAATAAAACTACTGCTATCGCTCACGCTCGGCATAACCAATAACGGCACCCTAACGTCCTGTACATTCAATAATAGCTGAGACAATTTCGCTTGAGTGGCTGGATAATACGCCAGCATTTCCTGTAACAATTTCTTCTGTTTACTGCCTTTTCTTGCTACGGGCTGCAGCGGTTTAACGCGATTTAACAGTAAATCTAGCGGTAACATGCCCGACATAACAGACTCTTTCCACACGTAAGCGTCTTGAGTGCTATCCAGCAATATGCCAGCCAGAGCACCGATATTTTCCGCCTCCGCTGTCCAACCACCCAACATCTTTCTCTGCTGGTAATAGTCGTGCACATATTGGGTCAATATTTGCTGATAACCGAGTAAGGTTTGATTTTGGCTCAAGATACGTGCGCCAGCTGCCAATTCAACATACTTAGCGCTGCCCTCGACGAGATCGTTGATGTAACCGACTCTATCCTCGTTCGGCGCAATTTGACGCCATTGCTGCAACCAATAGGCCGCATGGCTCAAGTGTAATAACTGCTGTTCGGGCTGTGCCAGCGCCGCCATTAAGGCATCAAATAACTGTAAACGGTAATAGCGGGCATCGAGGCTGAGCGGGAACACTTCGCCCTCGTAACGCCTCCCCTCCTCTAACACGCGCCATTCGGATTGTGCATAAAAGTGGAAAGCTTCATGCAGACCATTACTGGCCCAGATTAAAAAGGCTAAATCCGTGGGCTTAGTGTCAGCGCTAAATTGGATGTTTGGCGCCTCGAGTTGGATTAACACCCCAGGTTGGCCTTGATATTGCGGGAAGCCGAAATTAATCGACAAGCCAGACTGTAGGTTAACCGACTCTAAGACGCTGTTATCTTGGATGATTTCACCGCCTGGCTGACGTAGCCAAACGTTGCCGCCATAACTAAAGAGGTGCACTTTATCTTCGAGGCGAAAACCCGGCCACAGAGCTTCGCTCTGGCGACTATTCTGCGCCATAAAATCGAGGTAAAGACGGGCGAGTTGTTCCGGAGAGGCTTCATCGGCAAACGCGGAGGTAGCGGCAGAGACACCTAAAAGCCATAGGATCACTACCATAATATTTTTCATTTATCTGCCTAAACAAACACAAGGGGTTTACAAAACAGCGCTAGCATATAGCGCAATCAAGCAATAGTGAAACGTTTGCAAAAAAATATTTTTCCCTTAAAAAAGCTAAGGTAAAACCAAATCAACGACTCCTAATAAAATCATATTTTTAGCGCAATTTAGCATCACTTAGGTCTTGGCGAGCACATTAGGCTTAAACCTTAGGTTCCGTCGGTTTATCGCCAAACCAGAGTGCCAGTTTATCCGCCGCGAGGGATTTGACTTCGTCATCAATATATAAGGTCACCATAGTCAAAGCGGCGGCAAGCGCCCCTAAATCGTCGGTAAAACCCACTAAAGGTGTGAGATCGGGAATCGCATCTAAGGGAGAAATAAAATACGCCAAGGCGCCGAAGATGACAGACTTGGCCCATTTAGGCGTATTTGGCTGCTGCGCCGCATAATAAAGCCACAGGGCACGCTCAATCACTTCCCTGCCCGCCTGACGGCTAAAGAGTTTAACCTTGTTCCAAAATCCGCTGTCAGTAAATTGTTCATCCGCCATTATATCGCTCCTGCAGCTTGAGATTGTTTGAGTATCAATCTATTCCTCCTCACAGTGTACGACGATAAGCCGCTGGGGTCAGGCCAAATTGTTGCTTAAAACGTAAGGAAAACTTTTCCGCCGATTGATAACCACAAGCTAAAGCCACTTGTAGTAATGGCTCGCCCGAGTTTTGCAACATGGCCAAACCATGGCTCAGCCGGACTTCAACTAATAATTGCCTGAAACTGGTGTCTTCTAATGCCAATTTACGCCTAAGGCTGGCCGTGCTCATGTGTAACTTGTCGGCAATCTCCTCCTGCTGCCATGGCGCAGCCGGACTCACACTCATTAAAGCCAAGGCCGCTTGAGTCACGCTGCGTTGCGTGTGGCCATATAACCAGTTCACACTGCGTTTATCCGGCAAACTAAGCAGTAACGCAGCCAGATAATGCAGCTGAACAGAATCAGCCAGCGACAAGCTCAAACTCTGTAATAACGCATTCCAAGCTAAGTCCACCGCGCGCGATACGTTTTGGACCGGCATAGGATCGCGCCAATCGGCCGTGCTCAATAAAATGCCTTGGGGTAAATCGTGGGGAAGCAACAATTGCACCGCCCTATAGCGCCCAAGAAAAGGTCGATTCACAAAGCTAATATGCGAACCCGCAGGAATTAACAGTAACTGACCTTGTCCTACCAAAACGGATTCATCTTGCCAGAGTAAAGACTTTTCCCCATGGATAACCCGAATAATCGATGGCTGGTGCACAGGTACTTGAGATAAAGATTGTGCCTGCTTCGAATCATATTCAAACAAACGGATCATGATACCAGCCTAATTATCAATAGATTATCTGTTATATACCGCAGTCAACTTGGCACTACCTAAGGCTTGTGCTCTAAGCATAAAGCCTAATAATGCAGGGCTAGCGTCCTTTGGCAACTCTAATGCGCTGGGCAATGCCCACACAATGAATTCATACCTGTGTACGCCATGACCTTCGGGCGGACAAGCGCCACCAAAGTCGGTGGTGCCAAAGTCGTTCTTCAAGGCAATAGCGCCTTTGGGCAGTGTATCGGCATGCGAACCCGCGCCCTGCGTCAATGATGTTTGCGCTGCGGGTAAGTTATATACCGCCCAGTGCCACCAACCGCTGCCCGTTGGCGCATCAGGATCATAGGCCGTCACCGCAAACGCTTTCGTCCCCACAGGTATGTCAGTCCAAGTCAGTTGCGGCGAAATGTTTTCACCTTGGCAACCAAATCCATTAAATACTAATTGTGATGTAAGTTTATTGCCCTCGCTCATATCTTTGCTCGTTAACGACATAGCATGCGCCTGTCCAAATAAGCCCAACATTAAACTTGCCCCTAGCCACCATTTATTCATGTCTATCTCCCATTAATGTTTCGACCAGACTAATTTACGTCAACCTAAAAGATAACATCTGCCCTAAAACGGCAACTTTCTGCCCGAAATGCTCAAATGTGAGAAAAAAACTGTCATTTTTGCAATTTTTTAGCATGAAGGTGATTTTGTAAAGAGAATTTATGCATAACCATGCAAGGGCGGTATGCGGTATAAATCGAGATGCTTATTACCACAGCATGTTAATTAAGATTAGAAAAAAACAATAAGAAAATTTATGCAAAAAATATTATTTAAATAACACTGACAATATTTACTTTCATAATTTAGATAAAGATACTTAAGTATGATTGACTCAATTTAATATTGATAAAACAAGTTAAATTTAAGTACCAATTATTAAAAAGTAAGACATAGGTCATGATTTTATTTATAACTCGCATATAAACTTCACTCCGTAATAAAACCTAACTGTTTTCTCTAAGTCATAATGGAGTCGTATATGAAGAGGAAATCTAAAATAATGGCGCATATCCGGCGCACGCGGCATACTGAAGGATCCCCTCATAAATCAGCCATAGCATAGCCATATTTGAGCAACTGATTGGCGAATAATACCCAGGCCGCCAGCAATTCTTTCTCCGTGATTTGATAATCAGGCCGCCTGAGTACCTCCAA
>NZ_BPFD01000021.1 GCF_019655335.1 Shewanella hafniensis
CCTGAGTAATCTTTATTCCTCACTCCAAATAATTGTATTTTACTTGAACAGTCTGCATTGCCTGAAAATAGCTCACCAGTCAAAAATGGAGTCGCATACTGTCCTGATTGGGTTGAGATTGTCATTACTACTCGTTCTTCATTTGCCCACCAAAACTCCATGACTGACTCTTCTTCACCAAAAAAAAAGTTACAAACTACTTTTTGATTGCTTTTATTGATAATCGCTAATCTTTTATGATTTTTATACGGATAAGTCGCGGCTAAGAAATCACCTTTAGGAGATATTTTAATCGCATTAAACATACTGTGCTTGGCGAGATCGTGTGCGTTTGTCGCGGCTGATGCATTAAGCCCACTTCCTAATATTAAACCAAGAAAAATCAGTATTTTTGTCATGTTAGTCATATGGATCTCCATCGATAGAATCTATTTCTACTTACTTCGTTTGATAACTGGCAGTACTCTCGCGCAATTACATTGACAGACGAACAGAGCATTACTCATTAATCAGCTGTTTGAACTGTTACGTCTCAACAGCTTACTATAACTTCATTTGTTTTTTTTGCCTTAAAACACACTTAATGGCAACATATTTTAAACATTAAGTTCAAAATATTTACATGAGGTGGTCTTTGCTATACCTTACATATGATTGCAAGAAATATGCAATTTTCACATAAAATCATCCGTCTGGTAACATTTTTACGTGTTATTAACAGCCGTTTTGGAGAATGTATGTATAAGACAACACTGCTTTGTAAAGCAATACAACTAGGCCTATTTACCGCTTCGATTTCTATTGCCAGCCACGCGTGGGCTGCAGAAGAAAAAGATGCTCAAACCAAAAATGAGAAAATTGAGCGTGTAGAGGTTACTGGTAGTCGAATTAATAGAACTGATTTAGAAAATGCTCAGCCCGTTGTTGTGTTAACCGCTGAAGATATGAAAAATGAGGGTTTTACAACGGCGTTCGATGCAATCCAAAGTATTTCTCAAAATACAGGAACAGCACAGGGTAACGAGTGGGGGGCGCAAGGTGGTTTTACACCAAATGCTGATGTAATCAATTTACGTGGTTTTGGGCCTGGCTATACCCTTGTTCTTCTCAATGGTCGACGTATTGCTGAAAACCCTACGCCCTATAATGGGCAAAGTAATTTTGTGAATTTAAGTGGCATTCCATTTTCTGCGGTAGAGCGAATTGAAATTCTGACTCAAGGTGCATCAGCTATATACGGTTCAGATGCTGTTGCTGGTGTTGTAAACATTATTTTGAAAAAGGATATAGATTCAACAACTGTGACTGCTATGTATGGTATTACACCAGAAGGTGGTGGTGCTCAAAATCGGTTTAGTCTTACCTCTGGCAGTACAGGGTCTGATTATTCAATTGGGGGAACCATTGAGTATTATAAACAAGATCCGATTTACTCTCATGAGCGGGATTATATGGATTCTGTTGATGATAACCCTGCCGGTGCGACTCCTCTTTCTCGAGGGATTTTATTGCTTGATAATTTTACTGGTAAGTATAGAGATCCTGGCGAACAAGGATGTGTAGATTCTGGTTCTGGATATGAATATGCGGATCGTAATGGTTTTGGTAAGTATTGTGGTGTTGATACTACAGGTGACAATACGATTCGAAATGAACGTGAAACCTTAACCGGTTATTTGTTTGGTACATACGACATCAACGATCATATGCAACTCTTTGCTGATACTATGTATTCAACAATAGATTCTGCAGTTTATGGTTCTCGTCACTTTTATAGTGAGAATTTGCTATTAAATACTCCTGATGGTTCTGGTAATTTCGGAGGAACCCGAGACTATGTATTGGCACAGAGGATTTTTAGTTTTGATGAGTTAGGCCAACGTAACACTCTATTTGATGAGCAGAGTTATAATGTCACTGTTGGTATTAAAGGTGATATTGATACAGCCTATAACTGGCAAGTGTATTACTCTGAGAGTCGTTATGATTACGAGAGTAGCCGAGATTGGATGAAGGAAGAAAAGGTCACCGAACTATTTCTAGGTGAAATAGATAATCCATATGGTCTTTATAATGGTGATGCTCCCGTAGGATTGTATGACAAAATTACACCAGAGATTCGGGACCAGTTACTTGGAACACAAGTTATTTTAGCTGATTCGTATGCTAGAACTTTATCTGCTGAAATTAATGGTGATTTATTCGAATTACCATCCGGTCCTATTGGATTTGCTGCTCTTATTGAATATAACAAGCAAGGCTATGATCTTAAACAGGATGACCGTACATTAAATACTGAAGGCAACGGATGGCAAGGCTTAACGGGTACGGAAGGTGGTGGCGATCGCAGTCGTTATGCTGCAGGTCTTGAGCTTCTGATCCCTGTGATTGAAGACTTAGATCTTGGTGTTGCAGCCCGCTACGATCAGTATGACGATGGCACTACCGAAGTTGGTGGTCGTTTAACCCCATCAATTACTATGACATATAAAGCTATGGATGAGTTAAAGTTCCGTGCAAACTGGGGGCAAAGCTTTAGAGCTCCAGATATGCACTATGTCTTTGCTGGTGATTCAGGCTACTTCACTACTGCGTATGACTATATTGATTGTCGTGTAAACGATCACGATGATGACCCTAATTTTGTACCGAGTCCAAGTGCTTGTGAAACGACATCTTTAAAAGGTAATCGTTCTGGTAGTAAAACGTTAGAAGAAGAGAAGGGAACAAACTGGGGCGTGGGGGTAATTGCTGAACCAGTGAAAGATCTTAGCTTAACTTTTGATTATTATAATATCAGTTTGAAAGATATTATTTCTGATGAAAGCGAACAAGATATATTAGATCTTGAATATGATTGTAAATATGGGCGAAATGGTAAAGACCCGTCTAGCAGTGAATGTACTAACAATGCAGCAAAAGTAGTTAGGGCTGCAGCGGGTGCTCCGAATGCTGGAGATATTGAAACTATTGTGGTTAATCCTGAAAACAAAGCACTCTATGAACAGAGTGGTTTAGATGCTAAGTTATTTTATACTTTAGATACTGAGTATGGAGACTTTGGCGTTCAATTAGGATGGACTCATATTTTAAGTACAAAATATCAAGTGGATTCTGCATCTTCTATTCAAGAGTTGCGTGATGATAAAGATAATTATGAGCCTAGATCTAAAACTAACTTAGTCTTGACTTGGCAATACCAAGACTGGTCCGTTGCTGTTCGTGGCGATAGAATTGGTGAAATTCCACTTTGGGAGCAACCTGCCGAAAACTACGATGATGAAACTGGCGATGTCATTAAAGTAGACCGTTTGAATCCTTACTACACGGTTAACATGAGTGTTGGCTATGATTTTACTGATAATTTGAAAGTATTAATTAGTGGTGAGAATATTTTCAATCAACGCCCTGAAGTAGATGTTACCCATGATGAATGGCCATTCTTTAACAGCTTCTCGTACCCTGGTGCCGCGATTGGCTCTGCTTATCGTGCAGAAATAAGTTATAAATTCTAAACAATAAAAAGTGATAGCACTTGTGCTATCACTTTTTTTAGAAGTATTTTTGTCTATCAGCTTTTGGTCATGAGGTATTTTCGACTTAGAACGATAATCGCTGTGGCAATGAGCGAGCCTAAAATCAATCCGAGTGCCAGGCTCACATTTTGCAGTGCTGTTGGGTCAATAACCAGTGCGATACCCATACCCAACATCATCACGCCTGACATAAGTTTCAGGGTTTGGCCTTCTTTTTCGGTTAACTTACGTTTGCCTAAGGTCGCACTGAAAACGATAACAATAATCGCCAGCGGGATCACATACACAATGTTATATAAAACCAGATACATATAGCGTTCAATGTCTGGCAGATTGTGCATAGAGAGCACGCTGGTGTAGATCATCGGGAAGCCTGCGGTGCAGAGCAGTTCATAGGCGTTGGCGAGGACTGCTAGTACGGTCGATCCAATAAGCAAGGCGCCTAAGCTACTCGAATTTGACAGTTTACCCATGCGCTTTATCAAACTCGTCCGATTTTCCGCCGACATCGACAGCGTCACCTCCCCCTTAGTAAAGAAGTAATCTTTGATGTTGATGACTCCAGCGATTAAGGCCAAACAACCCGCCGCTAAGATGATCATGCCGCCATCACTGCCTGCGCCCAACAGCTGGAAGATGTTCAGCCATGCCGTCATAAACAGGAAATAGATAAAGCCAGAGAAGAACACGAAAATCCCGCCGACGAGCAACATGCGGCTGCGACTCTTGGCATTAACCATGATCGACAATAAAAACAGTAAAACGAAGAAGGCGCAGGGGTTAAAGGCATCCACGCCTGCGAGCACTAAGGTGAGCAGCGGCAAAGACATAGTCTCGGGAGTCACTACGCCTACTAAAGGTAATTCAACGGGTTGAACTTCTGGCTCTGCAACGGACGCCTTTAAGTTGGAGGCATCACAGGTGCCTTCGCCAGTATCTGTACCACAAGTGCCAAAGAGCGGCGCATTGGTTTCTGTACTCGCGCTCGTACTGACAACGCCATTGGTGGGCATGTCCGCTTCGCTGAGTTGACCGCCAAGGGATAAATAACAATTCTTCAGTCGATTAACGAGAAACTCGCCCGTGACCGCTTCGCTCGAATAGCCCACAATGGCCTTTTCACAACTGGCCATATAGGGTACAGAACGTGCTTCTGTATTAGTTTTTGCGGCGATATTTTGCCAAATATCCTGCACACCTGGTGCGGACACCATATGAGATTCAAGTTCTATCCAAGGGTATTTTTGCGGCAATGAATCGATGAAAGGATGGGCCTCTGCACAGTGTGGGCAAGTTTTAGACCAGAAGAAATACAGCTTAATTTTGAGTTCACCCTGACCATTTATATTATGCCACGTTCGATCCGCTGAGCTTGCTGGTGTTGTCTCGGCCCAGCTAGGGATTGAAAAGGCAAAGAGGAATAATAGCGAGCAAAACAGAGATAATTTCGATAGATATTTTGTCATAGCGCCTCCCACAGAGAGTGGGTTTAAGTATCGTCAAACGGTTCGATTATCTCTTACTCTACTTAAATCAATCATTTTGATTAAATTAGATATTAAGAAGTGTTAGTTAACTCGCGAATAATAATTTTTTGGGAACTGAAACCAGTTTATCTCCCTGTGAAATGGGGTGATGCACACTCACTCTCAGCTTGAGTCGTTATTGGCTAATAAAGAATAAAGCACCCGAGGGTGCTCTATTTCTGACGTTATCAACAGGTGTCGATGATGGATTATGGTTAGCCTAGCGTTACGCCATTTACGCTAAGTTTCACGTCGATATTATTGCGAGTGGCGTTAGAGTACGGACAAACTTGATGCGCGTGACGTACTAGCGCTTCTGCGGCTTCTTGCGGTAAATCTAAGCTGACTTCTAAGGCAACCGCTAATGCAAAACCGCCGGTATCATTGGCAGCTATGCCAACAACCGCACTGACTGGCGCTTGTGTAATATCCACTTTGCCGATTTTAGCGACATGCAAAACAGCGTTTGAGAAACAAGCTGCATAACCAGCGGCAAACAGTTGTTCTGGGTTAGTGGCAAGTCCGCTACCGCCCATGGCTTTTGGATAGGCTAACGCGACATCCAGTAAACCATCATCCGTGCTCACTTGACCTTGACGACCCGCTTTTGCTGTGGCGCGTGTTTCATAAAGTGTTTTCATAATATTGACCTTTTAAGTTTAAGGATTAAGTAAATTGATTTGAATTGCGCTCAATTCAATTGTGGTAAACTATAATTCGATCTTTGGTGTGAATGCAAGTATATTGTGCGCAATATATTTAATTTGTCGGATCTTCCTATGGCAACAACTCAACCCAACACCCGTGTTAATACTGTCGATATGGCCGAAAATACCAGCAAAGAGAATGCCTTATGTCTTGAGAATCAAGTGTGCTTCTCACTTTATAGTGCCGCAAATGCTATGGTGCGTGCCTATCGGCCTTTGTTGGACAAATTAGATCTAACTTATCCGCAGTACTTAGTCATGCTAGTGCTGTGGGAAGAGCAGGGCATTAGTGTCAAAACCTTAGGCGATAAACTTTTCCTCGATTCAGGCACGTTAACGCCATTGCTGAAGCGACTAGAATCTAAAGGATTAGTGACTCGTGGTCGTAGCGAACAGGATGAGCGCGTGAGAGTGCTCGCCTTAACGCCAGCAGGGCTTGTCCTTAAAGCGCAGGCCAGTGAAATCCCCCATTTAATGCGTTGCAAAGTCGGCGGTGAGGCGAGCGAGTTAAAAGCCTTAAAGGCCATGTGCGATCAAGCACTTAAACAATTACATGCCAGTATTGATTAAACTCTTATCGTCGAGATTTGATCTAAGACTAACTTATTGACATATTAACGCTTATTAGCCGTTCGACTGAGCTTGATTGAATGTTTGAGGCTCAGTAGGTCGGTCGTCTATGGAAGGTTAGCGAGAGTGAGTTATGGCCAGTTTCGATATAGCCATTATTGGCGGTGGGATCAGCGGTGTCGGCATTGCCCAATATGCGGCAGCGGCGGGCTATTCCACCTTGCTGATTGAAAAGGGGGAAATTGGCGGCCAAACCTCGGCTAATTCCAGCAAGCTTATCCACGGCGGCTTGCGTTATTTAGAAACCGGGCAAATCAATTTAGTCCGCAAGTCCTTGCTTGAACGGCGTCATTTACTCAATCTTGCGCCCACTCTGGTTAAAGCTGTGCCTTTTTATATTCCCGTGTACGACAACAGTCAGCGCAGTCCTTGGACTATACGCGCAGGCTTAAGCATGTATGCACTGCTGAGTGAGTTTGATCCCTTGGGTCAGTTTGTATCTGTGCCTGCTGTGCATTGGCATCGTTTCAAAGGATTAAAACTCACGGGATTAAAAGCGGTATTTCAGTATTGGGATGCGCAGACCGACGATAAATTGCTCACTCAAGCGGTGGCGCGCAGCGCGCAGGCACTGGGCGCTGAAGTGTATGCCGAGGCTGAATTTCTTGAGCTGGAACATAAGCGCGAGGCTTGTGAGCTGAGTTTTAGCCACAGGGGCGAAATCCATAAAGCCGAGGCGAAGCTTGTGATTAATGCTGCAGGTCCTTGGGTGAATGCGGTTTTAAGCAAAGTCTTGCCCCCACTTGCGGGTGTTGAACTCGATTGGGTGCAAGGCGCCCATGTGCTACTGGATATTCCTGCGCCCGATGGCATCTTGTATTTAGAGTCTTGCTTCGATAAACGGGTCATATTTGTGATGCCTTGGTATGGACAAACCTTGGTTGGCACCACAGAAACTGAACTGGCTTCTTTGGATACACCACCCCAAGCGACCGAATCTGAAATTAATTATCTGCTTGGAATTTATAAGCATTACTTCCCGCTAACGCCGGAGATTGATGAGCTTAAGGCGAAGATAACCCAAATCTTCTGCGGCATTCGGGTTTTACCTAAGCAAAATAGCCTAGCCTTTGAGCGGCCGCGGGATACCTTGATGAAAACATCAATTTCCCATCCGCGCATCCTCAGTTTATACGGCGGTAAGTTAACGACGTTTCGCAGTACCTCGGCAGAAGTACTTGAATGGATTGAAAAGACCCTCGGTAAGCGCGAGGTGATTGCCGATGTTGATAAACTCAGCTTGTCTTGAATACATCTAAAATTGCGCCCTTGATACTGGTTTGAGCGTGTTTCGAGATGATTTTTACCTGTAAAACCGCTACAGTGTGGCGCTTTTTTACTGATATCTAGGATCTGCCGTGAGTGCTGCTATTGTAAATACCATCAAGCAATGTGGTTATTTTAACCAAGGTCAGTGCCTTTCTTGCCGGCATATTCAGCAGCCTCTAGCGCAGCAAGTGGCGGTTAAAACCCAAACGTTACAGCAATTACTCGCGCCTTTTATTCCCGCAAATTCGGTTGAACTTTTTCTGCCTCCCATTACTGGTGACGACAGCGGTTTTCGTAATAAAGCCAAAATGGTAGTGCTTGGTGCCGCCCATGAACCCGTATTGGGGATTATTAGCCCAAGTGGCGAGGCGGTGGATCTTTGCGACTGCTTGTTATATCCCGCTGATATGCAAGCCTTGTTGCACCGTTTAACCCGCTTTGTGCAGCAGGCGGGGCTTCCTCCCTATCGGGTTGATAAAGCCAAGGGTGAGCTTAAGTTTATTCTGCTGACCCGCAGCCAAGTACGCGGCGAATATCTGCTGCGTTTTGTGCTGCGATCCCATAATGGCATTGAACGCATCGAACGCGAATTACCTGCATTATTGGCGGAATATCCGCAAATAAAAGTCGTGTCAGTCAATATTCAACCGATTCATATGGCAATCCTTGAGGGCGATGAAGAGATTTTCTTAACAGAAAATACCCGTCTTGAAGAGCGTTTTAATCATGTGCCTTTATTCATTCGGCCCAAGAGCTTTTTCCAAACCAATCCGCAGGTGGCAGCAAAGCTGTATCAAACCGCCCGTGAGTGGGTTGCTGAGTTTTCTCCTCGCTCGTTATGGGATCTGTTCTGTGGCGTAGGCGGTTTCGGACTGCACTGCGCATCCAAAGACATTACCCTCACAGGGATTGAAATTGAAGCCGAGGCTATTGCCTGTGCGCAAATGTCTGCGCAAATGATGGGGCTTGAGAATGTGAGCTTTATGGCGCTCGATTCCACCGACTTTGCTAAGGGTAAAAGCGCTGCCGATAAGCCGGATTTGATTATAGTTAATCCGCCGAGGCGCGGTATTGGCGAGGCTTTATGCCAGTCATTAAGCGAGTTTGCCCCTAAGGCGATTCTCTATTCCAGCTGTAATCCCAAAACCTTAGCGAAAGATCTCGAGCATATTCAAGGTTATCACTTAACCAAGGTGCAGCTATTTGATTTATTTCCCCATACGGATCATTTTGAAGTCTTAGCTATGTTGGTGAAGGATTAGTTTTTAGCTCATCAATTTATCACTAAGCATTTGTACTTGTTCGTTTTACGATTATTGAAATCCGCTTAAACTATCTTAAGGGCTCTGCTGTGTGGAGCCCTTGTTATGCTTTTATCTGCGTTGCACGCGTGAAACTTCATCATAATGTCTTTTTAGTGGCATAATCTTCAGCACTTTATGCATTGATGGACGGCGATTTATGCAACAGATTTTCCTACGCTTTTTTACCTTAGGCTTGATGAGTTTTGGCGGACCTGCGGCGCACATTGGTTATTTTCGCCAGACCTTTGTTAATGAACTCGGTTGGCTCGATGATAAGCGTTACGCCAGTCTCGTCGCCTTAAGCCAATTTATGCCGGGGCCAGGGTCGAGCCAAGTGGGCTTTGCCATTGGTTATCAAAGAGGTGGGCTTGTTGGCGCGCTTGCAGCTTTTGCCGGTTTTACACTACCTTCCTTTATTTTGATGTACTTACTGGCGGTAACAACGTCGGCCTGGCTCGCTAATCATTATGTTCAAGGGATGATTTATGGGCTTAAATTAATGGCTGTCGTTGTGGTTGCCGATGCCGTTCTTGCTATGTTTAAACAGTTCTGCCAACGCAAATCCGCCCGTTTGCTGATGCTAGTCAGTGCTGCGGCGATTTTGATTGCGCCATTTATGTGGACGCAAATCCTGCTGTTACTCGGCGCTGCGACTATCGGTATCTATAAATTGAGTACGACGCAAGATGACACTGCACCGCTTGCACCGATTCGCTTGAATTATCTCTATTTACTGCTCTTTTTCGTGCTGCTCATCGGCAGTTTTTTTATGGTGGATTTCGGACCTGAGGCTTGGATCTTCAGCGAGTTTTACCGCGTAGGGAGTTTAGTGTTCGGTGGCGGTCATGTTGTGCTACCTCTGCTAGAAACAGCAGTGGGCGATACCATCGGCGGCGATCGTTTTCTGACGGGTTATGCCTTTGCCCAAGCTGTGCCTGGGCCTATGTTCACATTCGCGACCTTTTTAGGCGCCGAAGTCATGCTAGATAAACCTTTCATGGGGGCTTGCATCGCAACAGCGGCCATTTTTTTACCCGGATTTATCCTCATGCTGGTGGGCCTGAAGAGTTGGCATGCGATTGCCGCAAGACCAAAAATTGCTGGCGCGATAGCGGGCGTCAATGCCTGCGTTGTTGGCTTACTTGCCGCTGCACTTTACCAACCGGTGTTTTCTCAGGCGGTATTCTCGGGCAAAGATATGGCCTTGGTATTGCTCGGTTTTGGTGCATTAAAGTTATTTAAACCACCCATGCTGGTGCTGGTTTTAGGCTTTAGCCTGTGTGGGATCTTGCTAAATGTATTTTGAACTGAGGGCGATTAATTGCAGGTTTCTTGAGCAAGATTAAGATTTTGTTACTTTAAGCGCATAGTGAAATAACAATGTTAGCTATACTCCAAAGATACAAGTTGTATTCCTCTGGAGCATTCAAGTATGTCTAAGTTGAGTTTGCGCAATAAATTATTATTGCTATCGCTGTTCCCTTTGATCCTCGCATTATTTGTGTTGATGTCGGTTTCCTATTATGTCGAGCAAGATGCGCTTGCCGATGAGGTTGTTACTTTTAGATCTAAGCTCGTTGGTGAGCGCAAACAACAAATTAAAGAAGCTACCGAAATTGCCGCTGGTATAGTGAATTACCAATTATCGTTAAAAGAACAAGGGAATGTGAATCAAGCACTCAGAGACATACGTTTTGGTAGCGCGGGTTACTTCTTCATGTATGACTCTCAAGGTAAAAGCATCTTTCATGCCCTAATCCCAAGTTTAGAAGGGCAAAATAAGATTGATATGACAGATCCCCGCGGCACTAAAATTATCGTCGGCCTGCTCGACGCCGCTAAACATGGCGATGGTAGTTTCTCTTACTATTATCAAAAACCTAATACCAATGAGCAGATTGAGAAGATTAGCTATGTCATGATGATCCCGGGCACTGACTGGATGTTAGGTACTGGGGCATATATTGATGATATTGAAGCTGTTGTTGAAGATTATCGCGCCACAGTGACTGAGCAAATGGCGGATAAATCCTTCGCGATTTTGCTGATAGCGCTTTTCCTTACGGGTATTACTGGCTTTATCATTATGGTTGCTGCCCATCGTATGGTGGTGCCAATCAAGAATATGGCCGATAACTTAAATGATATCGCTAAGGGCGAAGGGGATTTAACCAAGCGACTTAGCGTAAAAGGTGAAGACGAAATTGCCCAACTTGGGCGCTCCTTTAACCTCTTTGTCGATAAACTGCAAAATATCATCGGCGATGTCGCGACCGCGACCGCTAAAGTAAAAACGGCAGCCAATGCGATTCATGATCAAACTAAAGTCATGTCGAGCCAGTTGGTGAGTCATAACAATGAAACTGACCAAGTGGTGACGGCGATCACTGAGATGTCATCTACTGCGAACGAAGTGGCTAAGAATACCACTCAAGTAGCCGAAGCGACTCATGCTGCTACTGGCGATGTAGCTAATGCCCAGCGCTGTGTTGATGCTTCACTTGAGGAGATTGCCTCCTTAATGTCGCAAATCAACAATGCGGCAGGCAGTATCAAATCACTCAGCGAGCAATCACAGAAGATCAACAGCGTACTGTCTGTGATTGGCGGTATTGCTGAGCAGACTAACCTGTTGGCATTAAACGCCGCCATTGAAGCTGCCCGTGCTGGTGAACAGGGTCGTGGATTTGCTGTGGTCGCCGATGAGGTGCGTAATTTAGCCAGTCGAACTCAAGCCAGTACGTTAGAAATCAACGAGATGTTATCGGCATTACATAAGCTAGTGACCCAAGCCGTGAAAGCCATGGAAGAGAGTCAACAAAGCTGCGTGCGTTCGGTGGATTCTTCTCGCACGATTTCCGACAGTTTAGGTTCAGTGACTTCGGCTGTGACTGCGATTAACGACATGAGTACCCAAATTGCAGCTGCGGCGACAGAGCAAAGCTCAGTAACCGAAGAAATTAACCGTAACGTGTATGCCATCCAAGAGATTGTGAATGAGCTACTTCATTCCAGCGAAGATGCCGCTAGGATCAGTATGACAGTCTCGGAAGAAGGCATTAACTTGGGCAAGTTAGTGGGCCAGTTTAAGATTTAGTGGGACAGTTTAAGATTTAATTGCAGCAATCTTGATTAAAAACGGGAGACTTAAAGTCTCCCGTTTTTATTTGGCTTATTTATCTTTTTGAAGAGCACTTAATCCATTTACTTTAGTCAATCCAGCCTAGTCAGTTCATTCTAATCAATTTTCTCGGCAACCCGCTCAACCCTTACCGAGCAGACCTTATATTCTGGGATAAAGGCCACAGGATCGAGCGCATTGATGGTGAGTTTATTCGCCGCAGCTTCCACAAAGTGGAAGGGCAGGAATAGTACGCCAGCTTGGGCTCTTTTCGTCACAAAGGCGTCGATTTCAATTTCACCGCGACGGGTAGTGAGTTTGATTTTATCGCCATTGCCTATGCCGAGTTGCTCGGCGTCATAGACTGAAATCATTACTTTAGGCGAGCCGAGTAAGTCGAGTCCGGCCGTTTTACGGGTTAAGGTGCCTGTGTGGAACTGTTCCAGTAAACGTCCGGTTGAGAGGGTGAGCGGGTACTCACTGCAGGGCATTTCTGCGGGTAAGCGATAACTCACTGGCGTGAACTTACCTAAGCCGCGGGTGAATTGATTTTGGTGCATGATGGGCGTTCCCGGATGGGTTGCATCTGGACAAGGCCATTGAATACCTTGGGGGATTTTACCGTCAACTCCAGTGCTTAATCGCTGCCAAGTAATGCCGCGATATTGTGGTGTTAGCTCATTGATCTCCTGCCAAATCGCTTCTTCATTGGGGTAATCCCAAGCGGCACCCATCGCATTGGCAATGGCTTGGACAATTTGCCAATCGGGCAGGGCTTCGCCTGGCGGTAACAGAGCTTGTTCGAGTCGCTGCACTCGTCGTTCAGTATTGGTGAAATGACCACGTTTTTCGACAAAGGCGGCGGCGGGCAGAACCACATCGGCAAGCTCGGCAGTTTCGGTGAGGAAGATGTCCTGCACCACTAAAAAGTCGATTGCATTAAGCGCCCTAAGCACGTGGGCTTGGTCAGGATCGCTCAATACGGGGTTTTCGCCCATCACATACAAAGCCTTTATTTTCCCTTTGGAAATATCATGCATCATATGGGTTGCGGTCACGCCAATTTCTCCCGATAACGGCGTTTGCCAATGTGCCTCGAAACGCATTCTGGCATGAATGTCAGTGACTTTTTGGTAACCACTAAAGAAGTTGGGCAGAGCGCCCATGTCACAGGCACCTTGCACATTACTCTGTCCACGAAGCGGGTTAATTCCCGCACCTTCAACCCCAATATTGCCGCATAGAAGTTGTAGATTGGATATGGCGGTGACATTGTCGTGTCCCGTCGTGTGCTGAGTGATCCCCATGGCATAGTAGATTGCTGTTTTTTCGGCCGTGCCTATGGTGCGGGCGATACAGGTAATATCTTCGACTTTAACGCCAGTTATCAAGGCCGCGTTTTCTAGGCTGTAATCTGCTTTTGCGAGTTCAGCGTAGAGAGCATCCACACCTTCGGTGCGTTCAGCGATATAACGTTTATCCTGCCAGTCGTTGCGGATGATTTCCGCCATAATCGCATTGAGTAGCATGACGTCAGTGCCGGGTCTGTGGGCGACATAAAGCTGTGCACTGTCGGCAATCGCGACACGTTTAGGATCGGCCACCATTAATTTTGCACCATGCAAAGCCACGGCTTGTTTGATTTTCGAGGCGATGATCGGGTGAGCGCTGCTGGTGTCTGAGCCTATGATAAAAATCACATCCGATGCTTGAATGCTCGGAATGTCATTGGTCATGGCGCCACTGCCGATACTTTGCTGTAGCCCTGTGACTGTGGATGAATGGCACAGGCGGGCGCAATGGTCGATGTTATTGGTGCCGAGTATGCTTCTGACAAATTTTTGCAGCAGGAAGTTTTCTTCATTGGTGGCTTTTGCCGAGGCTAAGCTTGCCAGTGCATTACTGCCATGTTGCTGTTTTATTTGCTGTAAATGTTCGGCCACATAGGCGATGGCTTCAGGCCAACTACTTGGCGTGAGTTGGCCATGTTTACGAATGAGTGGCGTGGTGAGGCGTTTTTCACTGTGAATAAAATCGAAACCAAATCGCCCTTTGACGCAGAGCATGCCTTGGTTAACCACAGACTCTTTATTGCCCTCGATATGACGGATCTGATTAGTGCTGGTATCGATTTTAAGGTCAAGCCGACAGCCTACACCGCAATAGGTACAAATAGTTGAGGCGGTTTTGAGTGGTGTTTCATCGCCTTGGCGTTTATCCCGCGCATCGACGAGTGCGCCTGTTGGGCAAACTTGTACACAGTTGCCGCATTGCACACATTTGCTGTCGGCCATGCTGGCGCTAAAGCCGACTCTCGGTGCGCGGCGTTCGATGGTTTCGCTTAGGTTTTGCGGCAGTGCTTGATAGGAATCATGGGCAAATTGAATCGCACAATGGCCACTTTGCAGTTGGCACACATCGACGCACTTACCGCAGCTAATGCAGCGGTTTGCATCAAATTGAATGAACGGACTCGATTTATCGACCGAAAACTTACGTGCGCTTTGAATGCTGAGTGACTTAGGTTCGACATGGTAGTCGGTCGCATAGTCCCTTAATTTACAATCAGTATTGGTTTGGCAGGCGCATTCAAGGCATCGCGCGGCCTCTTGCATGGCGGCATCGGGAGCAAAACCTAGCTCGACTTCGCCATAGTTGAGTAGACGCTGCACCGCACTCAGCTCTGGCATGGTTAAACGGGCTTTACGCGGTACGGCGGGATAAAGATCGGTTGCGGGCAAGTCTTGTGTCACCGCTTTGCTGATGACTTTTGATGAATTAAATTCAGTGGCATGCAGCTCACAGCTTAGGCCTTGTTTGAGTAATTTATCTATGGCGATAGCGGCTTTATGGCCATCGCCTATGGCGGCGACTGCGGTGGCAGGACCGCGGCGCGCATCCCCCACCACGAAGAGTTTTTCAACCCCTGATGACATAGTGTGCTCGCAGCCAATAAAGGTATTCCAGCGGCTGAGAGCAAGTGTGCCTTGGCTTAAAGGACTGGCGGGATCTTGCATAAAACTCATATCGGGAGTTTGTGATACTGCGGCTATCACAGTGTCGAAATCTTGAGTAAAGGTTTCACCTGTATCAACGGGAGCGCGTCTGCCAGAGGCATCGGCTTCGCCGAGTGCCATCTTAGCGAAGGTGACTGAATGGACTCTGCCGTGAGCATCGCTATGGTTTTCAAGCGGATTGGTTAAAAAATGAAACTTCACCCCTTCGACTTCGGCCTCGTGTACTTCGTAAGCTTCGGCGGGCATTTCTGCGCGGGTGCGGCGGTAAATTAAGGTGACATCGCTGCCTTCACGCACCGCAGTGCGGGCGCAATCGATAGCGGTATTGCCGCCACCAATGACGGCGACTTTCTTACCTAAAACAAGTGTCTTTTCGAGACAATGATCTTTTAAGTAATCGACACCTAAGTAGCAACCTTTGAGTGTGCTGCCGGGATAATCCATAGGCACGGCTTTTTGGGCGCCGATCGCAAGACAGACAGCATCGAAATCTTCAACTAATTGATTTAAATGCACCTCATGGCCGAGGCGCGTGTCTGTGTGTATGGTTAAGCCGTTATGGCACAAGAGTTCGATTTCTTTATCGAGTATCGCCTTAGGCAAACGATACTCAGGAATACCATAGCGCAGCCAACCACCCGCCTGTGGCATGGCCTCGAATATCTCTACGCTATGGCCTTGGTTTGATAAGTAATATCCGGCACTTAACCCTGCTGGGCCCGCCCCGATAATCGCGACTTTTTTGCCCGTGTCGGCTTGGCGCGGCGGCACATAACTCATGCCGCCCTTTTCGCCATCAGCTAAGTCGAGATCGGCGGCGTGGCGTTTTAATTGACGTATGGCAATGGGCTCATCGACCAGCCCGCGGCGACATTGCGCCTCACAAAAAGCAGGGCAAACACGGCCAATAGAAAGCGGCAGCGGCAAAGTTTGTTTAATGACTTTAACGGCTTCGGTATGGTTGCCTTGGGCTATGTGATACAGGTAACTCTGTACATCGACACCCGCGGGGCATGCTTGTTGGCAGGGGGCTTCGCAATCGGCGAAATGATCACTCAAGATTTCAGTCAGCGCTT
Source organism: Shewanella hafniensis (assembly GCF_019655335.1). Taxonomy (GTDB): domain Bacteria; phylum Pseudomonadota; class Gammaproteobacteria; order Enterobacterales; family Shewanellaceae; genus Shewanella; species Shewanella hafniensis. Next base: position 16,187 of record NZ_BPFD01000021.1, read on the forward strand.
GTTTGCGTTTTTGGCTTAAGAATTCAGACTGAGTTATCACCCGCATGCCTGCTGTGATAGGTGTTTCGCAGGCGCGAACGCAGCGCAAACTGGCGTCGGTGTTTTCAATTTGGACGACACACAAATTGCAGGCTTGCTTGTCTGCTTGTGCATGAGTGTGTGCATGAGTGTGTGCATGAGTGCCTAACTGCTGCGAGGCTGCGCTGGGATCACATAAGCTGGGTATGGCTATGCCCGCAGCATGTGCCGCTTGCAGTAGGTTATCGGTCGGGTTAACCGACAACACTTGGTCATCAATTCGAAGTTCTATCATCCCATGGCCTTTTTTATATGTAGGGTGCTTAGCTGCTATAGCGCGGGGCTGCAGGCTTAGGTTGCTTCGAGTATACCTAGACAGCTTTAGAAGACGCTTATGGGCGAGGGAAGTTTGCAACAGAATTGCAGCTTGAATCACAAACCTAGTGCAGACTGTGCGCTGATGAATGTTTGTTCGAATTGAGCCGTGATTAGGTTGGTGGTATTTGGGCTTTTTAGTGGTAATTTCATTGATATTACGAATGTTTTCTTGGCAGGTAAGTGGTACTTTGGGTCGCGTTTGGTCTACTGAATCAATTAGCTTGGCTAAATTTAAGTAAGATCACAGTCTTAACTCTGCGCTTTTTGTTAGTCTCGGCATTGGCAATGTGGCCTTTTAGGCCGGAAAATAATCCTTGTTATCCCATTTAATGAACAGTGCCCCCCTAGGTTTACCAGCCTGGTTAGGTTAAAATGCGCGGTTGCAAATACTGTTAATCACTGCCTCTTTTAGTGGAAGATCAATTAAAGCGGCCAAATAAAGAAAGTTGAAAATTCATGTTTGAAGTTAATCCAGTAAAATTCAAAATTAAGGAGCTTGCCGAGCGCACGCAGCTTCTTAGGGGGTATCTTTGACTACGATGCCAAAAATGAGCGTCTAGAAGAAGTTACCCGTGAGCTTGAAAGTTCAGAAGTGTGGAACGACCCAGAGCGCGCCCAAGCCTTAGGCAAAGAGCGCGCCAGCCTAGAAGCTGTGGTCAAAACCATAGACGATATGGACTCAGGTCTTGAAGATGTTGAAGGCTTACTCGAGCTGGCTATTGAAGAGGAAGACGAAGACACGTTCAACGAAACCAGTAAAGAGCTGGATTATCTCGAAAGCCGCCTTGCCGATCTCGAATTCCGCCGTATGTTCTCCGGCCCGCAAGATGCGTCAAACTGTTATTTAGACATTCAGTCTGGCAGTGGTGGTACCGAAGCCCAAGATTGGGCCAACATGGTGCTGCGTATGTACCTGCGTTGGGGTGAAGCCCATGGTTTTAGCCCAGAGTTGATGGAAGTGACCGATGGTGACGTGGCCGGTATTAAAGGCGCGACCATTAAGTTCACTGGCGAATATGCGTTCGGTTGGTTACGTACCGAAACGGGCGTGCACCGCTTAGTGCGTAAGTCGCCATTCGATTCATCGGGTCGTCGCCATACCTCATTCTGCTCTGTGTTCGTTTATCCAGAAATCGACGACGATATCACTATCGATATCAACCCATCGGATCTGCGTATCGACACTTACCGCGCATCAGGCGCGGGTGGTCAGCACGTTAACAAAACAGAATCGGCGATTCGTATTACCCACTTACCGACTAACACAGTCGTGCAGTGTCAGAACGACCGTTCACAGCACAAGAATAAAGACGCTGCAATGAAGCAGTTGAAAGCAAAACTGTTTGAGTTAGAAATGCTCAAGCAAAATGCCGACAAACAGGCCGCAGAAGACGCTAAGTCTGATATCGGCTGGGGCAGTCAAATTCGCTCTTATGTATTAGACGATGCCCGCATTAAAGACTTACGCACAGGCGTTGAAAACCGTAGCACTCAAGCGGTACTCGATGGCGATCTGGATAAGTTTATCGAAGCCAGTTTGAAATCTGGGCTGTAATTAATTCAAGGTATAGACGAGAAATAAGATGACTGAACAAGTAATTGATGAGAACAAACTGATCGCTGAGCGCCGTGCCAAGCTAGAAAGCATCCGCCCAAACTGTAGTGCTAATGCGCATCCAAATACCTTCCGTCGCACCCATAAAGCGGCTGAACTGCAAGCACAGTATGGTCAAAACACTAAAGAAGAACTCGAAGCCTTAGGTTTTAAGACCAGCATTGCTGGCCGCATCATGGCAAAACGTGGTCCTTTCTTAGTGATCCAAGACGTGTCTGGCCGTATTCAAGCCTATGCTGAAAAAAGCGTACAAGCTGATTTAAAAGAGCGTTTTCAAGGTCTGGATATCGGTGACATTATCGGTGTAACCGGTCAGCTGCACTTGTCTGGCAAAGGCGATTTATACGTCAACATGGAACAGTATGAGCTACTGACCAAAGCACTGCGTCCATTGCCTGCGGACTATTATGGTCTCGCCGATCAAGAAATGCGCTACCGTCAACGTTACGTGGATCTGATCGTTAACGAAGATTCACGCAATGCTTTCATCATGCGTTCTAAAGTGGTTTCTGCAATCCGTAACTTCATGATCAAAAAAGAGTTCATGGAAGTTGAAACCCCTATGATGCACGTGATCCCAGGTGGCGCTTCGGCCCGTCCTTTTATCACTCATCACAACGCCTTAGACATGCCAATGTACCTGCGTATCGCGCCAGAATTATATCTGAAGCGTTTAGTGGTTGGTGGTTTTGAGCGTGTGTTCGAAATCAACCGTAACTTCCGTAACGAAGGTCTGTCGCCACGTCATAACCCAGAATTCACTATGATGGAATTCTATATGGCTTATGCAGACTATAAAGATCTGATGGACTTAACCGAAGAAATGCTCAGCTCGATTGCTATCGAACTGCTTGGCAGTGCGCAAATGCCATACGGCGAGCACACAGTCGATTTCGGCGGCCCATACGCACGTTTAAGCATGTTAGAAGCGATTCAGAAGTACAATCCTGATAACGTGACTATCCAAGCTATGACCTATGAGCAAGTGAAAGATGTTGAATTCATGCGCGATTTGGCGAAAAGCTTAGGCATGAAGATTGAGAAGTTCTGGACTTGTGGTCAGCTGCTTGAAGAAATCTTCGGTGAAACTGCTGAATGGCAATTGATGCAACCGACGTTCATCACTGGCTACCCTGCGGATATTTCACCACTGGCACGTCGTAACGATGACAACCATTTCATCACTGACCGTTTCGAATTCTTCATCGGTGGCCGCGAAGTGGCTAACGGCTTTAGCGAGCTGAACGATGCTGAAGATCAAGACAACCGCTTTAAAGCGCAGGTTGACGCGAAAGATGCCGGCGACGATGAAGCTATGTTCTACGATGCAGACTATATCACTGCACTAGAGCACGGTTTACCACCAACGGCAGGTCAAGGTATTGGTATCGACCGTTTAGTGATGTTGTTCACTAACACTCATACTATCCGTGACGTGATCCTGTTCCCAGCGATGCGCCCACAGGCGTAATGCAGTCGAACCAGGTTTTTCATTGGTACATTTTGTTGCATTAGCCTTAGCTACGCGGCTGCTAGCAAGTCGTAATAAGTTGAGTTTGCAGTGAGTTAAGGAATGACCTACCCATCACGGCGATGATATGCCCCATAAAAACCAGCCATTTGGCTGGTTTTTTGTTTTCTAGAATAGTTAAAAATGATGCGTGCTAGAGTCGAACCACTAGTAACCTAAAAATAGGTTAGATGAACATCATCAAGTGGCATGTGAGTTTCAGGTGTGGCTATCGATTGTAGTGTAGATTGCGGGTTTAGTTTGTGAGTGTCGATTGTGGTTTTAACTTGGAGTTTCATATTGGGATGTCAGGAAATACTCAGCCAAGGTGAGAGCATCCAGTCACCAGTTATACACGATATTGGCTGTGTTCATTTCATTATTGGTAGAGAAGATTTACGGGAAGACCCAGGCTGAAGGGGTTAAGACGCGGCAATGAGTGAATGCCAAAATAGCAGGCTGCATCACTGACGTTATAAACAGTACGATGAACTATTTTCAAACGCATTTATTCACCTATGCCCACCCAGTGGTAGTTTCAGATAATCAACCCGACATTAGTCTAATAGGGTGTTGCTTGACCTCAGTCGCTAACTCAATGAAACTCTCCATTAAATCACCTCCTACTAAAGTATGGATAATTAAATAATGTTAATTTTCTTTATTTGTATCGCACTCTTAGTGCTTGCGTACAAGTTCTATAGCCCCTTTGTTGAACGTCAAGCGGGTATCGATCCTAAAGCTAAGACGCCACAGGCAAAATTCGAAGATGGTGTTGATTATGTGCCTGTTCATCCAGCTAAAGCGTTTCTGATCCAATTCCTCAATGTTGCGGGTGTGGGGCCTATTTTTGGTCCGATCCTCGGTGCTTTATACGGTCCTATTGCCTTGGTGTGGATTGTGCTGGGAAACATTATAGGCGGTGCGGTGCACGATTATTTTTCTGGCGTGCTCAGCATTAAAGAAGACGGTAAGAGTTTGCCTGAGATAGCTGGTCATTACTTTAATATTTACTTTAAAGGCGTGATGTTGCTGTTTACCGCCATGCTGCTGTTTTTTGTGGGCGTGGTCTTCATCATGAGCCCTGCAGGTTTACTGAGTAATCTCGATTATTTCAAAGATACTATCTTTGGCAATAACACCTTTTGGGTAGTTGTGATTTTAGCCTATTACTTTTTGGCGACTATGCTGCCGATCGATAAAATCATCACTAAATTGTATCCCGCATTTGGTTTGTTGATGATAGTGATGACGGTTTCTATTGCGGTTGCCCTGATGATCAATGCACCGCAGTTACCTGAGATGGGCGATGTGTTTGCTTATTTCGATCACAGTCACTACAACAATGAGTTACTTGAGCCAAATCCAGACGGATTGCCGGTATGGCCACTGTTGTTTGTGACTATTACCTGTGGTGCGATCAGTGGTTTCCACTCGACGCAAGCGCCCATCATGGCCCGTTGTTTGACCAACGAGAAGTATGTGCGTCCTGTGTATTATGGCGCTATGGTTGCTGAAGGTATTGTTGCTTGTGTATGGGCTACTGCGGGTATCGCGGCTTTCCCAGGTGGTTATGTTGAGCTTAAGAGTTTGCTCGACCAAGGTGGTCCAGGTTTAGTAGTTAACCAAGTGGCGACGACGTATCTCGGTGTGATGGGCGGCATTATGGCGATTGTGGCCGTGGCTATTTTCCCGATCACCTCTGGTGATACTGCGTTCCGTTCGCTGCGACTGACGATTATCGACGCCTTCCATATTCCACAAAGCATGCGTAATCGTTTATTGGTTGCTGTACCTATCCTAACGATTGCGTACTTTATGACGAAGATCGATTTCTCCTTGATTTGGCGCTACTTTGCCTTCTCAAATATGCTGCTATCAACCAGTGTATTGTGGTTAGCGACTAAGTATTTGTTCGATCGCGGGACCTTCCATTGGATTGTGAGCTTGCCAGCGATTGGTGGTACTAGTGTCACAGTTTCTTACATTATGACAGCGGGTATTGGTCTGGGTTTACCCCAACCTTTGAGCCAGCCTGTAGGTATCGCAGTCGGGGTTATCTGTTTAGTCGCGCTGATTATTGCGCACAACCGACGCAAACCTGTGGTAGACGTCAACTAGTCCGTTACACCAAGTTTGACCATTTAGACACAAGGGCTGCATTTTGCAGCCCTTGTTTTTTATGATTAGCAGTAACTTAGCTATCTTTTAATATCTTAATTTAAAAAGGGCAATGTTTGCTGAACATTATTTAATGGGATGATTTATCGCGTTTCATCTATAGGTAAGGTAAGGTCGTTAGACTGTTTTTTGTTTCTCTATAGAAACGATTAGTCGGTGAGTTAGAACGTTACGCAGTACAAACATGCAGCAAAAGTCATTTAGTTTTTACTTACTTGAATATTTTTTGCGAACAGAAGGAGAGCACGTTATGTCTGAGAACAAATGTCCTATGCATCATTCTGCTGGTGGCACCACGAATCGAGATTGGTGGCCTAAACAGCTCCGGCTCGATATTCTGCACCAACACTCTTCTTTATCTAATCCTTTGGGTGATGACTTCAATTATGCTGAAGCCTTTAAATCCCTCAATTTAGCTGCTGTAAAGCAAGATCTCCTTGCATTAATGACGGATTCACAGGACTGGTGGCCTGCAGATTTTGGCCACTATGGGCCGCTATTTATTCGTATGGCATGGCACAGTGCCGGCACCTATCGTACCGGTGATGGACGTGGCGGAGCGGGGAGTGGTAATCAACGTTTTGCGCCGTTAAATAGTTGGCCAGATAACGTAAACCTCGATAAAGCACGCCGGCTCCTTTGGCCGATTAAACAAAAATATGGCAATAAAATCTCTTGGGCCGATTTGATGATCCTCACAGGTAATGTCGCGCTGGAATCTATGGGATTCAAAACCTTAGGCTTCGCCGGTGGGCGAGTCGATATATGGGAGCCCGAAGCCGATGTCTACTGGGGTACCGAAGATAAGTGGTTAGACGATAAGCGTTATTCTGGTGAGCGGGATCTTGAAAATCCTCTTGCTGCAGTACAAATGGGGCTGATTTATGTTAATCCTGAAGGACCCAATGGCGACCCAGATCCTTTCGCTGCCGCTGTCGATATCCGCGAAACCTTTGCCCGCATGGCGATGAATGATGAAGAAACCGTAGCCTTGATTGCTGGTGGTCATACTTTTGGTAAAACCCATGGTGCAGGTGACGCAGCATTAGTCGGACCTGAGCCAGAAGCCGCAGGTATTGAGCAGCAAGGCCTAGGCTGGCAGAGTCGCTATAAAAGCGGTAAAGGTGGCGATACTATTTCCAGTGGCCTCGAAGTGACTTGGACTTCAACACCAACCCAATGGAGTAACAATTTTTTTGAAAATCTATTCGGATATGAATGGGAACTGACTAAGAGCCCTGCGGGTGCCCATCAGTGGATACCTAAAAATGGCGCGGGTAAAGGGGTGATCCCCGATGCGCACGATGCTTCAAAACGTCATGTGCCAACCATGTTGACTACCGACCTTGCACTGATCTTCGACCCTGATTACGAGAAAATATCACGTCGATTCTTTGAAAATCCCGATGAGTTTGCCGATGTATTTGCAAAAGCCTGGTACAAGCTGACACACAGAGATATGGGGCCATGCACGCGCTATTTGGGTCTTGAAGTGCCTGCCGAAACGTTTCTTTGGCAAGACCCCATTCCTGCGGTTGATCATCCCCTGGTTAATGAGCAGGATGTTACTGATCTTAAACTGAAGATTATTGGTTCTGGATTAACGATTTCAGAAGTCGTTGCAACCGCTTGGGCCTCGGCATCGACCTTCCGGGGTTCTGATATGCGCGGTGGTGCGAATGGTGCTCGAATTCGGCTCGCACCGCAAAAAGATTGGCCAGTGAATCAGCCTGAGCAGCTCGCTAAAGTGCTGAAAGTACTTGAAACTATTCAGTCTGAGTTCAACAAAAGCGGTAAAAAAATCTCTCTTGCTGACTTAATTGTGCTGGCAGGTTGTGTTGGTATCGATCAAGCGGCCAGAAATGCAGGGGTTGAAGTGACGATTCCATTTACGCCGGGTCGTATGGATGCCACGCAAGCGCAAACTGATGTGGAATCTTTTGCGGTACTTGAGCCTGTAGCTGACGGCTTTAGAAATTATCATCCCACCCAGTTTTCGCTATCGGCGGAGGAGTTATTGGTCGATAGGGCACAGTTACTGACATTAACCGCGCCGGAAATGACAGTGCTCATCGGTGGGTTGCGAGTGTTAGATACGAACGCCGATCAATCTAAAACGGGTGTATTGACCACGCGCCCAGAGTTTTTAACCAACGACTTTTTCGTTAACTTGCTGGATATGGGGACGATATGGAAACCCACTTCCAAAGCGGAGGATAGGTTTGAGGGTGTTGATCGCGTTAGCGGCCAGCAAAAATGGACGGCGTCGCGGGTTGATTTGATTTTTGGCTCTAACTCGCAGCTGCGTGCACTTGCAGAAGTATACGCGAGCAGTGATGCGCAACTGCGATTTATCGATGACTTTATCGCGGCTTGGACTAAGGTAATGAACTTAGACAGGTTTGATCTGCGCTGAGTTTAGCTTTAGTTTGTAAGTCTTATCTAAGTGGCAAATGGGTCCGATTTAAGCCTTGTCGTCTTGAAGGTTAGTCTAGTGCTTAAGTGGATTTTTCAGTCAAATGATCGCCTAACTCTCACTGGTTACGCGATCATTTTTATTAATCTTTAACGGCGTTTATCAATTTAGGGTAGGGATATGAACATTCAGCAAATGTCGGGTTTAGCTATTTTACAGGCAATGGCAAAGGGGGAACTGCCTGCTCCTTCTATCACGCAGACTATGCCCATGTCATTGATTCGAGCCGAAGAAGGCTCTGTGCTGTTTAATGCGACAGCCGATGATAAGCATCTGAATCCGCTAGGCGGCGTTCATGGTGGTTTCGCTGCCACTGTACTGGATTCTGTTACTGGCTGTGCTGTGCACACTTTGCTTGAAGCGGGTGTGGGTTACGGTACTATCGATTTGAATATTAAAATGATTCGACCTGTGCCTAAGCATCAAGTGTTAGTGGCCGAGGGCAGAGTGATTAATCTGTCTAAGTCCTTAGGAATTTCGGAAGGCACGCTAAAAACGCAGGATGGAAAATTACTGGCCACCGCTACGGCGACTTGCATGATTTTAAGACCATAGGCTGATGCTATGCGGTACCCAATGTTATTAGAACAGTACTTTACCCTGTTAGCTGTAAGGATTTTATGAGCATTAATTCAGTAAATAACGGAATTTTTTAATCATATTTTCATAAATAGGCTTCAAGATTGAAAATAGCTAGCATGCGATATTCCATTCGACAGAAAGTATGTTAGATTCTGGCGAATTGTTGCTGATCGCTGTATTGTTACCTCTGTCATCAACAGTTCTCCACAGGGCCATCGCTGCAAATTTAGTTAGATTTGCAGGGAAGTGTCAGGAAGTTACACCAATTCAGAGTCTGCTTATGCAACCCAATTTATTTCCCGAACAAAGAAACGTTTACCAACAATCGATGGTGACAGTACCTTCGATTGAAGCCCAATCTTCCTCTCGTCGCGGCCGTTTGCAGCGCATGGTTGGCAGCGTATTGTTAACCTGTAGCGTATTGCTGAGTCTTTCGGCGTGTGCGGCGGGTAAGCAGGCGTCACCACAAGAAGGTGAAGAGTTTAGTTACGCTTGGCTTAAGGGCTATGCCCGAACTATGGCTGCGCAACCCTACGAAAGCCATAAAGGCGAATTACCTAAAAGCCTTCAAGGCATGAGCTGGGATGATTACCAACAATTCCACTTTAAGAAGAAAGCTGCACTGTGGCGCGATCAGGACTCGGAGTTTCGTGCCGAACTGTTCCACCTAGGGCTGTATTTCGACACGCCAATTCACATTTATGAATTGAATGAAGGCAAGGCTAAGTTAATCGACTATTCGCCTTCTATGTTCGATTACGGTAAGTCAAAGGTGAAAGGCAGTCAGTTGCCTAAGGATCTTGGCTTTGCGGGTTTCCGTATGCAGTTCAATACCGATTGGGAACGTGACGTTGTCGCTTTCCTTGGCGCCAGCTATTTCCGCGCTGTGGGTCATGAGATGCAATACGGCCTGTCGGCTCGTGGTTTAGCGGTGGATACTGCGCTGCCAAAACCTGAAGAGTTTCCAATGTTCACCGACTTCTGGTTAGAAAAACCTAAACCAGGATCGAACATCACGACTGTGTATGCCTTGTTAGACTCTCCGAGTGTTACGGGGGCTTACCGTTTCGATATCGAGCCGGGTGAGCGTTTAAAAATGAAAGTGGATGTGGCGGTTTATCCACGAAAAGCAATTGAACGTTTAGGCGTCGCGCCACTGACCAGTATGTTTATGGTGGGTGAGAACGATCGCCGTACCGGTTACGACTGGCGTCCAGAAATCCATGACACCGATGGCTTAGCCATGCACACGGGTAATGGTGAATGGATTTGGCGTCCACTAGGTAACCCAGAAAACCTACGATTCAACGCCTATAGCGATGAAAATCCAAAAGGTTTTGGTTTACTGCAACGTGACCGGAACTTCGATCACTATCAGGATGACGGCGTGTTTTACGATAAACGCCCAAGCCTGTGGATTGAACCAACAAGCAGTTGGGGTAAAGGTTCAGTGCAGTTAGTTGAAATCCCAACACTGGATGAAACCTTCGATAACATAGTGGCTTTCTGGAATCCTGCTGAGCCGATTGTGCCGGGTCAAGAGCTGCTGTATAGCTACAACATGTATTGGGGCGGCATTCCACCGGTTCAATCACCCCGCGCTCGTGTTGTCGATACTTTCACTGGGATTGGCGGTGTAGTTGGCCAGAAACGCAAATACTACAGTAAGCGTTTTGTGGTGGATTTCGCTGGCGGCACTTTGCCTATGATTGGCAAAGATACCCAAGTTAAAGCTGTGATCACTGCATCTGAAGGTAAAGTCGAAATTGAGTCAGCCCGTCCGTTAGCTTCGATTAATGGTTACCGCGCTATGTTTGACGTAGTGCCACCCGGAGATGGTACTGAGCCGATTAACCTGAGAGTCTATTTAGAAGTCGATGGCCAGCCATTGTCTGAAACTTGGATGTATCAGTGGAATCCGCCTGCAAAGGATGATCGTGAATTGCACAATGCGGGTCATCTGCAATAAGCGATTTGTGAGTTATTAATCTAAAACGCCAGCTAATTTAGCTGGCGTTTTTGTTTTAACTGAGCCCGCTGAATCCTACCTCTGCAGGTTTTTGGGTTTATACGGCTTGATAGGCTAAGACTAGATTATCTAAAAAATGCCCCAGCAACTGATTCATTCGAGTCGTTGATTGCCCCAGTATGAACTCAGGGCTTTGAATATAGGGCATTTTCTGTGTGCTAGAAAAAGCATTTTCTTGAGCAATTAATGGCGCTAATTGGCTACTGATAAATTCAAGATGGCATTGAAATCCAAAAACTAAATCTGTGTAACGTACAATTTGCCGCGGGCAGGCTGCACTTGTGGCGAGCACTTCGCAATCGGGAGTGAGGCCAGGCATGTCGTTATGCCAGTGGCCGACCACTTCAGTGGTCGAAAATGTCTTAAGGTTAATATCACTTTTTCCTGCCGCAGTCAGTTCAATAGGAAAGTAACCAATCTCGGTATGCGGGCTCTTTTGATAACGGGCGCCTAATGCCTCGCCGATTAGCTGTGCGCCAAGACAAACCCCCACAACGGCTTTATTTTTTTGGATAGCTTGTCTGATAAACCTTTGTTCTGCTTGGCTATCAAAATATGGACAATCGCTTTGGCATGTCGCGGGAGATTGGGGGCCACCGAGGATAATTAATAGATCAAAACCATCACTATTGTCGGGTAAAGCTTCATTTAGATAGATTCTGCTAAAGCTCATACTGTAGTTTTTGCTTGCGGCCCAATCGCTAAAATAGCCTGGACCTTCATAGCTTTCATGGATAATGCAATGAATGCGCATCGAGTTTTCCTGTGTCTTTTATGGGATAACGCTATGCTATAATCCTTTTTATTTGGCTGAATAACGTTATATGGACAAGTAATAATGCTAAATCGCCAACTCGATTCGATTAATACCATTATTGAGCAAGCGCCTAATATGCCTTCTTTTGTAAAAACGATTGAGATGCAGAAGGGGTATGTGGATGCTTTACACCAGCACTGTTGGCATCAGCTTATTTTTCCGCTTCAAGGCCTGTTACAGACAGAGGCAAATGGGGCACTGTTTTTGGTTCCCCATACCACAGCGCTTTTTGTACCTGCAGGTGTCATGCATGAGTCTGTTGCGATTACAGATACCTGCTTTATTGGTGTCTATTTGAATCCTATGTATGGCCGAGATTATGGCGCCATGATAAAGCCCGTCGCTATGAGTGCTTTTCTTAGGGAGTTGGTGCTAACGCTTAGAAAACAATGTGTTTTTAATCCCCCAACGAATGTTGAGCCAATGGCTCTGGCGGCAATACAGTGTTTGCTTGAGGTGTTATACGATCAAATTAATAGTGCGGAAGGACAGACCTTTAAGTTACTGATACCGCAAGATAGGCGCCTAAAATTGATCTTTGAGTACTTAACTCAAACGCCAGCTTTAGATTTCTCTTTAGTGAAATGGGGTGAGATGGTTGGGGCATCGGAGCGAACATTGTCGAGGTTATTTGTGAGGGAGTTTGGTTCCTCATTCGTCTTATGGCGCCAACATTTGCGGCTGATCTATTCGCTGTCGTTATTGGCCACAGACCTATCAATACAGAATGTGGCCCACCAAATTGGTTATCAAAATGATTCATCCTATATCAAAGCCTTCAAGGAGCGTTTTGGGATGACGCCACAGCGATTTCGGTTAGGCGATCATGGGATATAACCCTGTTACGGCGTATGGTTATGAACACTATTTTTAGTTGGCTTATTTAATATTGAATCAATATATTGCACCTTTTCGCGGCACAAATATTCATTTGGCCGAATAAAATCAAGCCAGTGTTAATTGCAAGCATGCTACTGAGTTATTGGGGGCTAATTCACTTTTTGACAATCTAAACAATTTTTCACTGTAAAAGACCCCAAACTTGGGCGTAACCTGTGGGCGTTCTCGCCATGGGTAAGTATTTTATGTTTGAAATGTTCACAACGTTAGGCTTTGCGTGGTCGGTGGGTTTAGTCCTTGCCGTACTTTTTGTACTGGCATACGAATTTATTAATGGCTTCCACGACACAGCAAATGCGGTGGCGACAGTTATCTATACCAAGGCGATGCCGGCCAATCTTGCTGTTGCTACCTCTGCACTCTTTAACTTTGCGGGTGTGCTATTAGGTGGTTTAGGTGTGGCCTATGCGATAGTGCATTTATTGCCCGTAGATTCCTTGCTCGGCATGGATTCGACCCAAGGTTTATTGATGGTCTTTTCTTTGCTGTTTTCGGCAATTATCTGGAACTTAGGCACTTGGTATTTCGGTATTCCAGCATCGAGTTCCCATACCTTGATTGGGTCAATAATGGGCGTGGGCGGCGCGTTCGCGTGGATGAATCATCAGCCTATCTTGCAGGGCATTAATGTCTCTAAAGCCTCGCAGATCATGTTGTCCTTAATCATTTCGCCGACCTTAGGTTTTGTGATGGCGGGGATTTTTCTGCTCATCATGAAATATGTCTGGCAGAAACATAAAATTCACCGTACTCCCGATGAACAGATGCAGATTAATGGTAAAAAACACCCGCCATTTTGGGCCAGGGCGAGTTTAATTGTCTCTGCTATGGGCGTGAGTTTTGCCCATGGTTCTAACGATGGTCAGAAGGGTATCGGCCTAGTGATGTTAGTGCTGATTTGTATGGCTCCGGCGTATTTTGCCTTGGATATGGGCAGCCAACCCTATGATTTAGAAAGAACTCAAGATGCCAATCGGCGCATCATGGCGATTTACGACCGCAATCAAGCCGTTATTGCCGATGTGATCGACTTTAACGCTTTAGCAAACGTCCCCGAATATATGCTGGCCCATTGCTCGCCCGCGAATGTATTGCCCGCGATGTCGCTGCTCGACCGTCGCTTAGCAAAAGTCTCGACTTACAAAGATATGGATGTAGAAGAGCGACGCGAGGTGCGACGTTTACTCCTGTGCATCGATGATACTGCTCGCCAAGTGGCTAAATTGGATCTTCCTGCTAAGGATTTGAGTTCATTGGCTAAATGGCGAAAAGATCTCACTAGAACTACTGAGTATGCGCCCATTTGGGTGATTATTGCCATTGCGACTGCGCTGGGCTGCGGCACGTTGGTGGGGTGGCGGCGGATTGTATATACCGTGGGGGAAAAAATTGGTTCATCGAGTATGACTTACAGCCAGGGCATTGCCGCGCAGGTCACCGCTGCCGTCTCTATTGGGATTGCCAGTATGACGGGGATGCCGGTATCGACGACTCATATTTTGTCTTCCGCTGTAGCGGGTACTATGGTGGCTAATCGTTCAGGGCTTCAGATCCAAACCATTAAGCAAATCATGCTCGCTTGGCTGCTGACACTACCTATTACTATGTTGCTCTCCGCGAGTGTGTTTATCCTTGCCAATGCACTTTGGGGTTAGCCAAGAATACTCAAGTTGAATGCTCACATAGCCAAGCCTTGAGGGCTTGGCTTTTCGGTTCAGTGCCGTTTCCCGCGATAATTACCTAAGCCATCTTGTTAGAGTTGAGCCTTCAACACCAACAAGGACATAAGATGGCTGAGCAATCTAGAATACGTTTTAAAGCACAATACCAATAATAAGAGCAGCGATACCCACGGCGAGCTTGCCGTGGGTTTTATTACGCGCGTTTTACCTTGATAGCGTTCTACCAAGAAAGTCCCATCTGGGGACTTGTCTCTTCGGGTTTCTTTTCAAGCAGGTTTATCTCGGCGAGTTGAATGTGCGTTGCAATTTGGCTGCGCAATTTTTGATAGAGACGTATGGCGAGTTCTGGTGCGGTTTCATTATCGGGAGTATGGATAAATAGATAAGGCTCTCGGCCTTCAGTAAGCCACTGCGGGAGTTGGGCGAGCCAATTATCAAAAAAGGCATCGTTATCCTTAGATAAAGCGCTCGCGCCTTGCTGCGCGAGTCGTGTTACGGCATCGTCTGCTTGGCCGATAAAGCGCACCACAGGATGATTTGCGGTGGCAATCGCATGCACTGGCACTCGAGGTTTTTTCTTATGGGCGTCGATAATGGCGGCGTTGCTGGGTGGTAGGGCAAACAAGGGCCTGCTATCCATGATGATGCGATTCACTTTTTTATCGATAAGCAATCGATTTAGTGCACGCTCGGCTTCTCCCTTCGCAAAAAATGCAGCATGCTTGACTTCAACGCCATAGGTTAATCCTTGGGGGACTTGATTGAGAAATTGCGCTAACACAGGTAAGTTTTCTGGGCCGAAATGGGCGGGTAGTTGGATTTTCCAGATCCCCGTTTTATCAATTAATGGCGCCATCACTTGGAAGAAATCTTTCAACTCTTGGCCACAGTATTGCAATAGTTTTTGGTGGGTAATGGTATGCGGCAGCTTGAAGGTAAAGCGAAAATCATCGGGTGTAGCACTATGCCAGTTCATTACGGTTTGCTGTGCTGGCGTTGCGTAGAAACTGGTGTTGCCTTCGACCGTATTGAATATTGTGGCGTAACGGGCGAGTCGCTCCGCTTGTTTAATCCCATGGCCATAGACACTCTCTTGCCAATTTGAGTGTGACCACATGGCTAGCCCAAGGCGAAAATGACTCGGTTTATTTAACCCAGAACGCAACTCATCCAAAAAGACCTTCCTTAAATTTTATTCACATTGGCCAATGCAATCCTAGTCTGATGTAGGCTAGGGTTTGGGGCATTGTGCCGATACCCTTAGTCTAGAGTCAAATCTCGCCGCTGATGGCTTAGGGTATTGTATTTGATTTTGTTTGCATTTAATCCTATAAAAAGCCGAGCCCAACTTGGGCAACTCTGGAATGACATTGAAAATTAACCTACTCTAATAGTGCGTTATTATTATTTTTATGCTTATGATCAGACTTATTACTTAGCCAAATACAGACGTTGATTGGAGAACGGTGTGAATAATGATGGCTACACTTCCCTAAGCAATTTTATTGACCTTCTTTTGGATGCTATTTGCGTCGTTGATAAAACTGGGCGGTTTGAATTTGTCAGTGCGGGGGGCTGAACGTATTTTTGGCTATACGCCTGCGGAAATGATGGGTATGCAGATGCTCGATCTTGTGCTGCCTGACGATAGAGAACGCACACTCGCAACCGCCAATGAGATTATGACTGGCCGCTATAAGGTCGATTTCGAAAACCGTTATGTGCGTAAAGATGGCACAGTTGTCGATATTTTATGGTCTGCCCGCTGGTCCGAGGTTCACCAGCAACGTGTGGCAGTGGCGAGGGATATTTCTAAAAGTAAAAACGCCGAACGCCGACAAGCAGCCCTGTATGAGATTTCTGAAGCTGTGCATGTTGCTGAGGACTTGCTAGCCCTATACCGCCGTATCCATGAAATTATTGCGAAATTGCTACCTGCGGCAAATTTTGCTATTGCATTGTACGATCAGGATTTGAATGAACTCAGTTTCCCCTATAAAGCCGCCGCGGGGGATAATTCACTGGTTGATATCGCCAGTTTCAGCGTGTTCACTGAACAAGTGATCCACAGTGCAGAGTCATTACTCCTATGCCCCTTAAGCTTAACTGAGTATCCACAAGCTATTCGCGAAGAGCTGGGTAATGGCAATTTAAGTTGGCTGGGCGTGCCACTGAAGCTGCAAAAGGGTGTTATTGGTGCCTTGATGATGCATAGCTTGCCCACTTCGGCTTCTTATACTCATCAAGACCGTGAGTTATTGGAATTTGTTTCTACGCAAATTGCCTTCGCGATTGAACGCCGACAAATGCTAGCGCGATTAGAACATATTGCGCTGTATGATCAGTTAACCCTGTTACCCAATCGTGAGCTTTTTTACGATAGGTTTCAAAAGGCACTATCCCGTGCCCATAGGGAATCAAGTTATTTCTCTTTACTTTATTTAGACTTAGATAAGTTTAAATGGGTTAACGATACCTTTGGTCATAGCGTTGGCGATTTGCTGCTGCAAGTAACGGCGCAGCGTATTCTCAGCTGTGTTAGGGGTTCAGATACCGTAGCGCGTTTCGGCGGTGATGAGTTTGTGATCTTACTAGAACGTGTTGATTCTGCTCAAAATACCCTATTGGCAGCGCATAAAATATTACAAGTCCTTAATCAACCCTTCGAGCTTGCCGACCAGCAAATCCATATTTTACCGAGTATTGGTATTGCCTTGTATCCAGAGCACGGCATGGACGAAAAACAGTTACTCTCCTGTGCGGATGCTGCTATGTATAAGGCTAAGAAAAATGGGGGCAATCGTATTGAAATGGGCTATCAAGGGCTAAGAAACCTGCATGCAGATCCTCTGACTGCGGCTCCTGAGCTAAAGAGCTCTGAGTTAAAAGACACTGAGTTAAAAGACAGCGAGTTAAATAACCTTGAAAACAAGGTGACTAAGATAGTGTGAGTCCGATTGAGGTGTTCAGGCGCAAGAGTTGGAGCGGCTGGAAGGTATAAAGAAATGCCCGTCAATGTCAGTGACATTGGCGGGCATTATTGTCTGGAACGATTTTACGGCATCAGAGTATAGAATCGTGATGACTCTACAGTTTGAAGCGATTTACTTCCTGCTGTAATGACGCCGCCAAGTGGGCGAGTTCCTGCGCTTGCACCATAGAGGTTTGCGCTTCAATCGAGAGATTCTCCGACACTTCACGAATCGACTCAGTATTGCGGTTGATTTCGCTGGTGACTGAAGTTTGCTCTTCAGCTGCCGTGGCAATTTGGCTCGCCATATCCGAAATATCATTAATGGCTTTACTGATCAGCAACAGACTTTCGCTGGCGGAATTAGCGTCGGCCACACTGGTTTCTGCCATTTCATGACTCTGAGTCATAGATTTAACAGCTTTGCCGGCGGTTTGTTGGAGGGTTTCGATCATCGCTTGAATTTCTTGGGTCGATGAATGAGTGCGTTGTGACAGTACACGCACTTCGTCGGCAACCACAGCAAAACCGCGGCCTTGTTCACCCGCTCGTGCGGCTTCAATGGCCGCGTTAAGTGCGAGTAAGTTGGTTTGTTCGGCGATGCCACTGATCGTTAATAGAATACTGTTGATCTTCTGTGAGTGCTCATTCAGCTCACCGATAATTCGGCCGGCAGTTTCAACTTCACTAGCTAAATTACGGATAGATTGCTGACTCTGGGCGACTTGTTTGTGGCCATGATTCGAAAGCCCGACAGCATTTTGCGCAGTTTGTGCTGTGTGCTCGGCATTGCTGGCAATCTCTTCGGTGGCACTGGCCATTTCGGTGACAGCCGTGGCGACCATAGTCACTTCATCTTGTTGGACTTCAATGCGTTGGCTGTTGTCCGTGGCCGAAGCGCTGCTGCCTTGGGCCTGATGCTCAAGTTGACCGGCAATCTTGTGCATACGGGAAATCATGCCATGGAGACGTTCCACAAAGCGGTTAAAGCCCGAAGCTAACATACCAATTTCGTCGTGACTGTTGGCAGTATGAATGCGCACTGTTAGGTCACCATCACCTTCGGCAATATCATTGAGTGCTTGGGCAACGCGTTCGAGATCTTTGAATTGGATTTTGAAAATGGCGATTAAAATCAAACCAAAGAGTACTAATAGGGCGACACCTACGGCCGACATCCACCAGGCAAGATCGGTGGCCTGAGACATAATTTCTTTTTTATCCATCACGAAAATCAACGCCCAGTCCGTCGAGGGTATCGCCGCGACATAAACTAACTTAGTGGCGCCATCTAGGGTACGTTCTTCCATGGTATTGGCATTGGTGCGCTGTGATAACCAGCTATTGCTAAAATTACTATCAATTTTTGTGAGTTGCTGGGTATTGAACTGGCTATTGGGATGACTGATGATGAGTCCCGCAGTATCGACCATCAAGGTATAACCTTCGCCCGGCACTTCGAGGCGCTGCACCGCATCGGTTAATTGATCTATGGTTAAGTTTGCTGCGGCTACGCCTATCAGCTGTCCTGCTCCCATCACAGGCTCGGCAATGGTCACGACTTGTTTTTTCAGTGTGGCGCTGACGTAGGGCGCCGTCATGATCATTTTACCAGCGGCTTTAGCGTCCATATACCAAGGGCGGACGCGGGGATCATAATTCGCGGTATTTAGAGACGGATCTTGGCGATACATGTTGCCTTGCTCGTCGCCATAATAGGTGAGGGCAAAGTCAACCGCCGTATGTGCTTGCAGTAAGTGAGGGGTGACGTTTTTGCTCGGATCGGCTTCAATGGCTTGTTTCAGGCTGGTAATGGCCATTTTTCTGTCTTGCATCCACTGACCTATGCCGGATGAAAAGGTATTCGCCAGTTGGTCAATTTCATGTTGAGTGTTTTCTAACGCATTATTTCTAATGAAATAACTAGAGATACTTACGAGTACAGCAATAGTGATCAGTACCGCGGAAAGACTGCTAAACAGCAGCCGTGTTTTGAGTGTCGATCGCATAATCTATTCCTTTATATTCCGTTAGCGCTCTAACGTTGTTTTAGTATAGCGGCTGTAAGAGACAAAACATTAAAGCATTGAGAAATTATAGTAATAAATTTAGACATGACGCCCATAAATCAGTCGCTTTATAATGGCATGATTTTTATGCAAATAACGATTAGGTAAGCCATTTGTTATTAATGCTTACTCGATAAACTGAGAAGACTGAATCGAAGAGAAAATAATATTTTACGGATGACGAATATCATTATTTACCGTCACTAATCCATTAAAACATACCGATTCTCGCTAACGATATAATTAACTATGTTACCGTTTTTCGATTGCGATTAACTGATTCAGAATGCTAGCTTGTTTATTTAACGTTAAGTTGTTTGCGTTACTTTTTGTATGTTTCGAGCTTAGCCTCCATCTATTACCGCACAAAAAAGGAGCTTCTAGAAGCTCCTTTTTAATTCTAAAATGGCTTAAATATCATTGGGTCATTTTACTTTTGATCAACACGCAGCGTTGTTCCATTTGACGGGTTTCTAATAGATTGCGGCGAGTGATATTTGATAATCCCGTTTGACGATCAAGTACCTTGTCTAGCGCTGCTATACTATTGTAATTACAATCGGTAGGAACGAGGAAGTGGCTGTAGTTACGCATAAATACGGGACCTTTTTTGTCCATATCCATTAAGCTCGCCAAACGTTCTTCCGCAGTCGCTGCACTTAATAGTTTCTGCTCAGCAGGATAAAGATTTTGCATAATAATACGTTGCTTGGAGAAAGGCAGGCTGTCTAGATGGACCTTACTTAGCCAGCGACGTTTTGCCGCGGCCTCAGGGCGGATCACTTGCGCCGCAAGCGCTGCTTTCTCGCCTGAGTCCGAATTATCCTTGGCCGCTTCTTTGGTTAAACGTTGCTGCGCGTTAGGGAAATCATAGCGATTGAGCTGGGTGATAATCGCCCAGCGCAAATCTTGATCTAAAGTTAATCCCTTAATTTTTGTCTCGCCGTCAACGAGTTGTGCTAGATGGCGCAGTGAATCCCTGTCGCTGGCTAAACTGACATACGCATCGAACCAAATACGTTGGAAGTCATTATCGCCTTTGCTTTCCATCGCTTTTCTAAGGCTCATCTGGCTTAAGCCTTTGACTGCATTCTCAGCGTAGTTTTGCTGAATAGGTGCGATTTGTGCGAGATACTGCTTCGAGCGCAACATGCTATCGATGATCTGACCGACAATTGTGTAGTCCGTCTCAGCAGGCGCGTTAACAAACACTGTGCTTAGGTATTGATCTAAGCTCAATTTACCTTCGCGAACGCTGTCCCACAGACTTTGCCACAGCATAGAGCGCAGCAGTGGATCTGACACATTACTCAACTGCTGTTTTGCAGTGTTAAAGGATTTGTCATCGAGCTCGACTTTCACAAAACCCCAATCATCAAAGTTTGGATAGACTAAGTCAGGGCAGCGCTCACCAATCAGTTGTTTGACTTCGGTACGCTCACCCTTGTACGTGACAGGCACAGTAACGTCATGGCGTAAATCGTAGCGACCTTGGGTAAAGAGGGCTACTTGGACTTTTTGTTCGCGTAATGTTGGTAGTTCAGTGCTTGCTGGGAGCTGTAGCAGACTAAAGTCACTGATGCGGTTAGCTTCACAGCGATATTCCGCCTTGATGGTGTTAACGCCCGCGCTGTAGAGCCATTCTTGAGTCCATGCGCTTAAGTCACGACCAGCGGCTTTGCCTAGGCTATTGATAAAATCGTCTAATTCGGCATTTTGATAACTATATTGTTTTAAATAATTGCTGACGCCACGGCGAAACACCATGTCGCCCAGCAAGTGGCGCAGTTGTTTTAGTGTTGATGCGCCTTTTTGATAAGTGATCGCATCGATATTGTCGAAGGCGTTTTGGGTTGTTGCCACTGGCACTTCAATCGGATGCGTGGTGACTAAGCTGTCCTGCTCATAGGCTTTTTGTTTGCCTTTGGCGTAGAAGCTGCGCCAAGCATTGGTGAATTCGGTCGCTTCCTGAGTCGCAAGCGTTCCCATAAAAGAGGCAAAACTTTCATTAAGCCACAGGCCATTCCACCATTTCATGGTAACGAGATCGCCAAACCATTGATGCGCCATTTCATGCATGATAACGCCGGCTAAGTTTTGCTTTTGATCTGCTGTCATGGCCGCTTTAAAGAGGAAATGATCTTCAGAAAAGGTTACAGCACCTGCGTTTTCCATCGCGCCATAGAGGAAATCAGGCACTAGAATTTGATCGTATTTCTTAAAGGGATATGGAATACCGAAGTAGTTATCGAAGAAGGTTAATCCTTGTTTGGTATAGTTAAACCAATCCTGCGGTGTGACTTGGCTAGCCACAGATCCACGGGCGAACAGGCGCATTGGATAGCGGCCAGAGTTGTCTTGCCACATGTGGTAGGGACCCGCATGCATAGAAAAGTTATACGGACTGAGTTTCGGTGTATCAGGGAAGGTCCAACGGTTGTATGCGCCTGCTGGAGTGATTTGGCTTTCACGCATAGTGCTAATCACTTGCCAATCTTTAGGTGCTGTGACCGTAATCTGATAGTTGGCTTTGATATCTGGTTGGTCAAACACGGCAAACATTTGCTGCGCGGCAGCGGGTTCAAAATGCGAATAGAGGTAGACCTTGCCATCGACCGGATCTTTAAATCGGTGCAAACCTTCGCCGTTGGTGCTGTGAGGACGAGTAAACTGCACTTCAACCGTGTTTTCACCTGAGGTGAGTAAACGCGTATTTAAGTTAATGTAAGCGCCATTGTAATTGGGATATACGGCGGTGCCATTGATCATAAAGCGTTTTATCTGTGCTTTGTTTAAATCTAAGCTCAGCTGTTTGGGTATTTCGCTTAACTGAAAGGTCACTTTGGAGGTGGCGGAAAAGTCGGCTTCCCCTGTGAGCTGAAAATCTAATTCATAGCGAACATCGGAAATAACCTGCGAGCGCAGCGCGGCCTGATATTGGCTAATGTAAGCACTGGCGTCACGTGGACCCGTATTGAGCGTGCTTTGGGTGGCACACGACATCAGTGCGCCGCAGGCAAGGGCAACAAAACTGGCTTTAAACAAGTTCACAACTTCAATCCTTCAACAATTTGTTTTCTGCTTGAATATTGAGTTCAATATCGGGTGTCAGGAGTTGCCTAAGTGGCAAATGATCCCCCGTGCCAGCGCCGATTTGAGCCAGTATCATTGCAGTGTATTTTGGCCGAGTACACTACCTTATTTGCCTAGGATAACCAATGTTAAAAATGTAAAAAAAAAGCCAGCATTTCAGCTGGCTTATTGGAAACTCTGTTTGGCGACAGTCAGCGCCTGAGACAATTACATGCCTAAGAAAGACTTAGACTTCATCTTGCGGATTTCTTTTTCATCAGACCATTCAATCAAGCCTGTTTCTAAATCCATTAAACGCATTGTCATCTTGTAGTACACGTCTTTAGTGCTACCGTCTTGCTTCACTATGCTAGATAAATTGCCGTATAACATGTATTGCGCGCCGATTTGACGACCAAACTTGATGGCGGTTGATGGATCAACCATGCCAGTGTTGTTTTGGTAATCCAGTTGCTTACGGACTGAGTCTACTTTGGTCATGTCGATAAAACGGAACTTGCCTGAGCGCAATAGTTTGTTGCTGATAGAGTCGGTAACAGACTCAGTATCAATGTGCTCTGAGGTTTTATTCTTGATGCTGTCGACAAATAAAATCGGACGGCTATTAGCTGTCATGGCAACGATAGGAGGGAAAGTCATCATGCTATCCACCATCTTGGCTGCAATAGCTTGCAGATCCGTTGAGCCAAAGTTCTCATTGACGGTTTCAACTTCGGTGGCATCGCCATACTCGACTTTAGATTGACATGCAGCCAGACCCATAACGGCAGCCAGCACAAAAATCAGTTTAAATTGTTTCATAGTCAGTTCCATTTTGTGATTGTATAAACTTAATGACACTCGTCTTATTCAAATACCACAACCGCTAGGCTAAATGATTATTGAATAAATTCGGGTGTAATTACCAGTATCAATTGCCCAGACTAAGGTGGTTTTGCCTGCTGCAACGTCAATTTTTGCCGGTGGCGCTTTATCTAACTGCAAAGTGTACTCACCCGCACTCAAATAACGCCGCCCGATCTGTGCTTGTTTAGGCAGCGTCAGCCAACTACGGCGATCCGCTTGCTCTGTTACTACGTTAAAAATCTGCATCGCAATACTGCCAATATCGGCGGCATTGTTTCCGGGTCTGCCACTCTTCTCAACCTGATAGGCCATCTCGGATTTGGCATAGACCCTTGCGACTTGGCGAACCAAGGTTGCGGGCAGATCTTCCTTGAGTGCTGTGATGGCTAAGGCATCAATATTGGCAATAGGTTCAGTTTTCAGCACTGTACCTAAACCTTGCACTTGCGTCTCTGGCACAAAAGTATTGTTTGGCATGTAAGTGGCTAGCGACACGGTTTGCCAATTGCCATGGATAGTAAAAGGCACTGTAAGTGCCTGTTTGGCCGGAACAAAACCGCGCTCGACCATCAAAATCACTTGGCCATCTTTGGGATTAGGTAATTTAGCATCGCCCCAACGGCGTTTAAATTCGTCATATTGTGGCATGCCAAGTTGTTTGGCGAGGCGCACCAGATCTTGCTGTAAATAGGTGTTGTTTGGGGTGATTTGTGCCGCTTTACGATAATCAATATAGGCATCGTTTGGCTCACCTAGCACTTCATGTAGTACGCCTGTGGTGTAATAGCTGTAAGCGTTTAAGAAAGAACTCGTCACAGTGCCTGCGGCTTGACCTAGCTTGTTGACCTCGGCATCGATAGTCCCGTTCGCCATGGCTTGTACTGATTTTTGTGATTTTTGATAACGCTCTTGTTCGCTGCTTTGTAACTCGTTACTGCGACGAACTTCGACTAAAGCGCCTTGGTAATCGCCACTAAACAAATAGTTTAGCGCTTGGTATTGGTGCAGCATGATGCGTTCATACCCTGGCCCTCGGTACGGAATCGCATTATCGTTTAACACTAAGCTGCTGGCTGTGGCACCAAGGTCGCTGACACTGACTTTGGCCTTATCATCAAAGGCGGTATAAGCATCGACCGCTTGTTGATAGTATTTTTTACTGGCCGCAAAATCACCGGCGACTTGAGCAATACGGCCCGCTTCTTGAGCATAGAGTAGGCCATCGTTGCCATTGATATTGCTGGCAAGTTTGTCGATACCAGCCAAGGGAGCTGCACTATTCAACTCTTGTTTGAGCGGTTCAATCTGTGAAGGGTAATTAATAAAAATACTGTTGTAGGCGCAGCCCGATAAACTTAACACCAACCCCATTGCCAAAGCGGGTGCGATAAACGCGCGAGATAAAGGTGTAACCAAAGACAGTTTCATTATTGCGCTTCACCTTGTTCGATGGACTTGGCTGAAATCGACTGAGCCTGTTCTGGCATACGTGAACGCTCGAGTAAGGTGATCCCTTGTAGGTGATCAAATTCGTGTTGAAAAATCCGCGCAATAAAGCCTGTTAATTCGGCCTGTTGCCACTCGCCTTGTAAATTCTGGTAGCGCACTTCAATGGCTTGATGTCTTAGTATGTTAAATCTTTGGCCGGGAACGGACAGACAACCTTCTTCGCCGCCGACTAAGTCACTCGATGCATGAATGATTTGCGGATTAACCACGACTACAGGCGCCATATTGGGTGCGTCGGGATAACGTTCATTAGGTTGAGAAGCCATAATAAATAAAGCTAAGGGACTGTGAACCTGTGGCGCCGCGATGCCAACGCCTTTGGCGGGTTCCATGCTGGCAGACATTTGCTCTGCAAGGTGCGCGAGCTCGGCATCGAAATGATGCACTGTAATTGCAGTCTGCCCTAGGATAGCTTCACCCACTAACGCTATGGGTAATAAAGGCGGGGTTTGTTTTGGCATCAAATGTTTAAACATCGCATTCCCTGGATATTTTGCGGTAACCGTCTTTGAATCAAAGTCGTATTTTAAAGCGTCAGTATTTAGTAATGTGGCGGCGGCGTTTCTTCAGCCTGAGTCGCCATATTACTTGGTTCCATATCTTGTAGCTTACCAATCAGTAAGTGAATTTGGTGTTGTTGGTGAGCCACGAGTCGATTTAATTTGATCACTTCTTGGTTTAATTCTTCGACTGTGAGCTCTTGAAAAGCCAATTTGGTTTCTAGATCTTCAATCTGTGCTTGTACGCCTTGCATGACTAACCTCTATTGCTGCCAAGTCTCAACTAAGCCTTGGCTACTGATACTAACGACTTTATTGGTATCTCGAATTGCCACAGAGTATACAACGGCTCCTCGATTTTGGCTGTTTTTAGTGAGTGCAACCTGCCATTTTTCGATTTCTTTACCCGAGTCGCGTTGCCACAGTATGACTTCCCGCGCCGGCGTTCCCGTTAATATCTGGCTGTCTTGTTTGATAAACCGCACCGCGGAAAAGTTCATCTGACGACGTGTAATATCTAACTGATTTAAAAGCTTGCCGCTGGTGTTATCCCATATCTTTGCTTCATTGGTGCTGCCATTGGTAAAACTTAGCGTACCACTGTCGTTAAGCGCCACTTTAGTGATACGGCTGCCTAAGGTCCAAGTATGAAGCGGCTGACCGGTTTGCGCCTGCCAAAGAATCGCCTGCATATCATTCGACCCCGTTAATGCTAAACGGCCATCTGCGGAGAGTGAAACGCTATTGACGCGATCTTTATGTCCCAGAAATTTGATTAAGGCACTTTGGGCGGCATTGAGTGACATGACGGAGCCATCATTTAAACCAATGAGTAGCGCGCCATTATCGGCTACCGCCACGCTTTCACCGGATGATGGCAAGGACCACCAACCCAAGGATTTTCCGTCGGCTATTCTCCACATGGCAACTGAATCTCGGCTTAACGATGCTGCAAATAGTCCGTTGGGCGAAATCGCTGTACCTGTGACGCCAGTATTGATATCGCCATGTATCCATTGGTATTTAAGTGTATGAGTGCTGAGATCCCAGCATTGAACTCCACTGCTTTGGGTGGCGACTAAGGCAAATTGTCCATTGCTTGATAGGCTTGCGCTATAGCTAGGTTCAGTGGTGAGAACGCTAATGTCTTCCGCTTTAGGATGGCAAGCTGTCAGAAAAATTGTGCAAATTACCAGCAGTAGATTTTTCTTCATGAACTTGCTCCCTAAGTTGCTGTCTTTAGACTTGATCAAGTGACATTAATCACTGTTAACCCATAAAGAATCTAGTTGGTATAACCGAGATAACTAGTATAAAGTTGTCACGCTTAGGTTATTGTAACCGCTTGAGGATGCTGAGGAAGCTTTAATGAAATCGATTTATAAATTATCGTTAGTTGCATTGGCCGTTATTGGCCTATCTGCTTGTAATCAAGAAGAAAAAGCAGCTGCTGCGAGTACAAGTGTTGAATTAACGACAGAAGCTCAAAAAGAAGCTTACAGTGTAGGCGCTTCAATCGGTCGTTACATGTCAGGTCATATCAAAGAGCAAGAAGAATTAGGCCTGCCAGTTGATCGCACTCTGATTGTCACTGGTTTCACTAATGGTCTGAATGACCAATTAAAATTAACCGAAGAAGAAATGCAAACCATTCTTCAAGGTCTAGATAAAAAGTTAAACGATAAACGTCAGGAACAAGCCACTGCGATTTCTGCTAAGAATATCGAAGATGGTAAAAAATTCCTTGAAGAAAACAAAGCTAAGACTGGCGTAGTGACCACTGAATCAGGCTTGCAATACGAAGTATTAACACCTGGTACTGGCGAAAAACCTGCTGCTGAAGACACTGTAGAAGTGGATTATGTAGGTACGTTAATCGACGGTACTGAGTTCGACAGTTCATACAAACGTGGTCAAACGGCTAAGTTCCCACTGAATCGCGTGATCCCAGGCTGGACCGAAGGCGTACAATTAATGCCAGTTGGCGCTAAGTACAAGTTTGTTATTCCTGCAAACTTAGCCTACGGCGAGCGTGACACTGGTACTATTCCACCCAATTCCACACTGATTTTTGAAGTTGAATTGAAATCAGTTGAGAAAGCATCTGCAGCGCCAGCCGCTGAACCAGCAGCTAAAAAGTAATGAATTAACTGCCGCGTTTATTACGCAGTAAGTGAAATACCGCTCCTAAATGAGCGGTATTTTTTTGTCTGTAAAAATCACATTATAGTTTTAATGCTTAATTTATTGCCTTGCTATACAAGGTTTACAGCCTTAACTCATGTTTAATTTTATATAGCAATCGTCAATCTCTATCGGCTATTACAATGGATGGTATTAATCATTAACGTTAGCTCGCTTTAGCGTTGGTTTTATTTCAAAATAATGAAGGCTAAATTACGTTTTAATGATATCTACTATCTTTTAAAGCGCCGCATTCTTTACATTTTATTGGGTATTGCATACCGATAAAAGTCATTAAAATATCACATTAAAATATTGGTTATTATTTGTACTCGCCAGTGCTTTGGCTGAGCTTGGGTGTATTACTCTTACTGTTTGTTTTTATTTGGCTAATACTTTCGAATTATTACCTTGTTCTTCTGTGTGAACAGTGCTGTGTCCATAATCATTTACTCATCAATGTGTTACATTGGTAATGTGCGATCTTGCCCTCTTTTTTTACGCATTCAACTCTGAAATAATCCGCCCGCACGTTAATAGAAGTTAGCGGCAATATTATAATAATGGGGTTGATGATATGGATAATGTTAATAAGTTAACGGCTATTTCTTTAGCTGTCGCAGCGGCTTTACCTATGATGGCAAGCGCTGATGTGATGATTACCGAATATGTTGAAGGTAGCTCAAACAATAAAGCGATTGAACTCTATAACGGCGGCGATACGGCAATTGATCTCGCGGGTTATAAACTGGTTCGTTATAAAGATGGTGCAACTGTTGCGTCAGATATGGTGGCATTAGATGGCCAATCCATTGCGCCTAAAACGGCTAAAGTGATTTTAAATTCTAGCGCTGTGATCACGCTTGACCAAGGTGTTGACAGTTACTCTGGCAGTTTAAGTTTTAATGGTGGTGATGCGGTCGCACTCGTTAAAGATGATGCGGTTGTCGATATTATTGGCGATGTGCCTACTCCTGCGGGTTGGGGATTAGACGTTACCTTAAAACGTAAATTAGATGCGTTAGTGGCGAATACAGTATTTAATGCCGCCCAGTGGGAACAATTACCTAAAGATACCTTCTCAGGTTTAGGTTATCTAGAAGCTCCAGCTGAGCCTGAAGTACCTGTTTTTAGCTGCAGCGGCGCTAAAATAGTGCCTATTTATCAAGTGCAAGGTGCGGGCGAGTCTAGCCCTTACGTTCCAGAAGGTGCATTTGAGTCTGAGGCTGAAGTGACTGTGCGCGGTGTCGTGACTGCCCGTGGCGAAAGCTTGTTTAAAGGTTTTTATCTGCAAGAAGTGAAAGGTGATAACTCACCGTATACCTCTGATGGTGTGTTTGTATTCTTAGGTGAAGCGGCGCCTGAAGCAATTCAACCTGGGGTTGAAGTGTGTGTGCAGGGTAAAGTGAAAGAATACTTTGGCTTAACTCAAATCGATATTAAAGCCGATAAGAAATTTGAAGTCGGCGCTAAGGGTGAAGTCCCTGTTGCTGCGCCTTTCTATGTCGCCGATGGCGAAACCTTAGCGCAAGCATTAGAGCGTTATGAAGGCATGAATGTGGCTTTAGATGCGGGCAGCGATCTTAAGATCAGCCGTACCTTCAGCTATGATTACGCTGGCCGTCGCAACAACATGTTAGTGTCTTATAAAGAACCGCTAATGAAGTCGACACAGCTTTATCCCGCGCTTTCTGCTGAAGCGACTGCGTTAGTTAAATCTAACCTCGAAAACCAACTCTTTATCGAATCTGATTACAAACCTGCAAATGGTGTAATTCCATATTTCCCTGATTTCAATGTGGAAACTGGCTATATCCGTGTGGGCGACCAACTGACTAACCTGCAAGGTGTGATTGGTTACAGCTACGGCGCTTATCGTTTAGTGGCAACTAACACTATTACAGCGGGTGATTTTATCCGTGGTGATGACAGAACTGATGCCCCAAGCGTCGCCACTAAGGGCGATCTACGTGTGGCTAGCTTTAACGTGCTCAACTTCTTTAACGATGTTGATGGTGGTGATACCAATCCATCAGGTAGTAATCGTGGCGCGCTAACGCTGGAAGAAATGGTGCTACAACGTACTAAAATCGTTAGCGCTATTACTGCCATGAACGCCGATATCGTCGGTCTGATGGAAATTGCCAACAACGGTTTTGGTGAGAAGAGTGCGATTAAAAACTTAGTCGATGCACTGAACGAGAAGCAAACGCCTGAAAATGCTTATAGTTTTGTTGAAATCACCGATGCCGACAAGTATGACGGCAAGTACTTTGGTACTGATGCTATCACTGTCGGCATGTTATACCGCGGTGGCAAAGTGACCTTAGCGGGTGCTGCGCAAGCTATCGATACTCCTGAGCAACATGCCAGTGCTGGCAGCGTGACTCGTACTAAAGATGGCAAAACTGAGACTAACCCAGGTAACGATGCTTACCAACGTCACAGCTTAGCGCAAACTTTCAAAATTCATGATGAGTCGCTGACCGTAGTTGTTAACCATTTGAAATCTAAAGGCTCAGGCTGTTTAGAAGATTGGGCAAACTTCGAAGAGTCAGTCGATCCTGCCGATCAACAGGGTAAGTGTAATGCGTTCCGCGTATCTGCAGCCAAAGTTTTGGGTGAAACGCTAAAAGATGTGAAAGGCGATTTACTGATCATCGGTGATATGAATGCTTACGGTATGGAAGATCCTATCCGTGTGCTGACCGATTTTGATGCGAGCAAGTCAGATCGTGACATCATGACCGCGTCGTGGACAACGCTCGATGGCAAAGTATTTGAACGCCAAGGCAGCAAGATTGAAAAAGGTTATGGCCTGATCAACTTGAACACAAAAGCCCACGGTACAGGCACTTTCTCTTATAGCTATAACGGCGAGCTAGGTAACTTAGACCATGCTTTAGCCAATGCTAGCTTAGCTAAGCGCTTAGTGGATATTGAAGATTGGCATATCAACTCAGTGGAATCTAACCTGTTTGAATACGGTAAGAAATTCTCTGGGGATCTGGCTAAATCTGAAAATGCGTTCTCTGCATCGGACCACGATCCTGTGATCGTTGCCTTAAGCTACCCAGCGCCGGTTGTGCCACCAAAACCTGAGCCAACGCCTAAAGATGATGGCGGTGCTTTGGGTTATTTAGGTTTAGCACTGATGTCTTTGTTTGGTTTACAACGTCGTCGCCGTTAACCTGTGTAACGGGTGCGCTCACAAGTGTTATTTGTGAGCTAGACTGAAATGAAGGGATGGTTCGCCATCCCTTTTTTAGCTGTTTTTTTTCAGTTTTTATTAGGAGTGAGTATGGATACAGTCTCAAATCCGCTGAAAACCATTAAAGCGAAGGCGCCACTGTGGTTTTACTTTGTCGCAACGCTCAGTTTATTGTGGAATATCATGGGGCTGATGGCCTTTGTGATCCAAATGACCATGACGCCGGATGCCTTGGCGCAAATGAGTCCAGATCAAATCAAACTCTATGAGACCACGCCGGCTTTAGTTGATGCGGTATTTGGCTTTGCTGTGGTGTCGGGCGTTCTGGGCTGCCTATTGTTGTTATTGCGAAAATCCCTTGCCTATAAAGTGCTGGTTGCCTCACTTATCGCGGTTTTGTTGCATATGAGCTATGTGTTTTGCATTCAACAAGCGGCTGTGGTGCTAGGAGCTGACGCATTAATCATGCCGAGTGTGGTGGTGTTCTGGGGATTGTTTCTCGTCTGGTTTAGTCGGTTGAGTATCACTAAACAATGGTTAGTTTGAGTCTTATTTTTGCTGAGATTGACGGGACTGGCTTAGCGTAAAACTAGTTGAACTTCATCCACTTCGCAGTAAACTGCTGATTGGTTTTATTGACTAGGAAGTTGCAATGAGTATTTGGTTTAGAGCTGTCACGTTAGAGGATTGCGCGCGTTTAGATGCCGGTATGGGCGGTAAAGGCACCTTGATGCAGACCTTAGGAATTGAGATCAGTGAGATTGGCGACGATTACATGAAGGCCACTATGCCAGCGAGCCCTGCGGTGCATAACCCTTTGGGGATAGTCCATGGCGGCGCGAATGTTGCGCTTGCTGAAACCGTTGCCAGCTATGCAGCAAACTTTGCGGTGGATTTTGAGCAGTACTATTGTGTCGGCCAAGAAATTAACGCTAACCACTTACGGGCTTCCCGTAATGGGCTATTAACCGCCACGGCTAAGCCTATTCATTTAGGAAAACGCAGCTCTGTATGGGAAGTGTTAATCCATAACAGCGCCGGTGAACTGACTTGTATTTCACGTATGACGGCGGCTGTCGTTAAACGTTAAGTGCTAAGTGCTAAGTGCAATAGCCCAGCCTATTTCCTGTGGTGTGAATGGCGTATCAATCGTTTGATTTAAATAATATATGAATAAGGATTGGATATGGATAACGCGACAATTTGGGAATGGGTTGGTTATTTAGCGTCTGTGGTCGTTGCAATATCACTGATGATGTCAAACATCAAAAAACTGCGCTGGTGGAATCTTATCGGTGCGGCATTATTTGTGGCCTACGGCGTGGCAATTGGGGCTTATCCTGTTGCCTTAGTTAACTTTTTTATCGTACTGATAGACACTTATTATCTGGTTAAGCTTTACCGCGAAGCCGACTCACCCGCCAGTTAATGGCAGCGCATTATCTTTCTCTGCTTTTTTGTACCGCACTCAGCTTTACAGTAATCTGCTTCATCCCTGCGAGCAGCCATTTGGTTTTTCAGCCGCACCTTAGTGATGTGAGCGGACCATTGGCTGTGAGTCCGCGCAATCGGTTATCGACTTTGCTATGTTTCTTTTAATCTTTTTTATAGATTGCATGAATCTAGTTTAATCGTTTTATTATTTGGTGGCGATTCTCTATTCTTGCTCCATCGACAACACGTCGCCAGCCAAGGAGATACACCATGGCCACCATTTACGATTTAATTGAAACCTGGTTAACCAGCAATCAAGACTAAGGAGCAGGGCATGAGTCAACAACATCAAACAAGTCAGTACTTAACGAGCCAAAACGGCGCCCCAGTGGCCGACGATCAAAACTCACTGTCGGCGGGTGAACGTGGTCCTCTGCTATTACAGGATTGGCATTTAATTGAAAAGTTAGCCCATTTCAACCGTGAGCGTATCCCTGAGCGTATCGTGCATGCCAAAGGTACTGGCGTTTACGGCACATTTACCCTGACTAAAGATTTAAGCGATTACACCATTGCCGACCATTTCAATGGCGTTGGTAAGCAAACTGAAACCTTCATTCGTTTCTCAACCGTCGGTGGAGAAATGGGTTCTGCCGACGCAGAGCGCGATCCACGCGGTTTTGGTTTACGTTTTTATACTGCCCGTGGTAATCACGATATCGTGGGTAATAATACGCCGACCTTTTTCTTGCGAGATGGGATTAAGTTTCCAGACTTTATCCATACGCAAAAGCGTAATCCTAAGACAAACTTAAAAGATCCGCAGGCTATGTGGGACTTTTGGTCATTGAATCCTGAAGCTATGCATCAAGTGACCATTTTGATGTCGGATCGTGGTATTCCGGCGAACTACCGTCAAATGCACGGTTATGGTTCACACACTTTCTCGCTGTGGAATGCCAAGGGCGAGCGTTTCTGGGTGAAGTTCCACTTTAAATCCCAGCAAGGTGTGGTCAACTTAACCAATGAACAGGCTGATAAATTAAAAGGGATCGATCCCGATTCATCGCAGCGCGATATGGTGGTGGCGATTACTGATGGTAACTTCCCGCGTTGGACGGTTAATGTGCAGATTATGCCTGAGGCAGATGCCAATACTTACCATATCAATCCATTTGATTTAACTAAGGTTTGGCCGCATAGCGACTATCCATTACTTGAGATTGGTGTATTAGAACTGAATCGTCTGCCACAAAACTATTTTGCTGAAGTTGAGCAAGTGGCATTGGCACCGAGCAATTTGGTCCCAGGCGTCGGGGCTTCACCCGACAAGATGTTACAAGCGCGTTTATTTGCCTATGCCGATGCCCAGCGTTACCGCATTGGTGCTAACTACAATCAATTGCCAGTGAACTGCCCGCATGCCGCTAAGGCAAATCATCATCAACGTGCAGGTGCGATGGCGGGCACACAATGCCCTTACCATGGTAGCCAAACGGGTGGCGACGCTTCGGCAAACTATGGCCCGAACAGCACTGCTGATGCCTTGGTTGAGCCAGTAAACTTTAGCGAACCACCATTGCGTTTAGAAGGTGAAGCGGCGCGTTACAGTCGTTATAACCAAGACGATTACACCCAAGCGGGTAATTTGTATCGTATCTTCTCTGAAGCGGAGAAAGCGCGCTTAGTGGCAACAATTTCGGGTTCATTAAGTCAAGCGAGTTTAGATGTGCAGCAACGTATGGTGGCGCATTTTACTCAAGCCGATGCGGATTACGGTCAACGGATTAAAACGGCATTAGGCTTATAAACTGCGTTTCTAAGCCGACACTGTTTATCTCAATACAACCGTTGTAAGTAGAAAGGCCAGTGATGTTTATCACTGGCCTTTTTGTTGCCTTAATTCAATATGATCAATGATCTAGAACAGTAGTGTTGCTACGCCTAACAGTGCGAACAATACGGCGCAGCCACGGTGTATCCACAACATAGGCAATTTTTCGGCGCTGAAGTGACCTGCGATCACTACGGGTACGTTGGCAAGCAGCATGCCTAAGGTTGTACCTGCCACCACCATAGTTAATGAATCGTATTTTGCGGCTAACACTACCGTTGCGATTTGGGTTTTATCCCCCATCTCGGCGATGAAAAACAGGATAAAGGTGGCGAGGAAGGGACCCATTTTGTAGAAACGGCTCTCTTCTGCATCGACTTTATCGGGGATTAACACCCAAAGAGCGATCGCGAAGAAGGACGCAGCCACTAAATAGCGGGCAAGATCTGGGCTGACCCAGTTAATCGCCCATTGGCCAATCCAAGCGGCGGCAAAATGGTTGAATAAGGTCGACAGCAAAATACCTAAAATTATGGCAGTTTTGTTTTTAAATCTTGCGGCAAGAATTAGTGCAAGCAATTGAGTTTTATCACCAATTTCGGCAATAGCAACCGTAAAGGTTGAGGCAAGTAGGGCTTCCAAGTGTGATCCTTTAGGGGTGGTTAAGACATAAGCACAATAAACCGTCCACCCCTAGGTGCAGTTATTGTGCTCAGGTCTTGCTGGGCAAATCGATGATTTGCTGTGAACACCATGGCGTGTGGCCAAGTATGTTGATGTTCACCCTAGATGACGATGGTTCGACATCCAGTTAGCTACTCCCCCGAAGCGAGGTGGGCATTATACCTAAGTGAATTTCGGTTTCAAGCACGAGTTTATTACAGTAGGCATGAATGAATGTTTGACGGGTGTCAGAATAATACCGCGCGACATTCTGTAATTATATGAATATAAATGGATTATTTTTTGACAGCGTTGTCTTTTGTTGCTAATTTAGCCAAGTCATTTCTACCTGATTACATATTGTTAACTCGTAGTGATTCGATGACACCTACCGTATTTGGCAAACTAATTGAAAAGTTAGGACGCAAAGCTTCCGGTCTAAGGTTGTAAATGGATTTTTTAGTGAACTAAGATAGCGGAGTTGCCGCAGAATTCGATTTCTGTGAAAGATAAACGACTGCTGTTTAATGCTGTTGTTTGCCCAAATACCACTTTTATACCTAAGCCCAAGCCAATACTGGCAAAGATGGGTGCAAATGGAGTGCATTAAAGTGGCAAATCCTACTGTTTTTTCCCCTGTTTCTAAATTGAGTTTATTGGCCGCCGCAGTGATGGCAGCCAATGCGTTTGTGAGTATTTCTGCACAGGCGCATGGTTATGTTGTGGCACCTGAATCGCGTTCATATGCCTGTAAAACAGGTAAAAATGCCAATTGTGGTGCGGTGCAATGGGAGCCACAAAGTGTTGAGGGGCCATCGGGTTTTCCTGAATCAGGTCCTGCTGATGGCAAACTGGCGAGTGCTGGCAATGGTGCTTTTTCACCTTTGGATGAACAAAGTCCGAGCCGTTGGGCAAAGACGGATATTAAATCGGGCTGGAATAAATTCAGTTGGCAGTTCACAGCAAATCATGTCACCCGTAATTGGCGTTATTATTTAACCCGCCAAGATTGGAATCAAAACCAAGCTTTAAGCCGTGCGAGCTTTGACTTAGCGCCATTCTGCGTGGTCGATGGCGGCATGGTGCAGCCACCTAAGTTAGTGACCCATGACTGCTATGTGCCAGAAGGCCGCAGCGGTTATCAAGTGATTCTAGCTGTGTGGGAAGTGGGTGATACCACTAATAGTTTCTACAATGCTATCGATGTAAATTTAGGCTCGGGTCCTGTCGTACCGGGTGAATGGCTCGATGTGGGCGATATCAATCCGTCACTCGATCTCAAGGCGGGCGATAAAGTGATGACCCGAGTGTTCGATGCCAATGGTGAGCAACCGGCTAAGCAAACAGTGATTACCATTAACGATGCGACTCAAGGTGATAAACAAAATTGGCCTTTCCTATTAGCGAGCGCGATTAATGCCCAGCAGTCTCAGTTAAAAGCGGGACAAAAAAATGCATCAGGTGTGATTGAGCCTGTGTATGGCAAAAACGACATTTTTACTGCGACAACTTCAGGTATTGAGCGTGTCGAAGTGGGATTTGATCTGGCGCCCGCACCGGGCAATAGCTTAGAAGTCACTTCACTTGCCGATGATTATCAAATTATCGACGGCGCAGCGCAGGTTCGTTTTGACGTCACCAGCAATGCTGAAATGTTAGTGTCAGCGTATTTGTTTAACCACGATGGCACGGCAGCCGGTTTTGTCAGTCAAACCGTTAACAATACCAGCGCGAGCTTAGTGTTAGACGTGGTTGCGCCTAAAGCTGGACATTATCACTTGCAGGTTAAAGCTGAGCCTAAACAAGGTGATGTTATTCAGCAGAACTTTGATCTTTTCTTAAAGGATCAAGCACCAACGCCGGAAGCGGATTTTGTTTTCCCTGAAGGGGTGAAAGGTTACGTTGCAGGCACCACAGTGTTACAGCCTAAAAATGGCAAAGTGTATCAATGTAAGCCATTCCCCTATAGCGGCTATTGCATGCAGTGGTCGGCTTCTGCCACAGGATTTGAGCCAGGTGTTGGCGCTTCTTGGGCTATGGCGTGGACTGAGCTGTAAATTAACATCTTGAGTTAATCGATTCTCAACATGATGTGATTGGGCTTAAACACAGCGAATATGTTTAAGCCCATATTCAGCGCGTTCGCGACAGTCAAAATATACGTTTTACCTCGATTCACCCACAATGCGGCATCCCACGTATTTCCAACAAAGGTAGCGATTTTGTTGGCTTGTATGTTTTCGTTTACCACAGCGCTATTAAGTTGTTACCGTACAGTGCGCGACTTATCTTTGTTCACAACTGGCTTGCCCACTGGGTTTGGCTCTGTTAATGTCCCAAACTATCTATTTTACCTATGTTGTTATTAGGATTATCACAATTGAAAGTCATGCCACTTTTATGCAACCGATTTAGTTAGCCTCAATGGCGACTGGGTTGAAATATTCAAAAGCTATTGGGGCCAATTGATCTGCAGGAATGAGATCCGATTGGATGCTTTTTGAAGCTGCTTTAAGTGATGTGTTGCTTATTTCGATTTAAGACGCAAGGCTTTATCGGTTCAAATCTTACTCAAATAAAATAATAATTAATCATTGAACAGGACTATTGTGTGAATTCAAAAATGTTAGGCTCGATCGCCATCGTTGCCGGGACGGCCATTGGCGCAGGTATGTTAGCCTTACCTTTAGCCACCGCGGCTTTAGGTATTATTCCAGCGTTAGTATTACTCGTTGTTATTTGGGGCGTTTCTGCCTATACCTCATTATTGATGCTCGAAATTAACTTACGCACTGGCGTGGGCGATAACGTGCATGCTATTACGGGTAAATTACTGGGTAAAAAAGGTCAAATTATTCAAGGAGCTTCTTTCCTGAGTTTATTGTTTGCCTTGACCGCGGCTTATCTCACAGGTGGTTCTTCGTTATTAGTGCTTAAAGCGAAGAACATGTTCGATATCGTGCTCGATAATCAAGCTGCGGTATTGTTGTTTACCTTAGTGCTGGGTGGATTTGCGGCGCTTGGCGTAGCTTGGGTCGATAAAGTGTCCCGCTTCCTGTTTTCGTTAATGATTTTACTGCTGGTGGTTGTGGTGTTATTTCTCCTGCCTGAAGTCAGTATTGCCAGCATGGCAACGGGCGCGATTGCCGAGTCGATGACCAGCAGTTGGATGGCGGCGATTCCCGTAGTGTTTACTTCGTTCGGTTTCCACGTTTGTATCGCCACTTTAGTGCGTTATCTGGATGGCGATGCAGTTTCGCTGCGCAAGGTATTGTTAATCGGCTCGACGATTCCACTGGCTTGTTATGTGCTTTGGTTGTTGGTGACCCTAGGCACAGTCGGTGGCTATGAAGTCAGTGGTTTCGAAGGTTCATTACCGTCACTGGTGACGGCATTGCAGGATATTGCCCATACGCCTTGGATCAGCAAATGTATTTCGTTATTCGCCGATTTAGCCTTAGTGACCTCATTCCTCGGGGTGACCTTAAGCCTGTATGACTTTGTCGCCGAGTTAACCCGTGCTAAAGAGACGTTTGCTGGCCGTATACAGACCTGGTTGTTAACTTTCACTCCGCCAGTGTTATGTGCTCTGTATCTGCCAGAAGGTTTTGTGGCGGTACTGGGATTCGCGGCCGTGCCATTGGTGGTGATGATCATCTTCTTGCCAATCGTGATGGCATTGCGTCAACGTCAAACACAACCGGGCGGTTATCAAGTGTCGGGTGGTTCTATAGGCTTAGTGTTGGCAGGTTTGTTAGGCGCTGTGATTGTGGGTGCCCAGCTATTTGTTGCTATTTAGCGGCTTAGTATTTAATCCGTGGCTAGCGTCAGTTTTGTAGCGAACGCCGCAGGGTAACGCTGATGGAATCTAGCTGATGGAATGTATTTGCTTTGTAAGCGAATTTTTCCGAGTCTGTTATAGAGTGTATCCGATGTGATAAAGTCAGGCCCCGGCCTGACTTTTTGCTTTTTAGGTTTTAAAGCGAGTGATGCTGGTTTTTAATACAGTGACTTAAGATAAAAACAACACGACTAAAACGAGAACATGGCCCAGCTTGCGCGTGGCTTCATTCACATAAAACGGACTTAACACAATGAAAAAATGGTTACTCACAGTTGCCGTAGCCGCCAGTTTTGGCGCTCAGGCTGACGAAGGTATGTGGCAGCCCCATCAACTGCCTGCTATGGCCGATGAGCTAAAAGCAAAAGGGCTAGAAATTGATGCCAAATCGATTTCTAAACTCACCGAATTCCCGATGAATGCCGTGATCAGCCTTGGTGGCTGTACTGCGTCATTCGTATCGCCAAAAGGCTTAGTGGTCACTAACCATCACTGTGCCTATGGTGCGATTCAATACAACTCCACCCCAGAAAAAAACCTGCTGCAAGATGGTTTTTTAGCTAAGACCTTCGCCGATGAATTACCTGCCACACCGGGTTCACGTGTGTATGTGACCGAAGATGTGACCAATGTGACCGAGCGCGTAAAAGGCGGGCTCGAAGGTAAAGTGGGCAGTGCCTTCTATCAAGGCGTTGAAAGCCAAGAAAAAGCCTTAGTAGCTGAATGCGAAAAAGAAGACGGCTACCGTTGCCAAGTGTATAGCTTCCACGGCGGCCTTGAATATTATCTGGTTAAACAACTGGAAATCCGCGATGTACGTTTAGTCTATAACCCAGCCGCGAGCGTGGGTAAATACGGCGGCGATGTAGACAACTGGATGTGGCCACGTCACACCGGTGATTTCTCTTTCTATCGCGCCTATGTGTCTAAAGCGGGCAAACCTGCCGATTTCAGTAGCGATAACGTGCCATACGAGCCAAAAAGCTTTTTAAAAGTATCGGCTAAAGGCGTGAGCGATGGTGATTTTGTCATGGTGGCTGGCTACCCAGGTCGCACCAACCGATATCGCACTGCCAATGAAGTACAAAATCAATTCGAGTGGGCTTATCCAGAAGGTAAGTTATTGCGCGAGCGCTTTATTGAGATCATTAAAGATACCGCGCCAGAGGGTAGTGACGAACGTATTAAGTACGAGAGTCAAATTGCTAGTCTTGCAAATTACGCGAAAAACTTCACCTCGATGATCGAGTTTTATGGCAAATCCACCATGTTGACGGATCGTAAAGCCCGCGAAGCAGAGCTTGCAGCGTGGATAGCTAAAGACAGCGGCCGTGAAGCGAAATACGGTAAAACCTTAGCGGAATTAGACGCGTTAATTGCCAAGAGTAAAGCGCATCAAGAGCGTGACATGATCTTAAGCTACATAGGTAGCACGACAATGTTGCCAACGGCGCGCAGTTTGTATCGCTTAGCGAACGAGAAACAACTGCCGGATATGCAGCGTGAACCAGGCTTCCAAGAACGTGATATGACTCGCCTCAAAGCGAGCATGGAGCGTATCGACCGTCGTTATGCGCCAAGCGTCGATAAAGCCGTGTTGTTCGATATGCTGAAACGCTACGCCGCACTGCCAGAGGACAAACGTCTACCCGCATTGGATAAAGCCTTTGGTATCGATAAAAAGTTCAACGAAGCTAAGCTTTCGAAAACCTTAGACAAAATGTACGCCAAAACTGAGTTAGGCAAAAAAGACGTGCGTCTGGCGTGGATGGATAAATCCGTTGCCGATTTTAAAGCCTCTAAAGATCCTTTCATTCAATTCGCCGTGGCTATGTATGACACAGATATGGCAGAAGAAAAGAAAGAAAAAGAACTGGATGGCGAGCTGATGAAAGTGCGCCCGCAGTACATGGATGCCATCATTGCCTACAATCTTGAGCAAGGTAAACCTGTGTATGCCGATGCAAACTCTAGCCTGCGTGTCACTGTGGGTCATGTGAAAGGCTACTCGCCAAAAGACGGTTTAGTGGCTGTGCCATTCACTCGCCTTGAAGGCATAGTGCAAAAGGACACAGGTGTTGATCCTTTCGATGCGCCGAAGAAAGAGTTAGAGCTGATCAAGCAGAAGCAATACGGTGATTTCTATGTGAAAGCCATCGATTCTGTGCCGGTTAACTTCCTGTCGACGTTAGACACAACCGGCGGTAACTCAGGTTCACCCACCTTAAACGGCCGCGCTGAATTAGTCGGTCTGCTGTTCGATGGTGTGTATGAAAGCATTATCGGCGACTGGGCATATGACGATAACATCAACCGTTCAATCCAAGTGGATAGCCGCTATATGTTGTGGGTCATGAAGTATTTAGATCATGCCGACAACCTGTTAGCCGAGATGGAAATCGTTAAGTAATCTATTGCCGCACCAGCGATGGTGCGGCAACTATCATTGCCTAATGCTTGTGTCGCATTATTTACGTGATAACTAGCTAGCGAACGCAAGATAATCAAAAGCGATAAGCCAACGTGGTTTATCGCTTTTTTGTTTTCGGAGATTTGAAAGCGTTTCGAGTGAACTAATGGATAAAACCATTGTATTAATGTAAGCGTATAGCGGAGGCGGAGCCATGGCATTGACTCGCCGACACGCAGCAAGTCCATCCTTGGATGCTCGACCGCCCCGTCCATGGGGCGGACGGTCGTCTCGCCAATTACCATGGTTCTCCTGTTTAACATTGGTGTGGCCTGTTTGTTTTAAAGAAGATAGGTGACTCGTTTGGGGACAATTTCGTGATAGCAGCTTTGCTAAATTAGTCATTTATGAATTTTTGTGTATTGAAAAGTTTCTTAAGTCACTGTCTAGTTTTGGTGGTGCAGATAAAAAATGATTTGATACCTCCTTCAATACAAAGCCCTTTGTTCTGGTCTAATCCCATCGGACACTTAATTTTGAGACAGTATGGTCAATAAATTAAGAGGTCTATATGAGTCTGAAGAAATCACATAAAAGTTATCCGCAGGCATTTAAAGATGAAGCCGTCTTGATGGTGCTAGAACAAGGTTATAGCGTTGCCGATGCGGCAAAGTCTCTTGGAGTTAGCACGAGCCTGCTTTACAACTGGAAAGAAAAACACGAAGCCCTGAAACAAGGTGTCACCTTAGAAGAGTCTGAGCGGGATGAGTTGAAGCGATTGCGTAGAGAAAACAAAGAATTGCGCATGGAGAAAGAAATTCTAAAAAAGGCCAGCGCCTTCTTTGCGAGAGAAATGAAGTAAGATTTCGTTTCATCAAACGGCAATCCAACCTGTTTCCCGTAGCACTGTTATGTCGAGTAATGAGTGTAAGTAAATCAGGTTATTACGATTGGCATAAGCGCCCTGCAAACGTGATAAGCCTTGAAACACTGAAGCTTTATCGCCTTGTTCGACAGCTATTTAAGCAAAGTCGAGGCAGCTTAGGGAATCGTGAAATGGTGAAGAAATTG
Organism: Shewanella hafniensis; assembly: GCF_019655335.1. Classification (GTDB taxonomy): domain Bacteria; phylum Pseudomonadota; class Gammaproteobacteria; order Enterobacterales; family Shewanellaceae; genus Shewanella; species Shewanella hafniensis. Next base: position 58,011 of record NZ_BPFD01000021.1, read on the forward strand.
CGCAAGGAAGGCTACCAGGTTGGTCGCTATCTCGTTCGTAAAATTATGCACCGCCTTCGACTTAAAGCAACCCAGCGACGCGCTTACAAGGTGACTACGCAGCGAAAACACTCAGATGCAGTGGCAGATAACCTGTTAAACATGAACTTTAACCCAGTATCGGCTAATCAGGTTTGGGCGGGTGACGTGACCTATTTAAAGACGGGTGAAGGCTGGATGTATTTGGCTGTGGTGAT
>NZ_BPFD01000022.1 GCF_019655335.1 Shewanella hafniensis
ATTGATCTAAATAAAATATATTTTTTAAGGTTCCAAACCTTTTGTAGCGCCCACTGCGTCAAAACTACAACACTCAATCATTATGGCAGGAAATTACAGTGACAGCAGGGATCCTCCCACTCAATGGCGCGATGTCTGACTTTGAACTGGTCACCTTAGCGAGCCAAGGAGACAGAACTGCCTTCAAGTTGCTGTATCAAAGCCATTACCAACGTATTTACGCCCTATCACTGCGCCTTTGTGGTCATAAAACCATGGCTGAAGAAATTACCCAAGAGTGTTTTATTTTAGTGTGGCAGAAGTTGCCACAATTTCGAGGTGAGAGTCAGTTTTCCACTTGGTTACACAGTATTTGTGTCAATCAGGCATTGAGCAGCATTCGTAAACAAAAGTCCTTTTGGTCACGATTTATTCCGCTGGAACAAGAAACTGAACCCTTAAGCTCTGATAGCAGCTATAGCGGATTAGATAAGTTAATTTTCAAACTGCCAGAACGCGCTCGCATGGTTTTCGTACTCTGTGCAATCGAAGGTTATCAACATGATGAAATCGCTGACTTACTCGGCATTGCCGTCGGTACCAGCAAGACCCAATACCATAGAGCTAAGCAACTACTACAGGAGATGCTGTAATGACGTTAACGCCGCTTTCCCGTGAACAACAGCTTGAGCAATTGATCAATAGCGCGCCCAAAGAGATGTCGCCTACACATGATCTGTGGCAAGGCATTGAAAAACGCATGGATAAAACGCTGATACCCCAAACGTACACATCCCAGAAGAGTCACGCTTGGGCGATAGCGGCTTCGTTTATTATTCTAGCGGCATTGGGATATACCCAATTGCCCTATTTCAACTCATTCATAATGCAGCAGACAGAGCTTGCCCAGAACCAAGCTATGCCAGAGCAACCAGGGGATGCGGCCTTACATTTATTACTCACCCAAATTGCAACATCACACCAAGCGCAAGTGGACAACCTAGAACAGGCGCCAAATGCGCTAATGTGGCAAACGAGCAGCTTCAGCGCACCCGTTGAGCAAGGTTTAACTGAGCTAAGGCTCGCGGCAACACAGATTTACCAAGCTTTACAAGCAAATCCAACCAATAAACAACTTTGGCAACTCTGGCTTTGGGTGCAGCAGCGTGAGCTCGACCTATTACAACAGGGCCAAAAATTACCCATTAGAAACTCGACACAAGGAAACACCCTATGAGTAACCGCAATCTCACTAAAGCTAGCCTATTGGTTTCGACACTCTGTTTAGGCTTAATGGGCAATGTGTTAGCAGCGCAAAGCATTGATAAACAGCTTAGTATTGGCAGCGACACCCAACTGCAGATCAAAGTCCAGCGCGGCGATGTGACGATTCAAACCTGGGATAAGAGTGAAGTCAGTGTCACAGGCACACTCGATGAATTGAGTGAAGGTTTTGTGTTCGAGCAACAGGGAAACAGTCTGAATATCGAAGACAAGATGCCTCGCCACTATAATGGCAATAATGACAAGGGCTCGCAGCTCACCATTAAAGTACCAAAAACAGTAAAACTCAATGCAGACACTATTTCAGCGAATCTGCAAGTTGCCGAAGCCCAAGGTGAACTCGATTTAAATACCGTCAGTGGCGATATCAAAGCTAACAACCTCAGTGGTAAACCTGAGTTAAATACCGTCTCTGGCGATATCACAACCAAAGCACTTGATGGGAAAATCAAATTAGAAACCGTATCCGGCACGATTCAAGACACTGACAGCAAAGGGGAAATGAACTATCGTCTCGTTAGCGGCGACTTAAATAGCCAAACTCAGGCAGAAAAAGTCACGGTGGAACAAGTTTCTGGCGAAGTGAATGCTAACTTTAGCCTCGCAAAGGAAATCGTACTCAGAACCGTCAGCGGTGACTCAAAAGTATCACTGGCGAAAAACTTCAACAGAGCCAATTTAGAAAGTGTGAGCGGCGATATTACCGTGATCTTTAATGATGTTCCCGATGCAAGCTTCAACTTAGATGGTGGTCCTGGTGGAAAAATCAACAACGGTTTAACCCAAGATGTACCGCAAAAACAAAAATATGTACCAAGCACAGAGTTATCATTCCAAACAGGCTCTGGTGCAGCCAACGTGAAGATGAATACCATCAGCGGTAATCTGATTTTAAAGAAACAGTAATAATAAAAGCTATTTAGCACAAATAAAAATGCCGCCAAAGTAAAACTCGGGCGGCATTTTTTACATCAAACTCATCAGACTGAAGCTATCTCTTCAGCCGTCAAATATCGCCATTCACCCAGTGCTAAGGTGGGGTCTAATTCAATTTGCCCTACACTTTCACGATGCAACCCTTGCACATGATTGCCCACAGCGGCAAACATACGCTTCACTTGATGGTACTTACCTTCAGTGATGGTGAGTCGCACTAATTGCGGCTCAATAATCTCCAGCAATGCAGGCTTAGTTAAGCCATCTTCACCGCGCAATTCAACGCCAGCGGCAAACACTGCAATCAAGCCAGCATCCACAGGTTCGGCGAGTTGCACTAAATAGCGTTTACCGCATTCTTTCTTCGGTGAAGTGATTTTATGCGACCACTGGCCGTCGGTCGTGATCAGCACTAGCCCTGTGGTATCGGCATCTAAACGACCAGCAATGTGCAAGGTTTCAGGCTTAGGCACATCCACTAAGCTCAATACCGATGGATAGGTTTCATCAATCGTTGAACAAATGGTATCGACTGGTTTGTTGAGCATTAAATAACGTACGCCCACTAAGGCAATAGGCTCGCCCTCGAGACAAACACGCATATCTTCAGTCACTTTAAAGCCCGAGTCTTTAACGACTATGCCATCGCAAGTGATATCACCGCGATGCAGGGCTTTTTTCGCTAATGAGCGAGTCAGTGGGGTACTCTCACAGATAAATTTGTCTAAACGCACGTTAATACTCAACTTCAATAAAGAAAACTGCCATATTATGAGGCCGACCACTTCAAAGGGCAAAGAATTGCTGCTCAGCACGCGATGTGTTTCTATCTAAGCCCTTACGTATTGACAACAGTCACCCTAGGGAAAGATAACATGACTGAATTCCAAAAGATGATCTCAGGCCAAGAATATGACTGCCTTGCCAGCGAACTATTAAGTTTACGCGCTCAGCAGCAACGGCTAAATCGACAATTAAATCAAATAATTGACCAAGAAAATACAGAATATAGCCAACTCTGTCAGCAGCTCATCCCCCCATAAATCTCCAGCCGCAACAATATCTACGCCGATTTTTATCAGTTATGGCGTCAATCTATCCCTTGCCGATAAAGTGTTTATCAATGTGAATGTCACCTTGCAGGATAATGCACCTATTTCTATTGGCGAGCAGACTATGGTCGGCCCCAATGCACAATTTTATACCTCGAGCCACCCACTCGATGCCGAGCTGCGTTGCTCAGGTTTAGAAACCGCTAAAACAATTAAGGTCGGTAAACGGGTATGGATTGGTGGCGGCGCTATCATAATGCCAGGCGTCACTATTGGTGATGACGCCATCATAGGCGCAGGTGCTGTAGTCACAAAAAATGTGGCCGCCAAAACTGTGGTCGCTGGTAACCCCGCGAAGCCGATCAGGCAGCTAATTTGATTGTGTGTAAAAAATGCGAAAGCTAAGTACTCGCTTACCTGAAAAGGCTTGCATACGGTAACTTCGCCGCTAATGAGCTTAAGACTGTAACTGGTAACCTTTAGTTACATATGACTCAAGATAAATCCGCGATAAAAACTGTAATGACCTTGTTTAGATTCCTAGTAAGGCATTAACATAGTTCATTGCGCCTGAAGCAATCCCATTTTGCAAAAAAATAACAGCCCCAATAATGGGCACAATAATAAACTCGAAGGAAACGACATGAGAAAAGTACTCATTGGGGGACTGTGTGCCTCACTTATCGCAGGCCTGACTGCCTGTAATGACAAGCCAGCCGAAGTTAAAGCACCTGAAACCGCTAAAACAGCCGCCGCAGCGGCAGTGACTCAGGTACTGGGCTCTGGTATTGAATTCGCTAATTTTGATAAAGCGGTTCGCCCACAGGACGATTTCTACAAATATGTTAACGGAACTTGGCTGAAAAACACTGAAATCCCAGCCGATCGTACTAGCATTGGCGCTTTCTACGATTTACGTGAAAAATCACGTGACGATGTAAAAGCCATTATCGAAGAAGTAGCAGCAACGCCAAATCTCGCCGCTGGTACAGACGAGCAAAAAGTAGCCGACTTATATCGCTCATTTATGGATACTGACACACTCAACAAACTGGGCGTGACACCAATCCAAGGTGAGTTCGATGCCATTAACGCCTTAAAAGATAAGAATGAATTGGTGAAGTACTTCGCCCACAGCCAAATCGCTGGTGCGGGTACGCCTATGGCATTTTATATCGATATCGATGCGAAAAACTCTAGCCGTTACGCGACTCATCTCTATCAATATGGCCTAAGCCTGCCAGAAAAAGACTACTACTTTAACGAGTCAGAACGCTTCGTTAATATCCGTAAGGCTTACCTAGCCCACATAGAAAAGATGTTTACTCTTGCGGGTCTTGCTAATCCTAAAGCCAGCGCTGAGTCTATTCTTGCCCTAGAAACGGCCATTGCCTCTAAGCATTGGGATGTGGTTGAAAACCGCGATAGCACGAAAACTTACAATCTATATCAAGTGAAAGATCTGCCAACATTGGCACCGGATATCGATTGGACTGTTTACTTAACAGCGCTGGGTGCGGATAAGCAAACCGACATCATTGTTAACCAGCCTAGCTATATCCAAGGTCTGAACGAGGTGTTAAAAACGACCGATTTAGCTACTTGGAAAACCTACATGCAATGGCAAGTGCTGACGCATGCAGCGAACTATTTGAGTGAAGCGCTAGACAACGAAAACTTCGATTTCTTCTCTAAAACCTTAAACGGTCAAGAAGAGCAAGAACCACGTTGGAAACGCGGCGTAGCCTCTGTTAACGGTATGCTGGGTGAAGTTGTCGGCAAAGTGTACGTTAAACGTCACTTTACGCCTGAAGCCAAAGACCGCATGCAAGCACTGGTGGAAAATCTTCGTGGCGCTTACGGCGACAGCATCAAAGATTTAACCTGGATGAGCGACAGCACTAAAGTGGCTGCGGCGGATAAATTAGCCAAATTCAACCCGAAAATCGGTTATCCGAACAAGTGGGAAGATTACAGCAAGCTGAGCATTAAAGCTGACGACTTAATCGGTAACGCTACTCGTGCCAGCGAAGTTGAACATGCTAAGTCATTAGCCAAACTGGGCGCGCCAATCGACAAAGACGAATGGCACATGACCCCACAAACGGTTAACGCTTACTACAACCCAACCATGAACGAAATCGTCTTCCCTGCGGCCATTCTGCAACCACCATTCTTCAATTTGGCGGCTGACGATGCAGTCAACTACGGTGGTATTGGTGCGGTAATCGGTCACGAAATGGGCCATGGTTTTGACGACCAAGGCGCTAAGTTCGATGGCGAAGGCAACATGCGTGATTGGTGGACAGAGCAAGATTTAAAAGAGTTTTCTGCTCGCGGCCAAGCGCTGATCGCACAGTACGATGGTTACTATGTGTTTGACGACTTGCACGTCAACGGTGGTTTAACGCTAGGTGAGAACATTGGTGATTTATCAGGCGTGACTATCGCATACCGCGCCTATAAAAAATCACTCAATGGTCAAGAAGCGCCGGTTATCGATGGCTTAACTGGCGATCAACGTTTCTTCATCGGTTTCACGCAAATTTGGCGTGCAAAGGCCAAAGAAGAAGCCATGCGTAATCGCGTAGCGACCGATCCACACTCACCTGCGGAATTCCGCGCTCTGGGTGCCCTATCTAACATGCCTGAGTTCTACACCACCTATGATGTGAAACCCGGTGATGCTATGTATATAGCCCCTGAAAAACGCGTAAAAATTTGGTAAGCCTAATTTAAATCGCCGCTCGGCTGCATAAGCTGAGCCACAACAATGGCGCTCACTGTCACAGGTGGCGCCATTTTTATTTCCTTAAACCACTGAGTTATGAAGTGACCCCATGCGCAAGATGAACAAGTCTTCATGATTGATTCAGCTTTAATTAAGCAAAAGAAGCCTATGGTGGATGTGTGACCTGTACCACTCACCCATAAGGAAGTAGGCCGCATGACTAAGTTATTTCGCACCTTTTTTATTTTTCTACTTTTATTATCGAGCCGCGCTGGTGTAGCAAATTCTCTCGACGTCAGTGACACTAAAACAGAACGTGGTAATTACAGTGCACGGCAGGCACAAAGCCACGATCTACAAGGTCTATACGCACTCAGCAGTCAGACCTTTGATGCGCCTCGTCAAGCCTCGAATGACTTATCTGTTCTCCATCACCAAGCCTATGATGCTCAGACTGAGCTGGCTCAGTTGCTTACCCGAATTGGCCATCATTCACAGACGCAAGTGATTATTCCTCCGGTGAAAAGTTATCAAAGAGCTGCCGACAAAGTGGCGACAAAATTTAACGGTGATGCCAGTCAAATCACCGACCTTGCAAGGGCAAGTATCGTGACCGACAGCATTCAAGATCTGATGAAGGCTTATCAAACTTTGAACGAACAGACCCAAGTTGTGAAACAAAAAAACCGCTTTGCTGAACCTAAAGCCTCAGGCTATCGCGATCTCAACTTGCTGGTACGTTTACCCCAATCAGGGATGATTGCCGAGGTGCAATTACACTTGCAGGATATCGCCGATATCAAAAGTGGCCCAGAGCACAAGGTATATGAAAAAGTGCAAAGGATTGAGGCCAATGCCCGTAAACAGCAAAGATCACTCAGTGAGTTTGAGCTGGCACAGATTGCCCAATTACGCCAAGAATCACACAAGCTGTACCACAAAGCATGGCTTAACTATAAGCGAGTCGATGAAGCCAGTTTATTAAGAGTCTCAGTCGCTTAACCCACAACCGCTTCCACTGTTGCGCTGGTCTCCTGCAAAGGTGCCAGCGCTTTTTTTTATATTTTACAGCGCCTGAAAAACCATATTAAAAATCAGCTGAAAAAAAGCACTCTCTCGCATCGAACGTCTTTTTAAGTCGATACCCAAGCAACCTGAAGATACGAGTTTCAGAGTGCCTAGGGTGCTTCAATTCAAGGCGCATCAATGACAGAATGTCGGCCACCTTTTGAATTGATGCAACACGGAAGTGAAGTGCCCTAGGCACTCCTTCCTGGCGAGCTTTAACACACTTTATGCAGTGTTGACTATTTTTAACTTAGCCCGCTAGGTCTGCAAATAGCCGCCTTGCCTAAAGTGCGTTAAATTCTCGCTGAATCCTGCATCTTCAGGTTGTTTGGGTATATAATCCCGCGCCATAGCCCTATCAGCAGGAAACGCCATGCACGACATCATTGAGCAACTCCAAGAACGCAGCGAAACTGTTCCTGTACCACTCGAATTACCCACATTTGAGCAGCTCGTCGAAGTTGAAGAGCAAATCCTGATTTCATTGCCGCGGGAGCTAAAAGAATACCTGCTGTATGCCAGTGATGTGATTTACGGCACGATAGAGCCAGTAACAGCATCGGATCCTTACTCACACACCTATCTGCCCGAAGTGACTTGCTATGCGTGGTCCATCGGTATGCCAAGGGACATGATTGCCATTTGTCAGCAGGGCGATGCCTTTTACTGTATCGACCAAGATGGCCAAGTGCATTTCTGGAAAAACGGCGGCTTTACCGATATCTATTGGGAGTCGTTCTGGGAATGGGTTGAAGAAATCTGGCTAAAGATTAAATACTAATTTTACTTTTATTGCATTGAGAACACGATTATGTCTAAAAACATTGGCTTGAATGCCATCGAAATGAGCTACTTACGCCAATCACTGAGCTTAAGTGCGGCTCAAGTTGGCACGCTAACTAACCATAGCGAAGCCGATGTATTAGCCTGGGAAAGTGGCGAACAAGCAGCACCTGAGCTGGCGCAAAAGAAACTGCTTGATATTGATGACATCATTGAGATGCAAGTGCTCAACACCTGCGATGGTATCGAAGAACTATTTAAAAAAGAACCTAAGCGTCATTTAGCTTTTGTGGTGTACCCCACTCAAGCCATTTACACTCAATACAACCCCGAATTTTTAAGTTCATTGCCTTTTACTGAGCTGTACAACACGGCAGCTTGGCGCATCAAGAAAGAGTGCAAACTGGTCCTAGAAGTCGACGTCAGCTTAATCGCACTGGACGTGGAAGCCTATAAAGCCTTCCGTGAACCGACCAAAATGAGCGAAAGCCGCGAAAGCCGTGCTAAATGGGCCGCGACTCAGCTATAAGCGTGCAAATCCAGAAGCTTAGCACTCGCATTAACAGTAAGGGCAGATATCACTATCTGCCCTTTTTATATTTTCATAATGATTCTCATATAATCAGTGGCTTAGAATGATTACCCCTTAGCTGCCACCACAGCATCCATCTTCTGTAAAGCCGATTGACGCGACGGCAGCGCAGACAACCTATCGCGATAAGCGGCGAGTTTAGGTGGAATAGTTTGTTCAAACAATGTGCCCCACATTAAGGTATGGGCCAGTAAAATATCCGCCACCGAAACGTCATCACCGAGCAAGAAATCACTTTCAGGCAACATGGCTTCGGCCAATGCCACCGCCTTATCAAACTCCCATACCGCACAAGGCATGATCTGCGGATGACGCTGCGCCTCAGGCAAGGCAAACTTATGTTTACCCAAAGTCCAAAGCGGCTGCTCAAGCTCAGTAATGATGAAGCTTACCCATTGATGGTGCAAACCCGAAGCGTTACTCCCCACTGGTGGCAGCAACTTACCCTCGCCATACTTTTCTGCGAGATAAAGGCAAATCGCTGCAGATTCAGATAACACTAGCTCAGCATCCGTTAGCACAGGCACTTTACCACAGGGATTTATCGCTAAAAATGCCGCGCTGCGATGCTCACCTTTAGTCATATCCACAAAGGAAAAATCCCAATCAACCCGTAACTCTTCCAACACCCAAGCAACTCGTAATGCGCGACTGCGCGGTGTGCCATATAAAGTGATCATTGCAACGTCCTTTTAGTCCGGTTAATTCGTGTCCTAACGAAGATACACTGAGTTTGCGTTAGTGCAAATCTGCCCATAAAAAACGGCGCTTAATGCGCCGTTTCGATTTCACTATACTTTGATATAAAACACTGAGCTATAGAACTCGTAGGCTTGATATTAGAAGTTCATTGAGAGTTTAGTGTAAATGTAGCGACCCATTGGATTATGTACTGATGTCACGTAACCGTAGAGGTCGGTATCACCATCACCTATAGCGAATGGTGGCTCTTCGTCAAATACGTTGTTCACGCCTAGTGTCAGCTTGAACATCTCATTGAAGCGATAAGTACCTGACATGTCGACTAAAATTTGAGCATCAATTGTACGAGTTTTGTTGAAATCTTCAAACTCACCGATATAACTCAAATTTAAATTGGCGGCAAAGTTATCCATAGTCCAGTTGGTTGTCGCTAACCAACGATTCTTCGGATACTTATACTCTCCGGTATAATCGACCACTTGATGAGTATCATCTTTTTCAAAGTTATGCAGATAACTCCATTCAAGACCGAACTTAAGGTCGCCATAACTATCGAGTTCGAATCCATAATGGGTCGACACATCCATACCCTGAACTTCTTGCGAACCTAAGTTAACAAAGCTTGAGCGGATCACATCTAGTGCGCCAAATGTTTGACCAGCTTGAGGTGCTAGGCGCACACACACAGTGCTGTTCTGATCGTTACAATTAGCGTCATAAATATCCTGCAGTAACAACTTATCAATCTTATTATCTTGAGTGATGCTGTAGATATCGAAACCAATATCGAACTTCTGGCTTGGCGCCCATATCATGCCGATATTCCAAGTCTCTGACTCCTCAGCCTTTAACTTTGGGTTACCTGCAAACTCAGTCGTTTCATCAGACAAGGTACAACCTTGACCGTCGGCTGCGCAGCGATATTTATCAATTAGGAAGCTACTTTCTTCAGATGGACCTAAACCAATTTGCGCTAATGAAGGCGCACGGAACCCAGTAGACCAAGAGGCACGCGCCGTTATCTCATCACTAATACCCCATTGGAAAGCAATCTTAGGATTAGTGGTTGAACCAAAATCACTGTAGTGATCATATCGACCCGCAAGTTGCAGCTCGAAGTTATCTGTTACTGGGATAGAAAATTCAGTATACGCCGCCCATTGATCGCGATCGCCCTTAGCTGAAACAGCTTCGGTACCAAAAATCAATCCACGTTGAAATTGCTCATCCGGCTCGTCGCTGATGGCTTCTTCACGATATTCAACTCCAGCCGCCATCATGATATCGCGATCGGCAAGGGTAAATGCTTGACCTGAGATATTCGCCGCATAGGAAGTCATGGTTGACAGACCTTGGCGCACTAGACTGGTGGTAATATCATCAATGACATCTTGGGAGTTCATGGTGCCACCGAAAGGATTGTAGCGACCCGCATCGATTTCACGTTGCAAGTAATCGGTTCTGACCCAACCTTGGCTGCGGTCACCCGTTTGAGTTGACTCACTGCGCCCCTTTTGCACCGAAGCTTCCCAGTCCCAGTCTTTAACTACACCGCGTAAACCTGCGACTAAACGTAGAGTATCAGATTCAATATCCCAACGACGCGCACCCGCATCAACAGTACGGAAACGACCGATGTCAATATCTTTACCCCAAGGGTTATTTGGATGAGTTCCAGGTACGGTTAAGCCAGCTTTCTCATCAAGTGGCGTCGGCGCACCGCCCGCTTCCGATGTATTGTGCTGGGCAGCTAACTCGAGAAAAGCGGTTAAATCATCATTAAAGTGATATTCGAATTGACCAATAGCACCCACACGTTCAGCAGCAGGCACAACAAGGTTATACGGACCATAATCAAAGACACAAACTTCACCGTCTATATTGCGATCGGCAGGACAAGCTGGGTCAACTGTCGGCACCCCATCCACATAAAAATATCCAGGAAAACCACGGGAAGAACGCGAATCTTCACCGCCGTAAGGACTCTGATCTGCAGTTCCAAAACGGCCTAAATCCGTTGCTGCTAAAGTATCATTTTTAAAATAGTCGAGAATGATAGAGGCACTGCCCTTATCGGATTTCATCCCCCAAACCATGTTCGCCGTAGTTTCATTGTAACCCGTACCTGAAGCATCACCGTAGCCTAGGTTGACTTCAATGCCCTCAATGTCTTTCTTCAGGACAATGTTGACCACACCCGCAATCGCATCAGAACCATAAATAGCCGAGGCACCATCCTTAAGAATATCAATACGTTCGATAGCTGAAACAGGGATATTATTGATATCCACGAAAGAATTAGTGATACCTTCAGCAAAAGCACTCGCAGCAACACGACGGCCATTAATCAAGACTAAGGTAGCATCAGGACCTAAACCACGTAGACTGATAGATGCACCGCCGTTGGCAGTTGAATCTTGGCTATTACCACGGGTAGAAAACGCACCAGCACCGTTCGCAGGCATACGTTCGAGCAATTGCTGTAGGTTATCGAACCCCATATTAGCAATATCGTCTTTGCTGATCGATTGGATCGGGGAAGGGCCTTCGATATCTGTACGTTTAATACGAGAACCCGTTACTTCAATACGTTCAACTTTTTCTGCGCCTTTATCGGCTGCATGGACTACTGTCGGCGCAAATGCTAAAGCAATCGCGATGGCACAAGCACTGGGTAGAATCTGAGGTCTGTTCATACATATCCCTTGTTTTATCTATTTTATTAAAATTATATTAACCATTAGAAAACCATAAATTAACAATACACAAGGTAATGAGTTACAAACCAAAGTCAATGGGATCACAATGAAAGTTAAACTTTTGTTACATGTTGAGACAATATGCTTTCCTTCTGCGAGAATCAAAAAGGTCTAGGCACTAGAACATTCCACTCACGTGACAAATCGTGATGCTTGAATATCAGAATTTAAGGAAGATACATGGAAGACAAGATCATTCATCGAGCAGAGTTTGCCGCTAATCTAGGTTTGTATTGGTTGCTTTCAGGGGCCGCCTATTTCAGCCTCAGCATAGTCGGCATTCCCTTGTTATTACTTTGGTTCCCAATCGGGCTGTGGGGAACCCGCCGCTATATTCGTAATATGAGTGCTGAGCTCACCAGTAATAAGTTGATCGTGCGCCGCGGAATATTAACTCGTACCGAAAATACAGTACCTTTGGACAAAATTACCGATATGGCATTGATCCAAGGTCCAATTATGCGCCTATTTGGTCTGCATAAACTCACGGTAGAAACCGCAGGGCAATCGGGCGCGGGTGCCTTGATAAGCTTAGTCGGCATAGTTGATGCGCCTCAATTTAGAACCCGCGTATTAGAACAAAAAGAGCTTCTTGCTATGCCCTTACATTCAACGAGCCCATCGGTACAACCTGATGATGCGTTATTACAAAACGTAGTCGAAATCGCAGCAAGCCTAAAACGAATTGAAGCCTTGCTCAGCCAACAATTAAATAGATAAATTAAATAAAACGACTTTCAGTTCAATCACTTTACCTTTAATGTTGAACAACTATCTTAGCGTTAGCTCAGCTTTAACTTGAGTACAGCTTTAACTTGAGTACAGCCTTAACATAAGAGCGTGTTCGATTCCCAAGATTAATTTTCAATAGGTATTTTTGATAACGACATGACAGAATCCTCGGTAACCTCTTCTTCATCCTCTTGGATGACGCACCTGGCGCTTGGCATTAAAGCTATGGGGCCAGGTGTGCTTATGGCCGCAGCGGCGATTGGCGCATCGCATTTAGTTGCCTCGACTCGGGCCGGCGCCGAATTTGGCTGGCAATTAGCATGGGTGATTTTAGGGGTGAATTTACTTAAGTATCCTTTCTTTGCCGCTGGCGCACGCTACACCGCCGCCACAGGGGAGAGTTTACTGCACGGTTACCTCAAACAGGGCCGAGGTTATTTACTGCTATTTACGGGACTGAATGTGATCGCCGCCGTTGCCAGCACTGCGGGTGTTTGCATGCTCACCGCCGCTATGTTGACCCAATTTATTCCGCTTCCCATCGATTGGTTAGCCCTATTGGTATTGCTAAGTTCTTTGGCTTTGCTGATTTTAGGCCATTATCAACTACTTGATAGACTCACTAAGATCATCATGTTCGCCTTAACGCTAACGACCTTAATTGCCGTGGCCTTAGCTTGGGATAATGCTCAACCATTAGCGAGCAATTTTGTTTCTCCCTCACCTTGGCAATGGGCCCATGTGGGATTCCTGGTCGCCATGATGGGCTGGATGCCGGCACCGATTGAAGTGAGCGCTTGGAATTCCCTCTGGTTGCTCGAAAAACAAAAAAGCCAGACGGTCACAAAAGCACAGGCGCTGCTCGACTTTAATTTAGGCTACATCATCACCGCGATCCTCGCGATCGTGTTTCTGTCCTTGGGCGCCTTAGTGATGCACGGCAGTGGTGAGCACTTTTCCGATTCCGGCGCGCAATTTGCTAATCAATTGATCAACCTTTACAGCCAAGTGATGGGCGGCGAGAGTCGTTATCTTATTGGTGTTGTGGCATTTCTGTGTATTTTCAGCACAACAGTAACTGTTATCGATGGCTACAGCCGCACTTTAGATATGGGCTGGCAGTTACTCACATCAAAGGCCAGTTCAGACAAACTCCTCACAGGGATCATGCTCGCCATCAGTGCCTTTGGTTTATTGCTAATCCTCTTCTTTAAAGGCGCACTGTTACCGCTGCTTGAGTTTGTGATGATCTTGGCCTTTATGACCACAGTCATTTTTGCTTGGTTAAACTACCGCTTAATGACCAGCAAACAGCTCCCCGAAGCCGATAGATACGACACTAAGATGAAGCTACTCTCTTGGTTTGGCCTAAGTTATCTACTGATTTTCGCGGCGCTGTTTATTTATTGGTACAACGTAATTAAAAGTTGATGACTAAGATGGCATGACAGCAATTTATGTCAGAGTCATAAATTGCATTTGCTACGCTGCGTTAAATTCCTGCGAAATTCTGCTTTTGAGGCGGTTTGGGTATATAATACCGCCTCTTAAACCAGACAGCGCAGCCGCGCCAAGAGATGACCATGATTAATAATGATATTTTGCGCCGTTTGCGCTTCGTGTTTGATTTCAACAATGCCAAAATGATTAAAATTTTTGCCAAAGCTGGAAGAGAAGTGCCAACAGAAGAGATCATTGCTCTGCTGCACAAAGAAGAGGAAGAAGGTTACAAAGCCTGTAATGACACCACTTTATGTCAGTTCCTAGACGGCCTTATCATCGAAAAGCGTGGCCTACGTGAAGGTGCAGAAATCCCAGCGCCAGTATCGCGTTTAAACAATAACTTAATCTTCAAAAAGCTCAGAGTGGCACTCGAAATGCGTGAAGAAGACATAGTTGCAGCCTTGGCTCTAGCCGAAGTGCAAATGTCAAAATCAGAACTGAGCGCGCTGTTCCGCAATCCGGATCATAAGAATTTTAAAGAGTGCGGCGATCAAATCCTGCGTAACTTTATTCGCGGCTTATCACTTAAGTATCGCGGTGAATAACGCAACACATCAGTTTTTCATATCAAACGCAGCTTAGGCTGCGTTTTTTATATCCGATTTAGCTATACCTAAAGTTGCTTAGGCATAAACAACAGCATAACAATTCCATCTGAAGTACCTCATAAATCCTGTTTAAAACAGCGGACTTTTTTACTGCTGCAAAAAAAACCACAAATACCTCGTTCCACGGACAACAAAGATCACATTTCATGATAACCTTACGTGACTTACAGCACGTATTGACCACTTAAACAATAACTCAAAAGGTTACCCATGGACGATAATAAACGCCCCCTCTATCTTCCGTTTGCAGGACCTGCCATTCTTGAAGCCCCACTGATTAACAAGGGCAGTGCATTTTCTGAAGAAGAGCGTATTTTCTTTAACCTCGAAGGCTTAGTTCCCTATGCCATTGAAACGATTGAGGAGCAAGCTTCCCGCGCCTACGATCAATTTAGAAGTTTCAACAACGACTTAGACAAGCATATTTACCTACGTAATATCCAAGACACTAACGAGACCTTATTTTATCGTCTAGTGCAAAATAACATCAGCGAGATGATGCCCATCATCTATACGCCGACGGTAGGTTTGGCTTGTGAACGTTTCTCGAAAAACTACCGCCGCAACCGTGGTTTGTTTATCTCCTATCCGAACAAAGATAGGATCGATGACATTCTCAATAACTCGACTCGCCAAAAAGTTAAAATCATCGTTGTTACCGACGGTGAACGTATTTTAGGCCTTGGCGATCAAGGCATTGGCGGCATGGGGATCCCTATTGGTAAGCTGTCACTCTACACTAGCTGTGGTGGCATCAGTCCGGCTTATACTCTGCCTATCACTTTAGACGTAGGCACAGATAATCCGCAGTTGTTAGAAGATCCTATGTATATGGGCTGGCGCCATCCGCGCATCGGTGGCGAAGAATACGCCGAGTTTATCGAAGCCTTTATGCAAGCCGTACATGTGCGTTGGCCAGACACTTTGATCCAGTTCGAAGACTTTGCCCAAAAGAACGCCATGCCGATCTTAGAGCGTTATAAAGATCGCTATTGCTGCTTTAACGATGATATTCAAGGTACCGCTGCCGTTGCCGTCGGTTCATTGCTGGCCGCTTGTAAAGCTGCAGGTACTGAATTAAATCAACAACGTATTGCCTTCCTTGGTGCGGGTAGCGCGGGTTGCGGTATCGCCGAAGCTATAGTGGCGCAAATGGTGTCCGAAGGGATCAGCGACGAGCAAGCTCGCACGCAAGTATGTATGGTTGACCGTTGGGGCTTATTGCTAGACAACATGCCTAACCTGTTGCCATTCCAGCAAAAATTGGCGCAGAAATGCACCAATATCCAAAACTGGAGTAATTTCAGCGACAATATTTCATTATTGGATGTAGTTAACAACGCTAAGCCAACCGTGCTGATTGGCGTATCCGGCGTACCGGGTCTGTTCACCGAAGAAATTATTCGCGCTATGCACAGCCATTGTGCCCGCCCGATTATTTTCCCACTGTCGAACCCAACCAGCCGTGTTGAAGCGACGCCAAAGGACATTTTGCATTGGACCTCAGGTCAAGCACTCGTCGCCACGGGTAGTCCGTTCGAGCCCGTTGTGGTCGATGGTGAAACCTATGAGATTGCCCAGTGTAACAACAGCTTTATCTTCCCAGGTATTGGCTTAGGCGTATTAGCGTCTGGTGCCCGCCACGTTTCCGATGCCATGTTAATGGCCTCAAGCCGCGCACTTGCAGAATGCTCGCCACTGGCAATCGACGGTAGCGGCCCATTATTGCCGAAACTTGAAGATATCCACGCGGTCAGCAAGCACATTGCTTTCGCCGTAGGTAAAGTCGCAGTTGAACAAGGTTTAACGCTGCCAATGAGCGATGAAATCTTACAACAATCAATTGAAGGCAATTTCTGGAGTCCAGAATATCGCCGCTACAAACGCACTTCGTTCTAAGCATAACGTTGCCGCGACTTAAGTCGTGGCAACGCAGCTTTAGCTAAGGGTTTGTGCTAGCAAAAAGCCCGTCACTGCAAAGTGACGGGCTTTTTGATTTTCAGACTCAGCGCTTATTTCAATAAAAACTAAGGCGCCATCACCTGTTTAAAGCTATTGAGCATAGAGCGATCGGTACGTGCTTTTTTCAATTTGCGTAGGCTTTCTTTGAGCGATTCATCGGCTAAACGGGTGAAGATACCGTTATATTCTTGCTCTTGGATTTCACCATCGGTATCAGCCTGCTCAGAAATCTCTTGGGCAACACGGCTCAACTGCAACCAAGCATTCGCAATATAAAAACCGTGGAATGCGGCTTGCTCCATAAGATTACGCGCGCTAGCAGGCAAAGATGCCCAAGCTTGGCTAAATTTGCCCTCTCTGTCTTCCAACAGTTCAGCGCACAGGCTTTGATATGCAGCCAATAATCCATCCGGAAGTTTTGCCATTGGCAGCACTTTATTCGCAACATTGTAAGAAATCTGCTCGGCAGTTTCACGGTAAACAGCTGATAATTCACTCATAAAAAATCTCGATTAACATTCATTCAAAAAATAGACTTAAAACTGACCACTCACATATAAACCATAAACGCCGTTACCTGCTATCGGTGTGACAGTAATTCCTTCATAGGGCTGAGTAAAATACCAACCCGCTAGTGCGCCAATTGCAGCACCCGCTAACACGTCTTCTAGGTAATGTTGATCGCTCGCCACTCGGGTATAGCCAACATACGATGCCGCGACATAGGCGGGTAAACCATACTGCCAGCCATAACGTTGCTGAATAAACGTCGCCGCCATAAAGCTGTCAGAGGTATGACCCGATGGGAACGAATCATCGCCACTACCGTCGGGTCTGTCTTTACTCACGCCATATTTTAGGCCTTCAACAATTAATCGACTCGATACTGCCGCCTGAATTAACTGCCAACTACCGTCGTAACCGTCTTCATAAAATAACGTCGCGCCCATTGCCGTTGCGGGGAGCAATAAATGCAATACATCGCCCGAGGTTTCTAAATCTGAACCCGCCCAACTATTGCTGCTTATCATAAGTAGGGCAGCACAAAGTAATTTTTTCAAGGGTGATTCCTTTTTAGAATAATTTTCAAGGCGAAGTTTATACCTTGATCACTAGCCGAATGCAAAATTGCGATACATCTATATTCAAAATGAACAAACAAGTTATGCTAAGCTCATTATTAGCTATTGATTTTAATGCGAACAGGAAACTTTTTTGCTACGTCCACTCCGATACTTATCATTTACCTTGTTGCTGCTCTTACTGCCGCTCAGCCTCGCTATGGCAGAAGAAAAGACTCAGGTTGATAAAATATTTGAAAGATTTGAAAGCGGCGTCCCTATGACCCGCGAAGCAATTAACAGCGATCTTGCGTTATTGAGCAAACTGATTGCAACCGACGATATACTCCGCAATGAAAAGCTGCAGCTACTTAAATGCTGGGATCAAAGTGCCGAAACGGATACTGACATAGCGCTGGCAGTTAAAAATACGAGTCAAACACTGACCAATATTCCGCCAACCGCATCTCCGCATTTCATCACCGACCTCATGCTTTGTCATTCTTGGTTTTTGCAGTTAAATGGTGATGTAGATAGCGCGATGGAAGGTTATAACCTCAGCGTTAAGCGTGCCTATGAGCATGAAGATCTTAAACTCATTGCCGACTCACGCAGCCTTCGCGGCGCTCTGTATTCCTATATTGGCGATTTTTCTGCGGCATTAGACGATCTGATAACTGCACAAGATCTCTACGAGTCACTGAATTTAACCGGCTGGGCTAACATCAATCTTGCCGATATGGCCACCAGCTTTAAACGTTATGGCGATCCCCAAAGTGCAATCCGTTACTACAATAAACTCAAAGCACTCTATTTAAAGAACAATAACCAAGAGCAGGCAATGTATGTCACCTCAGAAATAGGTCTGGCTTTAGATGAACTGGGTGAACATCAACAAGCTATTGATCACTTCTTGCTCAGCTATCAATACTTTAAGGAACATCAGCTAGAAAAAGTGGCCGCCACTATGGCGACGGACATTGCCTTTAGCTTAATCAAACTCCATCGTCTTAATGAAGCTGAAAAATATTTAACTGAAGCCGCAGCTGTGATTAGCGAAAAAGATTATGCCGCTTATAGCTTTATGAAACTCTTTACGGCCAATATCAAGTTTCAACAAGCACGTTATAAAGAAGCGCTTACCGAACTCGAACAAGGGGAAAAAGCCTTTCGAACTCTGCAAAATGATCGGGGACTCACCCAACTATTACAGCTGAAAAGTGATGTCTATGCGGCGATGAATAATTTACCTGCGGCCTATGGCGCACTGCAGGAATTTGTCGCCCTCACCAAAAAAGTCGATGACAACTCCTTCTCTCATCAAACCACAGAATTAAAAATGAAGTTTGATACCACTAGGATTGAATCTGAAAATCAGCGCTTGATTGAAAACCAAAACCTTAAAGAACAAGAACTCGCGCTGCTTGAGAAGAATAAGTCATTGCAACACATCATTTTATTATTGACGGGCTTTATCCTAACAATAGTGTCGATATTTGCGTATAAACAAGTGCAGAGAAATCGCCAATTACAGGTCATAGCCCTCACCGATTACCTCACCAAGCTCCCTAATCGTCGGCATATTTATTCCCAAGCCGCACAGTATTTTCAGCAAGCCTTAAAACAACAAAGCCCTTTTTCGGTGATTATCTTTGATGCGGACCACTTCAAGAAAATTAACGATAACTTCGGCCATGAACTAGGCGATCGCGCCTTACTGACGATCGCAAGCGCAAGTCAAGCCCTAACGGGTAATAAAGATCTTATTGGCCGTATCGGTGGTGAAGAGTTTTTAATTCTCTTACCCAACACAGATGCTGAACGTGCTTGTGAACTTGCCCATCAGTTGCAAGCTCAAATTAGTCGTCTAGGCGCTGAGGATTTACCGGCTGAACTCAAATTGACCGTTAGTGCAGGTGTCGCAACCTTAGCGCCGCAGCCCAATAGTGACAACACCTATCAAGACAAAGACTTTGCCAGTCTACTGAAACGGGCTGACGACGCCCTTTATGAGGCTAAAAATGCGGGAAGAAATTGTGTTAAAGCCGCCAAAAATGAGGCTGCGAGAGAGAGTTAAACACTTTTATGCCAAAACACTTGATGCTGTAAGGGCGGTGGCAGAGCACCAAACCATGTCTGATATAAACGACTAAATTCCCCTGAGTCTTTCATTTTCTCAAGCTCTGTTTGCCAACTCGTGACCGTGACCGCCGAGGTCCCTTTAGAAAAAGCTAAGTACAGATTAATCTCAGATACGACATATACTTGGCGTATATCGGCCTCACTTGCGCCAACCTCTTCTAATATCTGCTTAACCGCAAGATCCGCTTGGCACCAGAAACGAATTCGAGAAAACAGTAACTGCTTTGCCGATTGCTGTGGAAAACTCGCCACCAGTAAGTTATCGACACCCGCTTGTTGTAACAGCTGTGCTCCAGCGGATTCTCGATAAACCCCGACAATATCTTTAGATTGCAGTTCAGCAAGTTGCTCGAGCACTATGGGATCTGCCGCCCTCGCATACAAAGCAATTTTGCTGGTTGCAATCGGGCCGATAAAATCGAAATGATCTTCACGCTCGTCATTAATAGACGTCGCAAAAAGTAAGACATTCGCCGAAGTATTGGCAATCGAATACGCCCGTGCCCAAGGTAACACCTCGATTTTCTCGCTCTGTCCCAGCCTCGATTGCAGGGTATTCACTAAGTCCACTGCAAAACCATGGGGAACGCCATCTTGCTCGTAACTCATGGGAGGCCAAGCTTCGGTCACCAGTTTCAACTTATCAGGCGCAGCAAAAACAAGATTAGGCATTAGGCCTAATAGACTCATCGCAAGAAAAAACGCCCTAGGAGAAAACGCACTCAGCATACTGATACCAAAAGCGAAACATTAAACCTAATCATAGACTCAATCTCAGCTGCAAATAAACATATTGCCTAAAGAAAATCACGCCTCATTCATGCTCACTGAGTAAACTCGTCCGCAACAAGTGAAAACTTGCTATCATATTGCCACCTAGCCAAGAGCCTCGCTGCAATGAATCCATGTCGACTTTAGCCAATCCAATCCCTAATCCATCCTATGCCAGCACACTGTCGCGGCTCGCGCTGCAAATAAAAACGTGGGGAAAAGCACTCGGATTTGCGCAGGTTGGCATTTGCGATACAGATTTAACGGCCGAAGAAGCCAAACTCCAAGCATGGCTAGACAAAGGGTTTCATGGCGAAATGGCTTATATGGCCACCCATGGCATGATGCGCGCTCGCCCGCAAGAATTGCATCCGGGCACAGTGCGGGTGATATCCGTACGGATGGATTATTTACCACCCGAAGCTGGCTTTGCTACGAATCTCACCGATCCCAACTTAGGTTATATTTCCCGTTATGCGGGAGGTCGCGACTACCACAAGTTGATCCGCGCTCGGCTTAAAAAACTGGGGGATCAAATCAGTGCAGAGCTAGTGTCTCTCGGTTTCGATGCCGCTGACTTTCGCCCCTTTGTTGACTCAGCACCCGTACTCGAGCGTCCCTTAGCCGAAAAAGCCGGTATCGGCTGGACAGGTAAACACTCACTCATACTCAACCATGAGGCGGGTAGTTGGTTCTTTTTAGGTGAGCTGCTGATCAATTTGCCTCTGCCTGTGGATATTCCCATTCAAGAAGGCTGCAATACTTGTGTCGCCTGCATTACCTCCTGCCCAACAGGGGCAATCGTAGAACCCTATGTGGTTGATGGCAGACGCTGTATTTCCTATCTCACCATAGAGCTGCAAGGCGCCATTCCTGAAGAATTTAGGCCACTTATGGGCAACCGCATCTATGGCTGCGATGATTGTCAGCTCGTGTGTCCCATCAATCGCCAAGCGCCGCTCACCGCAGAAACCGACTTTCATATTCGCCCGCAGTTAAAACAGCCCGATCTTCTCAGCCTTTTTGCTTGGAGCGAGGCAGAGTTTCTTAAACAAACTGAAGGCAGCGCCATTCGCCGCATTGGCCATAAACGCTGGTTACGTAATATCGCAGTCGCACTGGGTAACGCCCCCGCAAGCCCAAACATTATTGCCGCACTTAACGCCCGCAATAACAGTGACGATATCGATGAGATAGTGCGTGAACATATCGAGTGGGCGCTCAATGCGCAGCAATCGCGCCTTGCTGATATCGCTGCAATTGAACAACAAAAAGCACGCCGCAAGACTGAACGCATGGTGCGTATTATCAAAAAAGGCTTACCACGAGATGCTTAACATCTAACAAGGTTATCAATAGCTTACTACTGATTAATTAGCCTAAACTAAGAATCGTCATTCGCTCAGTACGTCTATTGAACCTTGATATGAACCTTGATATTAAACATGGCCAATAGACAGTGGCGTTTCCCATATTCGCAGCGAATAAAACACACCGGAGGCATAAACATCCGGTGTCTTTTTACTGAGTAAGCTCAATAAGTTCAGTTAAAAACTCTCACTCAAGCAGTGATATTAGCCAAGGCGACGACGCAGTACGCGGGTTGCATCAACCATGTTTTTCAATGCAGGTTCGACTTCATCCCAAGTTCGGGTTTTTAGGCCACAATCTGGGTTGACCCATAATTGACGCACGGGGACTTTCTGCGCGGCTTTCTCGATTAACTGCACCATGGCCTCCACATTTGGGATGTTTGGTGAGTGGATGTCATACACACCGGGGCCGATTTCATTTGGATATTCAAAATCTTCAAAGGCGTTGAGTAACTCCATCCGCGAACGCGACGTCTCGATTGTGATCACATCAGCATCCATGGCAGCAATCGCGGCAATCGTGTCGTTAAACTCGCTGTAACACATGTGGGTGTGGATTTGAGTCTCATCAGTCACGCCAGCAGCGCTGAGTTTAAAGGCATTCACCGCCCAATCTAAATAGGTTTGCCACTCACTTTGTTTCAATGGCAGACCTTCACGGAAGGCAGGTTCATCGATTTGAATAATGCCAATCCCCGCATTTTGTAAATCGACTACTTCATCACGAATCGCCAGCGCCAGTTGTGTTGCAATCGCATCGCGGCTGATATCTTCACGGGCGAATGACCAATGCAGAATTGTCACAGGCCCCGTCAACATGCCTTTTACGGGCTTGTCGGTAAGACTCTGGGCAAACTCAGCCCACTCGACTGTCATAGCTTTTGGACGACTCACATCGCCGTAAATCAAAGGTGGCTTAACACAACGTGAGCCATAACTTTGTACCCAGCCATTTTTACTAAAACCAACGCCAGCTAACTGCTCGCCAAAGTATTCCACCATGTCGTTACGTTCGGCTTCACCGTGCACGAGTACGTCGATACCCAGTTTTAGTTGGCGTTCGATAGTATCGCGGGTCACTTGCTGTAACTGCTCAGTATACTGAGCATCACTTATCTCGCCCTTACGCCAGCGGCTGCGTAATCCTCGAATAGCGGGTGTTTGCGGGAACGAACCTATGGTCGTAGTGGGTAACAGGGGTAAACGGTATTTTTGCTGCTGCACCCTTTGGCGTACGCTGAAATCACTGACACGCTCGTAATCCGCAGTGGTTAATGCCGCAACACGCTCAATCACTTGCTTATCCGCAGCCTGTGCTTTGGCTTGGCGACGAGCGATACAAAAAGTACTGATTTTTTGTGCTTCATCCGAATTAGGCGTCAACAATAATTGGCGAATTTTGCTCAATTCCAACAGTTTCTGCTTAGCAAAGGCTAACTGTTTACGCAGCACAGGTAATAGTTTGACTTCAACATCTAAATCTACTGGGCTGTGCAGCAATGAACATGATGTGCCAATCCACAGACGATCGCCTAAATCACGCGCCACTGCGCCAATACGCTCGGCAATCAAATCGATTTCTGCCGCCCACACGTTACGGCCATTAACCACGCCCACCGACAAAATTTGCTCACTGCGCAACGCATTTGCAAATACAGCCAGTTGTTCTGGCGCTGTGACTAAATCCAAGTGCAAACCAGCCACTGGCAAGGCAGATACTAGGGCTTGATGATGCGCAATACCGCCATAATAACTCGCCAAAAGAACCTTGACGTTTACAGTGCTTAGCGCTTGATAAGTCTTAGTCATCGCCGCTTGCCACTGCGCGTCTAACTCTAATGCCAACACAGGCTCATCTAACTGCACCCATTCCACACCTTGGGCGGCGAAACGCGCCAAGATGTCAGCATAAGCTGTTATTAAATTAGGCAATAAACTTAACTTATTGAACTCTTGACCCACAGTTTTAGCAAGGTGCAAGTAACTAACAGGGCCGAGTAGCACAGGTTTTACTTTATAGCCTAGCGCTTGCGCTTCGCTGACTTCATCAAAAAACTGCTCGTAAGCAATCGAAAACTCTTGGTTTTGCGTCAGCTCTGGCACCAAATAATGATAATTAGTATTGAAATATTTGGTCATTTCAGAGGCTGGCGCATCTTGGCCTGTCGGCGCTCTGCCGCGGGCAACGCGGAATAAAGTATCGAGATCGATAGCGCCTTCACCACGATGACGCTCAGGGATGGCATTCAAGGTCGCACTCAGGGTTAATACTTGATCGTAAAAGGCAAAATCCCCCACGGGCACTTGCTCGACGCCAGCAGCGGTTTGCCACAGCCAATGGGTACGGCGCAGTTCACTCGCTACTTCACATAATTCGGCTTGAGTACTCTCACCACGCCAGTATTTTTCTAAGGCAAATTTCAATTCACGTCGACGCCCGATACGGGGAAACCCAAGACTATTTAATTGCATACCCTATCTTCCTTTATTTGAGATAAGCCAAATTCGGCACTTGCACCCACCAGATTGTGTTCTCTTGGCACTTTTCAGTATTTCCGCCTTGATAAACAACAATGGGCGTCTGGACGTCTAGAAGTTTATTGTGTTAGTCTCTATTCCAGCAACCGAATTGATTTCAAGCACAACATGAGCGAAATTCACCTGGAGTGAACATGATCGAACTAAGACATCTGCGAACCTTAATGGCCCTGAAGGAAAGTGGCAGTTTGGCGGGCGCAGCCAAAAAACGTTTTGTCACTCAATCCGCCCTCTCCCACCAAATAAAGGAGTTGGAGCAAAGGATTAACTCGCCTATTTTTGTGCGTAAAAGCAAACCGCTGTCATTCACCCAAGAAGGTGCGCGTCTGCTTCATCTCGCGGAAGAAATTTTGCCTAAGGTGCTAGAAACCGAGACAGATCTTAAGAATGGCCTTGAAACCGAAACCAATCAGTTACGTGTCGGCATTGAGTGTCACAGCTGTTTTCGCTGGTTAATGCCTGTGATGGAGCAATTTAGACAAGAACATCCCCAAGCCGAGTTAGACTTGTCGAGCCGTCACTTGTTTGACTCGCTCAATGCCCTAGAAATGGGCGAACTGGATATAGTGCTGACCTCAGATCCTGTGCCTGGGCATTCACTTGCTTATCAGCATTTGTTTGATTTTGAAGTAAAGTTAGTGGTTGCTAAAGATCATCCGCTAGCGAAAGAGCCCTATGTCACCCCTAAGCAATTAGCGCGTTTACCGATAATTAGCTATCCCGTACCGCTGACGCGTTTAGACATTTATCGCCACTTTTTAGAACCTGCGGGCATAGAAGCGGGTGAGCAAAAAACCTGTGATTTGACCATGATGTTATTGCAACGTATCGCCTGCAAAGATGGTATCGCTGCCCTGCCGAACTGGTCGATAAATGAAGGTCACGGCTTAAGCCTTACTACGGTAAAGCTAGGACAAGAAGGCTTAAAACGGCCTCTATTTGGCGCCTATCGCCGCCATAGTGGTAACTCAACATTGATCCAAAATTGGTTACAACTGGTGGCGAGTGAAGGTTTATCTCGCCAGCAGAAGACAAATTAATGCCGGTTAAATCTAATAAAGAAGCCTACGAATGCAGGCTTTTTTTATTGAATTAAATGGTTATTTTATTCGTTCAAACCGTTATTTATCGCATCTAAATATTACAGTGGATTCATCAATAGACCACGCATAGACAATACGCGGCGCAGGATTAAACCAGGGGAATTCGAATTACGGGTCTGACGCAAATTATGGGCAATCATAAACTCTTGACGCAAGTCCTGATCGAGATCTAACGCTTCGAATGATTCTATCGTCAATGTCTGCTGTTGATTATCAATCAATGACTTAATTACGCTTAAAGGGAATGATTGTTCGGCATTAGCATTTAAATACGCAAAGGCCGTGAGCGCGATAATTTGGCCGAACACACTGAACAGGGCCAAGGTTTGCACTTCATCAGCATCAACCTCGACGCCTTCCATATCCGCTAAGCTATCTACCGCATCCGTTGCAATATCTTCAGTCAGCTTCCAATAACCTTGGACCAACTTTTTATAGGGCTGTGGCAGTTCATCGAGGCGTTCTTTTAAATAGAACGTAAAAGCGTAGCGATAGATATTAACTTGACCTAAGCGGATCAAAGCTTCTTTCAACGAACGAGTTTTGTGATTTTCCACTACAGCAGCCTGTGCGGAATTACTGCGCATAAGCATGTGCGCTGCCAATGCGGGATCGCTCGAGATAATGTCAATCACATTACGAATGTCGCCTTCAGCAAGGATCGCTTTTTTGAGTGGAATTAGAATTCCTCGGCGGCCAATCACTTGCTCTTCGTTCGCTATGATAGCTCTAACTTGAGTAAAAACCTGTTGCTCAAGATCAGTCATAAGACACTTTACACCTGTTTATTAACAATAAGATGATTCGGTTACAGCTCACATCATACCTAAAATACTAAGAATTTCAGCCATAAACAGCAGAGTAAAATATAAATTACTACTGTTTAGTTATTGCTGCCCGCTAACACTATAGATAACGACAATTAAACCACTCTACTAAAACGATATTCAAGACTATACCTATTTTAAGATTTATTCTTTGAACTCAGCGTAAAAAGTAAAGAATCCGCCTTCTTAGAAGGCGGCTTTGACTTGCCCCTGGAAGGGGCTATTCCAAAAACTACATCATCTGCAACGACAATTGAGCCTCATGTTCCTGATCTTGTTTATCTTGATGGCGCACATATCGTCTAATGATTTCTTCATTAACACCTACTGTATCTACAAAATAACCTCTGGCCCAAAAGCTATTGCCCCATAGCTTTTTACGTACATGAGGGAATTTATTGAATAGCCTTATCGCACTTCTTCCTTTCAATACTCCCATCAGCGTTGATACTGACAGCTTCGGCGGGATTATGACGACCAAGTGAACGTGGTCTATCTGAACGTTTAACTCTAAAACCTCACAACCCTTAATATTGCAAAGGATATAAATTGACCTGTATAGCTCCTTACCAAGGTTTCCTTTTAAAATTTTAAAACGGTACTTCGGAGTCCAAACAATATGATATTTGCAACGCCAATAAACATGTGATGAACTTCTATAATCGCCCATGCTTTTCGTTTCCTCTTACTTGTGGTGAATAAGAAGTCTCTTTTAGCATGGGCGTAATTCAGGCTATAGCCTCAAGGAACAATCACCACCGCCAGAGGCGGTGGTTTTGGGATGACAATAAAAAGCCAGACTCAGTCTGGCTTTGTTATTAGATAGCTCATTAATAATTAGAAGCGGTAGCCCACAGTGAAACGAATATCACGGCCTCGACCAGAATAGTAACTATCCCCCCAATCGCCACCGTAATAACCTGCACTGACATAATCTTTATCGAATACATTATCGATACGCAGGCTGGCAAGCCAAGCATCACGATTATAATTCAAGGCTAAATTACCAAGCACGTAACTTGCTAGCTTATCACCTTGATTAGCGTTATCGCCTTCAATAAAACGATCACCCGTGTAGATAGCTTCGGCAAATACTTGGAAATGCTCAGCAAAATCCATGCTGACATAACCGCGTCCCGTGTGTTTTGCCACCCAAGACAGCTCTTTGCCATCGTTAGCACCATCGGTAAATTCGGCGTCGGTATAGTTATACTCTAGCCCGAGTTGCAGCGCTTTAGTGATCTGCCAATCCCAATCGGCACCCGCGCCATAACGACGAGAAGCGTCGGCATTTACGTTTGCACCGTTGAAATTCCCACCTATGGGTTTAACTGCACTCGAGTCATAAACAATTTCATCCTCTAAATCGAGACGATATAGGCTGACTCGCAGGGTTTGACTAGCGACAGCCCAATCCCAACCCGCCTCATAGGAACGGCCTGTTTGCGGCTTTAAGCCAAATACGCCCGGCGATGTATAAGCTTGCTCATCCACTTTGGCAAAACGGAAGTTATCATCGGCGCGCACATAGAGTCTGTGCTCCGCAGTTGGGCGGTAATTTAAACCCAGTTCGAATGCGTGGGCATTTTCGTCTAAATCGATACCACTAGGATAAACTTTGCGATCGACTAACTCGTCGGTCACCCGCGCATATCGCCCACCCACAACATAACTTAGGGTATGACTTAATGGCACAGTGGCTTGTAAGTAAGCACTTTGTGTTTGCTGCACATTGCTGCGCGCCATAGTGTCAAAATCAGCCTTACCACGGCTAATGTCTAAACCTGTGACTAGGTTTAGCTCACCTTGACGCGTACTGTAGCTCGCTAACGCTTTAGGGCTAAACATCAACAGTGAGCGTGTATTATGGCTGTTCGCCCCCCAATTAAAAGAAGACACTAAGGTATCGCTGTAATCTAAATCCGCCGCCAGCGCCCAGTTTTGATTGAGCTGATGCTGGTAACCCGTACGCGCCGCAGTGGTCATTTCGTGAGAATATTGCTTCTGGTTCCCAGAGTCACGTGGGTTGTCTTTAAATTGATCTTTAGTAAGCGAGCCAGGATTTTCACGGTCATCGTCGTAATAGCTGGTTTCAACGAAGAACGAGTCTGTGGCCGTTTTATATTGAATGCGGCCAAGAATAGAGCCGGTTTCGTTAGCATTATGTTTGCGATAGTTGTCACCTTGGTTGTAACTACCGGTGAAAAAGTAACGCCAATCTTTGTTGATCGCGCCAGACACATCACCGCGACCTTCATAGGTATCAAAGCTGCCGCCGGATAACTGTACGCTACCGCCGGTATTTTCAGGGGATTTAGTGACAATATTGATCACGCCGCCTACCGCTTGGTCACCATAAAGCACACCCGCACTACCCGATAAAATTTCGATGCGTTCGACTTGATTAAGCGGAATGGCATTAAGACTAGGAGCTGCGATATCGATATTATTGAGGCGACGACCATCAAGTAAAATCAGCGTGTTATTCACAGCAGTGCTGGCGCTAAAGCCACGCATCGCAAAACTAGTACCGATGTTATTATCTGAAATTTGAATACCACTTTGACCGCGTAAAACCTCAGTCACACTAGTGGCACCGCTCATTTCAATCGCCGCAGCGTCAATCACATTCACATTCGCGGCAATATTTAACGGGGTATTGTCAGAGCGGCCGATCACGACAAGATGCTCGTCGACTTTAGCTGTGCTGCTAGCGTCAGCCGCCATAGCAGGCGCGATAACGGAATAACTGCAAAGGCTACCGATCAGCAGCGCGATTTTTGTTGGATTTGTTCCCATTTTACCTTTAACTCCTGCAAGGAAAACGGGGCATTAGCGCCACGATACTGTTCATTCAGTAAAAGATACTGACAGTGACTATCGCATTTTGAGATCTGCCCACCGAAATCTCAAAAACACCTTTAGGGCCGGTCTCCGGACTTAGGCTATGTTAATCCGTAAAAATAGAATTAACGCGAGACTGACCTTTAACATTCTGACTATCGGGTTCTGTCTTGAACACACCAATCAAACGCGGTCTTCTCTCACCTTTTACCGTTGCGGGGGCAGTGCCAGAATTTCACCGGCTTCCCGATTATCTCGCGGCTTTCGCACGCAAGCACCTCAGAAGGTTGACTAAAAATTTGATTCATAGGGCACAGCCATCAATAAAACAGCGATACTCCCTTAAGGCTCAGCACATTATAGAGCCTGAGCGCGCGCATTATAGACGTCTATACGGATGAAAGTCCATCAAACTCAAGCGAACGTCTAAAGTCTACTTCAAGGAGAATGGGACTAAAGCGGAGATAAAATCTTGGCTATTATCTGCCTGCAGTGGTGGTTTATCGACAGAAAAAACGGCACCTCGCATCGACTTATGCAGTAGATACAAATCTTTATTGCCACTGACAACCGTATAGTAGCCAATTTCCCCTTGAGGAATCGAAGCATAGGCTTTGGGATTCACTTGCGTGGCATTGTGGATATTGGGCATGGCTGTACAGCCTAAAATAGCCTTAAATCCCTCGTGTCCATCAACTTCAGTGTCGCCGAGCTTCTGGTACACCACTTCGCCGTCACAGGTCGATTTATAGATCTGGGCCATCGCATCTAAAAAACGCTCTGGGCTAATACTCTCGGCCATATCCTTAAAGCCCTGCACGCAAAATAGCGCACTCCACTGGGTTAATGCTTCCTGCTCAGGCACATATTCTGCCATAAACATGCCTGCTTGCTCCTCATGATAAGCCTGCTTCCAGCCCGCAGGCAGATTGAACCCTAATTGCTGACCAAATACCGGCAATACATGGGTATGAGCAGCGCCGCTTTCGCTCCGAGCTATATCTAATGTGGCTTGAACTGGCTCTGAGCCAATTAAGCTGCAGAGTAACAACACACTGGCACCTTGAAACAATCCAATAGGTGAACACAATGCTAATTTCATACTTATCATCCTTGTATCGCACTTATAATTAATACGACATCATGAAATTGAACAGAAAACACCCAGCATTCTAACGAAGAACCTTCGCTGAAAACAGTCAAAAAGTTATATTAACTGCCACTTTAAAAGAAATAATCACTATCACGACTTGAATAACAGGGAAATATTCCGTTTATCTGCACAGTAACGGTAAAAAGGTTAGTGCTATTCGCTAAATAACCACATTTTTACTTCAGGTTTAGGCCTTTCCTGACTCAGAATCACCTGTCTTTGCTCTGGCGTTTCGCATTGGGCAACAGGGGTAAAATCCAGCGGCTTTATCACCAACGAATCGGCAGGCGGTACCGAAGATTTAGCGAACATCTCGTTATTCATCGACCAAGAGACCCATTCCCCCTTTTCACTGATCCCGACATACCCCTCACCCGCCCTCGCTAACCAAGTTAATCGTGGAATACGCGCTATGAGCTTCTCAACATTTTCTAGGTTAGCCCTATAACCTACTGGCACGACTTTGCCGTCAGGACGGGTAAATACAAATGATGCCGAACCTAGGGTGATCTTGCTTCCCTCCTGCCAATACCGATTGAGAATATCTTGAGCATAGTGAAAACCATATAGATAGGCGTAGTCACTATCATCGACCAGGATTTGCGGTACGGCATTGTCACGCAGCAACAAAAATCCCGTGCCAACACTGACAATACTGTTCACGCCTTTAATATCCGTTTGTTTGAGCCAATCGATACCACAGTTCGTCTCATTGCCCCAAAAGTGCGCCTCACCCGTTGGACTTAAGATTGCAAAAGCACAGCTATTTGACGTAATACTCGCAACATCCAGTAGCGCACTGCGAATAGAATAAACATCACTACTCTGCCCCCAAGTCACGACGCTGCCATCCTTTTTTAGAGCTGCATAAGTTCCTTGGGTATATTCAACACTCACAACATCCATTAACTGTGGCAGCAGCCTTTTCATATTGGTTGACCGTTCAACTTGCCCCCAAATCACAGTGCTTCCGTCTTTTTTAAGAGCAGTAAAACTTCGTCCTTCAGCAAAAATATCCACGACATCAAACAGTTTATCCTGTACATGTTGGCTATTGCCGCCTTCGGGACCATAACCCCAAGTGTGCACTTTCCCATTGGCATCGAGTGCGGCTACCGCCTCACGATTAGCATAGAGTTTAGTGATGTTTGTCATTCGACTTTGCAGGACTTTGTCGAGGCTCAATTTCCCCGCTCGCCCCCAATACACCACAGTGCCATCTTCACGCAGGGCGGCAAACCCCTCCTTTACAGGCACGACTTGTTTAACCTGTTTAAGCTCCGCAGTCACTTCGCGACTATCGCCGCCACTAAAGCTATTACCCCAAGTGACCACATCACCATTGGGGGTGATAGCAGCCACTGCCATATCATTTGTTATAACGGTATTTACTGCGGGTAAATCACAGGGAATATGACGATACTGCGGACTCGGTTTTTCCTTAAATTGGATGAGTTTACCGTTATCAAACTGCAGCAATGACTCGTTATTACTTTCCACTATGGCCATAGGTTGAGGCTCGCTACAGCCAGAGATCTGCATGGCAACCATGCCCGCGAGTAAAGCCTTAGGCCAAGTGATTCGATGAGTGAGCATTACTTATTTCCTTGTATTTGCTTGGAGATGTCATTCAATGTTGTGCAGCAGACAGAGCGAAGATGAAATAACCTAACATCGCCTAATGTCAAAAATGGGCAGAATTCTAGCAGCTTGTTGATAAAAAGACGAAAATGCTCACAGTTTACTCTGCAAGTGCCCTACACAGGCTAGCGCCTAACTTATGGCATGCTATTCTAAGCATCCAGTACCGCTGTTTAAAGGAGTAACAGTATGACTCGTCACATCATTCTTGATTGCGATCCCGGCCATGACGATGCTATCGCGCTGATCTTAGCCTTAGCTCACCCAAACCTCGTTCCCCTTGCCGTCACGACTAGCGCTGGCAATCAAACCCCAGATAAAACCCTCAACAACGCCCTGCGGATCTTAACCCTGTTAAACCGTGGTGATATCCCAGTCGCAGGCGGTGCCACTAAACCGCTAACACGTGAACTGATTATCGCCGACAATGTTCACGGCGAGACTGGCCTCGATGGCCCAGCATTACCCGAACCGAGCTTCAGTCCACAAGCCATAACAGCCGTTGAACTGATGGCGCAGCAAATCCGCCAAAGCTCTCAGCCAGTGACTTTAGTGCCTACTGGGCCGCTGACTAACATCGCCCTTTTACTGGCGAGTCACAGCGAGCTACACCCTAAAATCGAGCGTATTGTGCTGATGGGCGGCGCAGCCGGTGTCGGCAATTGGACGCCTGCCGCCGAGTTTAATATTTTTGTCGATCCCGAAGCCGCCGATATTGTCTTTAAGTCAGGTATTCCCATCACTATGTGCGGGCTCGATGTGACCCATCAAGCGCAAATCATGGATGCAGACATAGAACGGATTCGCGCCATCCCAAATCCAATTGCTCAGTGCGTCGCCGAGTTATTGGATTTCTTTATGATTTACCACAGAGATCCTAAATGGGGCTTTATTGGTGCACCTCTGCACGACCCCTGCACTATCGCTTGGTTGCTCAAACCTGAACTGTTTGAAGCACAAGATTGTTGGGTCGGGATTGAAACCCAAAGCGAGCTGACCTTAGGCATGACAGTAGTTGATCGCTATCAACTCACTGGCAAACCCGCCAATGCGACTGTGCTGTTTGGGCTCGACAGACTCGGTTTTGTCGATTTACTGGTAGACAGTTTACGTGTCTATGATCCAACTTATCTCAATCGCAGATGAAAATAACAGTGAGTTTTCTATGAGCCAGATACTCGTTATCGGCAGTGCGAATGCCGACCATGTGATGAAATTTGAGTACCTGCCCGCAGCAGGGCAAACCTTGATGAGCCGAGACTATCGACTCGAACAGGGAGGTAAAGGAGCCAACCAAGCGGTCGCCTGCGCGCGTTTAGCTAAATCAGGCACCCGCACTGACTTTATCTGCCACCTCGGCCAAGACAGTATCGGCGATGATATGCGTCAAAGCTGGATTAAAGATGGCATCAGTACAGAAGGTATTAGCCAGATAGCGGAGCAGAGTACAGGCACAGCGATGATTTTTATCGGTGACAACGGTGAAAACACCATAGGTGTTGCTGCGGGAGCCAACGCCACTCTTTCACCCGATGATTTAGAAAATCACTATGCTCTGTTTTCCCGTGCTCAATTCCTTTTAATTCAACTAGAAACGCCTGCTGCCACAGTGGCAAAGGCATTACAAATGGCAAAAACCTTTGGCGTGACTACGGTATTAAATCCCGCCCCAGCGACCGCCCTTGGCCACGATGTACTCAAATGGGTTGATGTGATTACGCCTAATGAGACTGAAGCAGAAGCTTTAACTGGCGTTGAAATTAACCATCTCGATGCTGCTCAAATGGCTGCGCAGCTCCTCCACCAGCAAGGTGTAGGAATTGTAGTGATCACTTTAGGCAGTCGCGGCGCATATATCAGCAGCCCAGGTTTTACCGGGCTAGTGCCCGCACTTGAAGTGCAAGCCATAGACACAGTCGCTGCAGGGGATACCTTCAACGGCGCCCTAGTCGTCGGCTTGAGCGAAGGTATGTCAATTGCTGCCGCCGTGGGATTTGCCAATGCGGCCAGTGCCATTACAGTGACTCGCCAAGGCGCACAACGTGCTATTCCCTATCGACAGGAGCTTTCGTACTAAAAAAAGTAAGCGACTTTGAGTTAGACGCCCAGAGTCCGCTCATCTAAATTATCACTTATAAATCAGAGCTATAAATCAGATCCATTAATGATAATCCGCGAGTATTTAGTTGGTTCCAGCTCAGTACTCGCTCGCCTGTGCTTACCGCTAGCCATTTTTCCGCTACCGGATCTTGCCGTTCTAGGCAGTGCAGTTTTCGAACGAAAGTTGGATATACATAATTTACACGCTGATTTCATTCCCATTTAATGAAGATTGCTTATTCTGGTAGGCGCATGTCCGAGTCAAAAGGACTCGGCTACCCTTGTTCAACTAAGGAAGTACCAGATGAAAGCAAAAAGCACAGCTTTACGTAACGTGACCAGCACTAGCCTAATCGGCCTAGGATTATTATTCGCTAGCCAAGCGAGTGCCAACGAATGTGAACTGAAAATTGCCGCCACTGATGCAATGCAATTTGACACTAAAGAGCTGTCAGTACCTGCAAGCTGTAAAGAAGTGACCTTAACCTTAACCCACACAGGCACTTTGCCAAAAGCAGCGATGGGCCATAACTGGGTATTAACTAAGGCAGCCGATATGTCAGCCGTCGCGACTGAAGGTATGAGTGCCGGTCCTGATGCAGCCTATGTTAAAGCGGGTGATACACGCGTTATCGCTCACACGCCATTAGTGGGCGGCGGCGAATCAACATCTATCACCTTTAGCACTGCCGGTATGAGCGCCACCGAAGCCTACCAATTCTTCTGCAGCTTCCCAGGTCACTGGGCGATTATGCAAGGCAGTTTCAAGTTAAAAGCTTAAGGTGAATGGCTTAGCCTAACGTTAAGTGATAAAAACAAAAAAGCGGATCTTAGGATCCGCTTTTACATTTCAGCCATTGCATTTAGCCGCACTAATTCATCATGGTCTTGGTTGGATGACTAATGGCGCAAAGCTCGTCATCGCATTACCGTTAGCGCCGTTCAAGTTAGGATATTCAACCCCTTCCTGTAAAGTGTAATACACGTCGACAAAGTCATCGTCATTGGTGAACCAAGCATCCGGCATCACACTTAAAATACCATTGGTAATTTGCGGGATCAGCGCATAACCCTGAGCTTCAGGATCGGGGATCGACTTTAAGATCTGCTCCGCCGCTTCCAACAGCTTAGTGGCCAACACTTTATAGTTAGTACCATCGTCATGCTCCATTAAGATCATGTCCGCAGCCGCCCAACGATAACGCTCCCAATGTATGATGATTTGATTCGGATAATAGGTCGTATCCGCATAATCTAAATAGGGCATTTCGACGATATCGAGCACAGGTTCTTCACGGCTCGGGTCAACCCCAGTCACTATGCCGTAAATTTCGGCACGACCAGAAATCCACGGCTCATGGTCATCCTTCAAGGATATTTGTTTGATCACTGTGGTTGAAATCGGCTTTTCAGCTACCGCCTGTGTTTGCGCACGACTCAGTAGCGCGCCCTCTTTTTTCGCTGACTGCGCCTCGGCAAATGTCGCCCGCATCACCTCTAAGCCAGCCACAAAGGCTTTTTTGCTATCGATGCCAACCACAAACACTGGCTGCTGCGGTAGGTTATACACGTCTAATTGATGCACTTTCCCATGAATATCAAAGGCTTCAATATAATCCCACTGACTCTCGTCACCATCGGGCTCATAGGCAAATAAAGGAGACTCACCTTGCTGCCATGGGGTTAACATGGCTTCATCCGCTAGACGCACTTGCACCAGAGAATCCGCTTTGGCACTTAAGCCCTTCACTCGGCGAATTGATGCATCGGCTTGGGTGATCACATTATCATTGAGCCTATGCAGAGACAGAATGTCATCGGCATTTACTGCCAACTGATACTGGTTTATTTCAGTCTGTAAGATA
Source organism: Shewanella hafniensis (assembly GCF_019655335.1). GTDB lineage: Bacteria > Pseudomonadota > Gammaproteobacteria > Enterobacterales > Shewanellaceae > Shewanella > Shewanella hafniensis. Next base: position 36,110 of record NZ_BPFD01000022.1, read on the forward strand.
GGCGCGAGCTGCGCATATTGATGGCTTAAATCTAACGCCAATGCCCGTTTAGTATTGGTTAACTGCACTTGTGCATCCAAAGTCGAATCCTTTAGCGACGCTTGTAGTAAGCGTAACGCCTCTCCATCTAAGGCTTGGCCATAACTCAGGGTTGCCGAAGCCGACAAACACAGCAATAAACTGGATTGAAGTAGTTTCATAGGAGTTCCCTTACCTTGATAAAGTTAAACGTGCGTTCGAATTCCTTACATATGAGCACAGAGCAGCATCTAAGTAAATCAAATGATAATAGTTATCGTTAATTATTAATGGTATAGAGTACGTAATCCCGGCTAAATGCGATAAAAACAAGCTAATGACAGCATCAGTAGATCAGTCCAGCCGAACAGAGTGTATGAAGATAAACGAGGAAATAAGATGAAATGAATTGATATGCACAGTTTCGCGAGCGACAAAATCACAAAAGGCAGATCTTAAGATCTGCCTTTTGCTGTTCATCGCCAGAGTGACGTTTCAGAACGCGTTATGCGCGCCCTAATAGTCACACTGGCTTGATAAGACAAGGTTAAACGAATGAGTGTTACTCTTCGTCGAAATCATCTTCATCAAGATCTTCGGCATCAGTTGCCGCTTCAGCCGCTAATGCAGCGGCTAATTTTGCTTTAGCTTGTTTCTCTGAACGACGTTTATTGCGCTCAGTTAACGTGCCTAAAAACACTTGTAATTCAGTTAAGCCCCAAGCTTGCGCTTCGGCTTCAGTCGCAAAGCCATCGTGGCTCTTAGACACAACTGTTTTAGTTGATGTCATGCGACGAGTGATTTCAGTTTTCCAACCGTTGTCGCCCTGTGTCACGCGAAAATCGTATTTTTTGCCCTTGCTCATTCTGCTCTATTTCCTAAATGATGCTTGTCACGTTTGTCTTATCAAGCGAACCAAACGCTCATCATAAAACAAAAGGAGCGCAGTGTACTTGATTTCGGCCCAGAAAGATCGCCCAGATGAAAATATTCATGCCAGTTTCATCGACTCGCTCAGTGGAGTCAATGCTCACCTCTAAAGCAACACTGTGCATATATCCCGACCGTCCTCTGTCTAAGGCAGTTTATCGCAAGCTAGCGTGCCTTAGATAATAGTCGTGCAAACGGTATATATTCTTGTTTATGTCATACAAATAGGCTTTTTCAGTCACATTAACACTTTAGAGTTTCTGATTAATATTAATAATTTACATCATTACTCATAGGTAAATCTGATGAAACTACGCCCTATTTCGTCGCTCTCACTCGTCCTGTTAATTGCCACGAGCGCTTTATTAGCCGGTTGCAATAATGACGATGATAACGCCGCAGTCACGCCACCCACCAGCAAACCCGTTCCTGCTCAAGTGGGAGAAAGACCCTTATTCCTCGTACGTCAGATGCAAGACAGCACACTTAAAACCCGCTTAGAACAATGCACCACTGACAATTTTTATCGCAGCGAATTTTCCATAGGTCACCGTGGCGCGCCAATGAAATTCCCTGAGCATACAAAGGAATCCTACCAAGCGGCTATCGATTCTGGCGCAGGCATAGTCGAGTGTGATGTCACCTTCACCGCCGATAAAGTTTTAGTTTGCCGCCACTCACAGTGCGATCTTGCCAGCACGACCAACATTTTAGCCATACCCGAACTTGCCAATAAATGTTCAAGCACATTCACTCCTGCTGATGCCGCCAATGGCGTCAGCGCATCGGCAACCTGTTGCACTAGCGATATCACCCTTGCCGAATTTAAAACTCTCAAGGGTAAGATGGAAGGCAACAATCCGAAAGCGACCACTGCGGCCGAATTCATCAATGGCACCCCAAGCTGGCGCACCGATCTTTATGCTGGCAATGGCACCTTGATGACCCACGCTGAAAGTATTGAAATGTTTAAAAAAGCCGGCGTGAAAATGACGCCTGAGCTAAAAGCGGCCAGCGTATCTATGCCTTTCGATGGTTTTACTCAGCAGGATTACACGCAAAAAATGTTGGATGAATACACGGCGGCGGGCGTCGATGCTTCGCAAGTATTCCCCCAGTCATTTATTTTGGATGACATCAAATATTGGGTCGCCAACGCACCTGAATTTGCGAAGCAAGCCGTGTTTCTCGATGACAGATACGATTATAACAGCGCCTTTGATCCGCAGAACTCTGCCACTTGGTCACCATCAATGGCGGATTTAAAGACCCAAGGCGTCGAAATTATTGCGCCGCCACTCTGGGTATTAGTCGCCTTAGATGCGGATAAGAAAATCATTCCTTCGGAATACGCTAAGGCCGCTAAAGGCGCTGGGCTTAAGATCATCACTTGGTCGCTAGAACGTTCTGGTTTATTAAAAAATGGCGGCGGCTTTTACTATCAAAGCATTACCGAAGCGATAGATAACGAAGGCGATACCTTTAAATTACTTGATGTACTGGCGAAAGATGTTGGCGTGATTGGAGTGTTCTCCGACTGGCCCGCCACAGTGACTTACTATGCTAACTGTATGGATTTATAAGTCATCGATATAGAAAAAAAAATGCGTTAACGATTCATCGTTAACGCATTTTTTTATTGCGAAAATAATCTATATCTCGCCGCGAGCTATTTAAACAGGTGCTGGATATTCTTTAAATCGCCCTTACCTTCGGCAATTTCTTCAGGCGTTAAACCTGTGACTTCGTGCGGGAAAACTAACCAGTCTTCAGAGGCATGAATGTAATAGTCGGGTTTTAAAGGCACTGCGGTATTTTTTGGCTTGTAATAAGGGCAAGCGATACGGATATCGGTTGGCATATTTAGGCGCATCAGTTGGCTGAGTTTTTCTTTTAATGCATGAATACTACGGCCAGAGTCAAACACGTCATCCACAATCAACAAACCGTCACTCGCGTTCGCATTTTCAACGATGTAATGCAGGCCATGCACTTTGATTTCTTTGCTTTGTTTGTCGGTGCCAATCCCATAATAAGAAGAGGTACGCACGGCAATGTGATCGGTTTCAACTTGTTTAAAATCGAAAAACTCCTGTACCGCGATCCCGATTGGAGCACCACCACGCCAAATACCCACGATAAATTGCGGACGAAAGCCACTCTCATACACTTGCGAAGCTAATAAAAATGAATCTTCCAGCAATTGCTGCGCGGTAACAAAATACTTTTCTGACATGACACAGTCCCCATCACATTGATTTTATTCTTAGGTCGTTAAAGCTTATGACCCCTGTAAGGTCTGTTCGGCGGGTAAAGGTTCCCAAAACACTAGAACAGCTTTGCCTTAGCAAGTGTAGGCAGCCGCCGAATTTTGGGAGCGAATTTTATACCAAAAAAATGCGATGTGCTGCAGTAATAGTAAGAACTTGCGTGACAACAGACATTTATTTTGCCTTTTAAAGCCAAAAGCAACAAAAAGGCCACCCTAAGGTGGCCGATAAACAAGCGAACAATACCGCATTAAACGATAGGCGTAATCACATGCTCGCCTACTTTTGTCTTAGCGCTATAACCACGGGCCGTTGCGACTTGGAAATCCTTCGACAAAATGGTATCCACATAATGCCAGTCGCTGCGCACCTCATCAGCGGTAAAGGTGAGCGTCATAAAGCCTCGGTCTTTTAAGTTAGCGTACTTAAGATCTGGCACTAACTCGACGATTGCCGCCTCGGTCGCGGGGATCTGTTCCGCTGGCAGATTCAAGTAATATTCAAGGCCTGGCGATGATACTGAGCTAGTCGCAAACTCAACACCCACAGTATCGCCTTGCACGTCTTTAAGCTCGTTTGCCCATGCATTATGGGTGTCACCCGCGATCACAACTAGGTTGAGATTTTTCGATTTAGCCGTACCTAAAATCACTTCACGCTCATAGGCATAACCATCCCAAGCATCTAAGTTGTACGGGATTGCAGGTAATTGCAGCAGTCCGATAACTTCTGGCGTGAGTAAGACTTGATTGGCTTGAAGATATTGCAACTCTTGGGCAGTAAGCGTGGGATCATTTGCCGCCGCACGGGCCGCTAACTTAGCTAAAGCCCCTAACATGGCAAATTGAGGAATGCTCATCTGCTGAGTGGCAATCGCCGCAGGCAATGACATCTTACCCATTAATACCTGCTGTCCTAGTACTTGCCACTTGCCTGTCGACTGTAGCAATGTGCCCTGCAGCCATAATAATTGCGTCAACCCCAGCATAGTGCGAGTGGTCGAAGTGACATCGGCAAGGAAACGCTCACCCGCAAACGAGCCCGTGGTAGGGTCCATATAATCGGCATAATCGAGCTGTTTATCACGGGCTAATACGCGAGTATCCAGCATATGCAGATCGACGAGATTGCCGTAACTGAAGCTGCGGTAAATCTCTTCATGGTTCCCTTCACGCCATGGGCGAATCGGCAACCACTCGAAATAAGCTTGTAGTGCCGCTTCTTTACGAACGGCAAAATCCCCTTCGCCTTCGTTGTGATTCTCGGCACTATCACGCCAAGTATCATTGGCCACTTCATGATCATCCCACACTGTAATAAAAGGCACTTTCGCGTGTAACTTTTGCAGACTCGCATCGGTATGGTACTGACCATGGCGAGTGCGGTAATCACTCAACGTCAGCAACTCATTGGCGGGTAACACTTCACGGCCCAATTCGGCAGCATGCTCACTGGCATAACCACCGCGGGCATATTCATAGATGTAATCGCCTAAATGCACCACAGCATCTAAATCATCCTGCGCCGCCGCTAACTCATAGACGTTAAAATAACCGGCAGGAAAGTTAGCACAGGACATCACGGCTAATTTGACTGAGCTTACGTCACCCTCAGGCAGAGTGCGGGTTTTACCCACAATAGAGGTTTTATCACCCGTCATAAAGCGATAAAAGTAGGTTTGCCCGGCACGTAAACCACGGGCATCAATCTTAACCGTGTAGTCACGGCTCGCATTAGTGACAGTCTCACCTGTGGTCACTAATTGACTAAAGGCCGCATCGCTTGCCACTTGCCAACTCACTTTTACATCGCCCTCAGACTCAGGCGTGACACGGGTCCAGAGGATCACAGCATCGACTGCCGGATCGCCACTGGCAATCCCATGTAAAAATTGCGCGGGTACAGAATTATCATCATTACTATCACTACAGCCCATCAAGCCGTAAGAGATCACAGCAACACCAACACCTTTGGCCGACATAGCCAAAAAATCACGACGAGTTACGGTACGATTCATTATTATTATTCCTTGTTAGAAAAGGCTTCACTGGTATGAGGTCTAATAAGACCACGATTGTGAGATATCACTGTTACATATTTGTGACATCTTTGTCAGCCTTTTATGATATCTATCAATTCAAACACTTATACTGGATAGCGTACTTTATTTGTGCAGGACTGGCGTAGCTTACAGAGAAGCTGCTAACATCGGTGCAGGCTAACGCAGCGTGTGAAATGCACGCCTAAGAATGGCAAGAAAAGGAATTTAACAATGAAAGTCAGCGATATTATGAGTGATCAAGTCATCTGCATCAGCGATGGCGCCAGTTTAAAAGATGCCCACCATCTGATGCAAACCCGTGGCGTACGCCACTTACCTGTGATTTCTGAAATTGATGGCACCCTCGTTGGCGTACTCACCCATAAAAAGATGATCGCCAGCGTGATGACTATGTTGAATAAATACGGCCAAGGCGCGCTCGATCGTAAGGAGCGATACACGCCGATCACAACCGTGATGGACCAAGACTTTCAGCATCTTACCGCCGACGAGCCCTTAACTGTGGTGGTGGAATATTTTATCGAAAACAAACTCGGCTGCTTGCCCGTTGTCGATGTTGATAAAAAGGTACTCGGTATCGTCACTTCATCGGACTTTATTAAGCTGTGCCGTACTCTGCTGCAACAGCAAAGTTAAGCTTATCGAGCAAAAAGCGCGGCCAATATTTGCTGCGCTTCCCATTCATCTCACCAAAACTACACTGCAGTCGCAGGCGGTATTCGAGTAAAACGCTGCCAGCGGCACGAGCGCCAGCGATACACCATAATCAGGCCGCGGATCCATTCATCTGCCGCAACGGCAAGCCATGCTGCAAGCACGCCGTAACCTAAATGCAAGCCAAAGAACCATGCCAATAGCACGCCAATGCCCCACATGCTAAAGAGGCCAACCCGCACAGGGAACGCCACATCACCCGCGCCTTTTAATGCCGAAATAATCACCAGATTAAACACCCGCCCCGTTTCGAGCGCGATTGAACCTGTAAGCAATAACGCCGTCAGTTGAATGACTTCTTCGTTCTCACTTAGCCAGCCAACAATAATGAATCGCTGCCAGTAGAATACTAAGACGATACCAAGGGAAACCATAAAGCCCACTAGACAGTAACGCTGCACCCGAGTGGTGATTTCATCGAACCATTGTTTGCCGACATAGTATCCGGTCTGAATTTGCGTCGCCTGCCCGAGCGCCACCGCAAAACAATAAATAAACCGGCTGATGTTTAGCCCATAGGTATAAGCCGTAAGCGATAACGTCCCCATCTGACTGATAAAATAGATGATGGTCATCTGCGCTACATTGTAAGACAGCATCTCGCCAGCGTTGAGCAGACCGATACGCATCACGCTCCAATAAGTGCTGCGCGGCAGTAACTTAAGTCGTTGCAGTGGCAGCGGAATTTGCTTGTGCCGGATCACCATCAGCATGATACACGCGCCGATGATCTGACTGGTGACGGTGGAAATTGCCACCCCTGTTACCCCATAAACAGGCAAGCCAAAGGGAGAATACAGGGCAATATAATTACCGATGACGTTCATCAAGCCTGTGCTTGAGGTAACTAACATGGCCGAGCGGGTAAAGCCGTAACTTCTTAAAATCGCAGCAAAAGCGATGTTCATGACCAAGCCAATGCTTAAGCTGCCGCAAATCACTAAGTAGTCATATCCAAAGCCAGCCACATCGTGTTCAAGCGCAAACAGGCCGATAATCCCCTTAGCACCAAAGAACATAGAGGCGCCCATGATCAAGGCGAGTCCTAAGCTCAATGCGACACTTGCCACCCCGATATCAACCGCCTGTTGCGACTGGCCTGCGCCATTGTTCTGGCTAATCAAGATGCTCGCGCCTGTGCTCACCATCATGGACATAACCATCATGAAGAACATCAGCTGAGTCGTGAGTCCCACTGCCGCTACCGCGTTATCGGAATAATGGCTGAGCATAAAAATGTCGCTGATCCCAAGCAGTGATTGCAGCAAGGTCTCGACAAAAATCGGCCAAGTGAGGGCGACTATGCTCATACGTTGTTGCAATGTTTTGGGTGCTTTAGCCACGGAGAATTCCTGCAAATAGAGTACGGATAACGATGTGAGCGCTGGCTCAATGTGTCGCTCAAACGGTATCTTGGCAACCTATATTTTAGCCAAGAGACTGAAAGCAACTTTCACAAATAGACAACCTAGTGCTAACTAACACACAATCAGGCGGAAATTTAAGCGCATAAAGCCTGTCAGTCAATTTAGTTGGTAATTTTCTTACATGACACACTACAACTCAATCTGTGATCGTGAAAAAGATGCTGGCTGCAACCGTATTCATTACTGAGTTAATGCCAAAGTTAATTTCCGCCATCATGATAAGCCCATAACAAAGCTCATAGCTGAGCATTAATCTTGGCTACCAATTCCGTTAAGCTGCCGATAAACTCTGCCCATTACAGAACAGCCGAGCGCACTGAACATTGAGGGAGTATTAAATGAGCCAACTCTATTTAGAAGAGGGAATTAAACAATTGGTTAGCGAGTTTATCGCGGCGGGTTGTCCATCGGTGCGAGAGCAGACCATTGAGCAACGTAGACAAGGTTATATCGCCAGCACGGTACTCGCAGGTGAAGCGGAAGAGGTGTTCGAGGTGCGCGCAGTTTCTATCGATGGCGCAGAATTGACCCTGTTCAAACCTTCGGCAGTAAACGATTTACCCGTTGTCATTTACTACCATGGCGGCTGTTTTGTCAGTGGCGGCGTTGAAACCCACAATCAACAACTGCGTAAACTCGCCAATGATGCTGGCGCACTGGTGATTGCCGTTCGCTATCGCCTCGCCCCAGAACATGTTTATCCCGCCGCCCACGACGATGCCTGCCATGCCGCCGAGGTCATTTATGAGCATTGCCAACAATGGGGTGGCGATAACACCAATATCACCCTGATGGGCGACAGCGCCGGCGGCCATTTAGCCCTAGTCACTTGCCTACGTTTAAAAGCCAAAGGGCAATGGTTGCCACAAAAACAAGTACTTATCTATCCAATGCTCGATGCCACCGCTAAAAGCCAAAGCTATAGCGACAATGGCGAGAAATATATTATTACCCGCGACACCTTGCTCACTGGATTTGATCTGTATCTAGATTGGCACCCCAGAACCGATGCCGAAGCCAGCCCGCTGCGAAGCACTGACCTAGCAGGACTGCCCGAAACCCATATCATCACAGCTGAATTTGATCCGCTCGTCGATGAAGGAGAACAGCTATTTAGGCATCTATTAGAGGCTGGCGTCAATGCCCACTGCCGCCGCTATCTTGGGGTGATCCATGGCTTCTTTCAACTCTCGGGAGTGAGCCGTTCCGCTCGGGATGCTATGGTGCAAGTGAGCAATATAGTGAAGAGTGCTTAACGCCATCTTTGATAGTGAATTCCTACATAAAAAAAGGCTTTCTATCTAGATAGAAAGCCTTTTTAAACCGTTTGATATTCTGACTTAAACGGCTTTTTTCCGATACGCCAAAAACAACAAGACTATACCTACGGCTAAAAACGGTAAGCTGAGCAGTTGTCCCGCACTTAGCACAGATTCAGAGTAAGCCGCTTGGCTGACTTTAATCGATTCAATCGCAATTCGCGCACTAAACACCGACACCAGAAACAGGCCAAAAATCGCGCCATGCCTTTGTTTAATCTTCGTAAATTGATACAGAGCATAAAGCACGACAAAGATAGCCAAATAGGCAAAAGCCTCATAAAGCTGCGCCGGATGCCTTGGCAACATATCAACACGTGCAAATATAATGCCCCAAGGTTGAGTCGTTGGATCGCCTAAAATCTCTGAGTTGGCAAAGTTCGCCATACGCACAAAAAAGCCAAAAATGGCGGTGGCGATCGCGAGTCTATCCAACAAAAACAGGAAGGGCAGCTTCACTTTGCGTTGGTAATAATACAGCGCCAGAATCGCCCCTAAACCTCCACCGTGGCTGGCGAGCCCACCTTCCCAAATCGCCAAAATCTTCAGCGGATGGGCAAAGTAATAAGCCGGATCATAAAAAATACAATGGGCCAAACGCGCGCCCACTATGATGCCAACCACACAATAAATCAGCAGATTATCAAGGGACTCGACATCGAGATTTTCCTTGATATAAATCCGCTTCATCACCTGAAAACCGGCAGTGATGGCAACAGCAAACAAAACTCCATACCAATGTATTTTTAGTCCCATAAACGAGATTAATACAGGATCGAGCTCCCACACTAAGTGTTCCAAATTCAATTACTCCTAACACTTGGTACATAGAGATACGCCAAAAAGCCTGTTTTACGTGGTTAAACGCCAATAGACAAGCCTTGTCGCGGGGATATCTTACTATTGAGCCAAATTTAACGACACTGAGTAGCGCCGAATTAGCAGAATGATGCAATTTCGACCGAATCGAACTCTCACTCATTAATGGGTTAATTCACGCACTAATGGACGCGCTTTTTTACACCACTAGCGGCTCAGACGTTTGATGATTTCGCTGTGCTGTGGATAGTGGGCTAGTAACGTTTTTTGGCTAAATAGCTCGAAATCATCGAAGGTAAAACCGGGGGACACCATGCAGCCCACGAGCGAAAAACCGGGTTGATTCATGGCTGAACCAAAGATACAGCCCTTAGGGACTAAAAACTGTGGTCGCTCACCCGCCGCTAAATTAAGCCCTAATTGCGCCGTGGTTAACACGCCATCAGGGTCAATCATATAAATGGTGAGCGATTGCCCTGCATGGAAGTACCACATTTCATCGGCGGTTAGTCGGTGAAAGTGGGAAACCTCCCCCGTGCGCAGTAAAAAATAGATACTGCTCCATAATGCCCGAGTCTGATCAAACGGCGTTTCAGAACGATAGGATGAGCGGTAATAGCCGCCCTCAACATGCTGTTCTAGCGCTAAATGTTCAATAAAATCATCGGCAGTGTGCATGATAAATCCCTGGATAAAATTAAAACCGCAATTGAGCTTCTAAGTCTACTCGAAAATCATCTGCCCACTAAGCGCCATAATTGAGCTTTTTGAACATGAGCACACACGCCAAAGCAAAACGTCACTTAAGAGTCATTATGATAGGCAAAGTACGAGTAATGGCTTTGTGGTATCAATCGCGTGAGTGACTTGGCAAAATCATGACGACAAATAAATTGTACGCCGTGCCGTAATGATTTGTTGTTCAAACCCAAAGCGGCTAGATTATAAAGAGTTAGCAGTATCCATTAGCTAAAGTTCCAGAGAGCGGCTCATAATGAAGACTTGCAGACCTAAACTCGGGTTGAATGACTTTCCACAGGGATGTTAATTGATGATCAATATTGAACAGATGGCGTTAGTCCTAGATGCACTGCCAGACCCTGCCTTAATATTGTCAAAAAGTGGTCGGTACGTGGCAGTATTTGGTGGTAAAGATGGGCGTTATTACCACGATGGCAGTGGCTTAGTCGGCTTGTACCTTACCGATGTATTAAACCCCAATAAAACAAATTACTTCTTAGGCATTATTGAGCAAGCCTTGGCTAGCCGAACATTACTGATTGAGGAATATGAACTTAGCAATAAAGATGTCAAAGGCTTGCCCGATGCGGGCCCAGATAAACCCATTTGGTTTGAGGGGCGAATTCAGGCGTTAGATTTTCTCGTCAATGATGAACCTGTGGTGCTCTGGGTCGCCAGTAATATTTCAAAGCGGCATGAGCTTGAACTACAACTGCGTCAGCTCAGCGATACCGATCAGCTCACAGGGTTATATAATCGCCGCCGCTTAGAACGTGATTTAACCTTTCAATTCGACACTTTTCAGCGCCACCGTACGCCCACCTCAATCTTGATCCTCGATTTAGACCACTTAAAGTCCATCAATGATCAGCTAGGTCACTATGCTGGCGATCAAATTATCATCGCAGTTGCCGAAACCTGTCGCACTCAATTTAGAAAAACTGACAGTGCGTATCGTTTTGGTGGTGATGAATTTGTGATTGCCCTTCCCGGTGTCGAGCATTCGCAAGCGGTTGAATTTGCAGAATACCTCTGCGATTGCTTTTACACTGAACTGCAAAAATATGCGGTTAAAGACTTATTTGCCACAGTAAGTATCGGGGTTGCCAGTATAGAAGCATTGGATACTTCCTATGAAGACACGCTTAAGCGGGCCGATGCCGCCTTGTATCAAGCTAAACGTAACGGTAAAAATCGAGTTATCTCAAATACCGCCTGAGCTGGGTTGAACATTTCAAACCACACATAGCAATAACAAGCGCCCTTAATAAGTGATAGCCACAAGTGCTCATAAGCAGCACGCATCAAAAGGCAGCCAACAAAAAAGCGAACCCTAAGGTTCGCTTTTAAACACATTAAGCTAATGCTAAATAACAGAATTAATTCGCGTCTTTCGCAGCTTTACGGGCTTGATGCAGTTTTTTATAGCTTTCAATCAATCTTAAATGCGGCTCAATACCTTCGAGCTGCATGCTGGTCTTAGTTAAACCGCTAAAACGTATTTTTCCTGTAACACTGCCAACCACTTGCTCCATCACTTCCTCACCAAACATACGGGTGAAGTTATGGATAAAATCATCAAGTTCTAACTCTTCATCTAAAGTCACTTCTAGCACAGCATTCATGGCTTGATAAAACAGGCCGCGTTTAACGGTATTGTCGTTAAACTGCAGGAACTCGCCGACTAGCTCAATCGCGTCTTCATGTGCACCAAGTGCCAAATAAATCAGGATCTTAAGCTCGATAATCGTGAGCTGACCCCAAACGGTATTTTCATCAAATACAATGCCGATTAAGGTGCGAATATCCGTGTAGTTATCGAGTTGGCTTTCTTCTAAACGATTGACCAAATTAGCCAATTGCTTAGTGCTTAACGAATGCAGATTTAGAATATCTTCACGGTACGCCAGCGCCTTGTTGGTATTATCCCAAATCAAATCATCAACTGGATAAATCTCCGAATAATCAGGTACTAAAATACGGCACGCCGATGCGCCTAAATCGGTAAACTCAGCGATATACACCTCTTTACCTAACGCTTCTAAGATCCCAAACAGGCCGTCAGCTTCTTCTTCGCTGGTGCCAGAAAAATCCCATTCGCAGAATTCATAATCAAATTTACTGCTAAAGAAGCGCCATGAAATCACTCCTGTTGAATCAATAAAGTGCTCAACAAAGTTTTCTGGCTCGCTAACCGCCATGCTGTTAAAGGTCGGTTTTGGCACATCATTTAAGCCTTCAAAGCTACGGCCTTGCAGCAATTCAGTTAAGCTACGCTCTAACGCCACTTCAAAGCTTGGGTGCGCGCCAAAGGAGGCAAATACACCGCCAGTTTTCGGGTTCATCAGGGTGACGCACATCACTGGGAACTGGCCGCCGAGTGAGGCATCTTTGACCACAACCGGGAAGCCCTGCTCTTCTAAACCCTTAATGCCCGCGAGGATGCTTGGGTACTTTTCTAGTACAGACATGGGCACATCGGGCAGGACAATTTCTTGCTCAATGATTTGGCGTTTTACAGCGCGCTCAAAAATCTCTGATAAGCACTGCACATGGGCTTCTTGCAGGTTATTACCCGCACTCATGCCATTGCTTAAGAACAGGTTTTCAATCAGGTTCGACGGGAAGTAAACCGTTTCACCGTCAGATTTACGGGTGTAAGGAATCGCACAAATACCGCGCTTAACATTACCTGAGTTAGTATCAATCAAGTGCGAGCCGCACAGCTCGTCGTCTGGGTTATAAATCTCTAAGCAATAGTCATCGAGAATACCCGCTGGCAGCGCATCGTCTTCTTCTGACGCAAACCACTTTTCATTGGGATAATGCACAAATTCGCTATTAGCGATTTCAGTACCAAAGAATTGATCATTATAGAAAAAGTTGTTATTTAACCGCTCAATAAACTCGCCGAGTGCCGAGCACAGTGCGCTTTCTTTGGTCGCGCCTTTACCATTGGTAAAACACATGGGCGATGCGGCGTCACGAATATGCAGTGACCACACGTTCGGCACTATGTTACGCCATGATGAGATCTCAATCTTCATCCCAAGCTCGGCGAGCATGCCCGTCATATTGGCAATGGTCTGCTCCAGCGGCAGATCTTTACCCAGAATAAAGGTGCTCGATGCGCCATTAGGCTGGCCCATCAGCATAGCATTGGCGTCTGCGTCTAAGTTCTCAACGGTTTCAATTTTAAATTCTGGGCCCGTTTGTACCACTTTTTTAACCGTACAACGGTCAATCGAGCGAAAAATACCTTCGCGATCTTTATCGGAAATATCTTCTGGCAATTCAACCTGAATTTGGAAAATCTGGTTATAGCGATCTTCTGGATCGACAATATTGTTCTGCGACAGTCTAATGTTATCCGTTGGAATATCGCGGGCTTTGCAATACACCTTCACGAAATAGGCCGCACACAGGGCTGACGACGCTAAGAAATAATCAAACGGACTAGGAGCAGAACCATCACCTTTGTAGCGGATCGGCTGATCGGCGGTAACGGTAAAATCATCAAACTTGGCTTCAAGTCTAAGATTGTCGAGAAAATTAACTTTGATTTCCATTGAATATGATTTCCACTAAATATGCGAGTCTGTAGCAGCCCATCGACCAAGTCGCGTCATTGGTAATGAGTCATTAAGGGTGAATTATCGGTGTTTTTGGCCCATTAGTCTTGGGTTAATTATGTTAAAAACCACAATCAGGGCATTTGCGACTGAGCTTAGTGGGTTGAGTAGCGGGTTTGAGTTGGGGCTTAAACTAAATAACAGGAAGGCCAAGTAAGCCAATCGGTCGCAGAGTGACACTCTGTGCGAGAAAAATTATGGATGTTTTTCAGTCTCTCGCTTAACCAACAGAAAGGTTAAATACATCTTAGTGGGTAATGACAAGGCCATGCCAAAGGCGACACACATGGCGCTGATAATAATCCCTTGCACGCCCATCGCCTCAACGGTTTCATTAAAGTTATGCAGATAAATACCCAGCGCAATAAGACAAATACCCACACTAATGCAGATTTTCAGCGTTAAAATCAGCTTTTCATTCGTCACTGTTCCGCCCTTACCCTTTGCCGCTATGTCGCTTTGCTACTGGTCCGCTGCAAATCAGATATCCGCTCAAGGTTTGCAAAATTCTAGCCACCATTTGCATCAAGTTTAACTAATATAGTGGACGCATTTCCCCCAGAGAGCCTTGATTAAGATCAACGAAAGTAGCCCAATTTAAGGTGCACCCAACCCATGAGGCATAAGAAAAAAGCGTGCTTTTTGTCATTTACATTATATTTTTGTTAACTTAAGCACTTAAGAATATGGGAAATTAGCTATACTGCCCTGCAATAAAAAGGATGTTCATCATGGAGTCGTCAAGCATGTCTAATTTCAGTTTACGTAATAAATTACTGCTGTTATCACTATTCCCGTTAATCCTGACCCTGTGCATTCTCATGACAGTTTCTTACTATGTCGAACAAAGCGCCCTTGCAGATGAAGTCACGACCTTTAGAACTAAGCTTATCGGTGAACGTAAAACCCAAATAAAAGAAGCCACCGAAATTGCGGCCGGCATAGTGCAATATCAGTTGTCTTTAAAAGAAAATGGCAATGTGAACCAAGCGCTCCGTGATATCCGTTTTGGCAGTTCTGGTTACTTCTTTATTTACGACTCCCAAGGCAAAAACCTGTTCCATGCCGTCATGCCCAACCTCGAAGGGCAAAATAAAATTGATATGACAGATCCCCGCGGCACAAAAATCATTGTTGGTTTACTCGATGCTGCTAAAAGGGGCGACGGTAACTTCTCCTTCTATTTCCAAAAACCGAATACCAATGAGCAAATTGAAAAAATCGGTTACTCAATGATGATCCCTGGCACTGACTGGATGCTAGGCACGGGCGCTTATATCGATGATATCGACGCTGTCGTTGAGGATTATCGTGCAACTGTCACTGAGCAGATGATCGAAAAATCCTATGCCATTCTGTTAATTGCGCTGTTACTCGCCGCGATGACTGCCGCTGTTATTCTGATCACCGCCCAACGTATGGTCGCGCCTATTAAAAATATGGCAGACAATTTAAACGACATCGCCAAAGGCGAAGGCGATTTAACCAAACGTCTTATTGTGAAAGGTGAAGATGAAATTGCACAACTAGGCCAATCCTTTAACCTGTTTGTCGATAAACTCCAAACCATCATAGGCGATGTGGCAAACGCGACCGCTAAAGTTAAAACCGCAGCCAACGCGATTCACGATCAAACCAAAGTGATGTCGAACCAACTCATCAGCCATAACAATGAAACCGATCAAGTAGTTACTGCTATTACTGAAATGTCAGCTACCGCCAGCGAAGTGGCGCAAAATACCACCCAAGTGGCAGAAGCGACTCACGCTGCCACTGGCGATGTAGCCAATGCTCAGCGCTGCGTCGATGCGTCTTTAGAAGAAATTTCGGCACTCATGGCGCAAATCAATAATGCGGCGAGCAGCATTCAATCCTTGAGCGAACAATCTAAAAAAATCAACAATGTGCTGTCAGTGATTGGCGGTATTGCTGAGCAAACTAACCTATTAGCATTAAATGCCGCCATCGAAGCGGCCCGCGCCGGAGAACAGGGCAGAGGCTTTGCCGTGGTGGCCGATGAAGTACGTAACTTAGCGAGCCGAACGCAATCAAGCACGCTAGAAATCAATGAGATGCTGTCAGAACTGCACAAGCTTGTGGCGCTAGCGGTGAAAACGATGGAAGAAAGTCAGCAAAGCTGCGTACGCTCGGTAGACTCATCGCGCGCAATCTCAGAAAGCCTAGGCTCAGTGACATCGGCGGTCACGGCCATTAACGACATGAGCACCCAAATTGCGACAGCGGCGACCGAGCAAAGCTCTGTGACCGAAGAAATCAACCGTAATGTGTTCGCCATCCAAGAGATTGTGAATGAGTTACTCCATTCCAGCGAAGATGCTGCCAGAGTCAGCCAAACCGTATCACAAGAAGGCATTAACTTAGGTAAACTCGTCGGTCAGTTTAAAATTTAAAATATTTTCAATGGGTTGCAAGCTAAATAAGACATAGCAACCCATTGGTTTGCTGAAAATGTAAGATAAAGTCTCTGCCTTGCTGAGGCCGATGGCAGTGGAATTGAAGGATTGTGGATTGTGGATTGGAAGTTGAAGGCGCTACTTTTAATTTCAAAAAGTAAAACTTAAATCCGCTTACCTACGTATACAACCCAAATACTCAACTCAGTAGAAATGACCATGTTTTCAATCTTTAAGAAAAATCCCTTAAAAAAATTAACTCAGCAATACAATGCCAAGCTTGAACAAGCGATGCATGCACAGAGAAAAGGCGATATTCGGTCCTACTCAATGCTGACCGCTGAAGCCGAGCAAATAGAAAATCAAATAAAAGTGCTAGAAAAAGCAACTCAGCAATAGAGGCGCATAGCGAGAACGCGAAACAAGCAAACTACCAAGAGTCGGCTTGAAAACGTGCCAATCTGGCCTCTGTGATAGTGCATTGCGTCAGTTGCATCAACTCACCTAAAGTGATCGCGGGATTGTCTGCGATAAGCCGAATCAACTTAGCGTCTAAGGGCTCTAGCTTGTCCGCATGTTGCAGCAAGGCTGACTCCAACTTTTTAATAAGATAGCCAAACTGGCCATCATTAGCGATTAGCTGCTGCGCCAGCAATGGCTCACTTTGTAAATGCGCACTGCAGGATTGGATCTTAATCGCCGCGCCAACTATGCACCAATTCCTTGAACGCCGCACACGCTTAAGCTCGCAATCATACTGAGTTGCAATCGCCTGAGCCTGTTTAACCGCCTCCCGCCCAATTCGATGAATGAGCGAGGGCAGCGAGATACTAATGTCGTCGTTCATAACGCTTGGTTAACCGCTCTTTGATGCCTGCATGGATAAAGGGAAAAGCCTGCTCGACTTTACATTCAAATACAAAAATTCAATGCGCGGCAGTTTACTCTGCCTCACTTTATTCTAAAAGCTCCGCCCTCTGCCGGATAAGATTTGATGCTTTTACTCATTAACCCACATATTTTGAGTGAGTTTCGCACCAAGTTTGTAGCTTATGTTGTAAATCACGCAGCTTCTTTGGGTAATGGCTCTGCTTGGCATAAACCATATACAACTCATGTGGATAGCATTGCCATTGGGGAACGAGCAAAGTGAGTTTATGCTGAGCGATATCCTCCTCTACCAAATAATAAGGCAGGCTAGCGATACCTGTACCACTCAAAGTAAGCAAATGTGTAGTGGCATAGTTTGAACTACACAGTGCAGGCTCAAAAGTGAGCATGAGACTGTCCCCAGCGAGCGGTTCAAACACCCACTGAGTTTCACCCGAAGACAATAGACGATAATGGCGTAAATCATCAGGGTGACGCACCTCTGCGGCGGCGGGATGTGTGGGCGCAACCACTAAGACATGGCGAATTCTGCCAAGATATCTGGCGATAAGATTATCGCTGTGCGCAATGCTTGTTCTTAAGGCGAGATCAAACTTGCCGAACTCAACATCTTGAATATTCTGCTCAAAACACAGTTCGAGTTTCACTTGAGGATACGCAGCAATAAACTGGAGCAGCATAGGACTCAGCAATTTTTTGCCCAGTTCCGTTGGGGCGGTAAATTTTAAAGTGCCACAGGAGTCCTGCGTTAAGTCCTGCACTAAACGCCCAGCTTCATTGGCCAGCCTCTCGATTTCGCAGGCTTTACCAAATAACGCTTGCCCTGCTTCGGTCATTGATACTCGCCGAGTGGTTCGGTGGAGTAATTGACAACCCATTTCATCTTCAAGGGATTTAACATGGCGCGATACTAAGCCTTTAGAAGCCCCGAGTTGTTCAGACGCAGCGCTAAAACTGTGCATTTTGGCAACCAACATAAATGACTGCAGATGGGTGAGATTCATCAATTAAATCCATTAACGAAACAATGTGGTGATTATATGCGCTTTTTCTATTTAATTAACCAGACTATCCTCAATTCGTATTCAATTTAGGAGCATGTTATGAAAATAGTCGTAGTGGGTGCATCAGGCACAGTCGGACAAGCGATAGTCCGCTTATTTCATTCAACTCAGCATGAAGTTATTCAGGTAGGGCGAACAACGGGGGATGTCCTGATAGACATTCGGGATGAACATTCACTCCATCAAGGGCTAAAAAAAGTCGGTAAAGTCGATGTAATTATCGCAGCGATGGGAGACGTCGCCTTTAAACCCTTTGCCCAACTCGACCAAGCCGATTGGCAAAAAGGCATACAGAGCAAATTGTTAGGCCAAATCCAGTTAGTGCAAATTGGCAGTCAGTTTTTAAATGCGGGCGGCAGTTTTACACTAACCAGTGGCATTATCGCCGATGTCCCAGTAAAAGATGGCGTTAGCGCCGCCACCATAAACGGCGCACTTGAGCATTTTGTTACCGCCGTCGCGGGAGAATTACCTGCGCAGCAGCGAATAAACATTGTCAGCCCAACGGTATTAAGCGAGTCGTTAGCGAGCTATCAGGACTATTTCCCCGGTTTTAGTGCAATCAATGCCGACACATTAGCCAAGGTTTATTTGCGCTCAGTCATGGGCAGAGAAAACGGCCGAGTGCTGAAAGCCTTTTCCAGTTGCGGTGCAGTCTTGCCCTAACAGCATGTCCTAACTGCAATGCCCTAACAGCTGTGCCCTAACAGGACAACCGAACCTTGTAACGCAAGGCGCGTAATCAGTCACAGTTAAAGTCTTGAGCGTTGCGCTGGGATTGCCTACAATAGCGCACGCTTTTTCACTATAGACAATGACAGATCACGACCATGACCGACACAACATCATTACCTGCTTTACCGGATCGCCTTTCCGTTAACCCACGCAGCCCACACCATGTGGCAGAAATTTTCGAGCACGATATCGGTATTAAGCTCAACGGCAAAGAGCGTTTTGATGTCGAAGAATATTGCATCAGTGAAGGTTGGGTAAAAGTGCCAAGCAAATCCTTAGACCGCCGCGGCCAACCTCTTTTACTCACAGTAAAAGGCACAGTTGAAGCCTTTTATCGTTAAGCTTGCAAAGAGCTAGATCATAAAAACGGCCAATTAATATTGGCCGTTTTGGTTTGCCTATTCTACTTCTGCGGCTAAACCATAGGCCTGGTAAATCTGTTTTACACGGCCCGATGCAGCCATATCAAGCAGCGCCCGATTAAGTTCATCGAAAATAGCAGCATGGGTAGAGTTACGGGACATACCAAAATAATGTTCGATCCGATTTGACTGACGGTAATCGGCATAGCTAAAACGATCGTAACCGAGCTGCTTGAAGGCATTCTCAATGGCGGCACGATCGAGCACCACCATAGTGTCAAAACGCCCCATGATAAACATGCGAGCCATGTTTTCATCATCGGTAGACTCAATTTTACGTAGCGCGGGATCCGTATTAAAACGCTCAAAATAAACTGTGCCCCGTTTAACCCCTACAGTAAGCTGATACAAATCCTCATAGGACTTAATCCGTCCTTCCTCGCCAGCTTTGACGAGAAACAAAATATCGCGAGTCTGAGTGCCGATAGGACCAAGAAACCGTACAAATGCCTCTCGCTCTTCGTCTCGTATCGTGCGCGGAAAATAAATGGCCATCCATAATAAATCAACAAAATAACCCACTTGTGGCTTGCCTACGTCGGCAATGGCTAAAATTGCTTAAACGAGAGCCATCAAACGTGGCAAGGAGTGCATCTGAGATAATAAATTGAGCTAATTCGTTCAAAAATGGCGTATTTCGGACGAGACAAGCCATCCCGTAGTGCTGGAAAGGTGTTCGGAGATGATGATTTTAGGAGTGATATTAAGTCGCTATCAGTTGCAGTGAAAATGCTGACAGCTTGCCGCAAAGTGCCGTCGTCGTTTTTCTAAATGTTCACAGTAATCGGTCAGTTCTTGCAGCGTTCCCACTGGGCCATGAAATAACTTGCCAAACTCGGTAGTGAGCTTAAGCCAATTATCTTTGGGGATATTTAATTTTGTCAGTAACTTAGCGCTATTTATACTGATTGCCCCACGCTTATCACTTCGAATAATTCGACCTGTATCATCGACCAATTCAAGGTAATCCGATAATAAAAACGCAATGCCATTGGGCTGGTTCTCACGCTCATTACCGATAAAAGGTAGTAGATTTTTAGGTTGTTCACCTTTTAATGCGGCCCGAATGCGCAGCTGAATACTGGTATGGTCGGATTGTTCTGGCGTATCCGCTATTTGGGCTCTAATCGGATTCAAATCAACGTAGGCCATACAGGTTAACACAGCGGCTTCATCGAGTAAGGCTTGGGATTTAAAGCGTCCTTCCCAAAAACGACCAGTACAGTTATCTTCTTGATTTGCTTGTCTTGCTATAGGTTCATTAAGGCAGCGCATAAACCATGAAATATCGCATAATCGGCTGCGGTAAATGGCGATTGAATGCCTTAATCTGTTGACCTCGTGAGCTTCAACTAACTCACCTTTAGCGAATTTTTGTGTTAAGCCATCACCTTTAAACAGCTTATGCCATTGCTCAAGCACTTCACGGTCAGTCCAACGATTAGCACTGTCGATATCCACCCGCAGCACCACATGCAGATGATTGGACATCACAGCAAAGGCCGCCACATCAATGGCAAAAACGGCTTCAAGTTCAAACAGTAGTGACTCAACCCAACTACGGCGATGGTCATAGTTTTTCCCTAAATAGGCATCATCTCCACATAAAAATGCACGCCGAACAACACGACTACAGCAATGGTAATAGGGAGTATCTTCAACACTAATCTGAGTTCTTCTAGGGCGCGGCATCACATGCTCTCCACATCAACACTTTATTGAGTCTAGTAGATGACCCAAAAACACGCGATTTAAGATGGGTGGCACCATTTAGGTCGCGGCCCGATGCAGCCATATCAAGCAGCGCCCGATTAAGTTCATCGAAAATTGTTCTGGTCTAATCCCATCGGACACTTAATTTTGAGACAGTATGGTCAATAAATTAAGAGGTCTATATGAGTCTGAAGAAATCACATAAAAGTTATCCGCAGGCATTTAAAGATGAAGCCGTCTT
>NZ_BPFD01000023.1 GCF_019655335.1 Shewanella hafniensis
TAAAAGCTAAGTAATTGATATTTAAATTCAGTATTTAACTGAAATTTAAGGTATCTCAGTTAACATAGTCGCGTACAAAGTTAGGGTGTTGTCTCTTAGTTCCCGAGACAACACCCATTTTTATGCCCATTCATTAATATTCTTACTCGTTTCTGCGTAGTTCTGCATAGTGTTCACTTGCTGTTGTTGGGCAAGCTGATTGACTGTCATTGTTCTCGCGTCTTCGTTATGGCTTAGGTAATAGGCCGTTGACGTCGAAATTCCTTGGCTCGTTCCTGTCGCTATATTCGTCATATCGGCGATCACTTGATATTTCATCTTCGCGTGTTTCAATTCGACTAAGGTTTCTATGTTATCCCTCAGAGCTGGCATTTCTGCTGGTTTTTCAGCTGATTTTTGCGCATTTGCCGCCAACTGTTTTGCATTGCGAGAAAGCGTTACTGTATCCGTTGATGTTGGGGCGCTGGTTTGAGCGGAATTTTTGGCCAGTGCAAATTCAGCGTTGGAGACATTTTTTTGTGGGCTGACAGACGGGGAATGTCGCAGTGGTTGAATGTGCATCGTTTAACTCCAACAGTTAGCTCTAAGTTATACCAATCGTACGGTTTAAAAGCTGGATATGAGCTGAATCATGGAGAAATTTCGGGGGTGCGAATAGTAAGACTCAGTGGAGGGCCTGCGGAGATTTGGTGATGGCGATGAGCTGCGGTGTGGCAATAAAAAAGCCCGCTTAGGAATCCATTAGCGGGCCGTAGATATCAGCACAAATCTTAAAATTTGATATGGATATCTGTCGCTAAACTATTGGCGATAAAGCAATTTACATGTGCTTTTTCGTGAATTTTCTCAAGGGTTTCTTGGCTGACTTCAACCCCTTCAGCGAAAATGACCTTAGGATTGAGCACCATCTTAGTGACGGCCAACTTGCCCGCGTCGTTTTTACCCAGCTCTGCAGTGGCATTGTCCACATAGGACGTCACCGGTAAGCGCTTAAGATGTGCAATCGCGAGAAAGGTCAACATATGGCATGAGGATAACGCCGCCAGCAGGCTTTCCTCAGGGTTTACATTCTGCCCATTGCCTTTGTATTCCGGCGCCGACGAGGCTTGAATCGTCTGGCCGCTGCCAAATGTAATGCTGTGATCTCGACAAAATTCGCCTTCTTCGGCGGGCGAGGTTTGCCAGTTAACCGTTAAGTTAAAGCCCATTATTTTCTCCTATCTGAAGGACATCAGGGCACTATAGCCTAGCGGTGCGCACTTAGCCATGACCTGTGGCTCACTGCAGCAGGAAGTTATAGCTTAGTGCAACGAAAATTATAGCCCAGCGCTCAGTAATAGACTGCTTGTGAGTACGCTACCAGCGACAATACCAATCGGCAAATGGCGCGGACTGTAGCTTAACGTCAGTATGACCAGCATGGCCGCGAGGGAAATGATCCCCATAAACAAAATGCTCCCGTAGGCCCAGCCTTGATCGCTCGCGCAGGCACTTAAGCTAAATGCCAGTAATAACCAAGCAAACAAGGTGAGTAAATGGCTTTGCCATTGTGCTGGTGGACGGTTAAACACATCCTTAAAATGGCCAAACTTAGCTAAGGCGAACAGAGCAAGTGAGAGATAACTCAAGCCTAAGATCCCAAGTACGGGGATAAATTCTGGCATCATGATTTGGCTTCCTCCAATGAAGACGGCGAGGTAAGTTCGTTGGCGATGGATGTTTTTGGCTCGCTGCGGCGCGCCTTATTCGCCTTGGCATTTGTCGCATTGGATGCGGGTCTTGCTGGGCGCTTAGCGGGGGCTTTGGCAATCAAAGTTAATCTTTTACTGGCAAATAGCATAGCGCCGCCAAGTAGAATGGCGAGCACATCAAATCCGACTAAAGGCCATTGATGGGATTGAATATTATCGATGAGATTGCTCGGCGATGTGAAGGCATTAAGCACGGGCAGTGCACAGCACAAACTGCCTGTGAGTATTAATGCTGCTTGCCACTGGCGACGTGAACGGCCAAAGAAAGCCCAGACTCCCATTGCCGCTAACGCGATAAAGAAGCAGTGAACTTCCCATTCGGAGCGGCCTGCAAAACTTGTCGATAGCAGACGATTTGCGTAAAAGAAGCTCACAGCGCCTAAGGGTAATCCTAAGATAAACATGAAGTTTAACCCTTCGACCAAACGTAAACCCAAACTTGGTTTCTCGCCTTTATCTATAGTTTTCTGTTGTTTTTGACGTAGACGAATGGCCCACATCAACGTGCCTGTTGCGACCATAGCGCAGCCCAATAAGCCACAGAAAAAGAACAATATGCGTAATAGGGGGGCGGCAAAACGCGCCGTGTGTAGCGACATCATAGTGTCGTAGGTGGCTGATGCTCCCGAGGCCTCATGTGGGCTAGCATATTTAAGCTCGCCATTAACACCATTAAATATCAAGATGTTGGCCTCATCGGTCACATCTTTACCTGTGTTTTGGTAAAAGGTCACTTGGCTATTTTGATCGTTAGGATATGACACTATCACTTGCTTAATTGGCGCATCGCCCCAAGCGGTTTGCACCTGCGGCAGTAATTGACTCAGTTGCACCTGTGGCGCGCTAATCCCCGCGGCTTTCTCGGTTTGTCTAGCGGGATTCAGCTCTTTTAAGAAGGCTTGGTTGTCACCCGAATAGGCGGTATTAACCGTCCATGGGATATAGATAAGCATTAGGGTAATAAGCCCTGTATAAGTGATCATCAAATGGTAGGGCAGGGCGATGACAGAGCTCACATTGTGCGCGTCTAGCCAAGAGCGGGCGCCCTTGTCGCGTCTAAAACTGAACAAATCTTTGAAGATCCGTTTGTGGATCACTATGCCACTGATAAGGGCGATCAGCATAAACATAGTGCAAACACCGACGATATATCGGGCCGTAATTGCGGACATATAATGCAAGTCAAAGTGCAGACGATAGAAAAAATCGCCGCCGCGACTCTCGCGCACTTCTGCGACCATGCCGCTGCCATCGGCGAGGGCCACGTGTTCTTCAGTCTTGCCGCGACGTTGACCTTTTTCTGGCGGTAGTTGCCAACTCACACTTTGAAAGGGTTTACGCTCAGTCGGAAAACCTATCATCCAGCGCTGCGCCGATTCGGGTGAATGCGCAGCAATATAATCTTGGCCTTTATCAAGTTGGTTTGCGAGTGTATCGGCTTGATAGTCTTGATAAACCCCTTGATGTAATTCGGGTTCGTTCCAGAGGCTGATCTCATGGCGGAAATAGCTCAAACTACCCGCAAAAAAGATCAACAATAACACCCAGCACACGAGCAAACCTGCCCAGGTATGTAGCCAAGATAAGGTTCTAAAAAATGTCTCTTTCATCTTACTGTCCGCACACCTGAATCAACCCAAAACATAACAAACTCACTAGGCCTAAATCTCGCCATGCATGCCAAGTTTTACGTACGCAAAAGGCGTAAATAATGGCGATGGCATAAAACAGAAAAGCCAACATATTGGCCGTTATTGTGCTTTCGAAGCGGGGCATAGGCAGCACGACGGTGAGCAGACAAGCCAAGGTAGCCGCCGCAATATAACCCGCCAGCAGTGCAGCGCTCGCGCGGGCAAAGACTTTGACGGCAAATTGTGACTGTTCTTGTTTAAACCATCGCGCAATTTGCACACCCCCCCGTGAAATCAGTGAGAAAGAGCGCGTTTGCACTGCAGATGATTGCGTTGACGTTTCAAACGCGGGTGTATTAGACATAAGTGCCACTTCTCATTTCGAGCCAATATGGGTCCGTTATAGCTATCCGTTACGGTTAATTCTGCAAAGTGTGCTTGAGCTTTTTGGCTTAACGACAAATGCATTTCTATAGCAGTGAATAGCTAACCGCGAGAAGTATAACTTAGTTAATTCAAATGATAAACGATATCATTTAGATTCGAATGTGAATTTGTGATCTTAAGCTGATCTGCTTTAGCGAGTGTAGGGTGACGAGTTTAACGTATGTAGCGTAACGAGCGCCCTGTCACAATTGTTTGTTTTTATTTGTTGATATGTGTTTAGTGGTTACTGCTTGTTTAGCGTTAGGTTAATTTTTGTGCTGCCTATGTGAGCTTTATCAATTTTGATGTTCTGACGTTTTGGCAGAATGCTCGTTATCTTTTTTACCTAGACCTAACCTGATAACCCTATGCATAAAAACTCTAAGAATGGTGAAACACACCTGTCAGATAATGCGATTTTACTCTCCACGACGGATTTGAAGGGAAACATCAAATATGTGAATCAGACTTTTTCGCAGATTAGCGAGTTTAGTGCTGCTGAGTTGCAAGGGAATCCCCATAACATAGTGCGTCATCAAGATATGCCCGCAGCTGCGTTTAAGATCCTTTGGGAGCGAATTAAGCAGGGTAAACCTTGGATGGGTATCGTTAAAAATCGCACTAAAAATGGCGGTTATTACTGGGTAAATGCCTATGTCGCACCTGTGTATGAAGACGGTAAAATTCACGAATATCAATCTGTTCGCCGTCAAGCGACCCCTGAGCAGATTAAAGCTGCCGAGCGTATTTACAGCGATATAAATCAGGGCAAGCAACCTAAAGCATTGCGCAAAGATAGGCTAGGTTTCAGTGGTAAGATACTGCTGGCCATGCTGATTTCGATTATGACTACGACAATGATTGCCAGTTATTCTCCCATTGGTGCTGCAATTGCGGGGATGACGATAGCGTGCCTAGCATGGTATTTCCTGATGCAGCCGCTGCAAAAACTCGTGTCGATGGCGACTAATATTATTGACGATCCTGTGGCGACGGGCGTGTATACCGGCCGCCAAGATGAGATCGGTAAATTAGACCTCGCCCTACGTTTTTTGATCACCGAAATTGGTGGCGTTGTCGGCCGCATGGCGGATTCTGCCAGTGAAATCCAATCTCAAAGTGTCAATCTTAAACAAACCATTACCAACACTTGGGAGCACGCCGATAGCCAGAGTGAGCAAACGACGCAGGCTGCAACAGCGATGGAGCAGATGAGCGCCAGTTTTGCCGAAGTGACGGGCAATATTCACCGCACCGCCTCTGAAATGGTGTCGAGCCACGAGGCGGCTCAACGCGGTCATTCACGTTTAGAAACAGTCATAGAGGCGATTCATCAGTTGAGTGTGCAAGTGAGTCACTTTTCCGATGTGGTTCAAACTATTGAAGAAGATAGCCGTGCAATTCACCAAGTGCTTGAGGTGATACGTGCCATTGCCGATCAAACTAATCTGTTAGCTTTAAATGCGGCAATTGAAGCGGCGCGGGCAGGGGACAGTGGCCGCGGTTTTGCCGTGGTGGCCGATGAAGTCAGACAATTATCGAGTCGTACTAGTCAATCTACCTCGCAAATCGAATTAATTGTTAGCCGCTTTAGGGAAAGTACTCAAAGGGCGACTTCGACTATGATGGCGGGACAAGAGCAGGTTAAACGTTCGGTCGGCTTAGCGCAGGAAGCCAGTGTTGCTTTTGGCGAGTTGCTTTCATCTATATCAAGGATTAACTCCTTAAGTGATGATAATGCCGCCGCTATGACCCAGCAGACCTCAGTGGCCGCTGAAATCAGTCGTGCTATTCATGTGATCAGCGATTTGGCTCAGCAGAGTTTAGAGCAGACGCTCGATGCGGCGGCGCGGGGCGACCAAGTGTCGCGTCTATCGACTAAGACGCATCATCTGTCACAACAGTTTTGGCAGCAGAGTGTGCAACGTAAATATTAAGTGTATTTACTTTAGGTCGCATTGAATTTTGTGATTGATTGACTATCAACGCCTGTTTATAAATCAATCACTTAATCGCATTTTTCAGACAGTTTTATTTTCAACTTCTTGACGGCTGTCACATTTAGGAGATGCTAATACCTGAGTTGACCGAAATATTTGCCAATAACCCTTGTGTTTTATTCTGTATGCCCCAAGCTCTAGTAGTGAAGCGAAAATAAAAGTAATGAAATTAAAAGGGACAACCTATGAAAATAAATATTTCTGGTCACCACGTCGATGTTACTGATTCTATTAGAGAAGATGTTAACGAGAAATTTGCTAAGATCGCCACTCATTTTCCCTCTCTGATCGCACTGGATATCATTATTGCGAAAGAGCATGGCGAGTATCAGGTTGAAATTCGAACCAATTATGAAGGCAGCCGCATTTCCGCTTCGGGTACCGATGAGGTGATGTACCCAGCTATCAAGGCCGCATCGAAAAAATTAGATGCAGCACTTAAGCACCGTAAAGGCCAATTAAAAGCAGATTTACATGAAACCCCGAGCTGCACAACGCCAGCCATTGCCCATGAAATTATCCAAGAGATGGAGCTTCGTTAGGTTTTAGTCATTACCCACCGCCTTAGGTGAGCACAAAAAGGGCCTTAACTGGCCCTTTTTGTTGGCTATGATTTTTTCCAGAATGCTAATGGGTTAAATTAACGCCAGTTGTAAGCCCTTGAGTACAGCTTGGGTGCGGTCTCGGCAATCGAGTTTAGTGAGTATGTTAGAGACATGATTCTTTACTGTGCCCTCCGCTAAAAATACCGCATTGGCGATTTCTTTGTTGGAGAAGCCGCCCGCCATAAAACTGAGAATTTCCCGCTCCCGTTCCGACAATAATTCATTTCTAGTTACCCCAACGCTAGGTGCAGCTTTAGGCTCACTCATCTGTTTGAGTACCGAAGGCTCAATCAAGTAGCCGCCTTTGGCGACAGTTTCGATAGCGTGCAGTAATTTATCGAGTGACACGTCCTTGAGTAAAAAGCCGTTAGCTCCGGCCTGTAAACTATTGAGGAATAACTCACTGTCGTCGAAAGTGGTCAACATGATGACAGGTAAACTATTGGCACTATGACGTATCTGTTTGAGCATGGCGATGCCATCAAGGTTTGGCATGCGAATATCACTGAGCAGCACATCGACAGGATTGCTGGCAAGCTGTTTGAGTGCATCTTGGCCGTCTTCGGCCTGCCATAACACGCGAATGTTGTCGGAAATGGCGATCAGGCTAGCGATCCCTTGGCGAACCAATTGTTGATCTTCTACTAAGCCGACACTGATGATGTTGTTTTGCATATCCATATTGATTCCAAAGCGTTTTTAATAAAAATTAAGCGAGTGCAGGGAGTGTGAGAGTGAGTTGGCAGCCGGGCGCCGAGTCATTCGCCCTTAGCTGCACCTTGCCATTAAAGGGCTGCAGTCTTTCCTGCATGCCGCTAAGCCCTGTGCCGAACTGTCCTGTACCGTTTAGCTCTGTGCCGTTTTTAGCTGATACGTTTCGTGCGGTTCCCCGTGTTAGCCCCATGCCGTTGTCGCTCAGTTGCAATACCAATGCGTTTTGGGAGTCTTCCATGCTTAGTTGCAGTTGATTCGCCTTGCCGTGGCGCACGGCGTTGCTGATGCCTTCCTGCAGCACTAACAGTAGTGCCTGAGTCAGTTCGGCTGATTGTAGTGGTTTCATCGTCTTGCAGGTAAGAGTGACGCTGGGTAAGCGGGTCATCAACGCCTCTAGAGGGGGGACTAAATCCAATCCGACTTGCACTCTTTGCGCCCTGACGACGGCGCGAATACTTTCAAGTAGCTCTTTGGCTAAGGATTTACTTTGATTAACTTGAGGTTTGAGGTCTTCGGGCGCTTTATGACTCAGTACTTCTAATTGCAGAGAGAGTGCTGTGAGCTGGTGGCCGAGAATGTCGTGCAAATCGCGGGAGATCCGCAATCTTTCCTGCTGTTCGCTGGCTTGGCTCAGTAGGGCGCGAGTGGCGATGAGCTGTTGGTTTAGTTGTTCTTGTATCAAGCGTGATTTACGCTCGGAAAGCCTTGCTTGGCTGCTGCTGTAGGCAAAGAGTTGAAAGCCAAGATAAATCAAAATATTGAACACATTGCTTTGCTCATGCCAATGCCATTGCAGCAGCGCGTAATAAACAAGGTTGGCTAACAGCAGCTGTGAAATGGCTTGGCGGCGATTAAAAAACTCAGGCAATAGTGATGCCCAAATAACAAAGAGGATCGGCAGCAATGCATGGTTTGCTGTGAGCAATAAGCTCAACACAATCAACGGCATTGCTAGTGTGGCAAGGCGACGAAACCGCATATTGTTATGCGCCACTTTATCGGTAGCGATCAGTATAAATGCCACTAAATACAGCCCATAAAGCGTGGCATTGAGCATGCCTTGCCATGTATGCAATGCGGTTTGATTTATCCCAACCCAAGCCACTAATGCCCAAGTGAGCACTCCTGCGGCAATTAACATATTTTCTTCTTTCGCTAATCGATTTTCTAGCACGAATGACGATTCCTTAATCCAATTCTGCCGACCATTCTAAGGTATCAGCGCCAGATGTCACTATGCCAAAAGTCATCTTGTTAAATTCTTGTTTCATGACTTTTGGCACCTGTTTTTAGTCCTGTGATTTTTTAAGCTAACTCCATCGCAGTTACTTATCAGCGCAAATAACAGGAGTAAGACATGAAACACGTGAATTTAACGATGACAACAGCCCAGATTCGCCGAGCAAATATGACCAAAAGGACGTTATCAGCGGTTTGGGGCGCAGGCTTAGCTTGTTTGCTCTTGTCTGCAGGAAGCATGTCTGCAGGCGCCATGTCCACAGACCGCCAGACACATACCCTGACTGTGGATATCGATAATATTCAAGTACAAACCGGCGCCTTAATGGTGGCGCTCTATGCCAATGCCGAGGATTACGCAGCAGGCCATAATCCTAGCGCGTCTATGATAAAGCCCGTCACTAAGACAGAGCACAGACTGGTATTTAGCGATCTCGCCGATGGTCAATATGCGGTTAAGGTCTTCCACGATGAAAATGGTAATCACAGCTTAGATACCAATATGTTAGGTGTGCCGAGTGAAGGCTATGGTTTTAGCAATAACGCCGGCAGTTTCGGGCCTGCGAGCTTTAAAGGCGCCAGCTTTAGTTTGCAGGCCGATGCGCAAATCACTGTACACATTCGTTAAGGGAGGGCTGCACCATGGATAGACGTCAATTTCTAGCAGGCTCTGCCGCCCTCATGACGACCGCGGTTTGGGCAATTTCAGTGGATAAATTACTGGCGCTAGATAACGCACAAGCGGTTGCCCGTGCACCATGGGCTATAGGTTTTAACGGGGTGGAAGGCGACTATCAGCCGCTCACTATGCAGGTTTCGGGCGAGTGGCCAGCGCAATTGAGCGGCAATCTATATCGTAATGGGCCAGCGAAAATGTCTCGGGCGGGTAAGGCATATCAACATTGGTTCGATGGCGATGGCATGGTGCAGCAGTTTAGTGTGGCCAATGGGCAAGTTCAGCATCAGGCTAAGTTTATCCAAACAAAGAAGTTTAAAGTGGAGGAGGCCGCTGGAACGTTTAAGTACACCACCGCAGGCACAGTGATCCCCAATGCTTTACCTATTCGCAATAACGATGACTTGAATGTGGCTAACACCAGTTTATTACCGCGCCACGGCGAGTTGCTCGCTTTGTGGGAAGCGGGTTCACCCTATCGACTCGATGCCCAGACATTAACCACGTTTGGCGTGAAAAGCTTTGGCGATAAGTTTAAGGGTTTACCCTTTTCCGCCCATCCACTCGATGACGGACAAGGTGGGTTGTGGAATTTTGGCGTCTGGTATGTTGGCGGCGAGAAGCAATTACTTGTGTATCAAGTGGCAGCCGATGACAGCATTGCCAGAATGGAAGTGATTGAATTACCGCAGGCGAGTTACTTACATGCCTTTGCGCAGAGTGAGAATAAGCTAGTGTTTTATATTTCATCTTGCGTGTATGAAGAGGGCGAAACTTATATCGATGCTTTTAAATGGCAACCCGAATTGCCATCGCAATTACTGGTTATCGACAAAGCTGACTTTAAAGCGCGTCAGTTACACCCACTGCCTGCAGGATTTGTGTTTCACTTTGGCCAAGCCATTGAGAAGAATGACGAACTGTCAGTGCAGCTTTGTCTCTATCCCAATTCGACGATTTTAACGCAAGGGATGAAGGGGTTACTGACGGGCGCCCGTAAAACAAAAACACCCCATGCCGAGTTAGTGACCATAATTGTTCCGCTCACAGCACCACTAACAGCAGCTAGCAAAACGCAGCTTGCAGAGACATTGCCTTCCTCTGCGCGTATTAACCGCAGCGGTGTGATGATGGAGTTTCCCCAGTTTGCGCAGCACACTAAGAGCAATAAAGAGCTTGCTGAGAAAACGGGCGGAGCTTCGGATTTTGTCCCGCTATTTGGCGTCGGAGCAAGATCAGATTCTGCTATTAATTCTGGTGCTAATTCTACCTTTAAATATGAAGCCGAATCTGAATCAGGACTGAGTAACACTCTGTATTGTATTCATAATGCAAAAGACAGAAGCCAGCACGGTGCTAATACACTTAGCGATACGAGCTATAGCGCGTTTTATCTTGGCAAAGGCAAGATTGCCGAAGAGCCGCTCTATATCCCCGCCACTGAGCAGCATGAAGCCTATTTGTTGATGACTTGGCTCGATTACCACAATGCACTGTCTGGTTTGTCTTTGTTTCGTGCCAGTGATATCAGTGCGGGCCCCATCGCTTCGGCTCAAATGAACAGGGTATTGCCGTTAGGGTTTCACGGTTGTTTCATTAACGCTTAATATGTTGACCTATAAACAAAAAACGCAGCCTAGGGCTGCGTTTTATTTCAGGCGAAAGTGGTGATTAGTCTTCAATTTCCGCATTGTGATAGACGTTTTGTACGTCATCACAATCTTCTAAAGCGGCGATAAACTTTTCAAACATAGCCACATCTTCACCTTCAACTTTAGTCATGTCCTGCGGTACGAAGGTGATGTTGTCGAATTCGAAGTTAACTTCTGGCATCGCTTCGGTCAGTGCAGTTTTGACCTTAAAGTACTCAGTGTGCGGCGCGTAAACTGTGATTAAGCCATCTTCCAGCTCTACATCGCTCACATCAACGTCAGCCATCATCAGCAGCTCTAAAATTGCATCTTCGTCATCGCCCGCAAACACGAATACGGCTTGATGATCAAACATGTGGCCAACAGTGCCTGGGCCGCCGAGTTTGGCATCGTTTTTCACGAAGGCTTGACGCACTTCGGTGAAGGTACGTTTTACGTTATCGGTTAGGCAGTCAACAATAACCATGCAGTTGCCAGGACCAAAACCTTCGTAACGGGCGGTATCATAATCTTCACCGCCGCCGCCTTTGGCTTTTTCGATTGCGCGTTCAATAACATGCGCTGGCACTTGGTCTTTCTTAGCGCGTTCAATCAAGCGACGCAGTGATAAGTTTCCATCGGGTTCAACGCCGCCTTGCTTAGCGACGACGTAAATCTCTTTACCGTAGCGTGAATAAATGCGGGTTTTTTGACCGGCTGTTTTCGCCATGGATTCTTTCTTGTTTTGATATGCTCTGCCCATCTTGATCTCGTTAGCTCAAAAAAATTGCGCCGATATTAGCAGTTTTCTTGGCATAAGTGCAGTCGTCCCTATGTGATTTATTACCGAGAAGGCGACGGGGCACGCATTTGAGGGCAAAGTTGGCTTTTTCAGATGGGGTAAACTTGAGAATGGACTAAGACTAAATCACGCGAAATTAATACTAATGTCTAATGCCATACACACGCGAGACTGTTGATGATAGTTAGCTGCTACTTTGTTTATCTAGCGAGATAAATTTTCTAGCTTATTCAGAGAAATAGACTAAAACTATAAATCTTGAGCGTTATCATGGTGAGTCCTTCCTAGTCAGTTGTAATCGATAGCGGCTGAACGAGGGCTAATGATTCGACTTTTAGCATTTCCCTTTCATTTTTATCTTGCTCAGTTACGGGAAGTATATGGAAATACAACAAAAAACCTTAATTTTCATCAGTTTCATGCTGATTACTCTGGGAAGTTTATTGCTCGAGGGACTGCATCTTCCGAGCATTGTGCAGGCGCTGATCTTGGGCGCAATCACCTCTGGCTTAGTGGTGTGGGTGTGTTTGCGCGCAACTAAGGCTAAGCTCGACACCGATGAGGCAAATACTAAGGTATTACAAGAGCAAAGCCTTCCCGCCCATGATATCAGTGTGCAAACCAGTAAGATTGCTATTGGTTCGGCTGAAGTGTCACATTTTATTGATTTACTGAACAAATCCATTGAATCAAATGGTGAGCATGCAAGCGCCATTGCCGTTGCCGCGGGGCAATTGAGCCATACTACGGCCCAACTTGGCGATAATGCCGCCGATATTTTAGGTCAGGCACAAGAGGCCGAGCGTGTTAGCGTGCAGGGGCGTAGCCAAGCCCAAAAAGGTGTAGCGGCCATTCGTTCACTGAGTACGGATATTGATACTGCCGCTGAGCAAGTGCAGGCGCTTAAATCAAGAGCCGAAGAAATCCAAAAAATTACCGAAGTGATTAACTCCGTTGCCGAACAAACGAATTTGTTGGCGTTAAATGCGGCCATCGAAGCGGCTCGTGCGGGAGAGCAGGGTCGAGGTTTTGCGGTAGTGGCTGACGAAGTACGCAGCCTTGCGGGTAAAACCGCAGGTGCGACCCAAGATATCGGCAAGATGTTATTAGAAATCCGCAGCGAAACCGATAAAACCTCTGGACTGATGGAAAGGGTCGTAACGCAAACCGCCGATGTGGTCACCGCTATGGGTGAGTTAGACGCGCACTTCACTGAGATTTCGGCCTCAGTGACCCAATCGGCCCATGCGTTAGGTGATATGGAAGATTCGCTCAAACAATATAACAACACCACTAATGACATTAGCCGCTCGGTGACTCAAATCCGTGATTCGTTAAATTCGACGGGTAAACAGAGTCATAGCGTATCAGAGCAGGCCTTTACCTTATCTTTGACCACTGAGGGGATTTTTAAAGCGCTGTCTAAATGGGATACACAAACCTTCGATCAGCAAGTTTTGCAATTGGCGAATGCCGCCGCTAAAGCCTGTGGTGACAAGTTAGCACAAGGTTTAGCCAGCGGCAGTTTTAGTGAGGCGGATTTGTTTAATCCTAAATACCAACCTATTGCCAATACTCAGCCGCAAAAATACAGCACAGCTTTCGATCGTTATACCGATCAGCATTTTCCAACGATTCAAGAACCCATTCTGGCAAAACACAGCGAAATAATCTATGCGGGAGCCGTTGATAAAAAAGGTTATTTCCCGACTCATAACAAACGCTTTAGCCAAGCACTGACGGGTAAGGTCGAAGTTGATATGGTGCATAATCGAACCAAACGTTTGTTTAATGATCCGACAGGCATCCGCTGTGGCGCTCATACCGAGCCTGTATTACTGCAAACCTACAAACGGGATACGGGCGAAGTGATGCACGACTTGTCAGTGCCCATTTTTGTGAATGGCAAACATTGGGGCGGATTTAGGGTGGGATTTAAGGCTAAGTAAATAAGTCATCACATTTAGGTTGTTTACTCTAAAAAATGCATAAAAACGCACCTTGGGATGTATTGCATATGTGATCCTTGATGGGTAATTGATTAACATAATAGAAATAGATTGGCATCTTTTTGCTGAAGTGCTTAAATAGCTCAAGATGCACAGTTAAATACAGTGTTGTGCACCATAATAAAAATATAAAAATTAAATAAGACCTTAATCATTTGATTTAAAAGTGTTTAAAATATCTTTGGGGATATTTTAATTGGTAGAGGACAGGGAGCTCTCTTGCGACGTAAAACAACGCAGCAGACGCTGCTTAATGTGAGTTAAATGTGATGCAAGCAAATCAAGCGACTGTTACTGTTCTATATTATGATGCGCCCGTAGGGCTAATTATGCACAATGCTGTGTTAGCTGATTTACCTGTGAGTGACGCTGGACGTGTGATGATACCGGCAAGTTTTCGTAAGGGAAAATCGATCATTGCCGTACTCGAAGGTGAGTGTAAGATACTCAACTCATTGGGCGAGCGGGTGTTTGCTCAGGTTAACTTAGGCTGAAATGAGATTAGTATTCAATAACTTGCCATTCAAAAGTAGTCATATTTGGGACGCATAATAGCCTTGCAAAAATAGTCGTCCCGATCTTCCAAGCAATACTTCTTTTACTCTTTTTATAATGTCGGAACTATTCACTGGCTTGCATGGCGTTAGCTTCTAAAACGTCAAACTTAATAACTGATCCTCAATAGCTCAACACTCAATGACATCTGAGCGATTACCCACTAAGCAGTGGTATTCATAGCCAGTGTCGATTTAGTCGCCCAGAGATTTGTCATTGAGCCGATTAACTGGTTTTAATGGCAGACTTCAGTCAGCAAGCGTTCGGCAAGATGCTGTAGGGTTTTGGCATCTGGATGGGTGTGGGCGAAGGTTCTTAAACCATAAATTCCCATCATAAAATATTGGGCTCTTTGCTCGTCGCTACGGTGGCCTTGTAACAATCCTTGCTGGGCTGCGCGCGTAAATTGCTGCGTTAGCGCTTGCTGCCAAGATTGCAGATACTGATTGATGATATCTCTAATCTCAACATCTTGCTCAGCCACTTCATTTAATGCCTTGGTCAATAAACAAGCTTGGGCACTGTCGCAACTCAAACATTCAGCAACAATATGATTTAAATAATTTTTTAAGTTTGTTTGCACATTTTCGCTATTAGCGAATAGGCTGTTGAACTGCACATTTCTGTCGAGTTGATATTGCTCGATGGCTGCGATTAATAAGCCGCGTTTATTGGTAAAAGCACAGTAAATCGACCCCGGATGTAATCCCGTGGCTTGAGTTAGATCTTGCATGCTCGTTTTGGTGTAACCCTTGTGCATGAAGGCGGCCATAGCGCCGCGAAGTACCTGTTCTCGGTCGAACTCTGCATTACGCATCGAATTTAATTCACTTGTATAGAAACGCTTAGGCTGAATTCTACCTAATGTTGAACGAACATTCAAAAATTAACTTGAATGATCATTCAAATAATAATATCTTGAACGCATATTCAAGAATGGGACTGACAAAATGACCACACACACCACGCCAAATTCATTGGCAAATCTGTTCGAAACCTACACGCTAAATGACACTATCACCTTAAACAATCGTTTCTTAATGGCACCTTTGACCCGTTGTATGGCCGATGCCGATTTAGTGCCGACCGATGATATGGTTGCCTACTATGCACGCCGTGCCGAAGCGGGTTTGATCATTACTGAGGCGACGATTATTCGTCCCGATGCCCAAGGTTACCCAAATACTCCTGGCATTTTTACTCAAGCGCAAATTGCTGGCTGGCGTAAAGTGACCGATGCGGTACATGCCAAGGGCGGTAAGATTTTTGTGCAGTTATGGCATACGGGCCGAGTTGCTCATCCACACTTTTTCGGTGGTGGCGATGTGCTTGCGGCATCAGCCCAGAAGATTGAAGGCAGCGTGCCAAGAATGCGTGAGCTAACTTATGTTACGCCAAAACCCGCCACACTCGAGGATATTCAAGGCCTAGTGCGTGATTACGCTAAAGCAGCGGAAAATGCCATTGAAGCTGGTTTTGATGGCGTCGAAATCCACGGTGCAAATGGTTATTTAATTGATACCTTCTTACACCATGACAGTAATCGCCGCACAGATGAATACGGTGGCACGCCAGCCAATATGTCCCGCTTTGCGCTTGAAGTTGTCGATGCTGTTGTGGCTCGTATCGGCAAAGACAGAACCGGTCTGCGGATTTCACCTGGGGCTTATTTCAATATGGCGGCCGATAGCCGTGACCGAGAAGTATTCGATTATTTCTTGCCAGAACTAGAGGCGCGCGATATCGCCTTTGTGCATATTGGGATTTTCGATGACAGTATGGAATTTGACTATCTTGGCGGCAGAGCTTCAAGTTATGTGCGCGCACACTATGGCAAAACCTTAGTGGGAGTGGGAAGCTACAGCGCTGAAACCGCCAGTGCAGCGATTGCGGCGAATAAGTTTGACTTGATTGCTATCGGTCGTCCATTTATTGCTAACCCTGACTATGTTGCTCGCGTGCGTGATGGCGTTGAACTCGTGCCTTATAGCGATGAAATGCTAGCAAGCTTAGTGTAATTTCACTTAATAGCTTAATAAACAAAAAGGGTTAGCATTGGCTAACCCTTTTTGTTTGCCTATCCCACATCCTTTAGCTTAATCCGCTTTAACTAAGGATCTGAGTGCGGTGAGTTTTTGCTGAGCGATGCCGAAAATGCTCTCGGGAGAATATTGCCCTTGGCTAGGTGCGGCCGTTTGCGGCAAGCTGCCCGCGGTTTTACCGAGCAGTAACTCCATTGCTTGCGTTACATGGGTAATGGCCCAAATATGGAACTCACCTTGCGCCACGGCATCGACAATGTCTTTGCGCAGCATAAGGTTGGCCATGTTCGAGGCAGGAATAATCACCCCTTGTTCCGGCGTACGGCCTTTTATTTTGCAGACATCGAAGAAGCCTTCAATTTTTTCATTCACGCCGCCAATGGGCTGAGCCTCACCAAATTGGTTCATCGAACCTGTGATGGCAATATCTTGCCTAATTGCTTGCTCGCTAATAGCCGAGATAATGGCGCAGCATTCGGCCATCGACGCGCTGTCACCGTCCACACCGCTGTATGATTGCTCAAAGGTGAGGTAAGTGGTGAGCGGGATTTGCGCCGTCTTACCTAAAACTGAGGCTAAATAAGCGGTTAAGATCAACACGCCCTTAGAATGGATCTGGCCTCCTAGTTTGACTCTGTGCTCGATATCCATCACTTCACCCTTACCAAACGCTGTGGTTGCTGTGATGCGATTGGGCATACCAAACTGATGATCTGAGGTCGAGATGACGGATAAAGCATTGATTTGCCCAACCACTTTGCCCTGAGTGCTGATCAAGGTGGTGCCGTTGGTAAAGCTCTGCATTATGTTGTCGTGCAGACGTGATACCCTTTGCTCTTGATTTCGCAGTGCTTGTTCAACATGCGGTACTAAAATGTGCAGACTGCCTGCCGATTTTGCGCAGTAGTTTGATTCCCGCAGCAGGTTGGCAATATTAGCCGAGTGTAGCGACAGTTTTTGCTGATCTTCGGCCTCCCGCGAGCTGTATTCTATGATGCGTGCTATAGCCGCACGGTCGCAATGTAGCATGTTGTTGTCGTGGACTATGCTCGAGATAAAGCGGGCATAGTGCGCCTCTGAGGTCGCGGTTCTTTCCATCACATCTTCAAAATCGGCGGTAACGCGGAACAACTCACTAAAATCAGGATCATAGTGCTGTAACAGCTGATAGGTTTCATGATCGCCAAACAGGATGATTTTCACATCTAATGGGATAGGCTCAGGTGCCAAGGAAATCGTACCCGATAGAGACACTTCCCTTTCGAGTGAGCTTAAATCCAGTTTGCGTGAACGCAGTGCGCGCTTTAGTCCGTCCCACACGTAAGGGCGCTCTAATACTTTAACGGCATCCATCAATAATACACCGCCATTCGCCTTGTGCAGACTGCCGGGACGGATAAGTGAGAAGTCGGTGAACACTGTCCCCCTGAAGGTGGCGTTTTCCACATAGCCAAATAGGCTGTGATAACTCGGGCTTTCTTCAACGACTATGGGGAATTTTTGAGTGCCTTGGCCGACCAAAACGTTAACTTGATAGCGGCGGGGCATTTTCTTTTCTAAGGAAGCATAAGCTAGGCCTAATTGTTCTTCACTTTCTTCTAAGAAAATATCTAGGTTATCTAAGATATCCGCCTGCATACCGGTTAAGAAAGTGCGCGCTTCGGGTTGGTGCTTGAACTTATCTTTGAGTGGTTTAATAAAATGGATTAACACTTCTTTGGCGACTTGCTCGTCATGCTCTTGTTGCTTGTCGCTAAATTCTTCTTCCCATTCTGTGATTTGGCGAATAATACCGCGCAGTTTCACTTCTAGCCCGTTGATATTGCTTTCAAATTGACTGCGCTCAGTATCGGTCAAGGCGTCGAATGAGGCTTCGTCATGGGGTTCTTCTCCATTGAGCGCGACCATTTGATAGTCGCCCTGCATGGTCAAACTGAGGCTGATGCCCTTTTGTTTTGCTTCTTCGGTTAATTCAGTGAGTGCGACTTCTTGCTTCTGTGCCAACTGGCTTTTTAGCTTTTCGGTGCGGGCATAATACATTTCATTATCAAAGGCTAAAGGCATAGCTTTGACAAGTTTAAGCATCAACTTTTCGACGGCTTTTTTGAATTCAAGCCCAGTACCAGCAGCGAGTTTAAGTACTTTAGGGCAGCGAGTATCATCGAAATTAACCACGTAGCACCAGTCGTATAGCGTGTGATCGCTTGGCTCGTGACGGCTTAAATAACGCAGCATCATGGTCCGTTTGCCTAGACCGTTCTGGCCGATGGCGTAAATGTTATAGCCCTTTTCTTTAATCCCCATTGCAAACTCTACCGCTTGCTGGGCACGTTCTTGGCCGACAATATCATCAAGTGGAGTGAGCTCGGCTGTGGACTGGCAATCTGTACTTAATTGGTCGAGTTCGCAAATGCGATACAGTTGTTTACTGTCGAGTAGGGTGGCTTGGCTTGATACGACGTCAGTGGGCATAAATATCCTTGTTTTTTCAGCCTTATTATTTTCATTGTAGACAATAAGATAGCATTTTTGTCAATCAAAACTCCGTTATTGCTGATTTATGTCTTTAGGGATAGTTATCTGCAGCTAACAAAGCGCTGTGGCATTGCGAACAGGCTTAATCGGTTAAGTCTAACTAATTGTTACGCAATAAACTTATCCTAATACTGACTCGAAAATTTTGTGCTAAAGTAGCAAAGGTAATGTCAGCGGCGCCTTACTGTACTATGGCACTTTGAGTGGTCTTGGAAAATCTATCTAACCTTGATGGTTTGACCTCTCCAGCCTTAAAAGGTGGCTATGATAGGGACGGTTTGATAGCTAAGATTGGCGCCAATTGAGATGTAGTGAATTGATGTTAAAAGTAAAATTTTATGATGTTTTACCGCTTGATTAACGCTTTCCCTTTGGGGCTAATTTGAGCATGCGTTTGGGGTCTTATGGTGTTTTTTGCCGTGGGTCGATTGAGCAGTAACTAGGTGTTAGTTGGCAAGATGATGATAGATGTACCTATTTCGCAGCAAGATCTTGATAACTGGTTGAAAGATTTAAACTTGGTTGCCGAGATATCGAACAGTAAAGCGATATTAATAGCATGGAATGCTGCGGGTGAACTTAGCAGTATGTTAAGTTCAGATTCTGCGGCTGGCAGTGAAATCCAGGCACTACTCTGTCATTTAAGCAGCAATCACTCGGCGAAAACCCTACCTAATGCAACATTATCAGCGGCGACATCATCAATAGCTACACAGTCAAAAGCTGTTTCTTCAAATACGACATCGACACTCTCCTCCAATACGTTTGAAACTTCCGTTGATGCTCAGTTAGCCCAAGAACAGTTGATTAGCCCAAACGAGTCGATTTCGGTATTACCGCGATTAGCTCAC
The DNA here is from genome assembly GCF_019655335.1 of Shewanella hafniensis. Lineage (GTDB taxonomy): Bacteria > Pseudomonadota > Gammaproteobacteria > Enterobacterales > Shewanellaceae > Shewanella > Shewanella hafniensis. The sequence continues at coordinate 19,468 of NZ_BPFD01000023.1, forward strand.
CATCAAATTACCTCGTCATTATCTGTGTCAGAGTTAACTGAGCTAGTCAGTCAGTCGCAATTGATCATAGATACTCGGCAGCACTCAGATTGGCGAAGTTGTAGCTCAATCGGCAGTGTGATTTGTTTGTCTCTCGCTTGGCCATCTGGGGCAAACTTTGGCTTTTTATGTTTTTATCACCATGAGGCTCAAGGCGTAGATTCGAAAACGCTGCGACTTGCCAAGCTTATCAGCGATAGCATTCAACACCGGCTAGGCGAGATATTAAGCCAACATAGTGCGGCAGAAGCATTAAGCCGAGGTGCGCCATCGAATATCGATACGGTCGACTTACAAAGTTTTATCGATAGTTTTGAAGAACATATTTGGATGAAAAATGCCGCTGGTATTTACACTCTCTGTAATCGCAGCGTCGAAAAAGCGTGGGAAATGCCCCGCAGTGAGATTGTCGGTAAATCCGATGCCGAACTTTTTGGTGAGGATATTGCGAATATTTTTCTAGAGGGTGATAGGCTCGCTATCGAGTCTGGCATGCCTATTATTGTCGCTGAGTGTTTAGATGGCGGTGAAACTAAAAATCATCTTTGGTTAGAAACGCTTAAACTCCCAACCTTAAATCCCCACGGTGAATTTGTGGGCGTTATCGGTATGACTCGCAATATTTCTAAGCATAAAGCGGTTGAAGAGCAGCTAACATTGGCGACCAATGTGTTTAAAAACTCGGTCGAAGGTGTGGTTGTGACCGACAGGCACGGCAATATTACCGACGTTAACGGCGCCTTTTTTGAGATCACAGGTTATGTTAGGGATGAGCTGATCGGTCAGAATCCACGGATTTTTAGCTCGGGTCGCCATGATAAAGCATTCTTCGACAAACTGTGGAATGCCCTGTTGGCAAACGGTAAGTGGAATGGTGAAATCTGGAATCGGCGTAAAAACGGCACTATTTTCCCGCAAAATATCACCATAAGTACGATTTATGACGAAGTCGGTGATGTGCGTTATTTTGTCGCGGTATTTGCCGATATTTCTGCCCAGAAAGAGAATGAAGCGCAGCTTACGCACTTAGCCTATTTCGACCCGCTAACGCATTTGCCTAATCGCATGAAGTTTATGATGCAGCTCAAACAAGAAGTGCGACAAGCTAAGCGGCTGAATTTGCAGTTAGCGACTGTGATGATTGATGTCGATTTGTTTAAGCATATCAACGACAGTTTTGGCCATAGCATAGGTGATGAAATGCTGGTCGAGCTTGCCAAGCGTTTACGTAGCCAAGTAGGCGATCAAGATGTGTTATCACGTATTGGTGGCGATGAGTTTGTGGCGTTAATTTCGGGGATTGATAATAGCGAAGATGCCACGGTTGCCATTCATCAATTGCGGCAAGTGTTTGAACAACCGTTTATTGTGAGCACAGGCGACCACTTGCGTTTGACCGCGAGCATGGGCGTGTCTTTGTATCCAAGTGATGGAACCGATGCTGACACTTTACTGCGTAACGCCGATGCGGCCATGTATCGCGCCAAAAATGATGGCCGCAATAATTACGCTTTTTATACTGAGTCCTTAACGCAGCAATCTTTTGAACATCTTAAGCTGCAAAGTGCCCTCTATGGTGCGATTGAGCAAAATGCCTTGTACTTGATGTACCAGCCAAAACTCGACTTAGTGACTCGAAAAACCGTGGGATTTGAAGCGCTGCTGCGTTGGCATGATCCTCAACTGGGTTTAATTTCGCCCGCGGTATTTATACCCGTGGCGGAAAAAATTGGTCTTATCCATGAGATAGGTTTATGGGTGTTAGAAACCGCCTGTCGTCAGGGCATACGTTGGCTTAGTGAAGGCAAACACTTTGGCCGCATTGCGGTGAACGTAGCCGGACAGCAGTTACAGCGCAGCTCCTTTGTGGATGATGTAAAACGTGTCTTAGCTGAAACGGGCTTGCCCGCCAAACACTTAGAGCTTGAAGTGACCGAAAGTGTGATGATGCAAAATCCCGATCTTGCAATCCGTGACTTAAAGCGACTTGGCGATTTGGGCATCGAATTATCGGTCGATGACTTTGGCACTGGTTATTCATCGCTGAATTATTTGAAAAAACTGCCCATCCATAAACTGAAGATTGACCAATCCTTCGTGCGGGATATTCCCTTCGATACTAACAATACCGCGATTGCTAAGGCCGTGATTGCACTTGGACATGCGTTGAAGCTCGACATTATCGCCGAAGGAGTGGAAACCAAAGAACAAGCCGATTTTCTGCAACAAAATCAGTGCGATCAAGCCCAAGGTTATCTCTTTAGCCGTCCGCAACTACCAGAAGATCTCGACGCATTTCTATCGTGATGTTGGCGTATTGCGAGTCTGATTGTAAGTCTGACTCATACTGGGGTTGATTTAGTTTCGCCCGATAGAACCACAGGGCTAGCGCTATGGCGCTAGTCGCTTGGGTTTGTGTCTGCTAAAATTCTGGCCATTATTTTCAGTGGTTAACCGCAATGTCCTTTAGTGCCTTATCCTTAAACTCCACCTTAGTGAATACCTTAGCGAGTCTTGGCTATGAGTCGCCAACGCCCATCCAGCTAGAAGCGATCCCTGCCATCTTGACCAAACGGGATGTGATGGCTGGCGCCCAAACGGGTACAGGCAAAACCGCGGCGTTCGCCTTGCCCATCTTGCATCATTTGTTGGCACTCAGCCCCGCGCAAGAGTTAACAGCGGCAAGACCCGTACGCGCATTGGTTTTAGTGCCGACACGTGAACTGGCGGTGCAGGTACAGCAGAGTTTTGTTAAGTACGCTAAAGGGACTGATATTCGTATCGGCATCGCCTACGGCGGCGTGAGTATCGATGCGCAGGTCGCTGTGTTTAATGCAGGGATTGATGTGTTAATTGCTACGCCGGGCCGTTTACTCGACCACCTCAGACAAGGTGCATTGAGTTTTAAGCAATTGAGCGTGCTTGTGTTTGATGAAGCCGACCGTATGCTCGACATGGGTTTTATGGATGAAATTCAAGCCGTGATCAAGCAAGTGCCGAGTGACAGACAAACGCTGTTATTTTCTGCCACCTTAGATGCCGCCATCTTCAGCTTAAGTAAAACCTTACTGCGCGATCCAAAGTTGATTGAAGTTGCCAAGCGCAACACGACCGCTGCCGAAATTGAGCAAGTGGTTTATGCCGTCGACGCCGACCGTAAAACCGAACTCGTCAGCCATTTGGTACGCAGTAAAAACTGGCATCAAGTGCTGATTTTTAGCCGCACTAAGCAAGGTGTCGATAAATTGGTTCAGCAACTCAATAAAGCCGATATCAGTACTCAGGCGTTTCACGGTGACTTATCCCAAGGTGCGCGCGAGAAAGTCTTGCAGGAATTTAAACAAGGCAAGATTCAAGTGCTAGTGGCCACGGATGTTGCTGCCCGAGGCCTAGATATCGTTGAGCTCAAGTATGTGATTAACTTTGAGCTGCCTTTTATCGCGCAGGATTATATTCATCGTATTGGCCGCACAGGCCGAGCGGGCAGTGCAGGGCTTGCCATCACCCTTTTTAGCCAAGAGGATGCTCTATTACTGGAAGAAGTCGAAGTCGTATTGGACAAGCGTTTACCACAACAATGGTTACCCGGTTTTGAACCCGATTTTAATAAAATGGACACCGAACCAAGGCGTAACGGCAAAGCGGCCCAAAAACAACGTGCCAAAAAGCGCGCTCTGGGCGGTAAGAAGCGTTAATTTTTTATAGGAGTTTGTGTAGCGGTGTAAAGTTAATCATGTTTATCGTTTCACCGTCAGTTAGCGTTTTAATATGATTCGGCCTTTTTGAATTTTTTGGATGTTGTATGAAGCGATTGATGCTGTTTTTGGTTTTTATCTTGTCTATTCCTTCCGTGATCATCGCTGCATTTGTCTTTGAGGACATAGGAGGACATATTTTATTCTCTTGGTTCTCATTTACCCTTGGTCTCATCGGGATTGGTGGAATATTGAGATTTAGAGAGGATCAATTTTTAACATACGATATCGTTGAAGGGACTATTATTTCACTGGATGAAAATACCAGATACAGCCCAGAACATGAGCACTTCAGGTACCAACAAATTTTCATTAATCCGGTTGTAGAATATTTTTGGCAAGGAAAGCGTTATACAAGAGGAACTCTGATTAATTATGACGAACAAGCTTACACTCGGTTTGGACCTCAAATCGGTGACAAGATCAGTTTATGTGTTCCAATCAATTGCCCTGAAGAAGCGATTGAAAACAAATTCCTATCTAGATATATACATTTAATCATTGGTTTAATTTCTATTTCGATTTCAATCGCACTTGCTGTATTACTCTTCTCGTACTGATTTTTGCCGTTTTCATAGGTTTTAGTGATGGCGGAGCCAATCGTTAGCAACAATGCGTATGTTTTAGATGGTCAAGTCCAAGCAGGTGATCTGAGTTATATATCTCATTCTCAAACTACCCAAGCTAGAAAATCTCAAACCATCCGAGCTAGCAAAGCTTAATTGTGGAAATAAAATCTCAAATTGCGTTCCATGAACAGAGCAAACAAAAAGGGCTTAACCTTGCGGTTAAGCCCTTCTGGTAAAATTGGTGGGGCGGCGTCATCTGAATTGATAGGTTATGCATTTGAAATTTAATGTTTTGTTTTAGTTCAGTCTCTATTGATGTTACATCTAGTGTTACTAAAATCAATAGCTAGCGTTTGTTAGTTTGTAGCCATTCGCATTTGTACCCACCGATATACCCACCATTTAAAAATGGCTAGGGTGAATTCCTAGATTAGCCGTTTGGGAATGAAATAAGCCAAATTACTGTTGATCCTTAACTTTTGTATCATCAACTTTATTTGCATTTAGTTTGTTGAGTTTTTCCGTTAGCTGTCGGTAATTTTTTTGTTCATCTTTACTGAAAAGGGTAGATGTTCTTTCAATGAGATCAAGTAACTCGCTGCAGCATACGTGTAAATCATTGAAATTATTAGATAATGTATCAATTTGCTGATTTTTTTCTGCAATGCTTTTCTGGAGCATAAGATAACTATCAATTGGTGGTGTTTTTAGCGCTTGTTTGGCGGCTTTTGCTGCATCCCTTTTTTCCTTTTCGATGCTTTTTGCGATCTCTTTTTGTTCTATTAAATTTTGGAAGTTTTTGTCAATCAGGTTTTCTAGGGCTTGATTCAGTGGCAATTTCACCTTGACTGCCAATTCTCGAAGTTGAGAATGATGCTTCGTAGAAATTGGGTAGGTAATTGATACTTTACCATTTTTCTTGTTTTCCTTTCTCTGAATGACACTCCGCCAAGCATCCTTCATATTGCGGACCAATAATAACTCATTGCCATAATGCTCTTTGTACTGCCCAAGTCCAATTTCGAACGAGACTTTATCGAGTGAATTGTATACTCCCGAGGCTGAAGCAACTGGATAGGGAAGTATTATTTTCTTTTCTAAAAAGTAATCCTCAGCCCACCTGACCATATCCACGTTCTTGAAGTCTATCCAATCGAATGGACCTTTAGTCTGAGCCATAGATTACCTCTTATAAAACGTCAATTTAGATTATGAAGTCATAACAGTAGCTTTTTCTAATAAACATTACTTAGTTTAGTACTCAAACCTTTACTTAATTTGATAACTAAATCATGCTACTTTGTCAATGTCTTAATTGATTGCTTAATTGCGTGACTTAGTCACATACTCTGTTTAATAGGTACTTTTTACGCTACTAAAGTCAGTTTTTGTTTAAGTTAACGAGGTGAAAATGTACCTAAATGCCATCAGTATTGAATTATCTTTACCTAAAGAAAACCACCTCGTACAAGGTGGTTATTTAGGACGTCTTATTGCAAAACCTGAACTGAAATTCTTTTTTATTCGACTGATATATCAATATGGTATCGATGAAATTAGTGGCGTTAGTATTGAGGCGTTAGCTAAGGCTTTAGGTGTTTCTAAGAACACTTTCGTTGATGGAATGACGTTGTTATGCCGGATTGGCTTTTATCGAAAATCGTTGAGTAAGGCTAAAAGTTCTTCAGGGAAAGGACGCCCAGCTTGCGTGTATAGCCCAACTGATAAACTCAATGAAAAGCTGCAGCGAGAAGATTTAGAATGTTACTGGAAGGTATTGATTCAGGATTTATTGGTTGATTGTGGCGACACTCAAGAAGGCCTGCGACATCCATTAAAATTAGCTAATCGATTACTACTTATTACTTTTTTAATGCATGCCGATGAGTTTGGTGAAGTGCGTACGCTTGGATATGCACAGTTGTATAAACTTACTGGTATGTCCAAGCAACAGCTGGCCTCACAGCGGAAAAACTTAATCAGCCTTGGCTACATAAATCACTACCAGCCAGGTACACCAGAGATAACCAAGAAAAGAAGACCACAAAGTAAGAGTTGCTACTTCATAAATACCAGCCTTACAAAATATCCTCCGATTGGCGCTAAACCCGCACGTCCCATTGCCTTGGTGAATCAATGGGAGTTGAATCTATACATGCTGTTACAAGCTGCGGCAGACACTGAAATGACTAAAGAGGACTTTAATGGCGATATAATTCTCGCTGAACATAAGCGTGTTGAAGCACAAAAACGATTCAGTGCCATTGTAAATCTTGAAAATGCGTGGAAGTGTTCTAGGTATTTCTATGAAAAATTTAATACAAGACATGGGTTTAAAACTCTAGACTTGCAAGTGATTTCATACGCATCTTTAATGCTAACCAAACATTGGGATCTGTTTTCAAGAAAAAATCTGCATTACAGTGAGCTTACGATTGTGTCTAGCCTTGAGCGGCAGGTGTATGATTATTTCTTACGAGAAGAGATGATGCTGGAAAGCTTTTTACTCAAAAATGTGCAGCTAAGTGCAGAGGAATTGGCAAAAATAATTTCTGACACGCTTATGAGCATCAGCTTTGGATTAGCAAAATTTGTTTATCGAGAATTGACTGAATTTGTAGAACACAAACCTACAGACATTATTTGCAACCTAACTATTTGTCCCATGATGTATATTTCTCCAACCAGGCACATGCCAATCAATGTGCTACTTACTGAGAAATAGCAAGCAAACGAGAGATCTCAATGATTTAATTGTCGAGCGATGTGAGATCTTATCGCCCTTGTTTGCCCGATCTGCTGATCAATGATTGGCGGGGATTTCAGTTATTGCGATTGTCTGTTTGTTAATACTACAGTCCTGTAGTCATACCTACTACTCAATAGTATCCACTCGACCAGTATCTCTACCACTACCTTACCCATGAACATACAGAGTTAGCTGCCATCATAGGCGAGCTAACTTTTGCAATTGATATCAATCACTTTTTGGCTTTTGAGTTATAAATTACACAGACCCCATACGTTATGTAACTTAACCAATATGGGAAATCAACATGTCAAAACGTCACACCTCAAACACTAACCTTACCGTCATCAGCAATGGCCAATACCAAGGCCTCAAAGTTTATCCTAGGCCACTAAGCGCTGAATACTTAAGCGCCATTCTACAGACCTTACAGGCTGCTATGAATGAGCACCCTCGTACCTTCATGGTGCGGTTTGATTTACATCTACCACAGCTTAACTTTCGCGACTCACCTGTAGTTTATGATTCAACGGTGATCAGCAAGTTCTTTAAATCTCTGGATGCCAAAATCCAGCATGATAGGTTAATCAAGGGCCGTGAGGGTAAGCGGGTGCATCCTTCTACTCAGCGTATTATTTGGGCAAAGGAGCGAGCCGATGCAGATACGGACCATTACCATATCGCTATCTTCCTCAATAATGATGCCTATAACCATCTCGGTAATTACAATCGAAGTGGACAAAACCTGAGTACTAAGATTGTTGAAGCCTGGGCCAGTGCCTTGGGATTAGATGATTACAGTACGCGGCATTTAGTGCATTTCCCTGAGGATACGCCAGTTTACTATCTCAATCGTAACGCACCGAATTATCCTCAGACCTTTGCGAGTGCTTTCTTCCGCTTGAGCTATCTGGCCAAGTTAGAGACTAAGCATTATGGCGATAGAACACGTTCATTCGGTTGTAGCCGTATTTAAGCGTGGTGACAGAGTGATTGGCTTAATTAGCGCTAAGTGCGGTTGCTAGTGGGGTGAGTTAAAATAAGGGAGTAAAGGGCAAGGGATTAAGGTCCCTTGCTTTTGCGCTCATAGTAGAGCAGTAGCGATATTCACAATGGCAGACTTGATGACATAGTCCATTGGGGCAATCCGTCACTGATTCAGCCGTTTCAGTAACCGGCTTCTTTTTGGTGGCGGATACACAACACGGTCAATCGTTCGCCGCCATTATACTGGTACATTGCCAAATAACCTGTGTCACCAAAGTCAATCAGCAGTTCCCTAAAGCTAAAGTCATTGTCATCGATAGGCCGACCAATGTCTGGATAGCTTTCCAGTTTTCTAATGGTATTGATTATGGCGCTGGCAGCCCGTTGTGCGGCAGGGGGATTTTTACTGCGAAGAAACTCACGTAAGCGTTCTAAATCACGTAATGCTGTGGCAGTGAAAATATTTGTGGCATGTAGGGGCAGCCTTTTCATTTTCACTCCCCCAGGACTCTAGCCAACTCACCACTTCGTCAGCGGTGACATGTAAGCCAGATGTCTGGTATTCTTCCCATGCGCGTAACGCTTCTTGCTGCAGTGCCTCGCGTTTCTCTTCTCTCTCAACGTATTCACGGATCGCTTCACGTATCATCCAGTGTGATGAACGTTTACGGGTTTCGGCTAAATGCTCGACTCTGGCTTTAATATCGGCATCTAATTTAACCGATACTGGTTTGATTGCGCTCATCTATCACTCCAAAGGTAATGATTAGTACTACTAGGTAATGCCTTAGCATAACGCGATACAAAAAATAATGATTACACGGTTTGCTCGTCTGCTCGAGCAACACCATAAGCTCAAGGATATTAGAATGATAATTTGTATCGCTTAACAGGGACACATATTACCTAGGTATCAGGTGAATCATCAGCGTAAGGTAAGAGGGGTAAAAACGATAGCGGCGGCATGCCGCTTCGTTTATAGGGTTTGGGTTATGGCTGACTGAGTACTCAATACTGCAGGTGAAGCATTATGACCTTAGCCAATGCCATGCATCGGCTATCAGCCCAGCACCAGCTTTTACGCCATTGATGCCCACTTCTGCTGTCGTCAACACGGTATTTAAGCCAGTTTCTACACTGCCAGTGACGAGCTTGATCCCCGCATCGGTAATCTCTCCTTGGCGTAAGCAAGCATAACTCTTACCCAGGGTTTGGCTGGTGCCTTTTAGTAGACATTCTGCAGGCTTGGCAACAAGATCTCCAGGCGTACCTAGCAGCGTGTTGACGTTATCGGGTAGCCCTAGGTATTCGCCAGTCATTTTTACTGCGGTAGAGGCTAACACAAGGTTTGCGACAGTCCCCGTGGCCAGCTTTGAAGCGGTACTTCCCAATAAGCCTGCTCTGGCAGAGCCTTGCAGCGCAACGTGGGTGAGATTACTCACTTGATTGGAGGTGCAGTTCCCTTCTAAGCATTCATTGACGAACTGCTCACAATTGTTCGTAGCAACGCCGTATGAGGTATAACCCAGTTGACTGCGTGCAAGCTCAATAGCTTGATGGGGAAACAGGCTTGACTTTTTCACTCTGATCTTATGGCCACCAGCAAATTGCTGCAGGTCGATTTCTTCGATGATGCCCTGTTTAGATAAGTGAATCACATTGCCATGGCCAACATAAAGGCCATGGTGTTCGGTTAAGCCAAGCGGATCGATATTGGTGACCAGATGATCACCTGGTTGTAATGCTTGCATGAATATTTTCCTTAGCCAGGTCTCACCATTGCTACGTGTTATTACGCCATGCAGACTTTGGTTAGTTGCATGTGTTCGCGTTGATGGTCTATTGGCTGTGTTTGGGGGATGAAAGAAGGGGCGCTATCCAGTAGTGATAAGCGAGGGTTAGATTTCTAGTTCGACAAAGTCCTTATCAATATCGTCCTGCTCAATACCGATATAGCGCAGGGTAGTTTCTTCGGCGCTGTGCCTGAGCATCTTCATTACTCGGCCAATGTCTTTGGTTTGTTGATAAAGCAAATAGCCTCGCGTCTTACGCATTGAGTGGGTGCCTAAGGCGATTTTGAGCTCTTCCCCAATCATCGCTAGTGCGCGGCAAATATAGCGCCGTGACAAAGGCGCGGGTTTGATGTGCTTCGCTCTTTGATTACGGTAGGACTGAAATAGATAGATATGGTTAGGATGCTCACGCTGAATACGCTGAATCCGTTCCAATGTCTTTTGGTTGAGCTTGATATTGGCGATTTTGCCAGTTTTGGATTCCTTAATGATGAGTCTATCGCCGTGGATATCACTGAACTTAATCGAGAGTAAGTCAGAGATCCTAAGGGCGAGATTAAGGCCGATATTCCACACATCGGCCAGTTGCTGGCTAAACTGTCTTTCCAGTAGGTAGCTGATAAGCTTAACGGTGTCTTGATCTTTAACGGCGTGAACCTCAGGCATGGTCATGTTCCTCTTTTTGGCTATAGCGTGCTTTTGGGTACTTGTGTTGTGCAAAGCCTTATCGGGCAAGGGTTTGAGTGTTCCCGTTTTAGGATTCTGGGAACTTCATTTGGCTAAGTGGTTTAATCCAAACTGACCTTCACCTTGTAAACGCCCATATCGAAATAAGTGGCAAAGTTTTGGGTAAATAAATCGATTAATGCTCTGCATTCCCGCTCGCCAATCCAGCCACTAAACAGGCTATAGACCTGCTTACTGTTAAAGCAGATATCGATGTCTTTAACGAGTTCAGGGAAGGGATGGCCGCGAAAAGCAAAGTCGGTGACGTACACTAAACGCCAATGTTCTTGCTGTTTCTCAAGCCGGACTTCGACGGGATGAAAGCCACCATCTTCGGCGCTGTAATCTGGATCTCTAAAATTGAGCGTGATCGCATTAGCATCTTTTGGATCGACGTTAGCCAGCTCCTTTTCAATGACTTGGTAAAAACGATTAGGCATTAATGGCAGTTGGTTACGGTTAATGATTAACTTCATGGGATATTCCTTGTTTGATTTACGCGCACACGCAAGAGCCTAGGAGCTACAACTCCTGGGCTCTTGTTGTGTTTGCTGGTGGGGTAACGATTGCGTGAAACGAGTCTGATGGAGCGTGATGAGGTATTTAGAATGTGCTTTGGTGTTACAAGGTTAACGAAGGGCTGTGTGTTAATGCGGGTAGTGGTTTGTCAGCGGTTTGATAGACAGCAATATACAAATAACCATGGCTGCCTAAGGTATCGGCCTCACAGGTAAAGTCATCGTACTCAATGGTGACGCACTGCTGCTCTGTGGCATCTATCTCACCGGTGACGACTAACCGCTCAAGTTGTTTAACCAATTTCGGAAAAGCGTGATTGAAGCGTTTGCGTACTTCAGGGGAAAACTCACCGACAAAACTTGCTCTGTCATTGAGATAATACAAATGCAGACCACGCAAAATAAGTCTCGCACCAAAGCGGGGTGACACTTTACGGGGCAAGCCCCAAGCGTGCTCAATATCGAAAAGTTTTAGGGTTGTCATAGGAACCTCTATGGTTAAAAAGGTGAAACTTTGGGAGTGGGTTGCTTGTTAGTGGACTAGCGAGAACTGTGATAAATGCCTTGGCTAGTACAAGCGGCGAATACAGCTGGCTAGCTGGCTGGATACAGGGCGGGTAATCGTTTTTAGGTATGCACACTCCAATTAGGCAGTTCATTACTGCCATGGTTAAAATACACGCCGTTGATCACTCGTTGCCATTCACCTGTTGGCACACCATAACTGTCACAGGTGCAAACATAGCGGCAAAAGCTGATCTCCTTGGGCAAGTGCTCAACCACATCACGGTGAAAAACAAATAATACGGTTTTATGTAGCTCGCGGTGTGGTGCAACAACTGGCTTGCCTATCACTTGGCCCATGGCATTAAGTGGCCGCACAAACATCGGCAAAATGAGTTCAACCGCTAAACGGTTACGCAGCTCAGGAAAAGCAGCGCAGGCTTCGGCGACACAGGCTTGTGAAAAGCTATCGGTAAATTCAATCATGTTGGACTCCTTGATTTGGCGTGGCAGGTTTAAACGCTGGCTAAAGTAAGCCGCGCTCAGCAAAGGACACTGGCGTGCGGCCAACCACGATATGGTCAAGCACGCGCACATCGATAAGTGCTAATGCATCGGTTAACCGTTTGGTGATGTTCTTATCTGCAGTTGAAGGTTCAGATTCACCGGACGGGTGGTTATGGGCAAAGATCACCGCTGCTGCATTGACGGCCAATACCGCCTTAACCACCTCTCGTGGATAGACACTGGCGGCATCTAAAGTGCCAAAGAAAAGCTCCTTAAACTCGAGTAATTGATGCTGGTTATCAAGCAGCATTACCGCAAACACCTCCCGCTCATAACCGCCCAGTTTGTAAGTTAAAAAATCCTTAGTGGCCTGTGGATTGGTATAGGCGTCCTTCTTTACATAGCGCTCGGCAATGATATTGGCGGCAGAGGCGAGGACCTCTTCTGCAGTTTGTGGCCAATGGTTGAACGGTTGGTTTAGCAATGGGGGCTTTACGGATTGGGAGGGCATCGCTTTTGTTGACATATCAGGCTCCTTGAAAGCGTTAATGGGCTTATGCAAAGAAGTGATATATATCTGAAAATATTTGGAAATCGGGAAAAAGTTAAAAATTACTAGAAGGGCATATGTAATGAGACAATAACCGAGAAACTCATCATGAAACTAATTCGCCTTACTAAAGTTATGGATTACACCGGTCTAGCGCGTTCCACTATCTACAAGTACATCGCAGAAGGAACATTTCCCAGACCTGTGTCACTCGGTAGCCGAGCTGCCGCTTGGGTAGAAAGTGAAGTGCAAGAATGGATTTTAACAAGAATAGAGGAGCGTGATGCCCAAAGTGCAACCGTTTAAGCTCATATCAACATCCGTTTTACTGCACATTAATGAACTTCAGAATATCCCTTACAGCCTCCAGCCTTCAAAGGCTATAGAGTGTCCTCCATTACTAGATTGAAATGCTTTTTCTTGGCTGAATCCCTCTATAAGTAAGCCTATGAGCAAAAACTAAAAACAACCTAACTAAACCAAGGGAACCACCGAAAACAAGCTAGGGTAAGGACTAAATTCAGAGCTTACAGATCTTGCGTAGTCACTACTGTAATTACACTATCAGTCTAACAACCACGATGCATTAAGCGCTGGAATGGCAAAGACTATTCAAATCGGGCACTAACTGACGTATAGACAAGCGTATAGCCCTCACCGGCATGCGCTTGTCTTGTCGCCCTGATGATCAACACAAAGGATGGAGGCATCAATCCCTTAGTGCTTCGTCTTCAAAGCGGTTAACTCCAGTTATGTTTCAAAAAACGAAGAGAACGTATTTACATGGTCAAATCACCGGCAAAGGCTTTGAAGATACCCTAAGGGATACCACTTCCTACCAAAAGCATGACAGCTTAGTACCAAGACTGTGTGCTATCTCTCTGGATTAGATGGATCTTTTCTGACACAATCCTAAAAATTATTTGCATCAATCTAAATGGTCTAATCGTTTAATAAATCTGCTTTGAACATGATATATGAAAGCGTTTAGGCGATTACCGTTGCAGTTTTTGCCACAAGAATAATAAGAGGTGAGGCACAGGGATGGTCGATACAATTCCAAGCTATGAAGAGATGATGCCAGCGGTGCTTAAGGTGTTAGCAAACGGGCAGCAAAAACCGCTGAAGCAGGTTTATGATGACGTTGCAGCCCTCTATGGCTTTTCTGAAGAGCAGCTTGCGCTCACCTTGCCAAGTGGTAAACAAACCTACATTCGTAGCCGGGTTGGTTGGGCTAAAACCTATCTGGTTAAAGCGGGACTTATCCATCAACCTAAGCGTGGTATCTGCGAGATAACCAACAGGGGAAGGGAAGCTCTGGCAAGTGGTCAGCTTATTAATAACGATTACTTATCCCTGTTTGACACCTTTAATGACTTTAAAAGTGCCCACCACGAGCAATCAACTGAACAAGGCAAAGTAGAGTGTTATGCCAGTATCAGTCATAACGATAATACTCAAACCCCAACAGAGTTAATGGCGCAAGCATTTACCGCCCTTAATTCAGCCCTTGCCGATGAATTGATTGAACAAATCCACACATTATCGCCCAAGTTTTTCGAGCAGCTGGTGGTCGATTTGATGCTGGCTATGGGGTACGGCGGCAGTCAAAAGGATGCTGGCCAAGCAACTCAATACAGCAGTGACGGTGGTGTTGATGGTATTATCAAAGAGGATAAGCTCGGGCTAGACTCCATCTACCTGCAAGCAAAACGCTACCGCGGCAACACAGTCGGCAGACCGGATATTCAAGCCTTTGCAGGTGCGCTCGACATGCATCGCGCCCGCAAAGGGGTATTTATTACTACTTCAAATTTCAGTAAAGACGCCCGTGATTTTGTTACCCGTATTGAAAAACGCATCGTGCTGATTGATGGCCATGAACTCGCGGCCCTGATGATAGAGCACAATGTCGGAGTATCAACCCGTGAGCTATATGCCGTTAAGGCAATAGATTCAGATTATTTTTTGGAAGAGTGATGTCGCGTAAATTGGGCGCTATTGATGGTCTTAAAACCGTATAGCCACTCTTTAGAACACCATAAGCAGGAACAAACATGACAAGTATGCAACAACGTGCCGAACTTCAACGCCAAATATGGGCGATTGCCAACGATGTGCGCGGCTCCGTGGATGGCTGGGATTTTAAGCAATATGTACTGGGTACGCTGTTCTATCGCTTTATCAGTGAAAACTTTGAGCTTTACATTACTGGCGGTGATGAGAGTGTTAATTATGCTGCAATGTCTGACGATGACGAAAACATCAAGTTGGCTAAAGAAGATGCGATTAAAACCAAAGGCTATTTTCTTTACCCAAGCCAGTTGTTTAGCAATGTGGCGGCCAATGCACACAAGAACGAAAATTTAAATACGGATTTGGCGGCGATTTTTGCTGCAATCGAAAACTCAGCCAATGGCTATGATTCAGAAAAAGATATCAAAGGTTTGTTTGCGGATTTTGATACCACCAGTAATCGTCTGGGTAATACGGTAGAGGCAAAAAACAAACGCCTAGCAGCGGTGTTAAAAGGCGTGGCAGGTTTAACCTTCGGTAATTTTGAAGACAACCAAATTGATTTATTCGGTGATGCCTACGAGTTCCTGATTTCAAACTATGCAGCGAATGCCGGTAAATCCGGTGGCGAGTTTTTCACGCCTCAGCACGTTTCAAAATTGATCGCGCAGCTCGCCATGCACGGCCAAACCAGTGTTAATAAAATCTATGACCCTGCGGCGGGTTCGGGCTCGTTGCTGTTACAAGCTAAAAAGCACTTTGATGCGCATATCATTGAAGATGGTTTTTTTGGTCAAGAACTTAACCACACCACCTATAACTTGGCGCGTATGAATATGTTTTTGCACAATATTAACTACGACAAGTTCAATATTCAGTTGGGTGATACCTTAACCGAACCGCACTTTTTAGACGACAAACCCTTTGATGCGATTGTCTCTAACCCACCGTATTCGGTGAAATGGATTGGTAGCGATGACCCAACCCTAATCAACGATGACCGCTTTGCGCCCGCTGGTGTGCTTGCGCCCAAATCAAAAGCCGACTTTGCCTTTGTGCTGCATGCGCTCAGTTACCTATCAAGCAAAGGTCGTGCAGCGATTGTTTGCTTCCCCGGTATTTTTTACCGTGGTGGTGCTGAGCAAAAAATTCGCCAGTACTTGGTTGATAACAACTACGTTGAAACCGTGATTTCATTGGCACCTAACCTGTTCTTTGGCACCACCATTGCGGTAAATATTTTGGTGCTGTCTAAACACAAAACCGATACTACCACCCAGTTTATCGATGCCAGCGGTTTGTTTAAAAAAGAAACCAACAACAACGTGCTGACTGAGCAGCACATTGAAGACATCATGAAAGTGTTTGCCAGCAAAGAGAACGTTGAGCACTTTGCGAAATCGGTTGAGTTGGATGTTATCGCAGGCAATAGCTACAACCTTTCGGTAAGCAGTTATGTAGAAGCGAAAGATAACCGTGAGCTAGTGGATATTACAGAGCTTAATGCCGAACTTAAAACCACTGTTGCTAAAATTGATGCGCTTCGTAGTGATATTGATGCCATTGTGGCGGAGATTGAGGGTGAGGAGGTTGAAGCATGAGTCATTTGACCTATATGGAAAAACTGCTGGATGGGGCTGAGGTGGAGTGGCTGCCACTAGGTGAAATTGGCAAATTCATACGCGGTAATGGTTTGCAAAAAAAGGACTTCATCGAAACGGGGTTTCCAGCCATCCATTATGGTCAGATTTATACTAAATACGGTTTGTCGGCTGATGAAACTTTTACCTATATATCAGAAGAGCTAGCGAAAAAATTAAGAAAAGCGGAAAGGAACGATCTCTTGCTTGCAACAACTTCAGAAAATGACGAAGACGTTGTGAAACCTCTCGCATGGCTAGGGAATCAATCCGTAATTTCTGGCGATATGATGCTATTCCGACACGAGCAAAATGTTAAGTATTTAGCTCACTATTTTTTAACGGAAGCATTTCAAGCTCAGAAGAGAAAATACATTACAGGGGCTAAGGTTCGCAGAGTTTCTAGCGGTGATTTGTCAAAAATAGTCGTACCCATCCCATGCCCAGATAACCCAGAAAAATCGCTGGCAATACAAGCTGAAATAGTGCGCATACTGGACGCATTTACCGCCATGACCGCCGAGCTGACCGCCGAGCTTAACATGCGGAAAAAACAATACAACTACTACCGCGACCAGTTGCTAAGTTTTGAAGAAGGTGAAGTTGAGTGGAAGACGTTGGAGGAGATTGGTCACATCGTGACTGGCCGCACTCCAAGGTCGTCAGACAAGTTTGCATGGGGCGACGATGTTGATTTTGTAACCCCCAGCGATATCAAGAACGGGATGCGTAACATCACGTGTCCAAGTCGTCGTTTGTCAGCTGAAGGAGCAGCTTCGATGCCCAAAGTTCGGATCCCTAGTGGTTCATTGCTAGTCACATGTATCGGCGCTGATATGGGTAAGACAGTAATTAATGCTAACGAGTGCATCCCCAATCAACAAATTAATGCAATTATATTGACCGATGATAGCGTTCAAGTCGGCTACCTGTTCCACGTACTGACTGCTATGCGTGAGACACTGCGTCGACAGGGTGAGCTGGGCGGAGGAACGATGCCCCTCATCAATAAAAGCGACTTTTCAAAGATTGTTGTTCCGGTTCCTTCGTATGAAGAACAGAACCGAATAGCTACAATCCTCGACAAATTCGACGCTCTCACCAATTCCATCATCGAAGGTCTGCCCCGCGAAATCGAGCTACGCCAAAAGCAATACGAGTATTATCGTGACCTGTTGTTGAGCTTCCCGCGATCTCATTCACATGAGGCTGCTTAATGAGTAACACGCTACCGGAAATAGCAGTGTCAGTTATCCGGAAATTCCGGATAACTGCCTTTGATGGTAAGCATAAGGAGGCAGTCTAATGGCCTATCAACCGCCGTTTACCATTACCACCGAGATCCTCAACTTGGTCGCCGACATCAGCGAAGCCATTGGCCGTTTGACCGTTGAGTTTGAACAGGAAAAACTGTTGCGCCTGCGTAAGGTCAACCGCATGCGAACGGTTCAGGGTTCGCTGGCGATAGAGGGCAACACGCTGTCAGAAGCGCAAATTACGGCCATTATTGAGGGTAAAAGGGTGATTGCGCCCCCCAAAGAAGTACAGGAGGCGCGCAACGCAATTGCGGCCTATGAAGCAATCGGCAGCTGGCAGCCCAGTAAAAGTAAAGATTTACTGACTGCCCACCAGTTGTTGATGACAGGCTTAGTCGAAGAAGCAGGAAGATACCGCAGTCAAGGCGTTGGCGTAATGTCGGGTGATCAGGTGGTGCATATGGCACCGCAGGCCGATCGAGTACCTAAACTGATGGGGGAGTTGTTGGCTTGGCTGCGCACTACCAATGTACACCCACTGATGGCCAGTTGTATTTTTCATTACGAATTTGAGTTTATTCACCCGTTCGCGGATGGCAATGGCCGAATGGGGCGTCTGTGGCAAACACTAATTTTGTCGCAGTGGCACCCCATCTTTATTAATATCCCGGTAGAAAGTTTGGTGCATCAGCATCAGGAGGCATACTACCTAGCTATTCGCAACAGTACTGCCCAAACGGACTGTTCGCCGTTTATCCGTTTTATGTTGCAGATGATACTCGATGCCATTGAAGAAAGTACTTCCCATCAGCTTGAAAATGCGGGTATAAGCGCTGGTATAAATGCAGGTTTAAAGCTGTCACCGCTGGATCACGCCATCCTCGAATTGATAAAAGCAGACCGCTATATCACCAATGCCACGTTGGCCGAGCAGACTGGAAAGGCGCTCAGTACCATTGAACGCCGCATCAAAAAACTGAAACAACATTCATTATTAAAACGGGTTGGTGCCAAAAAAACCGGCCATTGGGAGGTTCACCTGTGACGGACTACAAAACAATCGCAGAATCCAACAACTTTATTGTGTTAGATAAATACACAAAAAACTGGCAGGTAGCAGAAAGCTTTCAAAGCGAAGCTGACCTTGAGCGCGAGCTGATTCAGGACCTAAAAAATCAGGGCTATGAGTATTTACCCGCGCTAACGACGCCAGACGCCATGCTGGCGAATGTGCGCAAGCAGCTGCAAGCCCTTAATAAGGTCGAGTTTACTGATGCCGAGTGGGCGCGCTTTTGCGAGCAATACCTAAACACACCCAGCGACAATATTCTTGATAAAACTCGCAAGGTGCACAGTGACTATATCTTCGATTTTGTGTTTGATGATGGCCATATAGAAAACATCTACCTATTCGACAAGAAGACCATTGCTCGTAACAAAATGCAGGTTATTAAGCAGTTTGAGCAAACGGGAAGCCATGCCAACCGTTACGATGTGACGATTTTGGTCAATGGTTTGCCTTTGGTGCAAATTGAACTGAAAAAGCGTGGTGTGGCTATTCGTGAGGCGTTTAACCAAATACATCGCTACAGCAAAGAAAGCTTTAATACAGAGAACTCGTTGTACAAGTTCTTGCAGCTGTTTGTGATCTCTAATGGCACCGATACGCGCTATTTTGCCAATACCACTAAGCGCGACAAGAACAGCTTCGACTTTACGATGCACTGGGCAAAATCTGACAATACGCTGATCAAGGATTTAAAAGACTTTACCGCTACTTTTTTCCAGAAAGAGACGTTGCTTGAAGTGATCTTGCGTTACTCGGTGTTTGACGTCAGCAATACCTTACTGGTGATGCGCCCCTACCAGATTGCCGCTACAGAGCGTATTTTATGGAAGATTAAGAGCGCGTTTAACGCTAAGAATTGGAGCAACACCGAGAGCGGCGGGTACATTTGGCACACCACGGGTTCAGGCAAAACACTCACTAGCTTTAAAGCAGCACGTTTAGCCACCGATTTAGACTGTATCGATAAAGTGTTCTTTGTGGTGGACCGAAAAGACCTCGACTATCAGACGATGAAAGAGTATCAGCGCTTCTCGCCTGATAGTGTGAACGGTTCAGACAGTACCGCAGGGCTTAAAAGCAACCTGGATAAAGACGATAACAAGATTGTTGTTACCACAATCCAAAAGCTCAACAACTTAATTAAAGGTGAAAGCGATTTACCTATCTACAACAAGCAAGTGGTTTTTATTTTTGACGAGTGTCACCGTAGCCAGTTTGGTGAAGCGCAGAAAAACCTGAAGAAGAAATTCAAAAAGTACTACCAGTTTGGCTTTACCGGTACGCCAATTTTCCCTGAAAACGCCTTGGGTGCAGAAACCACGGGCGATGTGTTTGGTCAGCAGTTGCACACTTATGTGATCACTGATGCTATTCGTGATGAGAAAGTACTCAAGTTCAAAGTGGACTATAACGATGTGCGCCCGCAATTTAAAAGTATTGAGACTGAGCAGGATGATAAGAAGCTCAGTGCCGCAGAGAACAAGCAAGCGTTCTTACATCCAATGCGCATTGGTGAAATCTCGCAGTATATTCTGAGCCATTTTAACCAGAAAACGCATCGAGCCTATTCTGGCGCCAAAGGGTTTAACGCCATGTTTGCGGTAAGTAGTGTTGATGCGGCGAAAGCGTACTATGAAACCTTCAAAACATTGCAGGCCGAGGCTGATAATGGCCCGACGAGTAAACCTCTGCGCATTGCGACTATTTTCTCATTTGCAGCCAATGAAGAGCAGGACGCCATTGGTGATATTTTAGATGAGAGCTTTGAAGTAAGTGCCATGAACAGCAGCGCGAAAGAGTTTTTGAGCGCCGCGATCACTGATTATAACGCCCTGTTTAAATCTAACTATGGCGTTGACAGTAATGGCTTTCAGAATTACTACCGTGACCTTGCTCAGCGAGTGAAGAATCAAGAAATTGATCTGCTTATCGTGGTCGGTATGTTTTTAACGGGCTTTGATGCGCCCACACTCAATACTTTGTTTGTTGATAAGAATTTGCGCTATCACGGCTTGATGCAGGCGTTTTCTCGCACGAACCGCATTTATGATGCGACGAAGACCTTTGGCAATATTGTTACCTTCCGTGATTTGGAACAGGCAACCATTGATGCCATCACCTTGTTTGGTGACAAAAACACCAAAAACGTGGTGCTGGAGAAGAGCTACAAAGAATACATGGAAGGCTTTAACGATATTGCGACTGGCCAAGCGCGTCGAGGTTTTGTTGATATCGTAAAAGAGCTGCAAGAGCGCTTTCCAAACCCAGAAAATATTGAAAAAGAACAAGATAAAAAAGAGTTTGCCAAGCTGTTTGGTGAATACCTCAAAGCAGAAAATATTTTACAAAACTACGATGAATTTGCTGGCTTGAAAGCACTGCAAAGCCTAGATACCAGTGATGAACAAGCGGTTGAAACGTTTAAAGCTAAGTACTACTTGGACGATGCTGACATCGAGGCAATGCAAACCATCGATATGCCGAGCGAACGTGCTGTTCAAGATTATCGTTCTACTTACAACGATACCCGCGACTGGTTGCGACGCGATAAAGAAGGTCAGGACAAAGATAAGTCAACGGTAGACTGGGACGATGTGGTCTTTGAAATTGATTTGCTGAAATCTCAAGAAATTAACCTCGATTACATTCTTGAACTGATTTTTGATCACAATAATAAGAACAAGAGCAAAGAGGGTTTGATTGAAGAAGTTCGCCGTATGATACGCGGTAGCTTAGGCAATAGAGCGAAAGAGAGCTTAGTAGTTGATTTTATTAACCAGACCGATTTGGATCAGATTGCTGACAAAGCCAGCATCATTGATGAGTTCTTTAAATTCGCCCAAGCAGAGCAGCAACGGGAAGTGACTGAGCTTATCCAAGAAGAGGGCTTGAATGAGGACGCCGTCAAACGCTACATCGCTGCTTCGTTAAAGCGTGAATATGCAACTGAGAACGGCACTGCACTGAATGAAGCTTTGCCGAAGATGAGCCCGCTTAGCCCACAATACAAGACCAAGAAGCAAAGCGTGTTTCAACGGATTGTCGCCTTGGTGGAGAAGTTTAAAGGGGTGGGCGGGGCGTTATAGCCTAGTTGAATTTGGGTGATCACCTGAGCATAGTCATTGGCCCGGACACTCTCAGCAGTGAAAGGGATGTACAACGCTTGACTAACGAACTGGAAGGTGTGCGCAGGCCAAGAACGATAGACAATTACGTTTCTGCTATGCGCCAGTACGTAGCTATGGTTCATGAACTTGGGTTCCTCCCCAATGAAAATCTCTCGATAGCCAATGAGCTGGTTGAGATGACTGCGCCAGCCATAGGACCGAAGCCGCAAGCATTCGGACAGTAAAGGTCTTGGGGACGAAGTTCAAGAGGATGAGAAAATCATCGGAGACAGCAACTTAGATGAGAAACATTTTCTACACTCGTCATTTAGAGAGAAGTTATTAGAGCATTTGTTCGTGGCCGAATTGCTAAAACGCAGCTGGCTAGAGCACACCTGTGAGCTTGAAATTGCCAAACCTGAAGTTGACAGCAAAGGTTATGACTTGATTTCTGAGAACAAGGGGATTGTGAGGCATATCCAGCTAAAGTTGACTAAACGTGGTAGTAACGCAGCTACCTAAAACATTCACCCGTTGCCAAACATACCAAGGCGAACGCGGAAGGCAAGAAAACACTCCGCCCACAGCTTCGTAGGGTAAGCAAAAGACTGTTTCAGGCGGTGAACAGTATGGATGAGCTTTATCGGATTTTGTTTGGCAGAATATAAGCGCATGGAACTTGGTTTAGTTAACCAGAATATTGGCTATAGCCACATTAAGCCGCGTCGTTTAGTTCGCCCTGTGAATGTGGCTGCTGGTGGGACTATTGGGCAATATGTGCCGTTTAATTTTTGCCCTCGCTCCGTGATGCTATTTGTGATCCATAAAGGTCATGATGACGATCTGGGTGGACAAGAGCGTGTATTACATTTGATCAGTGATATCGGCACCATTCGATTGACTAACGATAATTGCTTCTTTACCGATATACATGCAGATTTGGATTATGCCGAACAAATAGATGATTTCACTCGTATTAATGAATTGGACTTAGAGCGGATCATTAATGAACGCTATTGGTCAGACTTTAAAGAGGAGAAGCAGGCAGAATTTTTAGCATTCGAATCTGTGGCATGGCACACTATCCGACAAATCGGGGTAAAAACCCAAGCGGTAGCAGAAGAAGTGAGCGTATTACTACAAGCTATACAGCATAAGCCTGAGGTTATTGTGCGGCCACAGTGGTATTACTAGAGGTTAAAATGATTACTTATCACAAAGGCAATATATTACATGATCAAGCTGATGCAATCATCAATACTGTTAACACAGTAGGGGTGATGGGTAAGGGCTTGGCGTTGCAATTTAAAAAAGCCTTTCCTGACAACTTCAAAGTATACAAAAAAGCCTGTGACGATAAGTCTTTGGTGACAGGTACTGTGCTGCCCGTTTCACTTGATTCAATCAACTCACCTTTTTATATCATCAATTTCCCCACTAAAGCACACTGGAAAGGCCAATCTAAGCTCGAATACATAGAGTCAGGTTTGGAGAGCCTTAAAGCTGAAGTTCGCCGTCTTGGCCTCAAATCAGTGGCTATTCCTGCCCTAGGCAGTGGATTGGGTGGTTTACCCTGGCATGAGGTTGAGCAAGTCATACAGACTTCACTCGCTGAGTTGCCTGATGTTGATTGGCGCATTTATCCACCACAAACAGCGCCTAGTGCTGTGCTTATGCCCAATCAAACTCGACGCCCACGAATGACTATTGGTAGAGCTGCAGTTCTAGGTTTAATCGACCGCTATGTATCTACTGGTTTTGGCTACAGATTGTCATTACTTGAAGTACAAAAGTTAGTTTACTTTTTGACTGTGGTGGGCGAGCCATTAAATAAGGTTGTTTTTAAAAAGCATCATTATGGGCCTTACGCTGATGTACTCCGTCACGTACTCGATAAGATGGAAGGTCACTTTATTTCTGGTTATGCCGATGGTTTGAATAAGCCAGAAACACCTATTGATCTCAAAGATGATGCCGCCAAGGAGGCTTTAGGTTTCCTAGAGCAACACTCAGAGACTAAGCAACGTTTTGATAAAGTCGCTAAGCTAATTGAAGGGTATGAGTCTCAGAACGGCATGGAACTACTGTCAACGGTTCATTGGGTTGTGACACAAGAGTCAAATCCTGCACTGTCTGCTGATGAGTTAGTTCAGCGGGTTCACAGCTGGAATGCGAGAAAGGCTACAATGAAACCCGCTCATATTCTTGCAGCGTGGAACAGATTAAGTGAGCAAGACTGGTTACAGTTACGAGCCTCAGTTTAATGATTTATTAACAGATAATAAGCCTCTTAATTGAGGCTTTTTTTGCGCTTTTTATTGAGCTACAAGTCGTAAGTTTTTGGCATTATGCGCAAGACTCACGTTCCCTTTAGCTGCTTCCATAATGTATTCACTCCACCATGTCATCATCACTCGACGGCGCTCAAGGTAAATACTGCGGTTATAGGCACTACGTACTTGGTTTTTATCAGTATGGGCAAGGGCAGCTTCTATTACGTCAGGATCAAAGCCTTGCTCATTTAGTGTTGTACTGGCAAGAGATCTAAAGCCATGGGCGGTTGTTCTGTCTTTTAATCCCATTCGTTTTAAAGCGGCATTGGCGGTTTGTACATTACAGTGAGTTTTTGGGTCTCTATCTGCTGGAAAGATAAATTCCCTATGTCCGGTTATTGGTTTAATGGCTTGTAATAGGGCTAATGTTTGCTCTGTGAGCGGAATGAGGTGATCGCGTCTCATTTTCATTCTAGCAGCAGGGATAAGCCAAACACCTTCCTCAAAATTAATTTCATCCCAACGAGCGCGGGCGGCTTCATTAGGTCTAGTCATGGTGTGCAACTGCCATTCAATTAAAAAGCGAGTTACTTTTTTAATACTAGCATTTGCAACTGCTTGCATTAACTCCGGTAGCTCACTTGGTTGCATTGCTGCTAAGTGTTCTTTACGAGGCTTTTTGAAAATAGCCTTTATTCCCGATAGTGGATTAGCGTGGATAATTCCGATATTAACAGCATAAATCATCACTTCATTGAGTCGTTGCGTTAATCGTTTAACTGTCTCTAAATTACCTCTTGCTTCTATTGGCCTTAAATATTCAATGACCATAGGCGCTGTAATTTGAGTAACAGGAATATCTTTCAATGAAGGGAGTAGGTGAAGTTTGAAGGAGCGCCAAGTCGCAGCGGCATGATCCTCTGTGATAGCATCTTTTTTCTGTTCAAACCATTCCGCGGCAATTTTACCAAATGTGTGCTCGATAATTGCGACTTTAGCGGCAAGTTGCTCTTCTCTATTTGCCTTAGGGTCTGTTCCATGGGCAATAAGAGTTCGTGCTTCTTGTGTGAGCTTACGTGCAGATGCGAGTGATATATCTGGATAAGAGCCTAAGCTAAGGTTTTGACGTTTTTTAGTGATAGGGTGCGAGTAGTTTAATAACCAGAGTTTGGAACCATTTGGTTTAATTCTGATTTGCAGTCCACCACCATCAGCAAGGTTATACTCCTTGTCTTTTGGTTTAGCTGTTTTGATTTCTGTATCAGATAGAGGCTTAGCTAGTCTTGCCATAACAACACCTTAGCAGCATTACTTTGTAGACACTCAGTGTTACTAACGTAGTTATTTAGATAACGTGTTGATTTACATTAGATAACGCCATTTTTAGTAACACCGACTATCGAGAACAAGCATTGGTGTTACATCCGATGTTACTAAAAATTGTGGATGTTACCAAACACTATTAGACGTCTATAGACATGATTTGCAGCTAAGTCATTGAGTTTGATTTATTTAAGGCAATAAAAAAGACGTCCTGAGACGTCTTAGTTACTTCATTTGGTGGAGGCGGCGGGACTTGAACCCGCGTCCAGAACACCTACATCCAAGGCACTACATGCTTAGTCTCTCTTTTAATTAACCCGAATAAACTCCGAAAGACAGGATTTCATCGGGCGAGTCCGGTACTATTTCGCGGTTCACCCCCGGACGGAGTTCCCTCGCTATCAAATGTAAGATGACCACCTGTATACACCGCCCATTTGAGAGACCTGTGTCAGATGGCTAGCTAGCCTAAGCTGCTAGAGCGTAGTTATCGTCGTTTGCAACTATAACTTTGCGGCTTTTTACGAGGCCAACCGCCCCTCGGCATGCTCCCAGGGTTTCGTGAATCCTGTCGAATCCAGAATCGCCCCCAAGAATTTGATTGTAACCCGTAGCATAATGATTACCTAGCATCATTTACTTCAAGTTCAATCGTTTGTTCATTATCCGTGCGTTTTTTCTTTTTTCATCACGCGGGCTTTTTCAACTTCCCATTCACGCGCTTTAGTATCTTCGCGCTTATCGTGATCTTTCTTACCTTTACCTAGACCAATTTCCACTTTCACCCATGCACCTTTACGCCAGTACATTGATATAGGAATAATAGAGTAGCCTTGGCGCTCGACTAAGCCCGCTAGTTTATCTAGCTCTTTACGGCTGAGTAGCAATTTTTTTAAGCGTAGTGGGTCACAGACAACGTGTGTCGATGCCGTATTCAAGGGAATAATGGTGCAGCCATGCATAAAGGCTTCGCCATTTTTCAGGAATACGTAACAGTCGGACAAGTTGACCTTACCCATACGGATAGATTTCACTTCCCATCCCATAAGGGATAGGCCGGCTTCCATTTTCTCTTCGAAACGGTATTCGAAGGTTGCGCGCTTATTACGTGCGATAGTCGCAGGCGCGGCTTTGCTTGATTTTTTCTTTACCATAGTGGCGCCATTATACGCACGGTTAATCAATTTGGTATTGATATAAGGTTTTATTTAGTTAATTTCAAGCCTCTATCGCGTTGTTGCTGTTTTTTTGAACGCGATTAGGCTGTTGAGTATCAACCTAAGTGCACAAGGGGTGCGTTTTTTACGTATCGTGATAAAATCCGTGCAAATTTTGATTGCTTGCCTAAGTTGTTTATCTTGCGTGCGTTCTTTTTGTGCGTACGAGCTTGTTTAGGTCGTTGTGAAGTCGTTAGTGAAGAGTGCTAAGTCCTATGCCGCAAATTTCTCGAAGTGTGTTAGTCCGTTTTAGTGCGATGCAAATGTATGACTTAGTGAATGATGTCGAGTCGTATAAAGAGTTTTTACCCGGTTGTGTGGGTGGCAAAGTCTTAGAATTTGACGGCAAAACTATGCTGGCATCTGTGGATGTGAGTAAAGCGGGGATCCGTAAGACCTTTACGACTCGCAACCAAGTGGTTCCTGGTAAGAGTATTGATTTAACATTGGAAAATGGACCCTTTAAGCATTTATTGGGGCAGTGGCGTTTTACTGAACTGACTGAAGAAGCCTGCAAGGTAGAATTCGAGCTGAGTTTTGAGTTTTCAAGCTCGTTAGCCGATATGGCCTTTGGTAAAGTGTTTAATGATCTTATGGTATCAATGGTGACGGCATTTACGAGTCGCGCTAAGGTAATTTACAGTGACAAATGAGACAGATAAGTTTGTAGTTGATGTGGTTTACGCCTTACCTACACAGCAAAAAGTGATTTCGGTGAATGTGAATCCTGGCACGTCAGCGATAGAGGTGGTGCGTTTAAGTAACATAGTGAGCTTTTTCCCTGAAATCGATTTAGAGACGGTTAAGCTCGGTGTGTTTAGTAATGTGGTCAAACATGACCAAGTGATTTTACCTGGCCAAAGGGTTGAGATTTATCGTCCTTTGATTGCTGATCCTAAGGATGTGCGTCGCCGCCGTGCGGATAAAGCTAAAGATGAAGGCCGAGCGAATAAAGTGACGGGTGGACGAGCTTAATACGATTGGTATTAAGACTGATATCAGTTTGCCATCATTGCTCAATAAAAAAGCGCCCTAAGGCGCTTTTTGTATTTCATTTGACTGAGAAGAGCATAAGCAAAGTTTAGGATTTTACTTAATTGGTTTTTGAACCTGCGCTTCAGCTTGGTTTTCTTTTACTAAGGGCTTGACATCGGGACGCTGTGCAGGAATTTGTGGCACTAGCTCAGTTTTATTCCCCGTAGGTAAACTACTTTGCTCAAGTGGCGTATCAAATTCTTTGCTTAGCTCATAATCGCCATTTACTGCGGTCAGTTTATCACCCGTAAAGTGCAAAATGAGTTCTTTATGCGTAATGCTGGCATCGCGTCCACTCTTGTAGTGATACACATAGTACCAAGTATCGTCGGCGAAACTATCGCGTAATACTGGACGGCCGAGAATGTATTCGGCTTGTTCTTTGGTCATGTTAATGCGCAACTTTTCGACTTGTTGCGGTTCCATGTAGTTACCCTGTGGAATGTCGGGCTTATAAATCAACCAATCGAACACACTACAAGCACTGAGCGAAACAGAGAGCGCCACAGCGCTCAGCAGGGTAAGACTTTGCTTTTTATTGATCATTGTATGCGCTACTTCTGAAAATCTGGCGGCCATAATACCCAAGCATTCCCCTTCATGACAAGGGCAATCGGGCTTTGCTGCCGTCATAGATCGAATTGTGTGACTTTTCGACCCGCGATGCTGGCTTTAGTTCTCAATCTTTAAGGATATTTATTACTGGAAGTCTTGTGGCAACTGTGGAGGTGTTTTTAGCCTCTTAAGCGTGTTGACAGGATTGTATAAAAGGAAATGAGGGCCAGATTTTTTCTTTAAAGCCAAGCAATTAGTCAGTAAGTCGATAAACAGTTTGTGTGGCGATAAACATAGTAATCTTGCTTAAATCAGATTAAAGTTGCAGATATGTTTTTATTATGTTCTTGCGCTGTGATTTTTAGCTATGAGTTCGCAGTGTTTGAAATAAAGTATTGGGATAGATGCTTTGGGGTCATTAGTTTGTGTAGGCACGGGCTTGCAGCTGGCTGGACAAATCTGTGTGATGAGTCGCAGTTATATTGAACATGCCGATGTGGTGTTTTCACTCCTGCCCGATGGTTTTTCCCAGTGTTGGATCCAGAACATTAATCCCAATGTCATCAATTTACAGTCGTTTTATGCTCAAGATGGCGAAGTGAAAAATCGCCGAGAAACCTATGAACAAATGGTTAATGCTATATTGGAGGCTGTGAGGGCTGGCAAGAAAACCGTTTGTGCGCTTTATGGTCATCCAGGAATTTTTGCCTGTGTTTCCCATATGGCGATTACGCGGGCTAGGGCAGAAGGGTTTTCAGCGAAGATGGAGCCGGGGATTTCGGCCGAGGCGTGTTTATGGGCTGATCTGGGCATTGACCCCGGCAGCTCTGGGCATCAAAGCTTTGAAGCTAGCCAGTTTATGTTTTTTAATCATGTGCCCGATCCGACAACCCATTTATTGTTATGGCAAATTGCGATTGCTGGCGAACATACCTTAACTCAGTTCCATACTACGAGTGACAGGCTGCAGATTTTGGTTGAACAACTGCATCAATGGTATCCGCGAGATCATCAAGTGGTGATCTACGAAGCTGCCAATCTGCCAGTTCAAGCCCCTAGAATTGAGTATTTGCCATTGAGTAAGCTGCCTGAGGCAAACTTGTCTCCGATCAGTACTTTACTGATCCCGCCAGCAAAAAAACTCGAATACAACTATGCTATTTTAACTAAATTAGGCATTAGACCTGAAGACTTAGGCTAATTGCGAGTGCTGTACTTCTGAGCTGAGTTCGGGAGTCATTATATAAATAAGGAAAAGTATGTCTGCATTATCGGATTTTTTTACTCAGTTGGGTCAAGATGCACAGCTGATGGAAGCGTATCAACAGGATCCTGAGGCCGTTATGCGTGCCCATGGGTTAAATGATGAAGAAATTGTAGCCGTCATGTCGGGAGATATGGAAAAACTGAAAAGCTTGAGTGGCGATGGTGATTATCAGTCCTACTTAGTTATTTCCCATGGTAACGGTGAGTAATTGAAACTCCTGCGCGCTTTTTTGTGGTTATGTTCGGGTATATTTTGTATGCCCTTAATGGCTGCAACTATCAATTTTGATGAGGCGTTAGCAGAGCTAGAACAACTGCAACATACCGATCTATCCATTGCCATTACTAAGCTCCATGAACTTGAAGCTGATTTCGAGCATATGACGCGTTTTCAACAAGGGCGCTTATTAGTATTTAAAGGGACTTCATTTATTTATTCAGGTCAATATCAAGAAGCCCTAGATAATTTAATTCAATCCGAAAATTTAGTTCAAAATAGCGATTATTTATTTTCTGCCTATAGCTATGAGGCAACGGCGTACATCGCCCTTAGGAACTTTAAAGATGCTTTTGTTGTAATGAGCAAAAGCCTAGGGTTAATAGATCGAATTGATAATATAGATATCAAACGTGCTGCATATCTACGTTTAGCCAGTTTGTACTCTGCAATGGGCATAAAAGAAGAGGTGGGGACCTACGCGGCTAAGGCACTATCACTTGCTGCAGCTGATAATGTAAAAGATATTTGTACTGCAAAGTTGTATTTATCAGTTTATCAATTAGAGCTTGAAATATATGACAAGGCATTTGATGAATTCCAGAACACACACGATTTTTGTGAGTCGAATGGCTTTCCATTGATTTCGTTTATTGCATTGAAAGGAATGGGGGAGTCTAAGTTAAGGTTGCAAGAATACACCTCTGCAGTTGCTTTACTTTTGAAAGCGTTAAAGGGGTACGAGTCTTTTAACTTTCAATTAGAAATTAATAGTGTCCATTCTTTGTTAGCCGAAGCATATTTTTCACTGGAGCAATTTGCAAATGCGGTCGAGCATGCCAAGTTCGTTACGTCATTACCTAATGAACCTAGTTATACCGAGTTAAAGCATAATGTCTTTAAAGTGTTAGCTGGCTTAAATGCTGAGAATAAACAGTTTGAACAAGCCTATGAGTATTCGAAAAAAGAGCAGTATTACAATCAGCTGATGTTTGATGAAGCGAAAATGAAAACGTTAGCGTATCAGGCCGCTAAATTTAATGCCGATGAACAGGCGCGTGAGATCAATCTACTCAATAAAGAGCGAGAGCTTTATATCGCTCAGCAAACGGTAAAAGAGCGCGAATACACTAATATGCTGATGTTTATCACTATTTTAGTGGGTGGATTGTTCTTCCTCGGCATTTTGTTAGCGGTAGGCCAGATGCAGAAACGTAAGTTTATGCGTATGGCGAGAATGGATGCCTTAACAGGCATATTGAATCGCGGGGCAGGGCAAGAGTTAGGAGAAAACCTTTTTGTGCAAGCCACGGCCCGCGGCGGGGATTTTTGTGTCATTTTATTCGATTTAGATTTCTTTAAGCGCATTAACGATTCTTTTGGCCATGGTACTGGCGATTGGGCGCTTAAAAAGGTGGTTGATTCCCTTAAATCTCATATCCGAAATGGTGATGTTTTTGCTCGTATCGGCGGTGAGGAGTTTGCGCTTTTATTACCCTATGCCGATGAAGAGAAAGGCATGGAAGTGGCGGAGCAATGTCGAGCCCGTATTGAGGCCATTGATACCCAACATTCAGGGCATAAGTTCGTCATTACGGCGAGTTTTGGCGTGAGTGGTTTAATGGCTGATGATCTGAGTTTGGATCCATTATTCCACCGAGCCGACATGGCGCTCTATGCCGCTAAGGCCAATGGTCGCAACACAGTAGTACGCTATTCTGACATATTAAAATGTGACAAGCAGGCAACAGATTTACGGCGTCATATCGCATCGCCATCAGTGTAATGCCAGTCCTGTGAGCCATGTTGTCTTATCCAGAGTTGGCAAGCCCTTAGTGGTTCTATCCTTCCTTAGTTTATTGCTCGTTTTATATTTTGCAGCCACTCACTAACATGCAGCAACAGTCTAAGGTGTTTCTAAGTACCTAACTTCGTTTACTCAGCACTGTTGCTGCAGTTTACTTTCACAGTGCTTAAGTGATTTCACATCAAAAATTTCTCATTTTTAATGAATTGCCTTGACCTTGTTAATAAGTAAATGGGATATCATAGCTGTTAATTTGCCGAGCTGCGGCGGGGCAAATATATATGGAACACTGCGCATTCCTTTTTCCGTTGGAGCCTTCATGGAACAGTCGAGTTTACTCACGTCGGTGCTGCTATTTTTATTGGCGGCGGTTATTTTTGTTCCTTTAGGTAAACGTTTTGGCGCTGGCCCGATCCTTTCCTATCTAGCTGCAGGCATCATTTTAGGTCCTGGTGGCATGGCCTTAGTTTCTGATCCTGCTGCTGTGTTGCATTTTGCCGAGTTAGGTGTGGTACTTATGCTGTTTGTACTTGGACTCGAATTGAATCCAAGTAAATTATGGGAACTTCGCAGTGCTATCTTTGGTTTAGGCAGTGGTCAGCTGTTGTTGTCATGGGCTGCGATTGGAGGTTTGGCTTGGGGCTTTGGCTTGTCTATTGAGGCGGCTTTAGTGGTTGGCGCCGCGCTATCTTTATCATCGACAGCCTTTGCCGTGCAGTTAATGAGTGAGCATAGGTTGCTCACAACCCCACTTGGACGTGATGCTTTTGGGGTCTTGTTAATGCAAGATCTTGCCGTTATCCCCATGTTGCTGCTGACAGCATATTTGGCGCCCAATTCTGCTCAGATTGAACATCATGCGGTGCCTTGGTACTGGACGTGTCTTGCGCTCGTTGGTTTTGTGTTAGTGGGAAAATATTTACTGCCTAAATTCCTTAAACTAGTGGCAAGCAGTGGGGTGCGTGAAGTGCTCACCGCCTTTGCATTATTGCTGGTGATGGGCAGCGCTGAGTTAATGGAGTGGTTGGGACTTTCTGCGGGCATGGGGGCATTTTTGGCGGGTATTATGCTCGCTAACTCAAGTTATCGGCACCAGCTCGAAACTGACATAGAACCTTTTAAAGGCTTATTGCTTGGGCTGTTTTTCATGGCGGTCGGTATGAGTATGGATTTGAAGTTATTACTATCAGATCCGTTACTTATTCTGGGCATTTTAATGGCTATGTTGCTGATTAAAACCTTTGTGCTGATGGTGTTGGGGCGCATTCGGCACCACAAATGGCGCCCGAGTATTGCACTAGGGTTGATCCTTGCAGAAGGCGGTGAATTTGCCTTTGTGCTTTTATCTCAGGCGCAGCTATCTGGTATTGTCGGCGATAAAATTGCGCAAGTCCTTGTGCTTGCTATTGGTTTGTCTATGGCAGTAACGCCTCTATTATTTACTTTGTTCCGAGCAACTAAAGCCAAAGTGGTGGATACTCGTCTGCCAGATACGATTAATGTCACCGAATCTGAAGTGGTGATTGCTGGATTTGGTCGAGTAGGCCAGATCACCGGGCGTATTTTGGCCTCATCAGGTATCCCTTTTGTCGCATTGGATAAGGATGCGAGTCATGTGGATGTGATTCGCAAATATGGCGGTGAGGTCTATTTTGGTGATGCCAGACGCTTAGACATGTTGATGTCGGCGGGGATTGCTCGCTCGCGTTTATTATTGCTTGCCGTGGACAGTGTTGAAGATTCTATTGAAATCGCTCAGCAAGTGAAAACGCATTTTCCGCATATCAACATAGTCGCGCGGGCGAGGGACCGTAACCATGCATATCGTTTGATGAGCCTTGGGGTGACAGATGTCTTTCGTGAGACCTTTGGCTCGGCGCTGTCGGCCAGCGAGAAGATCCTTCAAGGTTTAGGTTTATCGCAGGTACAAGCCAACGAGCGGGTAAAAATCTTTGCTGAGCATGATAAGAAACTGGTGATTGCCAGTGCGGCTCATCAGAATGATTTAGCGACGTTAATCAATCTATCGAACAAGGGTAAGGCAGAGTTGGAATCCCTTATGCGCGGCGATAGGGAGAATGTGAGCTAATATTGTCACTTTGATTTGGATATAAAAAGAGAGCATAAATGCTCTCTTTTTATTGGTTTAAAACATCAAATTTAACGCTGATGTTTAGGTGTTAAAAGCTATAGCTGTATTGCAGTTTGACGTTGCGTTCTTCACCCGGCATACCGCCTAAGAACATCGCTTTACTGTAATAGTCTTTATTGAACAGATTATTGATATTAAGCTGGATTTTCCAAGAATCCGCGTTGAAGCTCACCGCCGAGTCGACAACGGTATAGCTAGGCACATAACCGTCTGGAATACCAAATGAGCTAGAGTGTGTGCTGCGATCATCGACAAATTTAGCACCAAGGCTTAATTCGATTGGGCTTGATAAGCTAAACCAATCGGCGCCATAGGTCACCCAAGCACTGGCAGTGACATAAGGTACGCCTTTTTGTCGGCTATTATAGGTTAAAGTATTTGGATTTTGTTTATCCCTTGCATCTTGGTACATGCCGTTGAGGTTAACGCGCCATTGATCATTAAGATGGGCATTGAGATCGAGTTCAACTCCCTGAGTATCTTCGCTACCATCGTAAAAGTACACGGGTACTTCTGGTCCTGATACGCCTACTTTATATTCTTCATTCGTATAAGGCACATTGGTTCGTGAGCTTTTAAAGAGCACCAATGATGCGAGCATTTGATCATCAAAGGCTTTAAAGCGCATACCCAGATCATTGCTTACCGATTCTGAATCTTCACGGTCAGTATTTTTGCCGGTCACAGAGCCTAATATACTGTAAGCCGTGCGCCCCTTTGAGTGGTTCACAAAGAAAGATAAATCGTCCGTTGGCATATAAGTTAAACCTAGATTATAGGTGATGCCGTTATCCGTAGTGTCCTCTTCCTGCGTCGCAGCAGCTTGACTTGCACTATAGCGTTCATCGACACCTAAGTGTTCATAACTTTGTTTTATCTCGTTAAAGGCAACGCCTACACGTGTGGTAAAGCCATGTCCTAAATATCCCACGTGTTGTACACCCAAACCCCAAGCGCTGACTTTTTTGTCATAGTTCGCAGTCTTGAGTGGGTCATAGTCCTCAAACTTGCCTGTACCCCAGTTAGGATTACGGATGTCGTAAATATAAGGCAGGGAACCTTGATAAGTGATTTCTCCATCCTTGTTTTTATAGATTTGATCGGCATCGAAGATAGAATATTGCTGGAAACGAATATTACGGTCTTCATAGTTGGCATTGACCAATAATTCATTGTCTATATTGCCGATTTGGAAGTCATAACGTAGATCGGCAAAGTACTGCCAAGACGTTTCGTCGGCATCGACTTTACGGTATTCCTGACGTCTTGCGGCAAAAGGATAAAGTACGCCATTTTCAACTAATGGCGCGCGGGGATCTGTGTTGATCGGGTTTTTGCCTTGTTTCCAATAGACGTAGTTATAGGCACCAGTTTGGCGTGCAAAACCTGACGTGTAGTCGCGATACTGCAACTGCTGATTAAGAAACAGATTATCGTTGAAGTAAATATTATGGGTCAGTTTAAATCTTAACTCTTCACCCTCATTGTCCTTCGCCATGGGTGAAATCAGCCCTGCATCACCAAACGAATAGGGGGTTAAGCCGTCAGCGCCCGACAACGAGGCCGCTAACTGCTGACGCTGTGCATCGGTGAGTTGTAGACCATTACCGTTGGGATCATTAACCAGATCTTGCCACGTGACCTCGCCCGCGCTCTTACCGCCGACAGATTCTGCATTGTAAATCCGAATCGGGTGACCAATTGAATCAACGGCAATAGCATCTTTGATGTAAGCGCCTGAAAGCATTACATCTTGGCTATCACTTAATACCCATTTTAAGGCGCCATAGATTTCGTCTCTGTCTGTACCTATATCACGATACCCATCACTGCGGCCAGATTTAGCCACTAAACGGTAGGCGACATCATCACTCAGGCCGCCCGTGCTATCCAGAGCAAGGGAGTAGGTGTCCCATTGGCCCATTTCGGCGCTGAACTTATGCTTTGACTCAAACTGTGGTTTCTTTTCAATCAGATTAATCACGCCACCAGCACTTCCCATGCCATAGAGTCCGGTCGCTGGGCCTTTTAATACTTCAACGGATTCAACGTTGGTTAAAGAGCGCGTGGGGTTGAAGGTATTACCTAGGCCAGCACCGCCATACATCCCATCATAGGTGTAATTTGCGCCTAAACCACGGATGACTATGTTGTCACCAATGCCATAGTTATTTCCCGCTTGAGTCACGCCACTGATGTTACGGATCAAGTCCTGCAGATTATCAGTGCCTTGGGTTTCGATCAGCTCTTGGCCAACAATCACTACAGCTGCTGGGGTTTCCATAAGAGACATGTCGGACTTAGTTGCCAGCCCTGAATTCTTCACTACTGAGTTCTGTCTGCCATAAACCGTGATGCGCTCAACGTTGGCTTCAGCATTTGCTGATATCGAGTTGGCTTCGGCGTGTGCGGTTTGCGATAAAACAGAAAGGCAGGCGAGTGCAGTTAGCGACAAACGAAATGGTTTCATTAATGGTTCCCCCAAATAAATAGGTCGCGAATAGTAATGATTTGCATTTAAGTTGGCAACAAATGTTTCAGTTGTTATTGTCAAAATGTGCAGTGCTGCCAATAAATGCTGCGAAATGGCATCTTTGTCAGCAAACCGATAATGGGCTCTAGCAAGAGAGAAACGTCATAAATGGGCGGGTTTACGCTCCATCCCGTTGTAATTTCAAATTTGTTTCATTTTTTTTATAAAAAAGTGATTTATTTTTTGAGTTAACCATTACATCCCACCTTGTTGATCGGGAAACGCAACCTAGTGCTTAGCGGGTATTGCACTTAGCTATTATTGCTTTTACGTAAACGTCAAAATGAAACGGTCGTTTAAATTATTGGTGATGGTCGCAGTCATTATCATCATGATTTATATGGATTTAGCTTGCTTCCCTCTAGGTTAGTTCAAAACATCGAGTATTTTCTACTTAGGTCTAATAGGATAAAAATACTGTAT
>NZ_BPFD01000024.1 GCF_019655335.1 Shewanella hafniensis
GCCCGATTAGCCTGTGAAGTGAGTGGTGCAACAATGCCGCCAGCAGCAGGAACCCACCGAAGCGAGTCCGGCGTTCGCGCCTAACCGCAGTAGGAATCCTCGTCGTTTACGGCGAGGAGGATGTCAACAACCTTTCTTCTTCAATACATAATGCTCGGCAAGTTCACCGGTAATGCGTTTGCCCTCAGTGTCTAGCATGATGAGTTGGTTTTCACCGACCAAATATTGACTACCATCCGCTAGGGTGATGTTGCGCCCTTGTTCATCCCAAACTGCGGTGCCTGTTACTTTGAAAATCCGCTCATCTTTGCCTAAATAAACAGTCTTTAGCTCGAAGCTGTTATCTGCCCGCAGGCTGATATGGGTTTGGATCCCCTCACAGCTTGCACAGGGAACGACGCCTTCATATT
Source organism: Shewanella hafniensis (assembly GCF_019655335.1). Lineage (GTDB taxonomy): Bacteria > Pseudomonadota > Gammaproteobacteria > Enterobacterales > Shewanellaceae > Shewanella > Shewanella hafniensis. The sequence goes on from NZ_BPFD01000024.1 coordinate 411, forward strand.
CACCGGGCCAGTCGAGTGCATTTTTGCTGGTATCGCCAAGGGAAATGCTGGCCGTTGCCTCGGTTTGTGCCGCCGTATTTGCACTTGGTTGTGCGGGCTCTGAGCAGGCGGTGGTGAACAGGGCTAAAAAGGTGATTGTTAAGAGTGATTTGTTCATACCCGATCCCATTTGTTGAGTAAAATTTAGCATGTCAGTTGTTATCATACTCGGCAAGGTGTATTGAGCAAAATTTCTCTTATTATCATGTTATAACAATGTGTTATTTGCACCTCGATTGTTTATTTAGCTGATGGAACTTGCCCTTGGTGAAGATAAATTGTTGAAGTGATTGCATGCTCTCGCTCTGATTTTTCACTCTAACGACTCATCATTTGAGTTGAATAATGGCACTTCACTCCTCGTTTCGTGTTTATGAATTGGCAATAGAGAACAAAATTTAATCTCGAAATGTCAACATGGCCTCGTCACTTCCTAGATTGAATCTATACTAAAATCTATCTCTTAGCGCTTGGGAGGTGGGCTTGTGGCGTTATCCAAAAACAATACAGAATCTTTAGGTGGATCAATATCATTATGACGCGCATGTTAGACAGAATTCTATTCGATGTGAGTAAGTCCCAGGTGATCGATCAGGGGGATTTAACACAGGCATCGCAGTTGATTGTGTCATCCGTCTGCAAGGGACTTAATATTTCCCGCGCCGGGATCTGGCTGTGGAGTGAAGATCACCAAAGTATTCAGTGTTTTTTCCTGCTCGATAATGCGCGCGTGCAGGAGCCATTAGTCATAACCCGCAGCCAATATCCTCATTATTTCAGCTTGCTAGATAACGAACGCACTATCGTTGCTAATCACGCGCAAACGGATCTTGCTACCCATGAGTTTTTGGCTGGGTATTTGCAGCCAAATCACATCACCTCAATGCTCGATAGCCCAATACGACGCAGTGGCAAGATGGTTGGGATTATTTGCTCTGAACATCAAGGCACACCCCGTGAATGGACTCGGGATGAAAAAGCATTTGCTTCCGCGCTAGCCGATTTGTTTGCACGTGCAATGAGTGCGAAGGAAATTTTTGATTATCAACAACAACTAAAGGCCATCAATGCGGATCTTGAAAGCCAAGTTGAACATAGAACAAAAGAATTAGAGGCGGCATTAGCTAACCTGAGTGCGACCCAAAACCACCTCGTCGAGAATGAAAAAATGGCGGCACTGGGAAGCTTAGTCGCTGGGGTCGCCCATGAGGTCAATACACCATTGGGGATAGCGGTGACGTCGGTAACCCATTGTTTAGATGAACTGGCGTTATTGAAGGGATTTTTTGAGCGTAATGAACTGGATGAAGATAAGTTTTTAAGTTTTATTAATACTATGCAAGATGGATTAGGGTTAATTGAACGCAATCTTTCACGGGCGGCTGAGTTAGTGCATAACTTTAAACGTACGGCGGCCGATCAGTCCGTTCTGGAGCGTGAACGCTTTAATCTAAAGACCTATATATTCCAAATTTTTAGCTCGTTAAGACCTTTAATGCGCAAGAAAAACATCACCTTAACTGTTGAGTTAGATGACAATATTTTTATCGATTCTTATCCCGGTGCGATTGCGCAAATATTTACTAACTTAGTGGCTAATAGTTTTCGCCATGGATTTCCTGATGATTTTACTGGAGATAAAGCAATCACTGTTCGAGTTGACAAGCTCAATGAACAAATTCGAATGATGTATCAGGATAACGGTGTGGGTATGTCCGATGAGGTTAAGGCTAAGGCGTTTGAGCCCTTTTTTACTACCGCGCGTAAGGAAGGCGGCACTGGGCTTGGTATGTCCATTATTTATAATCTGGTGACTCAGAAATTAAATGGCAGTATTTTGCTTACTTCCCACCCCAATCAAGGCGTGAAAGTCGAAATTCAGATCCCCGAGCGGTAAATAGGACGGCCGTCGGTCTGTTAGAATCTAGGACGCTTCGTTTTAGAATCTAGAACGTTGCTTCGCAACTGCTAGGATGCTCGCAAGCTCGCTGCTAGGATCTTGGAACGCCGCTTTGCGGCTACGGAACGTCACTGCGTGACAGACGGTTTACTGCACGGGCTTCGCCCTGAGGGTGAGTGAACTTGCGAGCGTTCCGCAATCAGTAATCTGTCTTCCGTCAGCGCAGCGTTCTGTCAGCCGTAAACGAAGTGTTCTGTAATCTAGGGTGTTGCTTCGCAACTTCTAGAACCTCGCAAGCCTTTGGCCGGTCTGCTTTTCCATGCGTTTGTATGCTACACTCTTTGCACTTTAATTGAGTCACTAATCCTAGATATATCAATGAGAAAAGGCATTTTACTGGCGGGGGGCACTGGCTCTCGGCTCTATCCTATGACGCAGGTTGTGTGTAAGCAACTGCTGCCAATCTATGATAAACCTATGATTTATTACCCCCTTGTCACCCTAATGCAGGCTGGCATTCGGGAGATATTGATCATTTGCACTCCCCATGATTTGCCGCTTTTTCGTGCCCTGTTAGGGGATGGTTCCCGTTGGGGGATTCGGCTCGAGTATGCCGAGCAGTCGTCGCCAAAGGGCTTGGCTGAGGCATTAATTATTGCCGAGTCCTTTTTAGCAGGGGATGCATGTGCGCTCATCTTAGGTGATAACTTATTTTATGGTCAGCATCTTAGCGCGAACCTACAAAAAGCATTACAAATGCAATCGGGTGCGACTGTCTTTGGCTATCATGTGGCAAACCCTAATGCCTATGGCGTGGTTGAATTTGATGATTCAGGGAAAGCCATTTCAATCGAAGAGAAACCCTTAGCGGCGCGGTCTTCCTATGCGATTCCTGGATTGTATTTTTTTGATAGTCGAGCCTGTGATTTTGCCAAGAGTGTGCATCCTTCGGCGCGGGGAGAGTTGGAGATTGTCGATGTGATCAGCCGTTATTTAAGTTTAGGTGAACTACAGGTTGAGATTATGGGGAGAGGAACCGCCTGGCTTGATACTGGGACGCCCGACGCTATGGCTGAGGCAACACAATTTGTTGCCGCGATTGAAAAACGGCAAGGGCTTAAAATCAATTGCCCTGAAGAAACCGCATTTTATCTCGGCTGGATTGATGTTGTACAGTTGCAAGCATTAGCGCAACCTTTATTGAAAAGTGGTTATGGCGAGTATTTATTAGGACTGCTTAATAAACAGGTATTTAATGAAGTGTATTGAAACTGAGTTAGCAGAGGTGCTGGTATTTGAGCCTCGGGTATTTGGCGATGAACGCGGCTTTTTTATGGAAACCTTTAGGCAATCCTATTTTGATGACTGCCTAGCCAATCGAGGACTTCCAGCTTCTGTTTTTGTACAGGAAAATCACAGCCGATCGCAGCAAAATGTCCTGCGGGGATTACATTATCAATTGCTGCAGCCCCAAGGGAAACTTGTGCGAGTGTGTGCCGGTCGTATTTTCGATGTGGCCGTGGATATTCGTAAACACTCATCGACCTATGGGAAATGGGTGGGGCGAATATTATCGGCCGATAACCACTTGCAGATGTGGATCCCACCCGGTTTTGCCCACGGTTTTTACGTGCTGAGTGATTATGCCGATGTGATTTACCGTTGCACCGATTATTACGCGCCGCAGGATGAATATGTGCTTGCTTGGGACCATGCCGACTTCGGCATCGATTGGCCCTTGCTAGCTGCACCGATTTTATCGACGCGGGATAGCGACGCCAGCGCCGCATCATAAAACCAATCAGGCTTTGTATTAGAAGGAATGACAATGAGCTTATTATTTTCGCCTTTGACCTTAGGTCAACTCGAGCTAGCGAACCGGATTATTATTGCGCCTATGTGCCAGTATTCGGCGGAAAACGGCCAAGCAACCGATTGGCATACGATTCACTTAGGCAGCATGGCGTTATCGGGGGCGGGAATGCTCATTTTAGAGGCGACTGCTGTTTTGCCCAATGGCCGGATCTCCTATGCAGATTTAGGCCTGTGGGATGACAAAACGGAAGCTGCCTTAGATAAAACTCTCAAATCTATCCGCAAGTATTCAAATATGCCGATGGCGATACAACTTGCCCATGCGGGACGTAAAGCATCAACTCGAAAACCTTGGGAAGGTGGCGGCACTATTGCACCCGATGAATTTAATGGTTGGCAAACGATAGCCCCTTCAGCGCAGGCATTTTATCAAGACGCAGTGTTACCCCGGGCGATGACATTCGATGACATTGATGAGCTTATCGCGGCATTTGTTAGTTCTGCACAAAGAGCCGAACGATTAGGACTTGATGGAATTGAAATTCATGCTGCCCATGGTTATTTGCTGCATCAGTTTTTATCACCATTATCGAACCAACGCACCGATAAATATGGTGGTAGCTTAGAGAACCGTCTGCGCTTATTGTTAGCCGTGTTTGATGCCATTAAGGCCGTTATATCACCTAAAATGGTGCTCGGTGTGCGGATTTCGGCAACCGATTGGGTCGATGGTGGTTGGGATTTAGCCCAAAGCCTCGTCTTGGCAAAAGCATTAGAGGCCCGAGGCTGTGATTTTATCCATGTGAGTACCGGCGGGTTAAGTCCACTGCAGCAAATCCCTGTGGCAGAACACTTTCAAGTGCCTTTTGCCGAGGCCATTAAAGCTAAGGTCAATATGCCTGTGATTGCCGTGGGGTTAATCACGGATGCTAATAAAGCGGAAACGATTCTGGCACAGGGGCAAGCCGATGCTATCGCGCTTGCTCGCACTATGCTCTATGACCCCCATTGGCCTTGGCATGCGGCAGCAACACTCGGTGCAACGGTTAAAGCGCCGCCACAGTATTTACGCTCATCGCCACATGGGATCAAGTCGCCAATAGAGTAGAGCGCTTAACTTGATATTTATCGGTGGCATTAAGTCCTCGATTTTTTAAACCGTTTTTATGGGCAGAAAACAAAACGGGCAAGAATTATCTTGCCCGTTTTTAGTTTTAGCTAGGTACTATTTTGCTGGTTCAACACTCGGTCTGGTATACCAGGGCGCACGAGCGTCAGTGACATCAAATAAGTTGTACTTACGGCCGAGCATTTGACCACCGTCGCGGGTCAGCGGCATCCATGATAGGAAGGCGCGGCTGTGGGTGGACTTGATGGTCATTAGATCGAATGGCACCGAAATATAGAAGCCCTTAGTAAAGCTGCCTTCACCATATTCTTCTGCCGATAGGTCAGTCTTAGTCGCAAATGCGCCGACAATCACACCGCTATCAAACTGTTTAGAGAAGTCAACCGTCACGCCTTTATCTTCGGTAAGATACTGCCCCGCGCTTATTCTAAGCAAAGTATTGGGGAACCACTCCGGCTGGTAATAAGCCGTTGCATGCCCAGTCACAACACCGGTTTGCACTCGATAAGCCCGATTGGTTAGAGGGTCAAATTGGTTTTCGTCACTAAAAAAACCGAACATACTGTCGGGATCTCGCTGTTTCGCATAGTTAATATCAAAACCAAATGCCCATTGGCTATTGAGTGGACGATAGAGAAATTCTGTCCCCACACCGCCATACATCATCTCTAAATATCCGCCATAGGCTTGGTAGGAAATGTTATCACTAAGATTATCCATCCATGTCAATTGGAGGTTATTAACCCGCACTGGGTTATCATGAACGTACTGGCGTATTAACGTTCTTACTCGTTTCAAGTCGGTACCGTCTGGTGGTACGTCATATAAAAACTTATCGTAGTTATCGTATAAGTTGAGATAAAGAGAACCGCCAAATTCGAAATTATCGGTAAACTTATAGTTTGCACTCCCAGTAACACCGATATTAAACATGTAGAAGCCTTCTGAGCCTCCGAAGGATTGCACCATAGTGGGAGCAACATCGAAGCCTAATTTATCCAGCCAATCTTCATTAGTACGCGTTACTAACTCACCTTGGGGTAAGCGTGGGACAACAACTTGACTCGCATCAGTAACCTTAGCATTGAGGTAACCAAAGCTGGCTACTTGGGCAAATTTTTCTGCATCAATACGCGTTTCTGTAATCGGCTGGCTATAATGGGTCTCAATTAAGCGATATTCTTTGATTTGAGATAATTCACTATTATTAGCGAGTATAGTAGCGGCCCTTTGATGGGCTTCATTTCTATCACGATATTTAGTTTGCTCTCCAACCACGGTAATACTGTCAGAGTCGAGGTAAATTTTAGCGTTGCTATAGCCTGAAATCGTTTGCAGATCCTGCGCAACCTTATTCCAGTCAATTGTTGTTTTTAACATTGCTTCTTTAGGCTGAACGATTAAATGTGTGTCAGCTATTTCTGCTTTGATGTGTAGAGTGGTGTCAGCCTTCGCAATGATATTTTCTGAAGGGCTAACACTATCTAATGGAATATTGGCTGTTTGCACATGCGTTAATGGTGCCGCTGGTATTGGCTTATATTTAGCTGCAGCAGGATCGCGCTTTATCTGAGTTAAGGTATTGAAATTCGTTTGTAAACTAAAACCGAGCGTCCAAGTATTACCACGTTCATAACTTAAATGCAGATCGCCCCAGTCACCAAATCGGTATAGTAAACCATAGTTGAATTTGCTGTCCTGTGGCATAGCAATATCACCTCGAACAACAGGGAAGTCGGATTGATAATCGTTGCCGTCATATTCAAGCTTTAGACGCAACGGTTTCCATGGAGTTTGATACTCAACGCCACCGAATAGTGCAGCACAGCCCTTAAACCAACGCTGATAATCAACCGTTCCCCCTTTACCTCCATAGGAAGTGTCACGATCGCAGTTATAGTTAAGATCCTTTTTATCTGAAGTTAGGTTGCCGCTATTACCGATATAACCCCAGCCAATCCCTAAGGTGAAGTCTAGTGGGCCGACTCGTTTAGTCGCTGCAATAAACTCGCCATCGAACAAGCCTGTTCCGCCAAAGTCGCGTACACCAATAGAGGTTTCTGGAAGCCAGTTTGTTTCTTCAAGCAACCGAACTTTAAAGTCAATACCTTTATCGGTGTACTTAGTGTTACCACTGAAATTGGGGTCGTTACTATAGAGTAAATCTTGCACTTGGGTGTAACGAACAGTGGTCTCAAACCAAGGAAACAGCTGAACTGAGGCTGTGAAGTGCTGATATTCGTCGTTATAGCTAGTCGCAAAATTAAATTCGCCTTCAGGCGCCATACGGCCTGTGGGCATTTGCATTAAACCAACACCGCCAAAATCTGATTGCGAGGCTAACAGTGTTGGATAAGAAAACTCATCTGCAGTTACCTGGAGTAATGGTAATAATGCCAAAGACAGTGCAGATAATCGGCCTAAGGTATGGATTGTGTGGCTAGACTTTTTCATTACAGAGCCCGATTCCTAAGTAATTCAACAATGTTTTCATTCAGTTGAGTGTAGTCATCAAATAGACTTGAAAACTCAACGTAGAGACTTGCTCCAGGAGCAATATCTTGCTCTTGATGATTCCAATAAGCGATGGGTTGTTTTATCGCTTTGCCATCGGGTTGAATAATCCACACAAAACTTGTTTCAGCATTATCGAGTAACCCTGCTTGTTTGAGGTAATCTTTGCTAGTCTTTTGGCCTTGCCATGTCAAATCCCCTGTTTGAGCTACTGCACCAAGCACTGTGACAGTGCTTGGACGAGGCGGTAAGACTAATAGGAAACGACCATCAATTAGCGAGTTGTATGAATCATTGATACGAATAAGGTCAATATCTAGAGGCTGCATTACGCGCTGCCCAAGTTGTAGACTGCGAATAAGTTGTGCGAGCTTAGCCAGTTTTGCGATGTAAGCACTGTCGTCTTTTACTTGGCCTATTTTAGCTAACTGGCTCAATACTTGCTGACGTTTCGTTTCTAAAGCGGCGGTATTTTGAATATCGAGTAATGCCGCACCTAACCAATAAATAGGAACAATCTCTTTATTCGTGGTTTTATTATATGCTGGGAGTTGCTGTAATCCGTCTTGTACTATTTTATCTATACGCACTGCTGTCGGATAGTTTAGTTGAACCTGAGCATCCTGATTCGTAGATGTACTGATGAATAACTGGGTTTCAGCATGAACGGTTGCCGTTAGTGCTGAACTAAGTACAAGTGCCAATGGCGCGATGTAATATCTCATAATGGTTCCACTAAGATGCAAATGGCTTAAGTAAAGTTATATCGATAAAAGGCAGATTGGGTGCTATCTTCTGGCGGCTTTTAATGACGTGCCCATTATCCGGTTTTAACCAAAACTCATTTAAATATTGAATATTAAGACCTTCAACAGATACTAACTCGCTGTAATGCAATGCTTGAGTGGGAGTATCATTTATGAGTATCTTTTCCTCAGCGATAAAATCAAACTGTGAATTAAGTTTATACCCATAATGGTAGCCGGGTTGCCAGTCAAGTGTGCGAGTCCAAGTTTTAGGCGTACTATTTAGATGCAGACCTAGGAGAATAGGATCAGGTTCTGAACTTTCAATCGCGGCTAAATTGCCTGAGAGCAGACTATGAGTTCTCACCAAGCGCCCGTTCACTGTCACTAACATTGCTTTATCTGCAGAGAGCCATTTTAGCTCCATTGCTTCTGGCGCCGGTCTGACAGAGGTAAGAGTTTGTTTTGGTTCAGCAAATGCTAAAACTACAAATGCTTGAGGTGTCCCTTCTATCTTGACATAGATGCTGGAGTAGGGATTGGCTTTTATTTGCTCGGTGGTGAGCTTAATATCGTTCTCTCCAATAAAAGCCAACTTCATCGTATCGTTGAGGGCGCTAATTCGTTGACTACAGCCAGCAATACTCATTAATGCAATTGAGGCTGTGAGTAAGAGTAGTTTTTTATTTATACGCATCCGAGTTGCTTATTCTCAATAGTAATAAATATCTAATGTAGAGATATCTGAGACTTATTTCAATGAATGAAGTGATTCTCACTTTCTCTAAACGAGCAAAAAAAACAACCGCCAATAGGCGGTTGTTTAAAAGTCATTAATAACTGATTAGTTGCCAGTACCAGTGGTAGTATTAGTACCTGTGCTAGTGATAGGGTTACCATCAGAGCTGTTAGATACGATTACAGCCCCAGCAATCACTGCTCCAGCAGCAATACCACCTGCAGCAATACCACCAACTGCGCCACCTACACCGCCGCCAGATGCACCGCCAGCAGTAGTACTTGTAGTAGATGTAGTAGATGTATTTTCTTCACCTACCGCCTGAACTGCAACTGAACTGAACATAGCGATAGAAGCTATAAGTGCTAGTGAAGTTTTTTTCATCGTGATTCCCTTTTAGAAAAAATTTAAGTGATTTTAGCTAATCTAGTAAAACATGATAGGGGATACTAGCTAAATGATCAATCTTAAATCCTAAAGAGGATTCAGGCTTTCGATTGAAATTTTACTCAACTTTAGCTAAGCCCATTTATTTTAATGAGTTATTTATATTTGCTATGAACACGCCATAGATCAGGGCAACCGCATGAATGTTTAAAATTCGTCCAACTGCAACCCTGCTAATAGAACCGATTCTAGATATTCAGGTTTCATCCAAGCTCTTTTCTGTTTCGCCGGAATGCTTCCCTTAGAAGGTTCTGCCCTAAGCATATTGAGTGATATTTGCCTAAGCATGGCCCAATTTTCTGCCCCATGATGTTGGTAAATCTGGCAACTATCTTCTTTCATTGAGACATCTAGCACCCAGTGTAAGCTGTTTTCAATACCCCAATGGCCACGAACTGAATCGGCTAACTGTTGCTCATCGAGTGTGGCTGAACTGATATAGTAACGGTAGGTCAGCTCTGCTTCTTTCCCTTTTGTATGCCGATAACTCAAACACATTCCTAATGTGTTCAATTTCATCCACTTAGGAAAATTATCTTGGAGCTGGTTTGCAGGCATTACATAGTAGGCTCTTGCCTCGATACGGCCTCTATTTTTCTCGATAACGAGCCCATCAAGAGGATTGCTTCGCGCTTCACTGAAAGCAGAAATGATTGCCTCATGCAAGCAACCTTGGTTCGCCTTCACTGCAAGTAGATAGTCCCCTCCTTGATTTACAATCTGCGTTGCAATCTCTGTCTGGCAACCCATGGCGTCGATTGATACCAGTGCTCCTTCCACATCTAACAACTGGAGCAACTCTGGGATTGCGGTTATCTCATTGGATTTATTGTCAGTTTTTACTTGCCCCAGTACCACTTTATTGGCACAGGCAAACGCATTGACCATATGAATGGTTGAGCGCCGATCTTCACGATTGTATGAGGCTCGAAGCGTTTTACCATCGATAGCAATAAGATTACCATCACTCATCTCATGGACGGCTCGCATCCAATTGGCGAAGCACAGTCGGAACTGTTCCGGCTCGATACGAGAGATAATACGTGCAATGGTGTCATCGACAGGGACACCTTCGGTCAGAATTCCCTTTTCTTTAAACCAATTATGGTGCCCGACAGCATAATCGTGGATCTCAGACCAACCTTCGGCGCCAGCAATCACACCACACAGAGTGACGAACAATACATCATGCAACGGGTAAGTCACTTTGGCAGATTGTCGGCTGTCAGCAATCGAGTTGAAATGTGATGTGAAGGCTTCAAGGTACATGCTCTTATGCTCTCTATAAGAAAAAGAGAGCATAAGATCATAATCGATGCCGTCCGTCAAATTTAGCTCAGAACGGTTAAAATATATTCACGATCTCGCCCTGCGCCATAGATACTTGCCATTATAAATCTGCTTTAGTCAATGAGTGCTGCATCATAGCTGTTAGCGATGAGATTCTGCGCTATTTTCTGACTTTAAACCAAAAAACGCTTTTAGTTCGTCGATTTGCTCCATGGCATCTTTGTAGCCTAGGTCGATCAACGCGCTGGTGTAGGTTTTTTCGAATAGTAGGTAAGACACTATACTCGAGTCGGATTGTCTATCAATGCCGATAAAACCGAGTAAGGTTTTTACTGCCCATGGCATGTCATCGTAGAAGCGGGCGGCAATTTTACTGAGGTCTTCGCTGGGCTTGATGACTAAGGTTTTAATCGGATGTAAGGCGAGCTTGTTACGGCTTGACTCGGGGATCAGGCTTAAGGTGTTATTGATCCTTTCGAGCCGCTCAAGGTCACTGTTTAAGGTATCTGAAAAGATAGTATCGAGCAGGTGGCCTGCTATGGTTGCTGTTTTCGGGTGATATTCCAGTTCCATTGGGAAGTGTTTGTGTGGGCTCTCTAGGTTAATGACTAAGAGTTTTTCAGCGCCTAAATGGATAGGGCTTGAGAGTGGTGCTAGCTGGTGGACTGAGCCATCGCCATAATAGGCTTGGTTGAGTTTAATCGAAGGAAACACCATAGGGATGGCCGAACTGGCGAGTAAGTGTTCAGTATTGAGCATCATACGTTCGCCGCTGCGCCGAGCGCGGGTCCAGTTTTCGATATCCCGTGAAGCTTGGAAAAAACTCACCGAACGTGAGTTGTTGTAGCAAGAGGCATCGACACTGAGAGCTGTGAGTGCGCCGCTGCGAATATTACGGTCGATGCGTTTGAAATCGATTAATTCATTGAGCAGTTTTCGCAGTGGATCGTTATCGAGCAGACTGCCCGCATCGGTATTCACCTTATCATCCTGCATGCCTTTGAGAGCCATTTTCCCAAGATGGCCAAGCACGCCTGTGATGGATGCGCGATAGACTTTGCGAGTTTCAAAATGGCGCCACACCCATTCGAGCTTTTTGACGCCAAGATGAAAACAAGAAGCATGAGTGGCAATAGAAGTACCATTGATGGCGCCTGCCGAGGTGCCACAAATGATTTTAAAGGGAATGCCGTGATTACGCGGATAAAGCTGAACCAGTGCTTTTAGCACGCCGACTTGATAGGCGGCTCTTGCGCCGCCGCCACCTAATACTAATGCAGTTGATGTAGGCAATCTTCAGACTCAATTTATTGTTTTAATAGTTTTATTAAAGCAACGCCGCCCTATAAAAAGCAAGTCGATAGACTTAATTAGTTGTAAATTTCGATTTCTCCTTTATTCGATTGCGACAACATTTCGCTTTAGACAATTAATCAGTACTTACCTTCGTTGTTGGGCTGAGGCCAAAGCAATGCTCTGCTGTTGGAAACTCAGCGGTTCTGACTTCTCTGGCGTATTCGGCGCAGGCGTGAGTGATTAAGGGACCTAAGTCGATATAGCGTTTAGCAAATTTAGGCGTGTAGTCAGAAAATAAGCCTAAAATGTCCTCAGTTACGAGCACTTGACCATCGCAGGCGGGGGAGGCGCCAATGCCGATGACTGGGATTGAGACTTCAGCGGTCACTGTGCGCGCCGCGAGTTCGGAGGTGCCTTCTATCAGTATGCTAAAAGCGCCAGCCTGTTCAAAGTCTTTCGCTAAACTAACGAGGGCTCCGATAGCGGCAGTATCCCTTGCTTGGGTTTTAAATCCACCCAATTGATTCACGTGCTGCGGCATTAATCCTATGTGTGGCATCACAGGGATCCCTCGCTGGGTTAAAAAGCGAGTGGTGTCGAGCATCTCTGCGCCACCCTCGAGTTTTACCGCCTGCGCTCCAGTACGTATCAACACTTGGCTGGCATGTCTAAAGGCTTGCTGAGGCGATTCTTGATAACTTCCAAAGGGCATATCGATAATCACGCAGGCATGTGCTGCGCCGCGAGTGACAGCAAGGCCATGATTAATCATCATTTCTAAGGTAACTCCGAGTGTGGAGTCTTGCCCATAAACCACCATGCCGACGGAGTCGCCGACGATAATCATATCCACATGGGGATCGATAAGTTCCGCCATCGGTTTTTCATAGGCGGTGAGGGCGACTATTGGCGTTTTGCCTTTCATTTTCTGTAAGGTCACGGGCGTGACTCGGTTTTGATTCATGTGGATGCTCATGTCATCTCCAATTTGTTAAATCTGAGAAAGCATGTTAGCGCTTGCCGCTTTGGCATTCGCTCGATAAATTGACTTAATGTCTAGATAAAAAGACATTTCTTAAAATAAAAGACGTTGCTAAATTGGCGTTGCTAAATTGAGAGGCACGCTAATACGAAAAGAAGCTTCGATATAAAAATCACCTTGGGCGATAACACCTTGAATCAAGCCAGCGACACGCATTTATCCCAGCAGCATATTACTCAGCACACTCAGGTCGCACCTTCACGTTTAGCCGCCGCAGGGCTAAGCGCGTCCATCATGTTGCTTAAGCGAGCGCTCAAGCCGTTTGAACATGTGCAGCGCCATAGTCATTCTTGGGGACAGGTCATTTATGCCAGCCAAGGCGTGTTGAGTGTGATTACGCCTGCGGGGCGTTACATAGTGCCGCCTGAACAAGCTGTGTGGGTGCCGCCCTTTGTCGATCATGAGGTTATCGCGCTAAGTCAGGTGCAATTGAGCAGTCTGTATTTGGATGACACCCAAATCGGCGGGTTTCCACCCGACTGTACTTGTTTGAGTGTGAAGCCTGTTTTGCAGTTGTTACTGCAAGAGGCTAATGCCTTGATGAGGAGTGAGGCTGGGCTGATTGAGCCTGATGATAAGGATAGCGTCATGCGACTCTTGATGGTGATCCGTGACTTTATGGTACTCGCCCCTAAGGTCGCCTTGGATTTACCTTATCCTAAGGATAAAAAATTACTGCGCATTACCGAGGCTTTGCTTGCAGATCCGAGCGAGCAACGCACTTTGGTGGATTGGCAGCGGGAGGTCGGCGCCTCGGCCCGCACGTTAGCGAGATTATTTAAACAGCAAACAGGGCTGAGTTATAGCCAATGGCTGCAAAGGCTTAGATTGCAGGTGGCGATTCAAATGCTCAGTCGAGGTGAATCTGTGCTCACTACAGCGTTATCTTTAGGTTATGCCTCGGGTTCAGCCTTTGGTTATATGTTTAGGCAGTTGATGGGCGTCGCTCCGAGTCAGTACCTGTTAGCGCAAAGTACCTTGCCAAAAGTACAGTGCCAAAAATAAAAAGATAAACAGCCACAGATAAAAAGTATTGTCGCGAGTGATCGACGAAGGTCAATAAAAGTCCAATAAAAAGCCAAGAAAAAACGCACTTAAGCTGGGCTTAAGTGCGTTTCGTTTTTGATCGTTAAGCTTTTCTATATTTCGCGTTGAGGCTTAGCCTTTCACTGCGTTTTTCAGGAAGTCGAGCAGTTGATCAAATGGAATATCTTGCTTTTCACCGGTACGGCGGTTTTTGTATTCAAATACGCCAGCATCGATATTGCGATCGCCAATCACCACTGTGTGTGGGATACCAATCAGTTCCATATCGGCGAACATCACACCTGGGCGTTCTTTACGATCGTCCAGTAACACGTCAATACCCGCTTCGTTTAAGTCTTTATATAACTGCTCGGCGATATCGGTTACGCGGTGCGACTTGTGCATGTTCATTGGCAGAATGCCCACGCTAAATGGTGCAATGGCTTCTGGCCAAATGATGCCACGGTCATCGAAGTTTTGCTCGATGGCTGCGGCCACAATACGGCTTACGCCGACGCCGTAACAACCCATCAATAGCACCTGTGACTTGCCGTTTTCGTCAAGTACAGTCGCGTTCATCGATTTAGAGTAGTTAGTACCCAGTTGGAAAATATGACCCACTTCGATACCGCGTGCCATAGCATACGTGCCTGAACCATCTGGTGTTGGCTCGCCTTCGACTACGTTACGGATATCGGCAACTTGCGCTAATGGCAGATCGCGTTCCCAGTTGATACCAAAATAATGTTTGTCATCCACATTCGCACCGGCGGCAAAATCGCTCATGACGCTAACGCTGTGATCGATAACGATAGGGATGTTAAGACCGATAGGGCCAAGTGAACCAGGACCTGCGCCAATGGCGTCACGGATCAGCGCTTCTGGCGCCATTTCTACTGGTGATGCCACTAAGTCTAACTTGTCGGCTTTAACTTCATTGAGTTCATGGTCACCGCGAACAATCAGTGCCACTAACGGCGTCGCTTCTGATGCACCGACGACGATCAATGTTTTGACGGTTTTAGTGATATCCAGATCAAACTGCTCAACCAATTCAGCAATGGTCTTCGCATTTGGGGTATCGACTAAACGCAATTCTTCAGTGGCTGCGCCGCGAGGCTCAGTGGGTACTGGTGATTCAGCTTTCTCAATGTTAGCCGCGTACTCGCTGCCCGTTGAGTAAGCAATTAAATCTTCACCGCTTTGGGCCAGAACGTGGAACTCGTGTGACATGCTGCCACCGATAGAACCTGTGTCAGCTAATACTGGACGGAAGGCTAAGCCCATGCGCGTTAGAATGTTGCTATAGGCGTTGTACATGGCCTCATAGGTTTCATTCATGGTATCGACGTCAAGGTGGAAAGAGTACGCGTCTTTCATCAAGAATTCGCGTGAGCGCATCATGCCAAAACGTGGACGAACTTCGTCACGGAATTTGGTTTGGATTTGGTAAAGGTTCAGCGGTAATTGCTTGTATGAGCTGACTTCTTTACGGATTAGATCGGTGATCACTTCTTCGTGGGTTGGGCCCAGTACGAAGTCGCGATTATGGCGATCTTTGAGGCGCAGCAGCTCGGGACCAAACTTTTCCCAACGACCTGTTTCTACCCACAAGTCTGCCGGTTGCACCATAGGCATTAGAATTTCAATTGCACCGGCTTTGTTCATTTCTTCACGAACAATGGCTTCGACTTTACGCAGTACGCGTAAGCCCGTGGGGAGATAGCTATAAAGGCCCGACGCATTACGACGGATCATGCCCGCACGTAACATTAATTGATGACTAATGACTTCTGCGTTGGCAGGAGTTTCTTTCTGTGTTGATAGCAGGTACTTGCTGACGCGCATTACCGATGTCCAAATTTGAGTTGAATGGTCGCCATTTTATCACCTGCTTTGATGATGTCACCTACGTATTTAGGTTAAATTCAACTAGCTGGGAGACAAATAGCATTTTTGAGAAGATTACTGAGGCAAAGGAAAGCGATTTTATCGGCGATTTGTACCAGCCGATTTAGCTTTTATCACGCCTATCGCCAATCACTTTGGCAGGGTTGCCAGCCACTATCGCCCAGTCGGGCACATCTTTAGTTACTATGCTACCCATACCCACCACAGCGTGATCGCCAATCGTCACACCATCGACTATGCCGGCCTGAGCGCCAATCCACACATCTTTACCTATAACAATGCCTTTGGAGTTGGCAGCTTGTTGATAGATGGGCGTATCTGGCGCCATGCCATGGTTGAAGGCATAAATAGTGACATTATTAGCGATGCGGGTCTGGCTGCCAATCTGAATACCGACTCTACCGCCATCGAAGGAGCAACCATGATTAATCGCCACTTCATCCCCTAGCGTGATGGGCCCGTGTAAAAAACAGTCGGCGGCGATCATGCAGCGATTACCCATGCGGATATCGCGATTGGGTTCGGCAAATAACTGCGCTTCGGGGGCGATAAAACAGTGCTCGCCGATGTTGACTGTTTCGAGGGCACAAAGCATTGCTTGGATCTCATCCTGCCAAGGTTTTGCCCAGACTAAATGTTTCTCTTTTAAAGAAAAATACAGCCACGGCATCCAAGAGAGACGCTTTTTATGCTGGCTTTGATAATCAGGCAAAGATGTCGGCTCTGATCTAGGCGTTGGCGCAGACATTTAGCCACATTTCCCCGGTTTGAGTTCTAATACTAAGATGTATTCTTGGTTATTATCATCGACCGCCATGTGCCAGAACACATCTAAATCATAGAGCGCGACTTGATATAACTTAGGATCATCCTTGGCTTTTTTATAGGCGGGGCGCGGATCTTGCCCCAACACTCCGCGGATAAGTACGGCTAAATCTGTGTAGGTTTCCTGCTCGGCGTAACGTTCAATCTGCGCCTTAGCATGGTCAGAATACACCACTGAAATCAGTTTAGGGGCATCTTGAGCAATGCCGCCCACTGCATCGGTAATCGAATCCGAGAAAGGGATGTAAGGCTTAATATCGATAATCGGCGTGCCATCGACCAGATCCATACCGGAAATTTCGAGGCACACTTTGCCCTTGCGTTGTACTACGCCGTGCAGTTTCACCACTGACTGACCTATGCCATTAGGGCGAAAAGTGGAGCGAGTGGCGAATACGCCGAGTTTTTCATTGCCGCCTAATCGCGGCGGCCTGACTGTGGTTTTCCAACCTTGGGCAAGATTTTCATGGAAGTAAAACAGCAACCAGAGATGGGAATATTGCTCTATGCCACGCACCGCATCGATATGATTGACATGGGGTTCAAGTTCGACATAGCCGCGTGCCTCAACGAGTCCGGGTTGTCTTGGAATGCCAAACTTTTGTTTATACGGCGTGCGGCATGTCGCTACTGCGACAATTTGGTTGGTAAATGTCATGCAAAAAATTACCTAAAAAGATAAATATAACAACCGCCTAAGCTCATCATTCTAAACTCATCATTAAGGCCCATCTTTGAGCGCTAATTATGTAGCGTTAGCCATGAAGCGTTGGTCATGAAACATTAGCCATTAAGCGGTTGATACGGGCAATCTCAGATCATCGAATAGCGAGCAGTTTGTTTGCTCAGCGTGGGATTTACTCTGCGGTAGCCGTTTTAACTGCTTGGCCGACGCACAGGGCGCGGCTGATACAACCTTGGGCGGCTTCATCTAACATCACACATTGTTTGATGATAATGCCGTTAGCGCCTTTATCTGCGGCGTTACGGCGGGCTTCAGTTCTGGCATCGGCTAATGACGCAGGTACGCTGTTGACATCGGCCTGACAGGATTCCCCTTGGACCAAACCTTTTAATTCGTAATGACCTTTTGGCAAGGTATCGCCTTCATAAAGGGTGACATCGGATGCCTTGAAATAGTCATTGATCGCCTCACCGTCCAAATTACTGTTAAAACTGTAGTCGCTTGCACAGGCACTGAGTAGGAGCACTAATGCACTTGAGAGGATAATTTTCATGGTTTGACCTGACATTGAGGGGAAAACTGCGCAGCCTTGGTAGGCTGCGCCGATGCGATATTATTATCTGAGTAAATTCTACCGCTTAAGGTACTTTTGATAAAGCTGCTGATGGCGATTATTCAGATCTATCTGCCGTCCTTCAATCCAGATAGCCTCTATCTTATTGGTCATAGGGTCGAGAATGTCCCCCTCGGACAGTACAACACTGCCTTGGTATCCCACGGCAATCGCCCCTAAATCCTCGACACCTAACAGTTTTGCGGCATCTAAGGTGATCGACTTAAGCGCTTGCTCAGGCGTTAAACCATAGGCGGCGCTATAACCTGCTGCATAGGGTAAGTTACGGCTATTCCAGTCCGATGAGAACCCAAGGGCGAAGGGAACTCCTGCATTGGCGAGCAAGGAGGGGATTTTAAAGGGCAAATCCACCGGCTCATCTTTACGCTTAGGCAGACTCAAGGTATGAGGATAAATGACCCCCGCCTTAACTTCCCTCAGGCTTGAGGCCAAACGCCATGCATCGTATCCGCCGACAATCACCAATTTGAATTGGTATTTTTTCGTCAAGGCAATCACTTGCTCAATTTGGCCAACACTGTCGGCATGGGCAAACAGTGTCGCTTTACCTTGGTATAGCGGCAACATGGCCTGCCAGCGCAGGTTGTTGGTCGCGGACTGTGGATCTTCATCCTTGGTTTTATCTTTGCCCTTGGCTTTATCACTTAAGAAATAGCGATAGCCATCCTCAAAGGCGATATTGAGCTGGTCGATCGCCTGCTGATTTTTCTCGATGGCTTTGGCTTTCTTTTTTTCATCTTCTGGCATGCGTTTAATTTGCGGCCAGTAGACATGGAACTGTCCTGCACTTTGTGTCAGTGCATCCTCAATCGTCCACGCATCGAGATCCACTAGTACCGATTGGCCAGCAATACCATCGCCGCTCGGGACGATTTGCGCGTGGGTGATGCCGTTGAACCGTATGGTAGGGATGAGCTCCGAATCCGCATTGTAAGCTGTGGCTGAGCTGATCTGCGGATTGATATAACCCACCTCGGCGTTATCGACCGTGGGGCGGCTCATTTCAATTTCAACTAAGCCCAAGCTGGTATCGAGGGCAATTAAGCCCGGATACAAGTGTTTACCGCTGGCATCGACGACTTGAGTGTCACTGGTTTCTGCGGTTGCACTGTTGGTTTGGCTGGTGAGTTGAGGTCCAACGGCCGTGATCTTGCCATTTTCAATCAAGACATCAGTGTTGCTGAGCACGCCTTGACTGACTGTGTGCACTGTGGCGTTTTTTATCAGTACGCTGCGGATTTGTTTAGGTGTAGGCACGATATCGCTGGCCATAACTGGGGCCAGCGTGGTGCAAATCGCGCCCAGTAGCGCCGCAAACAAAACGGGTTTAGATGAATGTTGCATTATTTGGCTCCCTCATGAGTGTGGCCCCATGCCTGATAGTGGGTGTCGCAGTGCCACTGTGGCTCGTTAAGTGGCGTGACTTTTTCACCCGCTTTGGCTTGCTCATCACTGCTGAGAATTTTTTGGATCAGTGCGGCGCGCTCGTTGACTACGGCGAGCTGGGCGACTTGGTCTTGGTCGCGGTCAAAGTAGCGTTTTCCTTCAACCCATGCCTGAGTCACTTTGGCATAAATCGACAGAGGCTCTGCGTTCCACAGTACGATATCGGCCATTTTGCCTGGGGTGAGTGAACCAACAAATTCATCGACTCTTAATTGCTTGGCTGGATTGATGGTGACCATGTTCCAAGCACCTTCCTTCGACATATTGCAATACATCATAGACTTCGCCGCTTCTTGGTTGAGTCTGCGCTGCATTTCATAGTCGTCTGAGTTTATGCTGGTGGTCACGCCTTTGTTTTGCATCAGGCAAGCGTTTTGCGGAATCGCGTCGTACACCTCAAACTTATAGGCCCACCAATCGGCAAAGGTCGATGCGCCAGCGCCATGGGCGGCCAGTTCACTCGCCACTTTGTAACCTTCGAGCACATGGGTAAAGGTTTGCACTTTAAAGTGATAAGCCTCGGCTAAGCGGATAAACATCAGGATTTCTGACTGCACATAGGAATGAATGTGCACATCACGCTGCTGATTTAATACTTCGGCCACTGCTTGCAGACGGTAACTTGGGCGCGGTGCAACGGTTTTTTTCTTATCGCTGGAGCGCAGGTCATCATAGGCTTTTAACGCATTTTCATAGGCGATGGCGGCATCGAAGGTCTCTTCAAATAACGCTTTGACTCCCATACGCGTTTGCGGGAAGCGTTGTACAAATTTCTCTCCCCAGTTGCTCTGCTTAACGTTTTCACCAAGCGCGAACTTGATACTGGCGGGCGCGTTAGCAAATTTAAGTTGCTCGGCCGTTTCGCCCCATTTCATTTTGATCAGTTGCGATTGGCCGCCAATAGGATTGGCGCTGCCGTGCAGAATTTGTGCGCTGGTGACGCCGCCCGCTAAGGCGCGATAGAGTGAAATATCGTCGGGATTAATCACATCACCAATCCGTACCTCAGAGGTTACGGCATCCGTGCCTTCGTTGGTGCCACCATTAATGGCGATATGCGAGTGTTCATCAATAATGCCCGCAGTAAGATGCTTACCCGTTGCATCTAGGACTTGATAACCAGAAGGCGTACTGAGTTGCTGGCCAATTTTTTCGATGCGGCCATTGGCCATCAAGAGATCTGCATGTTCGAGAATGCCTTGCTTATCCGAGGTCCACAGGGTGGCATTTTTTATGTGCAGCTTCTCAACCTTAGGCGCTTCGCTCAGTCCGTAAGCGACGTTAGGGTAGGTGAGGTGACTCACTAGACTCGTGTTGGCTTTATCCTTGGGCGTTTGATTGTCTGCTTGAGTGGCATTATCAACCGCTGCAGTTTGCGCTATCGCAATACCGGCAACATTTGTGGTGCGACTCTTAGCGTCGACCATGCGGCCCTGAATACCGTCATCGGCCATCCACAGCGTAAAGCGGCTAAGGCCATTGATGCCTGCGGCGCTCAAATCGGCAGTAAAGCTTAATCGACCGTCGTCATCTAACTTAAGTTGAGTGAGCGCGATGCTTTGTTCGCCACTGCTTAAGCTGCCTTGGATTTTGGGTTTATCCCCTTTACTCACATCTTGCAGCGATAAATCCAGCGTGAGGTTATTGAGGCTTAATTGATAATCGCCCAGTAATCGTGCTTGGGGCAGTGAGCGAAGACTTTGCTGCTGACCTTGCAACCAAACACTGTATATCTGACCTTCTTTAAAAATATTGCCCTTAGTGACTACAAAGTCTGCCATGTAACCGGGGGCGAGTTTGCCGGTAAAATCGGCGGTGCCTGTCATCTCGGCGGCTTGGGTGGTCAGTGCGGCTAAGGCTTGCTCTTCACTCAAACCTTGAGCAATGGCTTGGCGCAGGCGCGGCCAAAAAGCATCGGTCTTAATACCAAATTGCGTTAGCGCGAAGGGAATACCTGCTTTGGCAACTTCTGCTGGATTGGTTGGCGCACGTTCCCATTGTCTTAAATCCGCCAGGGATACTTCACGATCGGCATCATCTGTCCCGACATCGGGCGCCTGTGGATAGTTTAAAGGTAAGATTAACGGGTAGTTCAGCGCCTTTAACTCATTGATGCGCGAGTATTCTTGACCATTACCGAGCAGGTTGGCTGGCAATTTATGTTCTTTGAGTAAATGGGCGGCACGCAATTGATCGTTGAGATTTTTGGTTTCAAAGATAATTTGCTTATCGGTTAAATCATCTAAGCGTTCAAAGGCGATATTAAATTCGACTTGATTGTTTATTGCGCCATTGCCTTGTTTGTTTTTATTTTGGTTATACCAATTGGCGTCGGCAAAGGTTTGTCTAATAAGTGCAATACTGCCCATTAATGATGACGGATAATCTTGTTCAGATGAGCCTTTATCGAATGCCATAAAAGGTTGACTGCGGGCACGATAAATCACTTCGTTGGCGGTTTTGTCTGCTAATGACAGGCTGACAGCCGTCCCTCGGAAGATTCCGTCGAGTTTGCTACTTTGCACACTCGTAAAACCATTATTGATCCACTCTTTCGCGCGTTCTTTATTGGGATAAACGTAATTAAACCATTCTTTTTCAGAATGAATTGCGCCATTGTCTGCATTGCCGCCGATACGTTTAATATCGTAGACAGGACGAGTGAGCCCAAGTTTTGGATATTCGAACTCAATCCCATAATCGGTGAAAGGATCGATAAATCCAGGGTAAATAGTATAACCACTCAAATCGATTTTAAATGCGCCAGCGGGAATGTCACCGTGCTCAATAATGGCTTTAATTCGATTATTTTCAACCAATAAAGTGGCATCGCTTAAACGCTTACCCGGCGCAATCATTAATTCAGCATGGGTAAAAGCCGTGAGTTTATTGGAGGTTGTCCCTGTATTGATTTGGGCATATGTGGTCTGTGAGACTAAGCTAGCGATCATGCTGCAGCTTATAATTATCTTATTGTTTATCTGCATTATTTTATTCAATCGAGTGAGGGTGAATAAAGAGTAACTGAAAGCAGATGTAAATACTAAGGTTGAATTGTAACGCAATTTGAGCGGGAATGAGGTGTGGGATTAACGCTTGTTGTTTTAGATTGCAGCCAATAATGGATATAAAAAAGCCCGCAATGAATGCGAGCTTTTATGCAAATAGGTGTTGGTTACTCGAACCGCCACACCGAATTGGATTAGATTAAGAAATCTTCCATAGAACGACCTTTGTTGATCTCGTTCTTAAATACGGTTGGCATACGGCCTTGGCCAGTCCACTGAACCATTTCACCGTCAACTTCGATTTGGTATTTAGCTGGACGAGGAGCGCGTTTTTTCGCGGTTGCTTTAACAGCTACGCCACCTAAGTCATCAATGGATAAACCAACGGCTTCCATTTGTTGACGGATTTCTTCAATCTTAGCATTACGAGCTGCCATGGCTTGTTCTTCTTCCTCAGCCATAGACTCGCGTTCTACTAAAATTTTATCTAATTTGTCGGCTAAATCACGTAACTCTTCAACGCTAAGTTCTTTAACTGCTGCTTTAAAACGACGGCCGTGAGTTAATATCTCTAAAAATTCGCTCATATCTATTTTCGTCCCACTCTAATTTTTAATACAGGATAATGGTGAACAACAGCTAAATGATAGAAACTAATATAGCTCGAATCAAATAAAATTATGCATTTTAAGTAAATTAAATATTATTTATATTTTGAACTTTTCTTATTTCCTCAAATAAGTGTTCAAAAAAGTAGCCGTTGCTGAGGATTAAAAAATGCAAACAGGCGTTTGACTTTGGTTGACGTTAACGTTAACAGGACGTAAAGTTGCTCTATCCTGCATTGGTATTAACCAATGTTTTGTCCATGTACATGAAAGTGTAGGAAGGAAACCCTATGAAAGTATTGGTGCCCGTTAAGCGCGTTGTTGATGCCAATGTGAAGGTCAGGGTCAAAGCTGACAATACAAGTGTTGACACCGCAAACCTAAAAATGGCGTTGAACCCTTTTTGTGAAATCGCAGTAGAAGAAGCGGTTCGTTTAAAAGAAGCGGGTAGCGCAACTGAAGTGGTTGTTGTCAGTATTGGTAATAAAGCCGTTCAAGAACAATTACGTACTGCGCTCGCATTAGGTGCAGACCGTGCGATCCATATCGATACTGAAGACGAACTGGTGCCAGTATCTATCGCCAAATTGCTCAAAGCGGTACAAGACAAAGAACAAGCCGAACTGGTGATTTTTGGTAAGCAATCTATCGATGGCGATAACAATCAAACCGGTCAAATGTTCGCAGCGCTGATGGATATGCCACAGGCGACCTTTGCTTCAGAAATCAAATTAGAAGCGAATACATTACAAGTCACCCGTGAAATTGACGGCGGCATGCAAACTCTCAAACTGCCTTTACCTGCTGTCGTGACCGCCGATCTACGTTTGAACGAACCCCGTTACGCTTCACTGCCTAACATTATGAAAGCCAAGCGTAAGCCATTAGAAGTCTTTACTGTGGCCGACTTAGGCGTGACATTAAAGAGTCACCAAACGGTCGTGAAGGTCACTCCGCCAGCAGAACGTAAAGCAGGCATCATGGTAGCGTCGGTAGCTGAGCTAGTTGAAAAGTTAAAAAATGAAGCGAAGGTGATCTAAATGGCCATTTTAGTATTAGCTGAACATGATAATGCCGCACTGAAACTCGATACGGCAAAAATCGTCACTGCCGCTCGCGCCATTGGCGATGAAGTGCATGTACTGGTTGCGGGTCACCAATGTGGCGCGGTTGTCCAAGCTGCACAAGCACTTCAAGGCGTTAGCCAAGTGCTCGTTGCCGATGCTAGCGTGTATGAAGCGCATTTAGCGGAAAATTTTGCCAAATTGCTGGTGGACTTAGCCCCTAACTATAGCCACATTCTGGCTTCGGCTTCGAGCTTAGGTAAGGACACGCTTCCGCGCGTAGCGGCATTATTAGATGTTGCGCAAATCTCTGAAGTCATTACCGTCGTCAGTGCGGACACTTTTGTGCGCCCTGTGTATGCGGGCAACGCCTTAGCGACAGTGCAAAGCCATGATGCAATCAAAGTGATGACAGTGCGCGCCAGTGCCTTTGACGCTGCGCCAGAAGGTAACAGCGCGGCTGTGACGACACTCGATAAAGTGTTTGAAGCGAGAACTCAGTTTGTTTCTCAATCTTTGACGGTATCAGCCCGTCCAGAATTAGGTAATGCTGGCATTATCGTTTCTGGCGGCCGTGGTATGGGCAGTGGTGAAAACTTCGGCATGTTAGAGCAGCTTGCTGACAAGCTCGGTGCTGCGGTTGGCGCATCACGCGCGGCAGTTGACGCTGGCTTTGTGCCTAACGATTTACAAGTCGGTCAAACCGGTAAAATCGTTGCGCCTAACTTGTATATTGCCGTCGGGATTTCTGGCGCGATTCAACATTTAGCGGGCATGAAAGACGCAAAAGTCATCGTTGCTATTAACAAAGACGCGGAAGCGCCTATTTTCCAAGTTGCCGATTATGGCTTAGTTGCCGATTTATTTGAGGCGGTTCCTGAGCTGATCACAAGTCTCGGTTGATTTAATCTGTGATCTAGGTCACATTAAGTGGCTTTGCGGTAGCATCTGCTAAGCCGCTTATGTTTTTATGTGCCTCACGCCCGCGTACGGGCGTTCTTAGAAGTAGAGGCGCGCCAAATATTAGTAGTGATCAGTAGGGTGATTCCGTTGATCGATTGCGAAAGGATTTGGTGCCGAAGTGGTTCGATTTATCACGATCAACTGCTGGGGTTGCACTTAATAGGTGCAACACTGCCATAGTATTTTCCGATACGGATGTTGGAAATAGTTACTATGGAGCGCTACTGATAGGACAGGTGACCTTGGGTATCTATTGCCTTTCCCCACCAGTTCAGTCGCCCTCCATTCGTATTTAACGAAGATAATAATCAATGACTGTTATGAATTATGCCGATTCGGCACTTTCCTTGCTGCCGCCTGCGGTGGCTATTGTGTTGGCGATCTTAACTCGCCGTGTACTGCTTTCTTTGGGGTTAGGTATTTTAATTGGTGCTTTATTGCTCAATCAATTTTCACCTGTAGCGACGGGTGAATTTGTATTTAATGGCGTTAAAGGACTTTTTTGGACGGGCGATGGCCTTAATTCGTGGAACTTATATATTCTCGGTTTCTTAATTGTACTGGGAATGATCACAGCGTTAATTACCGTAAGTGGCAGCGCGCGGGCTTTTGCCGATTGGGCTCGTTTACATATACGTAATAAACGTGACGCTAAATTATTAACCATGTTTTTAGGGTGTGTGGTTTTTATTGACGACTATTTCAATAGCTTAGTCGTAGGTTCGGTCGCTAGACCTGTTACCGACCGTTATTATATTTCCCGTGCTAAGTTAGCTTATTTATTAGATTCAACTGCGGCACCTGTGTGCGTTATTTCTCCAGTATCAAGTTGGGGCGCGTATATTATTGCACTTATTGGTGGAATATTAACGGCCCATGGTTTTGCTGATACTGGCCATTTGAGTATTTTTATTCAAATGATCCCAATGAACTTCTACGCAATCTTCTCTTTGTTATTATTACTTTTCGTTGTCTTTATGGGATTAGATGTTGGGCCAATGCGCGAGCATGAACTCAATGCCCAACGTGGTAATTTATACGATGAGTCAAAGGGATTACCGCCTGGAGCCAATGCGGATTTACCTGAGGCCGAAACCGGTAAGATCTTAGGTTTATTCCTGCCGATTACAGTATTGGTATTTGCGACCCTGTATTTTATGATCAACAGTGGCGCTCAAGTACTTGCCACTGAAGGGATTGAATTTAATATTATTTCAGCGTTTGAGAAAACCGATGTCAGTTCATCCCTTTTCTTTGGTGCATTAATCGGTTTAGCGATTTCGTTGATATTGAATTTAGTCCAAGGCGTTGAGAAATCAATGATAGTCAAAGGCATAGTGCAGGGCGCTCGCTCTATGCTGCCAGCGATTTATATCCTGTTATTTGCTTGGACTATCGCAGGCGTGATTGGCCAGCTCGAAACCGGCAAGTTTATGGCGAGTCTCGCGACGGGCAATATTCCGTTCGCCTTTTTGCCAGCCCTAATGTTTGTGTTAGCGGGTATTACTGCGTTCTCAACCGGTACTAGCTGGGGCACGTTCGGTATCATGTTGCCGATTGCTGCGGATATGGCGATGGGAAGTCACACTGGTATGATGCTACCTATGCTTGCTTCTGTGCTGGCGGGCGCGGTATTTGGCGATCACTGTTCACCGATTTCCGATACCACGATTTTGTCGTCTACGGGCGCGAGTTGTCACCATATCGACCATGTCGTCACTCAGCTACCGTATGCATTGATTGCGGCGTTTATTAGCTTAACGGGTTATGTCGTACTTGGATTTACTGAGTCAGTTGTCGCAGGTTTAGTGGCCTGTAGTGTGGTGTTTGTGGTTAGCATCATCGTACTTAAGATCAAATCTAAAGGCGCAATTAGCTAAACGTTAATTGAAACCTTGCACGGCAAAGGTTCACTACGAATAAGTCAAAATAAATCAGCCAGCATTATGCTGGCTGATTTTTTGGTTAACGCTCTATCTCTATCTCTATCTCTATCTTTAACCTAATCGCATTAAGGCTATCAGTACTTAACTTAGGCTACTTGCCGCTTAGGTTTTTTGTAGCTTAAAGTGTTTGGTCTAGCCCGCGGCGTTTTAGCAATCCTTGTGTCGTTGGCTCTTGTCCACGGAAGTTTTTGTAGGCTTCCATTGGCGCTATGCTATTGCCCACTTCACGAATGGTTTTGCGGTACTTCATGCCGATTTCACGATTGAGCCCGCCTTGGGTTTGCACATAGGCAAAGGCATCAGCCGCTAAAATCTCACTCCACATATACGCGTAATAACTTGCCGAGTAACCACCGGGGAAGGCGTGGGCAAAGTAGGTCGACTTATAGCGTGGCGGCACGGCGCTGATGTTTAAGCCGTGCTTTTTCAGGGCATTGGCTTCAAAGGTGGCCACATCTTGCAGTGGTGCATCTGGGCTTAATGAATGCCACTCCATATCCACTAATGCGGCGGCCATGTATTCCAGTGTGTCGAATCCTTGGTTAAAGCTGCCAGATTTCAGCAGTTTTTGCAGCAATTCATCGGGAATGGGTTTGCCCGTTTCATAGTGTTTAGCGTAGTTGGCCAACACTTTGGGATGGGCCGCCCAGTCTTCTTCGAAGGTTGATGGGAATTCGACAAAGTCACGGGAAACCGAAGTGCCTGCCAGACTTGGGTAAGTCACTTTGGAGAACATGCCGTGGGTACCGTGGCCCATTTCATGGAACATAGTGGTGACTTCGTCATAGCTGACGAAGGTGGGTTCACCCTCTGGCGCTTTCTTAATGTTCATCACGTTGACGACCACAGGTTTAGTGCCTTCGAGGAAGGATTGGCCGACGAACGAACTCATCCAAGCACCACCACGTTTGCCTTCACGGGCAAAATAGTCGGCGTAGAAAATGGCCATGCTTGAGCCATCGGCGTCAAACATTTCGTAGGCTTTCACATCGGGATGGTAAACCGGTAAATCTGGGCGAGGTTTTAGGGTGACGCCATAGAGTTCTTTGAGTGTGTAGAACACGCCATCTTCGAGGACGCGGTTAAACTCAAAGTATGGGCGAATGCTATTACCATCGAGGGCGTATTTTTCTTGGCGGACTTTCTCGGCGTAGAATTCCCAGTCCCATGGCGCCAGTTCAAATTCGCCGCCAGTCTTGTCGATCATGGCTTGAATATCGGCCGCTTCTTTCTCTGTATTTGCGACTACGGCTGGCACCATAGAGCCAAACATGCTGTAAACCGCTTCTGGTGTTTTGGCCATTTGCGGCGCTAGGCGATAACTGGCCCAGTTTTCATAACCTAATAGCGCGGCGCGCTCAGCGCGCAGTTGCGCTAAACGAGATACCAGTGACGCCGTCTCGTTTTCACCACTTAAGCCACGGTTAGCCGAGGCTTCCCAGATGCGTTGGCGCAGTTCACGGTTTTCCAGTGAGGCCAATACGGGCTGACGAGTGGTGTTGGTGATATTGATCAGATACTTGCCATCGTGACCCGCAGCTTTAGCATCGTTTGCGGCCGAAGTGATGTCGCTGTCAGTTAATCCTGCAAGCTCATTCTTTGATTCCACGATAACGGCGATTTCTTTAGTTAGGCGCAGTAAACGCTGGGAAAACTCATTGGTCAGTGTTGATTGTTCTTCATTTAATGCACGGATTTTCACTTTTTGTTCGTCGGTGAGTTTTGCGCCCGCCATGATAAAGCGTTGATGATAGACCTCAACCAAACGCACAGCTTCTGGGGTTAAACCTAGGTTGGTGCGATCGTTATAAATGGCTTCGATACGGGCAAATAGCGCTGGGTTTAAGTTAATGTTGTCCGAGTGGGCCGCCATTTTG
Organism: Shewanella hafniensis; assembly: GCF_019655335.1. Classification (GTDB taxonomy): domain Bacteria; phylum Pseudomonadota; class Gammaproteobacteria; order Enterobacterales; family Shewanellaceae; genus Shewanella; species Shewanella hafniensis. Next base: position 29,361 of record NZ_BPFD01000024.1, read on the forward strand.
GGCGCCATTTCACCTTGAATTTTACGCAGCTCTGGATTGCTGTTCGAACCCGCTAAATTATAAAACACACTCGATGCACGGCTGAGCAGGGCGCCACTTTTCTCCATAGCCACAATCGTATTATCGAAACTGGCCGCTGCGGGATTATTCGCAATCGCGAGGATTTCTTGATAGTGCTCGGCCATGCCTTGCTCTAGGGCAGGCGTAAAATGCTCATTCTTGATGAGGCTAAAGTCGGGCGCTTGATATTGTAGACTACTGACTTGAAACAAGGGGTTTTGGACTTGTACCGACATGGCGTTAGGGGCTTTGCTTTCTGTGTTGCTACAACCTGCCATAAATCCGGCGGTGAGCGTGGCGCCGATGGCGATGGCAATAAAACGTTTACGCATAATTGAGTGACTTCCTTTGAATTGTTGTTTTTTAGGACTGTAACGTTAGTAACTTAAATGGGACTGAAAATGGCTTGTTATGGGGCTGTATCTAAATAAAAAGGAGTCCCGTGTTGATGAGACTCCTTTGGCGATTTCCTTGCAGGGAAAATCGGTACCGCTTTTTACTGACTATTTAATCATGCGATGATGAAATGATTAATTAGCGAGTAAACTTGTGGTATTTATCAATACCAGAGCTTCTACCTGTGTTATGACATACAGCACAGGATTCAGTCGTTGGTTGTTTAAACCAATCTGCCACGCTAGGAACGCTGATCTCACCACCGTTGCTCACCATGTGCGCTTTCGCAGAATCAATCGTATGGCAGGCATAGCAGTTTGCAGAAACAGGGCTGGTCATCTTGCTGCCGGGTTCTAAAATGTATTGATTTGGAATTTTATCTAAATCAATCGCTTTATCATGGCAGGCAACACAACTGGTGACAGGATTGATCGCCCCTGCACCGTTAGCCGCATTCGCTTGAGTTCCATCCGCTTTCATTTCACCGACTTTAGCGCCATTACCCCAGTGCCAGCTGTGAACCATAGGGCCAAAACCTGCGCCTAAGGCGGCTGATGTCCGTGCCATGCCGTTGTCATGGCAAGCAATACAGCCATTACCGCCGTCATCGAAGGCCCCATTTTTGTGGAATGCAGTGGCATCGTTATGACAAGTAGTACAGCTGTTAGCGCTCACTATCTCACGACGCTCGAAGCCAGAGACTTTTTGAGTCGTGACTGGGTTAACAACGTCTGAGTAGGCGGTAAAGGATACGCCCATAGAACCGTCATAACCTGTCGCTCTTAGGCTGCCATTACTTTGATAACGTTGATTGCCATCATATTCCATCCAACCTGCGGTACTGAATGTCACGCGGGCAGAGTAAACATAGTTAGCATTCACTGCGCTGATATCCGTCAGTAAGTGACAGATATTCTTAGTGCCGTCGGTGTTGTAACCATAGTAATAGTTAGTACGGTTACCTGGGCGGCCCACTAAACTGCCATTGTCATAGGCGTGCAGATAGGCACTGGCATAGACCAGCGGTTTCTTGGCATCAAACACCAGCGGATCTGAGTAGTTGAAGTTATCTTTGATACTAAAGATATTGCCATCAACATCCTTTACAGTAAGTGTTGTACACCAGCCTGGGGCGGCGACTGCGGCGGCAGCACCTGTTGGCGCATAGTGATCTGTTTTCGTTGATATATCATCGACTTTAACTGGGGCCGCTAATGTCACTTTGTACTTAGCGCGAATAGCTTGGCGCTCAGTAATGCCTGACTTACCTTCATGCATAGTACGGACATCGGCACCATTACTTGGGATAATGACGCCTGGTACACCACCGCTATCATGGCAATCGATACAACCGGGTCCTGCTACGTTGATGTTAGTTGGGGCTTCAACGTGACAGGATGTACAGTTTTGTACTGAAAAGTCTTTAGTAAAATCTTGGTGATTAACATGGCCAATCTTAGACAGGGTGTTAGTCGCATAGCCACCCACAGAGAAACCTTCCGCATTGACAGCGCCGCGACTCACTGAGCCGTGACACGCTAAACAGCCTTCTACGAAAGTGACTTCACCGTCCATACCGGTTGCAACATAGCTTGCATGGCGGCGAGGACTGGTTGCGTAATCGACGTGACATGAATAGCAACTATCGGTTGTGGTGGAATGAGTGCCTTCGGGTTTATTGACCACTAAGGGAGCTGAACGTGCGATACCTGTTGCGCTATTGCCACCAACGCGTAACCACACAATGCCTTCAGTACTAGGATTGACGCCTAACATTGGGGCCACAAAAGTGTAGTGACCGTCGCCTAAAGAGGTCAGTGTCGCACCTTCAGTCGCTTGAGTTGCCGCGCCACCAATATGCACATTATCTGCAATGCCATTGAGATCATTTTCGGTACGGTTATTAATGAAACCCTTATCGGTTAACGCCGCGACTTTAGCCTCTGCGTTTTGCAGCCCGTTGATTAAATTATTATTCTCATCGGTAATTTCAAATTCGTAACTGATACTGCCTTCGCCAAAGCTGTAGTTGATCACTTTGACGTTCGTCAGCGTTGAGCTGGTGACTGGCGGTGGTGTTCCAGGTTCTCCAGGGGTGCCTGGCGTGCCAGGTGTTCCCGGAATACCTGGCGTGCCTGGTGCGCCATCGACACCATCTTTGCCATCATCGCCACAACCAACAAGAGCACCAGTTAGTGCTAGAGCCACTAAGTATGCCAGTTTTCTAGAGGTGAAAATTCTCATCATTATCTCCATTTGATCCAATATGCGCATAAAGGACGGAGTGGAGCACTAAAGTTTGCAGGGTAGGTTAGTGCTTTGACCGTTAGCCTTAATTTGCAAGCTATCGAATACTTTCTTTTTTTTTAAATGAGCACGATTTGTCTCGAATGAAATATTACTGTTAACAAGATGTTTGTTTTTTGAGCGCAAGCCCATTAACACTTAATACTTTGGAGGTAGATCTCACTTTTGAAATTTAGCTTTATTTACTATTTCCTTATAAAACAGTATTTAAGGTTAAATTAAGCTTGTGTTAACAAAATTTAATCATTTGGTGGCTGGTGATGGCTTTTATCGTGCTAAGGATTAAATAAAGTGAGCTGGAGTAGGTTAAGTCGACGATGGGGGAGTAAAACGCTGGATAAGTCAGCGCAGTTGCAGTAATTCATGATAAAAGCTTAGTCGCTGCTAGTGTTCTGATGTGAAGCGCAATGTTAGACTAGCGGCCAATTTGGCTCCGATGGCAGACGCGTAAGCGCTAACGTTTTTTAAAGGGTATAAGTCTTGGCACAATTGTATTTTTATTATTCGGCGATGAACGCTGGTAAATCCACTTCCTTATTACAGTCATCCTATAACTACCGCGAACGCGGTATGAATACCTTAGTGATGACAGCCTCCATAGATGACAGATATGGCAAAGGTAAAGTGGCCTCGCGCATCGGCATTGAAACGGATGCACAGGTTTTTAGCAGCCAAGATGATCTGACTCAGATGATTAGCGATGTGCATCAAGCCGCGCCATTAAGTTGTGTGCTGGTGGATGAGTGCCAGTTTTTGAGTAAAGAACAGGTTAAGCAGCTGACGCATGTGGTCGATAATATTGATATACCTGTACTCTGTTATGGTTTAAGAACGGATTTCCAAGGCGAACTCTTTAGCGGCAGTCATTATTTATTAGCGTGGGCCGATAAGTTGGTTGAGCTGAAAACCATTTGCCATTGTGGCCGCAAAGCTAACATGGTGGTGCGCCTCGACGGCGAGGGAAAAGTGATGCGCGAGGGTGAACAAGTGGCGATTGGTGGAAATGAAAGCTACGAGTCCGTTTGCCGTAAACATTTTCGTGAGTTCATCTGGGATTAGTCTTTGCTAGCTGGGTGTCGTTGGCGGTGAGTTTTTTGTGTGGCTTAATGAGTTGATGTCTTGTTTTACTGAGTGGCAACGGATTTGCTGAGTTGCATGAAAGATATTTATTTTAGTGTTTTTTTGGAGCTGTTTTGCCTAATTCCCCGTCAGAGATGAAGTTCGAAAATTATCGTCCTCGTCCACCACAACCCGAACCTAAGGTGAAGGTTAAGACTCCGCGTAAAGCCAGATCAAAGGGCAGAGTCTGGTTCTTATTTTTTATTTTGATTTGCTGTATCGCATTATTGATTGGCCTTGAAGTGAAAACCTCGTTTTATCAAGCCAAATACATCAATCAATATGCTAAGACGCTCACCTATGAATTAGAAAACTCACCGAGCACAGCGGTGATTTATCCAAGTTATGGCCCCTTTGATGAGCGCCATGGTTATAGTAAGTTACCTCAGTATATCGACCGATTAATGCAACGGAATTTTCAGGTGACGCAGCAAGTGGCGTTTTCGCCTGCCTTGCAGGAATACGCGCAGCTGGGATTTTTCCCGCCTTATCACGAAAAGGCGCAATCTGGCTTAACGCTGCTCGATTGTCGCAATACCGATTTGTACGAGTTCGCCTATCCTAAACGGGTTTATCAGGACGACGATAAGATCCCCAATGAAATCGTTAATACCTTATTATTTATTGAAAACCGCGAGTTATGGACCACGGAAGATAAACTCAATCCCGTGATCGACTGGCCACGTTTTGTGGTGGCGGGGATGAGCCAAATTGCAGAGATGGTCGGCATGAATGTGTCTACCGCCGGTGGCAGTACGCTGGCGACTCAGATTGAAAAATTCCGCCATTCTTCCCAAGGCTTAACCTTGAGCATCAAGGATAAGTTATTACAAATTGGCTCGGCCAGTGTGCGCGTGTACCAGCAAGGTGAGAATACCGAACCTGCACGTAAGCGCATCGTCCAAGATTATTTAAACACAGTGCCATTATCCTCGGCGCCAAATCATGGTGAAGTGCATGGTATTGGTGATGGGCTGTGGGCCTGGTTTGGCACCGATTTCGATACCGCAAACAAGCTGTTAGCATCGCCACAAATCAAGGGTAATGCCGCCAAGCGTGGACAAGTATTCCGCCAAGTGGTCGCGCTGATGATTGCCCAGCGTCGCCCTTCATACTATTTATTACAAGGTCATGAAGATCTTGAAAATTTAGTCGATAGCCATATCCGCTTACTCGGCCAATATTATTTGATTGATCGTGGTCTGCGCGATGCCGCACTCGCGCAGAAATTGCAGTTTAGGGTCACTAAGCCGCAACGAAATACGCAATCGGGTGCCGATAAGGGCGTGAATACAGTGCGTATTCGTACCGCGGGCATGTTAAATGTGGGGCTGTACGATTTAGACAGGCTCGACTTGACGGTCAACAGTAGCTTACACAGTGATTTACAGCAGCAAGTGAGTCACTACTTGCGCAGTCTGGCGCAAGCGTCGACCGCAGAGCAAGTGGGTTTATTGGGCGAGCGTTTACTCGAGCCAAGCCAACTGCAAAACGTGCTGTATAGCTTTACGCTTTACGAGCGTACCGACACCGCCAACCGAGTCCGCGTGCAGACCGACAGTACCGACCAACCCTTTGATATCAACGAGGGTAGTAAGTTGGAACTGGGTTCAACCGCTAAATTGCGGGTGATGGCGACCTACTTAGAAATCATCGCCGAGATCCACGAAAAATATTCTAAAAAACATGGTATTGAACTGGAATCTATCATTATCGAACCTAGGGATCACTTAACCCGTTGGGCGATTGATTACTTGATTGTGAATCCTGATAGACGTTTAGATCGCATGTTAGATGCGGCGCTACAGCGGGAATATTCTGCCTCAACCAGTGAGCAGTTCTTTACCGGTGGCGGTTTGCATGTGTTTAATAACTTTAAAAAATCGGAAGATGTTAAAACACCGACACTCTACCAAGCATTGCAGGATTCGATTAACTTGCCGTTTGTGCGCCTCATGCGCGACATAGTCAATTACAGCAGCAGTATGCAAAACGAGGGCAATATGGCCCAGTTGCTGCGTAACGATAAAGATCCGCGCCGCGACGAATACCTGCGGGTATTTGCCGATAGAGAGGGCAATACCTTCGTCACTAAGTTTTATCGCAAGTATAAAAAAGTGGCCGCGAATGAGCGTTTTGGGATGTTCTTCGACGGTTTATCCCAGTCGGAGCAACAATTAACGTCGGCGTATCGCTACCTCTTGCCCGATGAACCTATGTCGGCATTTAAGGCTTTTCTGCAGCAAAGATTGCCGCAGGTGAGTTATACCGATGGTCGTATTAAGAGCTTATATAACAAGTACGGTCCTGATAAATATAACCTGCCGGATCAAGGTTATATCGCACGGGTGCATCCGTTGGAATTGTGGGTGCTGGATTATCTTAATCACAATCCCGATGCCAATTTGAACGATGTGAAACAGGCGAGTGAAGCACAACGCCAAGAGGTTTATCGTTGGTTATTTAGGACGCGACATAAAAACGCCCGTGACGTTCGAGTGCAAGTGATGCTCGAAGTGGAAGCCTTCCTCGACATACATCAGCGTTGGGCGCGTTTAGGTTACCCCTTTGATGCTATGGTGCCATCCTTAGGTTCGGCGCTCGGCAGCTCGGGTGATAGACCAGCGGCCTTGGCCGAACTTATGGGCATTATTCAGAATGATGGCTATCGTTTGCCTACCGTGCGTATCAATCAGCTGCATTTTGCCGCGGATACACCATACGAAGTGACGCTGGAGAATCAGAACACCCAAGGTGAGCGAGTCATGCGCCATGAAGTCGCGCAAGCCTTAAAAGCGGCGCTGGCGAACGTAGTGCAAAACGGTACTGCCCGTCGTTTGAAGGGCATTTTTACCGATGAAAAAGGCGAGATGTTAGCCATAGGTGGGAAAACTGGCACCGGTGATAACCGTATCGTGACTCAGATGCAGCAAGGAAAAAAAGTGGCGACCACCGCCATGAACCGCACCGCGACCTTCGTGTTTTATCTGGGGGATAAATACTTCGGCACTTTGACGGCCTTCGTGCCCGGCAGTAAATCCGATGATTTTAGTTTTACTTCGGCGCTGCCATTACAAGTGATGAAAGGCATGATGCCTATTTTAGCTCCCTATGTACAAACCGAGCAGGGCATGTGTGTGGTGAACGAATAAAGGCATGAATTAATAAGTGCCACGCCAACGACAAAGAGTGTTCCTGATGAACACTCTTTGTCGTTTTAAGGCTTAAATTATCTATCGATTGAGTTTATTGCTGTGGTTAACATGGTTTAGTTAAAGCACTGTGATAAAAGTGCAGCGATTAAGATTGCTTCGGCGATAACTGGTAAATTTTTGATTTAGCTTCATCGGTTACGAGATAAATCAGTCCATCTGGCCCTTGTACTACTGAACGCAATCTTTGCCCTAATTCAGTTTTCAGCAGCCGTTCTTCTTTAATTATCTTGTCGCCATCAAGCACTAAACGCACCAGTGTTTTTCCCTTTAGGCTGGCGAGTAACAGATTATTTTGCCACTGTGGAAATTTATCACCTGTGTAAAACATAAAGCCCGCCGTGGCAATCGAGGGAACCCATTTGTAGACGGGTTGCTCCATTCCCGCCTTATGGGTGCCTTCGCCGATGTTGCCGCCGCCATAATTCTCACCATAGGTAATCACTGGCCAGCCATAGTTTTTAGCCGCTTGGTCGATATTGAGTTCATCGCCGCCCTGGGGGCCATGCTCGCCCGTCCACAATACTTTACTGACGGGATTAATCGCCGCGCCCTGCATATTGCGATGACCAATAGACCAGATCTCGGGTAAGGCGCCAACCGTATTGACGAAGGGGTTATCCTTAGGCACTGAACCATCGGCATTAATCCGCACCACTTTGCCTAAATGATTGTCTAATGTTTGGGCGCTATCTTTTTCGCTGTAGCGGTCGCCGAGTGTGATAAACAGTGTGCCATCAGGCGCCCACACTAAACGAGATCCAAAATGGTGGCCGCTGTTGATTTTGGGGTGCTGACTAAAAACGCGGGTGAGATTTTCAAGCTTGTTACCATTGAGCGTGGCAAAACTGACCGCTGTGCTATTGAGCTCGCTTGCATCACCTTCAGCGGGTTCTGAATAACTGAAATAGATTTTTTTGCTGCTGGCAAAATCTGGCGCAAGCACGACATCAAGTAAACCACCTTGACCTTTGGCATACATAGGCGGTAAACCCGTTAAGGGTTCACCCACTTTGCCTACGGTGCTGACAATGCGCATTCTGCCAGCTCGTTCAGTCACTAGCATACTGCCGTCGGGTAAGAATGCCATACCCCAGACATTCTCTAACCCTTGGGCTATGGTTTTTACCTGAATATTACCCGTTTCCGTTTTGACGCTAATGGTCGCTGCGCTAGCGGTTTCGGTGTAAATAGCCGGTGAGCATGCAATAAGACACAGGGCAAGATTTAAGGTGCTTAGCTTCAAGGTCTTTGGCATTAATTTACTCAGTCTCAAGGTCCTCAGTTTCAAGGTCATCAGTTTCATCGCTATCCTTAATCACACTGTTCTCCTATAGGATGGATCAGAGTAACAAGTCAGTCACATAAGGGCAATTTATCGGTGAGACCTTGTATCGAAAACTCGCCTGTCCAGCTTTTATGAGTTTAAGCTTCACAAATCAAAAGCCTAACGTATGAAAAACTAGCGCATGAAAAAGCCTAAGGCCATCGCTAAACCGACGATTACAATAAAGCCGCGTAGCAAGGGCTGTGAAATGCGGTAGGCCAGCGCCGCCCCCACATAACCACCGACAATCGCCATAACGGCAAGCAGCAACAGATATTGCCCATCAATAACATTGCCCGCGGCATAAACCACAACGGCGATGGCGGTGAGCAGGGCTGAAATCAGATTTTTAAGTCCGTTCATCCCATGTAGATTGGTTTGCCCCATCAGGCCAAAGCTTGCGAGTAGTATGATGCCTAAGCCACCATTAAAATAACCGCCATAGATACACACAGCCGACAGCATTATCAGTGCCGTTATCGGACTTAACATTGGCGTAGAGGTGTTTTCGCCTTGCTCAGCGATTCTTCGTTTGAGTAACCAAGGGCCAACAATAAAGGCCGCGGTGGCCAGTAGAATCAGCCAAGGGATCAGCTTTGCGAAGACTTGCTCGCTGGTGGTCAGCAAAATACCCGCGCCAATACTGCCGCCAATTAAAGCAATTAAGATCAGATTTTTAAGGCTAAGACTCGCCGGATATTCGATATCCTTTCTAAAACGCCATGCGCTGGCGATATAACCAGGCAGCAGCGCGGCTGTCCCCGTGGCATTCGCCGCAATCGGTGGAACCCCGACAAACACTAACGCTAATAGGGTAATAAAACTGCCTCCACCGGCAACTGCATTGAGCATGCCGCCTAAAAAGCCCGCGAGTGCAATAATAAGCCAGTCCATAGATACCGCTCCTTTGGACAATGAGAGAGTTAAATAGAGCGCTAAAAATGTGTCTGTTATTATGAGTCAATCTAAGCACTCACCCTAACAGGATGATTTCGATATTGAAAGTCGCGTAATGATTCGTTACATATCGCCATTCGTGAAGGTGAAGATATAGGATGAGTGAGCAGGCTTTTACTTGCTTAGTGCTAGGGGACTTGATCCCAAATGCCAGACATAAAAATAACCGCAGCGATGGCTTCACTTTGCTCGGTAAAAACATCTTCTCCCCAACAGTTTTGTCCACGTTCTTGGTAATAAACATGAAAGGTACTGAGCATAGGTGTTCGAATGCAATACCAACCATCGAAGGTATTCTTAGCAAAATTGACCCAATACTGCGCATCAGCAGTTTGGATTTGCTGAATGAGTAATTCATTTTGCGATAGCAAAGCCACAAGTTCATTCTGGGTGGTTATTTGATGCTCGGCTTTTATAGCCTCGAGAAGACTTTTAAGTTTTATCATGGGATCTTTTTCATTCATCGAGAGTATCTACATCACTTTTAACGAATGGCCGCGGAGATGGAGGATTGGATTAATGCTTCAAAAATATCTGTTTGCCCGGCAGGAATAAGCTGCCTGTGAATTTCGCGGCGTTTCGCACTGTCGAATAAACGCTCCGCAACCCAACCCGTTAAATAGAGTGAGGAAAGGCAGCCGCCCGCAGTGGCAATATTGCCATTAATCACGAGGGCGCAGTCTTCTACATCGACGCCCATGGCAACTAGGGCAGGTTTTGCATCGGGGTGAGTCGTTGCCGAGAGATTGTCGAGTAGCCCTAATTTGGCAAAGAAGAATGACCCAGCGCAGATACTGCCAAGCAATTGTCGTGTGGGATCTAATTTAAGGGCGGACATAAACTCAGTATCAGCAAGTGCCGCAGGTACGCCTTTGTAACCACTGCTGAATAATACCACGTCGGCATCAGCGACTTCGGCCACATGACCATCGGTTGCAACCGTCATCCCCAAGCTTGATATGTGGCTAGGTTTGGTCCCGAGTACTTTTACTGTCCAATCGGTTTTTGTCCTGCCGAGAATATCGCGCATTAAGAAGAAATCGATATCGGTAAATTCATCAAATATCACAATCGCAATCTGGTACATAAGCTTTCCTCTGGCTTGCATTGTGGATGACTTAAGGCTTGAATATGCTCAACCTTAAGCCTTGGGTCCTCAATATGAATAGAATCATGATTTTATTGGTTATCCATTTTTTATGAAAATTTGGTTAATCAAAATCTTAACCAGCACTAAACGATGGCAGTCGCTTGGCGAAAATAGCATGGGCATCAAAATCTTGGCTTTGCATTCTGGTTAATGTGTTGGTTAACACTTCATCGGCTGCATCTTCAATCCGCAGGATCTTCTCTGCTGCGACATAGTCGCTAAACGCTGTGCAGACTTGTTCAAACAAAGCCGTTACATCGCCAAAGGCCGGATGACTGAACTGCGGATTAGGCAAGCCCCTGAGGTCACGAAGCTTTAGCAGCATTAACGCCGTCAAGGGTATGTATGATAGATGTCCATTGTGGAACTCAAAAAAACACTTTTTATCCCCGATGATCGCTTGTTCTACCTGATCATCGCAGAGGGTTTGCAGCATAGTGCTGATGAATTCGATATCCTGTGTATCCCAGTTATCTAAAAATGACGCATAGGAGAAAGGAGCTGTTTTTCGCAGTGTCACTTGCACTTCAGTGGTAAAAGGCGGCTCGATATGCCCCAGATAACGGCCATACAGCAGCACCAAAAAATCGCCAATAAAGCCATGGGAGCGAACAATCCAGCCCGAACGCCGCGCGGTTGCATCAGCGTGGTACAGCTCGTCCGCCTCGCGTTTAAGCCCAGCTAACAGCATCAGCACAAGCCGAAACACGCTGATTGTAGACCACATAGCGTTTGCTATCCCGCCAGTTTTTTCTAGCGATGAGCAATATTTATAGTAATCAATGGCGGTTGCAAAATAACCGTAAGCAAGCGAGCACATAAGCGGCTTAGGCTCAAGCAAGCCCGATTCAATATAGGTAAGTTGGGCTACATAGCCCCAATGACACTCGGGTACACCAAACTCAGCTCCAAATAATTCCCACTGGCGAAAATCCTCATCAAACTCACGATATTGTTTCACTCTCTCGAAACCATCTGTCATCCCACTGTCGATATAATCGGTCAGTAAATACTGGTCATATTCAAAGACGTTTTTGGCATAATCGCGCATATGTTTACGACTGCGACTGCGCTTATTGAGAAACTTGGCTAACATCTTGAGCATCCTTATTATTTAGGCTGCGGCAAGTTTACCGCAACGGCGCTAAATATCACTATCTGTAGCACTTTTGAAGCAAGCATTAAGCGACTCCGTTGTAGCGATGGTGAACACACATTCGCCAGCAAAGAACCTTGCTAACATATGGTGTTATCAGTTTAATGCGCGACATTGTTCATTATTGAATATGCTGGGATGGGGAGTAAACCGCACTAATGCGTTGGCGACCATCGGAAAAAGGGATTTTTTCGTTGAGCCCCCAAGGATGGGTTTACGGCGTGTCGCCAGAGCATTAGTGCTGTTTATGGCGATAAGCTCTCAAAAAGTACCTAGACTGCAAAAGCTCACAAAAAACAAGGTTTGTAGTGAACAAGCTGGTGGTGAATTTTACTCATGGTTCCCCGTTTTCGCGGGGATGACAAAAGCAACGAGGCCCAGAATCATTTTTTGGGCCTTGTTGGTATCGTAAAACGTCGGTTAACGCTCAAAATTCTTTAGGTTAAAGCTTCAAACTAACTTGAGTTTCAACCTTAGCCGCTATACGTTACTTGCACATTTTAGAGAACGCTTAAAACACCATTTCTGGTACATGCTCTGGCACGATTAACTTACCGGCGGTTTTGCTGACGATTTCTTCGACGCTGACGCCTGGGGCGCGCTCGAGTAAATGGAAGGCGCCATCTTTGATTTCGATAAAGGCTAAATCTGTGACGACGCGTTTAATGCAGCCGTAACCAGTCAGCGGCAATTCGCATACGGGCAGTAGCTTAGAATTACCGTATTTATCGGCGTGCATCATAGTCACGATAATGTTTTCGGCGCCGGCGACTAAATCCATCGCGCCGCCCATGCCTTTGATGAGTTTGCCGGGGATCATCCATGAGGCGATAGAGCCATTGACATCGACTTCAAAGGCGCCGAGTACGGTTAAATCCACATGGCCGCCACGGATCATGGCAAAGCTCTCGGCTGAAGAAAAAAACGACGCGCCTTTCACTGCGGTAACGGTTTGTTTGCCCGCGTTGATTAAATCTGGGTCGATGGCGTCTTCGGTAGGGAATTCACCCATGCCGAGTAGGCCGTTTTCCGATTGCAACATGACTTCCATGCCTTCGGGAATGTAGTTGGCCACCAGTGTTGGAATGCCAATGCCGAGGTTGACGTAGTAGCCATCTTTTAATTCTTTGGCGACGCGCTGAGCCAGTTGTTCTCTTGATAATGCCATGATATCTATCCTTTCTATTTGGCTTTGACGCTTTGGTCTTTACTCTTAGTTTTTACTTTAGGGAGCTAAGTGCCAATTGCGTTAACTGTGTTTCAAGGTTTTGCCAGCGCCTTTTATTTCGCGGCTTTTACCGTGCGCTGCTCGATACGTTTCTCGAACTTGCCTTGAATAACGCGGTCAACATAGATGCCCGGCGTGTGGATATGATCTGGATCTAGCTCGCCCGGCTCAACAATAAACTCGGCTTCAACCACAGTGATTTTGCCCGCGGTCGCCATCATAGGGTTAAAGTTGGCGGCGGTTTTACGGAACACCAAATTACCCATGGTATCGGCTTTCCATGCGCGCACTAAGGCAAAATCTGCGGTCAGCGACTCTTCTAATACGTAATGGCGACCTTTGATTTCGCGGGTTTCTTTGCCATCAGCGACTGGCGTGCCGTAGCCTGTAGCGGTGAAAAATGCCGGAATACCTGCGCCGCCTGCGCGGATCTTTTCCGCCAGCGTGCCTTGGGGCGTTAAAATCACGTTCAGTTCGCCAGAGAGCATTTGTTGCTCGAAAGTGGCGTTCTCGCCCACGTAAGAGGCGATCATAGTGGCGATTTGGCGATGTTTTAACAGTAAGCCAAGGCCAAAGTCGTCAACGCCAGCGTTGTTTGATATCGCCGTTAAACCGTTAACGCCCATCTTAACCATTTGATTGATTAAGCCTTCGGGAATGCCGCACAGGCCAAAGCCGCCGACCATAATGGTCATGTCGTTTGATAAGCCGTTTAACGCTTCTTCATAGCTGCTGACGACTTTATTGAGTCCTGCCATTGTGATGTCCTTTTATGCTGTATAAAACGCGCAGGAAATAACGCGCGTTTTCAATAACGGTTGTTGTCGTTAATTATTGTTGTTCTGTTTTGCTAACAGGGCCGTGGCCACTTTCGAGCCGTTGTTGCGATTCAACTGCGTGCTGATAGCTTGTCCTGCTAACGCGAGTTTTTGTAAATCGATACCCGTTTCGAATCCCATGCCGTGCAGCATATACACTAAGTCTTCGGTGGCAAGATTGCCCGATGCGCCTTTGGCATAGGGGCAGCCACCAAGACCCGCAACCGAGGAGTCGAACACCCGTACACCTAAGTCTAAGCAGGCCAAAATATTAGCGAGTGCTTGGCCATAGGTGTCGTGAAAGTGTAGCGCCAGTTTTTCGACTGGGACGCGTTCAGCCACAGTTTGCAGCATTCTACGGGCTTTTTGCGGCGTACCTACACCTATGGTGTCGCCGAGCGATATTTCGTAGCAGCCCATTTTGTAAAGGATTTCAGACACACGGGCCACTTCACTGACCGCTATCTCACCTTCGTAGGGGCAGCCGAGCACGCAAGACACATAACCGCGCACTGGAATATTGTGTTTTTTTGCTAATTCCATCAAAGGGATAAAGCGTTCAATCGACTCTTCTATCGAGCAGTTGATATTGCGCTGACTAAAGCTTTGTGAGGCGGCGCCAAATATTGCCACCTCACTCGCTTTTGCATCCAGTGCCAGTTCAAAGCCTTTGACGTTGGGTGTGAGCGCGCTATACACCACGCCGCTTTGACGCTGTATTTGCTTGAGCACATCGGCAGAATCGGCCATTTGTGGCACCCATTTAGGTGACACAAAGCTGCCTGCTTCGATACGCTTAAGCCCTGCATCAGCCAGCGATTCAATCAAGGCGATTTTAGCTGCCGTCGGCACTGCGACTTCGTTTTGCAGGCCGTCGCGTGCGCCCATCTCGAAGATACTGACCCTGTCTTTGGCGTTCGCTGCTTGGCTTAGATTGGCTAACGACATCTTAGGCTTCCTTGATCGCGGTTGGCTCGTTTGTCTCTAACGGCTCAACGTTAAGCAAGGTTGCGCCATCGGTGACCAGCTCGCCCGCTTTAAAGTAGAACTCAGTGACTATGCCATCAAAGGGGGCTTCGATGGTGTATTCCATCTTCATGGCTTCCATCACCAGCAAACCTTGGCCCGCTTTAACTTGTGTGCCGACATCGACTAAATGGGTCACGACAGTGCCGTTCATGGGCGCTTTTAACTTGTCAGCATTGCTGGCTTGTTCTTCGACCACGAGTGTTTGCACTGCTTTAAAGTGGTAACTGCCAGAGGATAAAAACAGCGTAAAGTCATCACCTTGGGCACTAACGGGCACTTTACTCTTATGGCCGTTGATTTCTGCGAGCAGTAAATCTTGTTTCAGCTCGCCATTTAGCAACCAATCTTGTCCGTGCAGTGGTAGCTGATACATGCCGCCTAAATCGAGCATCACTAACTGCTGCAATTCATGGGCATCATCGAGTAGGGCAATATTGTGCTGGCTGCAACTGTTGAGTCTAAAGCCGCTCACTTGACCCCAAGGAGAGTAAGGATCGGCGCTGTTGACAGCTTGCGCTTTGGCGGCTTCTTTACGGGCAAGCACTTGATACAGCGCGGCAAAGGCAAGCGCAGTGTCAGCTTCGCTTGAAGCTGTGCCAATTAAGGTGTCGCCATAACGGCCAATAAAGTCAGTGCTAAAGTCGGCATTGGCAAACGATGGGTGCTCGGCAATGTTCGCCAAAAACTCAATGTTGTGCTTAAGACCGCTGATTTGATACGACTCTAACGCATGCACTAAACGTTGCAGGGCGCGCGGACGCGATTCATCCCAGACGATAAGCTTGGCAATCATAGGATCGTAGAAGTTACTGATCACATCGTTTTCGCGAATACCCGAATCGATACGGACAAACTTACTTTGCTCGGGTTCACGCAAAAAGTTGAGCTTACCGCTGGCGGGTAAAAACTCATTTTGCGGATCTTCGGCGTAAATACGCACTTCAAAGGAGTGGCCGTGAATACGCACTTCATCTTGCTTAAGGGGCAGTGGCTGACCACTGGCGACCAGCAATTGCCATTTCACTAAATCTTGGCCAGTGACCATTTCGGTGACGGGATGCTCAACCTGTAGACGGGTGTTCATCTCCATGAAATAGAAGCTATTGTCCGTATCTAACAGAAACTCTACCGTCCCCGCGCCAACATAATCGATGGCTTTAGCTGCCGCGACGGCCGCATCACCCATTTGGGCGCGCAGTGCATCGCTTAAGCCCGGTGCCGGCGCCTCTTCGACCACTTTTTGGTGGCGACGTTGAATCGAGCAATCGCGATCCGATAAGTAAATCGCGTTGCCAAAGGTGTCGGCAAACACTTGCACTTCGACATGGCGCGGCTGGCGTAAATAACGCTCCATCAATAACTTATCGTTACCAAAAGAAGAGGCCGCTTCACGGCGCGCCGAGTTAACGGCTTCCATGATTTCGCCTTCGTTCTCGACGATACGCATGCCTTTACCGCCGCCGCCATAAGCCGCTTTAATCAGCATAGGGAAGCCGATTTTCAGAGCCTCCGCTTTTAAGGTCGCATCGGTTTGGTCATCGCCGTGATAACCCGGCACTAAGGGCACGTTTGCCGCAGTCATAATAGATTTAGCGGCGCTTTTGCTGCCCATGGCATCAATAGCATCACTGCCTGGGCCAACAAAGGCGATGCCTGCGGCTTCACATTTACGGGCAAAGTCGGCATTTTCAGACAAGAAACCATAACCTGGGTGAATCGCTTGTGCGCCCGCTTTTTTGGCGATGTCGATAATCAAATCGCCCTTTAAATAGGAGTCTGCCGGCGCGCTGCCACCTAAATAGAAGGATTCGTCGGCCATGGCGACATGGCGCGCTTCTTTATCGGCATCGGAATATAGGGCAACGGTGCGAACGCCCATGGCATGGGCCGTTTTGATGATGCGACAGGCGATTTCACCGCGGTTAGCAATCAATAGTTTGGTAAACATGTGCTTGGTCAACATCAAAGGGCTCCTTGGGTATCACTTGGCTTTTGCATGGGCTTGGAGGGCGTTGAGTGTGCTTGTTGCCAGTTAGGCTGACGTTTCTCAAAAAAGGCGTTTAAGCCCTCTTGGCCCTCGGTTGATACCCGAATGCGGGCGATACGCTCGCTAGTGTAATCAATGGTGTTTTGGTCTATCACGCCATCTTCAAGATGCGACAGCAGTGTTTTTACCCATGCCATGCCTTGCGGGCTATTGGCTCGCAGCGCGTCAATCATAGGCTTTGCGGCGGCGTCTAAGTCATCGCTGATCTCATGAATGACGTTAAGTTTTAATGCGGTTTCTGCACTAAAACGCTCGGCGGTCAGCATGTAGCGGCGCGATGCACGATTACCCATGGCGCGGGCAACATAAGGGCTAATTACTGCTGGAATTAATCCGAGTTTTACTTCGCTTAAGCAAAAGCTGGCGCGCGTCGTGGCGATAGCGATATCGCAGGCGCAAATCAGCCCCAGTGCGCCGCCAAAGGCTGCGCCTTGCACTAATGCAATGGTGGGTTTTGGAAAGGTATCTAAATCCTGCATCAGTTTTGCTAAGGCTTTGGCATCATTTAGATTTTGCTCAAAGTCCATTTTGGCTTGTTTGCGCATCCAATTGAGATCGGCGCCGGCGCTGAAGTTTTTGCCGTTTGCTTTGAGTACCAGCACTTGGCATTGCTTGTGCTCAGCAAAATAGCTAAGGACGCTAATCATCTCGCTAATCATCACTTCATCGAAGGCGTTGTGTACATCGCTGCGGTCAAGGATAAGCTCGGCAACACCGTTATTGAGCGTGTAACTCACGTACTGCAAGTTGCTTAATTCCTGTAGCGTTATTGGTAAATTTGTCATAACTGTTTCCCTATCTTATTGATTTGCTGTGTATACGTATGGTTTACATACGGAACACACCAAAGCGGGTGTCTTCGATAGGAGCATTTAATGCCGCCGATAGGGCAAGGCCGACCACATCGCGGGTTTGCGCTGGGTCAATAATGCCGTCATCCCATAAACGGGCGCTGGCATGATACGGATGACCTTCTTTATCGTACTGGGCGACAATTGGCGCTTTAAAGGCTTTTTCATCCTCAAGTGACCATTCTTCACCTTTACGGGCTAAACCGTCGCGGCGTACTGTGGCGAGAACGCCTGCGGCTTGCTCTCCGCCCATCACAGAAATACGGGCATTAGGCCACATCCACATCATGGTCGGTTCGAACGCGCGGCCACACATGCCGTAGTTACCCGCGCCGTAGCTGCCGCCGATAATCACAGTAAATTTAGGCACATTGGCACAAGACACCGCGGTTACCATTTTGGCACCGTGTTTGGCTATGCCTTCGTGTTCGTACTTTTTACCCACCATAAAGCCGGTGATATTTTGTAGGAACAGCAGCGGAATTTTGCGCTGGCAGCACAGTTCAATAAAGTGCGCGCCTTTTTGCGCAGACTCCGAGAACAGAATGCCGTTGTTGGCGACAATGCCGACGGGGTAGCCGTGAATACGGGCAAAACCGCAGACTAAGGTCGCGCCATAGTTGGCTTTAAACTCATCAAAATCAGAATCATCGACGATACGGGCGATCACTTCCTTGACATCAAAGGGCTTTTTCAAATCAGTGCCGACAATGCCGTACAGTTCGCTAATGTCGAACTTCGGTGGTTTGACAGGACTTAAGAGTGATTTGATTTCTTTTTGATGATTCAGGCGTGATACGGCGCGGCGGGCAAGCTCTAACGCGTGCTCATCGTTTTGGGCTAAATGATCCGCTACGCCGGAAATTTTAGTATGCACTTCGGCGCCGCCTAACTCTTCGGCGCTGACTTCTTCACCTGTGGCCGCTTTGACTAATGGTGGGCCGGCTAAGAAGATAGTGCCTTGATCTTTTACGATAATCGATTCATCCGCCATGGCCGGCACATAAGCACCGCCTGCAGTACATAAGCCCATCACCACTGCAATTTGCGGTATGCCTTTAGCGGACATTTGCGCTTGATTGTAAAAGATGCGGCCGAAATGGTCGCGGTCGGGGAAGACTTCATCTTGGCGGGGCAGGTTAGCGCCGCCCGAGTCGACTAAATAGATACAAGGCAAGTGACAACGGCTGGCAATATCTTGGGCGCGTAGATGTTTTTTAACGGTAATCGGGTAGTAAGTACCGCCTTTAACTGTAGCGTCGTTGGCGATGATCATGCACTCAACACCGCTCACTCGGCCGATACCGGCAATAATGCCCGCTGCGGGCACTTCTTCGTCATAGACTTCAAACGCCGCAAATTGCGATAGCTCTAAAAAGGGTGAGCCTGCATCAAGCAGCTTTTCAACACGTTGACGTGGCAGCAATTTACCGCGAGATAAATGGCGCTCTAGCGCCACAGGGCCGCCACCGAGTTCGATTTTATTGAGTTTAGTTTTAAGATCGGCCACTAGGGCGGCCATATCGTCTGATTTTGCTTTAAATTCATCGCTACGGGCGTTGATACGACTGCTTAATTGCGTCACTTTGATTGTCCTTATAAAGCGGAAACTCGGTATCACCTTGCTCGAATGGGTGGCGCAAACTGTAAATTACAGTGAGGGGCTACCCATTCACTTGTGAGAGATTATTGGAACTCGCGTTATTTCGACTCATTGAACAGTTCGCGGCCAATCAGCATGCGGCGAATTTCTGAGGTGCCTGCGCCGATTTCATACAGCTTGGCATCACGCAGTAAGCGGCCGGTGGCGTATTCGTTAACATAACCATTGCCGCCGAGCAGTTGGATTGCATCCAGTGCCATTTTGGTTGCGAGTTCTGCACTATACAGAATGGCGCCCGCGGCATCTTTACGGGTGGTTTCACCGCGATCGCAGGATTTTGCCACGTTATAGACATAGGATTTGGCGGCATTCATGCCTGTGTACATGTCGGCTAACTTGCCTTGCACTAGTTGGAATTCACCGATGGATTTGCCAAATTGCTCACGCTCGTGGATGTAAGGCACAACGATGTCCATACAGGCATTCATGATCCCCAGCGGACCGCCAGACAGTACGACACGCTCGTAATCTAAGCCGCTCATCAGCACTTTTACGCCGTTATTGAGGCCGCCTAAAATGTTTTCTTCTGGTACTTCTACATCTTCAAACACCAGTTCGCAGGTGTTAGAGCCGCGCATGCCGAGTTTGTCGAGCTTTTGCGCTTGGCTAAAACCTTTCGAATCACGTTCAACGATAAAGGCGGTAATACCGTGTGCGCCTTTGGTTAAGTCGGTTTTCGCGTAAATGACATAGGTGTGTGCATCTGGACCGTTAGTGATCCACATTTTGTTGCCGTTTAAGATGAATCGGTCACCTTCTTTACGGGCATGTAGCTTCATCGAAACCACGTCAGAACCTGCGTTTGGCTCACTCATGGCCAGCGCGCCAATATGCTCACCGCTCACCAGTTTTGGCAGGTACTTGGCTTTTTGCGCTGCATTACCGTTACGGTTGATTTGATTGACACACAGGTTTGAGTGGGCGCCGTAACTTAGGCCGATAGAAGCGGATGCGCGGGAGATTTCTTCCATTGCGACGACGTGGGCTAGGTAGCCCATGTTTGCGCCGCCGAACTCTTCGGGTACAGTTACTCCGAGCAGCCCCATTCCTCCTAGCACAGGCCAAAGTTCATTGGGGAAGGCGTTGTCGTGATCCACTTTCGCGGCAATTGGAGCGATTTCATTCGCGGCAAAATCCTGCACTGCATCGCGCAGCATATCGACGTCTTCGCCTAGACCAAAATTCAGACTTGTGTAGAGAGAGTTCATTGCTTGTGTCCTTTCAGATGTTCTAATTTCAGATTGTTATAGTTTTTATGATTTTTAGGTGCTTGAGTCTTTTAAATCTTGTACTTAAATCCGTAGTCGTTATCGCTATCAAATTGATTTGATTTTGTGTCAACGGAGATTTAGGCTTTTGCCGTTTTGTTATCTTCTAAGGCTAAACGGCACTGCTGCTCGGCGGAATTGAGTTCCATCAATACGACTTTGATGTCGTCCATTTGCTGTTGTAGTGCGGACTTCTTTTCTTCCACTAGCGCCAGCATGGTATTGAGCTGTGAGGTGCTGCTCTTGTCGGCATCGTATAATTCGAACAAGCGACGGGTTTCTGCCAAAGAAAAGCCCAAGCGTTTACCGCGAAGAATGAGCTTGAGACGCACCCTGTCTTTGAGGCTATAAATACGGGTTTGGCCGCGGCGTTTAGGTTTAAGCAAACCTTGGTCTTCGTAAAAACGAATACTACGAGTAGTGATATCAAACTCTTTTGAGAGATCACTGATCGAGTAAGTCGTTTGTGGTGTGTTCGTTGCGCTCATTCATGCACCCTAAATAATCAGTTTTAAGCAAGATATATGAAGTTTACGTAAAGGTAAAGATTTTGGCTTTTATTCTGTTGCCATAAAAGTGTCAATCCCAATTGCCATAAAAGTGTCAATCCCAATTGCCATAAGCCTGTGCAGCGAGATTAAAACGTGTGCTTTAAATTAGTGTTCTCACATAAAACCACAAATATCTTCTGGTTATAGGCTAACGTCTAATAGTGGGCTTTAGACCTCCTTGCTAATAATAGAAGCAGGAAGGGGTAGTTATTGCGGCTGACGATGTGAGTCGCAGTCCTGATTGGAGGACATATGTTGACCGAACAGCAAAATGCATCTGTAGCGCAAGTCGCAAATCAAAAACAGAACCAACAAAAACATCAAGCGTTGCACCAAGCATCCTTGCTTAATAAAGCCGAATTCTGGGGAGAAGCGGCGAAGACGCTCGATTGGATTAAGCCGGCGCAAACGGTACTCGATGAATCGCAGGCGCCGTTTTATCACTGGTTCGCCGATGGTGAGATGAACACTTGTTATAACGCCGTTGACCGCCATGTGTTGGCTGGACGCGGTGATCAAGTGGCGATCCAATATGTGAGCCCAGTGACAGACACTGAATACGGCATTAGCTACGCGGAGTTACAGGCTCAAGTAAGCCGACTCGCGGGCTTTATGCAATCTATTGGGATAGAGAAGGGCGACCGTGTGGTGATTTATATGCCTATGGTGCCGGAAACCGCCTTCGCTATGCTGGCCTGTGCTCGCATAGGTGCGATTCATTCTGTGGTTTTTGGTGGTTTTGCCGCCAATGAACTCGCGACTCGGATTAACGATGCTAAGCCTAAATTGGTCTTGTCGGCATCTTGCGGTATCGAACCCTCAGGTGTCATTCCTTATAAACCTCTGTTAGATAAAGCGTTAGCGCAGTCAGTGCATCAGGTTGATCACTGCCTAATTTTGAATCGTAGCCAGTATCAGGCCGATTTACTTGAGGGTCGTGACTTAGATTGGCAAGCCGTATTAGCAACTGCACCTAAGGCCGATTGTGTCGTCCTCAAGGCTACCGATCCCTTGTATGTGCTTTATACCTCAGGCACCACGGGTCAGCCTAAAGGTGTGGTACGCGATAATGGTGGCCATGCCGTGGCTCTGGCTTGGTCGATGCAGCATATTTACGATATTCAAGCGGGCGATGTGTTTTGGGCGGCGTCCGATGTGGGCTGGGTTGTCGGTCATTCTTACATTGTGTACGGACCGCTGCTGGTGGGCGCTACAACCTTAATGTATGAAGGCAAACCTGTCGGTACGCCCGATCCCGGTGCTTTTTGGCGTACGATTGCCAAATATAAAGTCAAAAGTTTTTTTACCGCGCCGACGGCTATTCGCGCGATCAAGCGTGAAGATCCTGATGGCGAGTATCTACAAGGTGTTGATTTAGCTTGTCTTAAAAATGTGTTTTTGGCAGGTGAACGTTGCGATCCCGACACTTTAGTTTGGGCACACACTAAACTCGCTAAACCTGTTATCGATCACTGGTGGCAAACTGAAACGGGTTGGCCTGTCGCGGCAAATTTGATGGGCACAGCGCCCGTCGCCATTAAGCCGGGTTCACCCGCTTTACCTGTGCCTGGTTATGCGGTTGAAGTGGTGGATGAATTGGGTGAGCAAGTTGCGCCCAATACCTCGGGGAATGTGGTGATCAAGCTGCCTTTGCCGCCGGGAACCTTAACTACATTGTGGCAAAATGATCAACGCTATCAAGATAGTTACTTGTCTATGTATCCAGGTTATTACTTAACTGGCGATGCGGGTTATACCGATGAAGACGGTTATCTCTACATTATGAGTCGTATTGATGACATCATAAATGTAGCAGGACACAGGCTATCGACCGGACGTTTTGAAGAAGTATTGTGTCAACACCCTGATGTGGCCGAAGCGGCTGTGATTGGGGTGGATGACCAGCTTAAAGGCCAAGTTCCCCTCGGATTAGTGGTACTCAAGAAAGGCGTGACGATCAGCGATGAAGAGCTGCATAAACAGTTAATTGCGCTGGTACGCCAAGAAATTGGTCCTGTCGCCTCCTTTAGGTTAGTCAGTGCGATTCAAAAATTGCCTAAAACGCGCTCGGGTAAAATTTTACGCGGTACTATGCGAAAAATTGCCGATAATCAGCAATTTACTGCACCAGCGACCATAGAAGATCCACAAACCTTAGAGCTAGTGCGCACCGCGCTCACTCGCATGGGTTATGCCGATGCCTTAGTGTAAGAAATAGAGCGTAAAGGCTTTTATAGAAAGAATGTAAAGGTCTTATTGAGAGTAGAAATATCAAGGCGATAGTAAACTGACCAAGCTTGCTATCGCCGTTTTGTTTACGGCACTTTTATTCAGTTAGGATCAGATTACTTAGGTAGGATCAGAGATTGAAGTTTCTACCTTCAATTTGCTAGTCTTGCAGGCTCATCATGAGCAGCTATTACGTACTGTTATCATGTACAGCTATATCACCTACAGTTTTTACGGTAATCACATGGCTTAGGGACGACCCTAAATACGCCTAATCTAACATGGGGACGACCCCTTTTTTGGGAGTTCACTATGAGTTGGTTCTTATTAGTCCTTGCGGGTTTATTCGAAATTGGTTGGGCCATAGGGCTTAAATATACCGAAGGTTTCACGCGTTTGTGGCCAAGTATCTTTACAGTGGCGTCGATGGCTGTGAGTGTGTTGCTACTCGGACTCGCGGTTAAGCAATTGCCCATCGGTACTGCTTACGGTGTGTGGGTCGGTATTGGCGCCATGGGTACTGCTATTGCTGGAATTATCCTGTTAGGAGAAGGAGTTAGCTTACTGAAAATCGCCAGTTTGATACTGATATTACTGGGGGTTTTAGGGCTTAAACTCGCAAACTAAGTTGTCGATATACGTGCCAATACAAGTATCACTTGGGCTAAGTTCTAACTAACCCGTTTCGCAATACGGGATTGGCAATCTCACTGTAATCGAGATTGCCAATCGTATGCATCGCCTTTTCTCTCTGGTAATTAAGTTACAAAGATCGGTATAATTACCCCTCAAAATTGGTTAGTTCTAACCTCTGTGACCCGTGGGAATTATATAATGCAAAACCACAGCAATCTTAATGATATCGGCGTAATTGGCCTTGGCGTTATGGGTAAAAACCTCGCGCTAAACATCGCGGATAACCAATATCACGTCAGCGCATTTGACCTCGATCCTGTTAAAGTTAATGGTGTTATACAGCAAGAAAAACAGGAACGCGCTGGACTCGAACCTCGTATTCTTGGCTGTGCTAATCTTACCGAAATGTTAGCCAGTCTCACAAAACCCCGCATTCTTGTGCTTTCTGTTCCCGCGGGTGCACCCGTCGATGGTGTCTGTAGTGCCTTGATTTCTGCCGGAATTGAGTCCGATGATATCGTTATCGATACTGGTAACAGCCTATGGACTGACACTGTTGAGCGTGAAGCGCGCTACAAAGGTCAGTTTGTATTTTTCAGCTCTGCGGTTTCGGGCGGTGAAGTCGGTGCGCGTTTCGGCCCATCACTTATGCCAAGCGGCGATATCGATGCATGGCATCACGTTGCACCTATTTGGAAAGCCATTGCCGCTAAGGTTGATGCGAGTACAGGTTTACCCATAGAGCGCTTCGAACCGGGTAATCCAGTGACAGAAGGCGAGCCATGCACGACTTATATTGGTCCTGCGGGTTCTGGCCATTACGTGAAGATGGTGCATAACGGTATTGAATACGCAGATATGCAGTTGATTTGCGAAGCCTATCAAATGCTGCATGGCGGTTTAGGCATGAGCGCTGCAGAAGTGGGCGATGTGTTTGAACGCTGGAACAAAGGCAGCTTAAACAGCTATTTGATGGGGATCAGTGCCGAAGTCTTAAAACAGGCCGATCCATTAACGGGTAAACCGTTGGTGGAAATGATCTTAGATAAAGCGGGCCAAAAAGGCACGGGTTTGTGGACGGCCGTAAGCAGTTTACAAATTGGTTGTCCGGCACCGACGATTGCTGAAGCTGTATATGCTCGCGCCGTAAGTACCCAAAAATCCTTACGTTTACAACTTAGCCAGAAATTGGCTGGGCCAAATGCACCTGCTATCGATGATGCGCAAAAAGCGCAGTTGATTGAGGCTCTAGAAAGCGCGTTATATTGCGCGAAAGTGTGTTGTTACGCGCAAGGCTTCCAGTTGATGGCGATGACGGCCCATGAACAAAAATGGCAGTTAGACTTTGCTGAAATTGCAAAAATTTGGCGTGCGGGTTGTATTATTCGCGCGACTTTCTTGCAATCAATCACTCAAGCCTATGAAGACAATGCCGAGCTTAGCAATCTGTTGATGGCCGACAGTTTTGCGTCAGCCTTATCTGAAAAGCAAGGCCTATGGCGCACTGCGGTAGCGACTGCGGTAATGCAAGGTATTCCAGCGCCGTGTATTAGCTCAGCACTGGCATATTACGACAGTTATCGCTGCGAAACATTACCAGCGAACTTGCTCCAAGGTCAGCGTGACTTTTTCGGCGCTCACACCTTCGAGCGGATCGATACGCCAGCTGGCGAGAAATATCACTTAGATTGGAGCGCTAAAGAGCGCACCTTAGCTAAGGTCTAATGTTCGTGAAAACTGGTATATAGTATTTTATAAAGACCCTCAATATTGAGGGTTTTTTTATGCCTGTTCTACATTGATTGGAACTGACAGTTAACTCATTAACGCCAAAGATAACAGCTTATTATTTTACCGTAGTGGTCTATTATTTTTTCGCGATTAATCTTATGCCTAGGGTTATATACTTAATTAAATTAAGAGTCAGTAAGAACATGTCTGTCGTCATTAATTTTCTGTATATTCGGCTTGCAGATAATCATATGCAATATTGAGTTTCAATCCACCTTAAGAATTGTTTTATACATAATATTGTTGCTAAATATTTTAGACGCAGCATGCTTTCTATACAAGGCTTAGCATATTTATTTAACCACTAATGAGTATGCTATGTTGTTAATGCTGTTGAATTTTTAAAAGTGTAACAATTTATTTTTAAATTTCAAATACACTAAAAAAGTGATTCTATTAATTCCAGTATTCAATTTTATCTCGTAAGTATTTGATTTTAAAGCACATTAATTTTATAAATAAGGTGTGCAACTCCGTTTCTTAAGTTTATTGCTACTGTAAATACAACTAGGGAATTTA
>NZ_BPFD01000025.1 GCF_019655335.1 Shewanella hafniensis
TCAATCAGTGCCTTAGAGGCCAGCATCAAGCTGTTTAATCGTTTTAGGTGAAGTTCTGGGCAGTATTGGTGTAAAGAATGTTGTAGGATATTGGCTTCGCGCATCTTGTTGTCCAAGTGTAGTTTTTGGCGAAACCATTTGATCATGCAACAAGATGCGCTTCCACCCTAATTTGATGATTTATTTGTAAATCATCAGGGGATTCTTCAGTGCCAAGGAAGATTTGGCCTCAACTCTAAACGCAGAAGGAATACCACTGAAGAGTCATAGCATCGATTTTATCGATAAAAATCTCAAATTAACCTTGGCCTGCTCCGTTGGCGATCTGCAACCTAGCATTAATGTCACTATGTCGGAGTCCTTTGCATTTAATGGTGATCCTAGCGTACTCATCATTACCAGTGGCGAACAGACTAAGCTGAAATTGCATGGTACTGGCTCACTGATGAATTTTAGTAGTGGGAGCGCTGCCAACCCAGATCTATGGGCAAGTTTAGGTGAACTGCAGGCTCAACAAATACACCTTGAAGCAGTATCTTTTCGCTCTAGCAAATACACTAGTGCAGACCTAGTTGCCGTAGGCTTTGCCGATGCAGTGGTCAGACTGAAACAAGATTGTGCCAAGTAGTCACCTCAATCAGCATTTAATCAAATCGTAAAAACAAATAGCCACTGATGACAGTGGCTTTTTGCATTTATGGTATATGACATTACGTCTAGATTAGCTCTTGGCTAGCTCGACCTGATGCACTTTTTCAGTTTGGTCTACTATGGTTAATACCGCAGCATCACCTACCACGTTACAAGAGGTCAGCACCATATCGATAATGCGATCTAAGGCCGCGACTATCGCGAAAGCTTCTATTGGTAAACCCATTTGATGGATTAACACGCCTATCATCACCATGCCGCCGCCAGGCACACCGCCAGCACCGACAGAAAGTAGGAAGATACTAAATAACAGCGAAGGCAATTGCTCAGAGGTGATAGGCATGCCAAAGGCGTTGGCGACAAAGAAGATGGCAATAGTGATATAAATCGCCACGCCGCCCATGTTCATTGTCGCACCGAGTGGCACCCCAAAGCCTGCTACCGCGCGATTCACACCTAACTTTTCGGTTAAGGTGCGCATAGTCACAGGGATAGTCGCATTCGAGCTTGCGGTCGACAGTGAAAATAGCACTTGCTCTTGGGTCTTCTCGCGGAAGGTTTTGGCCGAAATCGGAGTGAATATGCCCACCGCCACTGGGTAAACCACAAAAATCCACACTAGTAGCAGCGCGAGGATCAGCACCATGTACTCAACTACGCTCATAAACACGCCAGCATCTAAAGTCGCGCCGAGCTTGAACATCAAGGCAAACACACCGTAGGGCGCTAGGCTCATGACCACAGAAATCAGCTTCATCATGATTTTATTCGCGGTTTGAAAACCTTGCACAGCGCCAGCGACATGCTCACCGAGTGACTTAATCACGCCACCAAGCATTAAAGCCATAAAGATCACTTGCAACATATTGCCCGACATAAACGCCGCCACAGGGTTACGCGGGACTATGTCGACAACTAATGCCATCAAACTTGGCAGCTCAGTCGCAGTAATCGCCACGCCGTCTGTGCTGCTCATATCGACACCTTTACCAGGGTCGAGTAACAGCACGACTAATAATGCCGTCGCGATCGCCACAAAGGTATTGATGATATAGAAACCGAAGGTCTTACCACCTAAACGGCCAAAGCTTTTGAGATCTTGCAGCTCACAGACGCCACAAACAATACTCACGAACACTAATGGCACGACGAGCATCATGATCATATTGACGAACATAGTGCCAGCGCCGCCAGCAAGATCGACTAAATTACCCGAGAAAAAGCCGATATCGTTTAAGAAGTACTGCACTATTGTGCCGAAAATAAGACCCGCAAACAGACCTATAAAGATCCGCGTCGAAAGTGATTTCATCATGCTTGTGGTTTCCCCAGAAATGTAGTTTTTTTGTTATTCATCTTCCATGATGAGCACAATTGCCAATCCATTTTTGGCTTAGGCAGGGGATAGTGAAACATGCTAGCCGTTAATTCAATGAATAAATTTCATTTTTTCATCTTGAATTAAGCTAACTGCATCACGGAAAATTAGCATTCATTTGATTTTTAATGATAAAAAATAATTATGTTCAATCAATGAGCAGACTAAAGACTTATTTAAAACCGTATATTTAAACAGAATGAAAACCAATAAATCACAATGAAAACATATTAAAAACAATTAGAAAATCGACCTCAGTCTTAATGACTAAAATTCAAATTATAACGGAATTTAAAACTAGATAATTAGTGTAAAGCAGAGAGATAAAGTGCGTGATGACTAAATATATGGCACTAACACTAGTTCAAGCCCGTGAGCTAGCAGGTGTTGCTGTTTAATGCTAATACTGTGTTGAGTTAGCCAAAAAGCTAATTCTTGCCAACGCTTTAAATCGGCATGCTGAAGATATTTGGTCTGTTTCGCTTGCTTGTCGAAATCATAGGTTGAATTAATTTGCCCAATGGCCAACAACTCGGCAGCAGCCGTTAGCGCAAGTTGCGGCACAAGGTAATGGGTCACGCCCATTAAGGTATGGGCGATTTGCAGCCCTGCGGGATCTAAGTCGGTAAAAGCGATAACCGGCAATCTACCTGCCATAGCTTGTAAAAAGTGCCGCACGCCAATCGGGGAATGATGGCCGCTACCTCGGTAGATAACCATCACATGGGTTAAATCCTGTGGCAAACGCGCTTGATGGATAACGTCAAACACATCCAAGTTTTCAACCACTAAGATGGCGGCGACATTGAGTTCATGGCAATGCTTTTGCGCTTCATCCAAAGGAATACGTAGTGATGTGCGTGTTGAAATCCCAGTTGGCGACGATTCAAAACCTAGATACTTCATCAAAACGTATTCGGCTTCGGGACGGATCTTAGCGAGCTTTTCAGCGTGACTTTTGGCGGACATCGCCATGCGATCGACATTGAAATCCAGATCCCTGAGATCGAGCCCCATTAGCGCCAATACGCTTTGCCTTAGCAGATCAAAGTCTTTGGGCGCGAAGCACAAATGCTTTTCAGACTCGTCTAACTCGCCCACTTCTAACTCGCGGTAAATCGCGCGCCAGTTAGCCGTGAGCTTAACCTTGGGAGAACGCTTAATAAAAGCCTTCTCCAACAGTTGCAGTTGTTGCTGGCCTAGGCGAGCCATAACTCAACATCGCGAATGATAAAGTTACCGCTATAGATAGGATGTGGCTCACCTAATGGCTCAAGCTCAAAGTAGGCTTTATGTTCATCTGGCAGACCTTCGTAGCCACCAATCACTTGATAAATCCAGCTCTCGGCTTCCCAAGGCAAGGCCTTATCCACCAAATATTCCAGCGCCGATTGGCGCAAACCAGACTCAATTACATCGACAAAATAGGTATCCACCGCCTGCTTAAGTGGATTATCGGGCACATCGAAGTCTTCACTTTGGGTGAGTGACACTGACGCATCTCGCTCACGTACCGCTTCAATCACGGGATGACGACTGATAGCCTTGATATGCGCGACTATACCCATTAACTCCAACTCTTGGCTGGCGTTGTGCACGTCTACCGCAGCAGGTGCGAGCAAGACTTCGGCGCGATTGAAAAGACTCGGAATGTCCTTGTGGGACACATGGTCCGCAGGCCGATAATCCGGATGCAAATCAGTGTAGAGCAACCAGCCCTTGAGCAAACGGGTACGGCCACGGATTTGCCTAAAGCGACCTAAGAGTTCGAGTAAACGTCCCTGCACTACGCTCAGTTCCTGGGCGCAGTCGCTCATGGTTTCTTGTAAAGTCGTCACTAATAGTTTGCGCAGCTCACGGATATCGCCAGCGATTTCGCCTAGCTCACTAAACTGGAACATCTCTAAGCCATTAAGCAATTCAGACACTTGGCTTTGGGCTAATTCGTTTTCGCGGATCTTAGCGTTGATCGTACCCACATAACCGAACTCGTTGTTGATCCGGCCCCAGAGCACACGGATCGAATAACGCAGACTATCGGCGAAACTATAAACATGCTCGCTCAAATCCGATAAATAGGCCTCGGCGGCGCTGTAATCAGAGCTATGACGCGCCTCTTTGTAGTGGTCGGCCAAGGTTTTAATGGTCGCGAGAGCCGAACCGACGTTAGAGTCGATTTGGCGATTACGCTCGTCGCTTAAGCCTTCTTCGAGTAAGGCACGCACGGAGCGTTTAAGCCGCAACTCTTGATCTGGCTCTGGCCGCCACAAAATACCGGCCTGTTTAAGCTTTTCAACCACGCTTGGATCATGCGCATCTTCGTTAAGAGAACCCGCCAAATAGGCGTCCATAATAATGTCAGCATGGCGACCTAACTGCTTGAGCAGTTTCACACCCGCCTGATGTAAGTTACTGCTCATCATGGCCTCCTTGGTCGCAGCTTTTACCTAGGTTTAACAGTGCCAACATTAGATTAAGTCCCGCTGGGTCGCCGTTTCCGCCTGCGCTTCTAGGCTTAAACCTTCGGTTTCATCGATAAAACGAATGACTTCATACAGATAATCCAGCTTACCCGTGGCGATATAGATTTGCTTCTCCGCATTGGGGCGCACTAAATAGCCGAGTTCGACTAATCGTTTGAAGACTAATTTGATTTGCGCATCGCTGTTGGTACTGGTCGAGCCAAATAGACGATATTGGCTGAGTTTGGCTAACTGCTCACGGAACGCCGGCGTGTCTTCGATGCGACTTTGCAGCTCAGTTAAACGCACGGGCGCACCTTCGCTCAGCGGCGCATCTTGACCACTGGCTTCTTGCACTAATACCAGCCATTCCACCAGCGGGATAAGTGCCTGACAGATATCTTTAAACTGCGATGAAATCACTTTGCGTTCGCTATCGCCAAGCTGCAAATAACCACAGAAGAACACATCGCCTTCGGCGGCGGACGCCACGGTACGGTTGATTTGATTAAGATAGGCTTCGACCCGCTCGCGGGTGCTGTTATTTTTAAGGGCGCGCCAGCCTTCTTCATTGGTAGTGCGGCAAATAAACTCGCCCTTGAGTAACAGCTCAATTAACGCGCCAGTGCCAACTAATACGGTTTGGTTCGATTCGTTCATGGCGCTCATTAGATGGCCTCCTTGCTCAGGCGTTTACTCAACATATCAGCAATCGGGTTGACCTTAGGCTTCACCACCTGCAACTTCTTGGTTTGTTTGTTGATAATGTAACGGTTGGCGAACAAGTTCAGCACCTCGGACTCTGGGTTCGGGAAGGCGCCCAGCACACAAATGTTGTTGTTTTCGCAGGCATCGAAAATCTTCTTCACGTTGGTATGGTGCAAAGTGCCCAACTCATCGATTGGCCAGTGAATGGTCACGTCGGCGCGGCCACGTAGCAAACGCGTGAATGCCAACAGGAACTTACACAAAATCAGATACGCCATACCGTGGCTTGAGGATTCGTTAAGCTGTCTGTCGGTGCGGATGATCAAATCGCTGTTACCTTCTTTGAGGCGCAGCTCGATTTCCAGCAACTTAGAGATGCCTCCCGTTAACGCGGCGCGGCCGATAATGTCTAAGGCGCGGCGCATGCTGTTGGTGTAATCCTCATCGGGTAAACCATTAAAGCCATCGGCTTTCCAATGTTTAAAGGCTTTGACGAACTGTTCAAGCTCAGGCCAGAACTCTAACTCGCTGATGCGCGAACGAATACGTACCGCCGATTCAGACACGCCATCGAGGAATAACTCTTCACCCACTTCGCGGGTAATGCGTGCACTTTGGGAGGCGATGCGACGGTCAATATCGGCTAATACATCGTAGAAGGCGGTTAAGTCGACGCCAAAAATCCGTCCTTGCTCACGCAGCGCAGTAATCGA
Source organism: Shewanella hafniensis (assembly GCF_019655335.1). Classification (GTDB taxonomy): domain Bacteria; phylum Pseudomonadota; class Gammaproteobacteria; order Enterobacterales; family Shewanellaceae; genus Shewanella; species Shewanella hafniensis. The sequence continues at coordinate 5,913 of NZ_BPFD01000025.1, forward strand.
TTGCGGCACTATCACGTTCAGCAATTGCTCAAGCTGTGGCACTAACTTGCGGTAATCCAGCAGACGAATGCCTTTGTCGTTGATAAAGCTCGATTCTTCGCGGGCACGCTCCCATGTTTCGGCAAGGCCAGAACCTGACTTGCTGGCGATCACTGAGTCGAAATGCTCCACATATTGCTTCACTGACCCCATCAGGTAATCGCGTTTTAGCAACAAATCTTCACCTTGGCGCAGACGCTCGCCTAGGCTGCCTTGGGCTTCTTCGTGATTATTCGGCAACTTAAGCTCGGCGAGTTTACGCATTACGGCACGTAACTTAGTTAAGTTTTCAGAGGCTTCAACCTGCGCCGCATCGGACGCTTTACGCTCGGTTTCGAGTTGTTGACGGCGAGCCTTAACATCCTGAGTTTTCGCCTTAAGCTGTTGATCGATTTCCGATACTGCGCGCTTCACATCGCTAAGCTGAGTTTGCAGTTTAGGTTTACGCACAAGCCAAGTGTGTTGATACCAATCGTCGAAACGCAGTACGTCGCTGCGACGCTGCTCGGCGCGGCTGATTTTGGTTTCTAACTCACGAATTTGTTGCTTGAGTTTGAGGATATTATCCTCATCCACACCGCGGGATTTAAGCTCGTTTTTGTACCAAGTCTCGCAGGCTTTCTGCTCGATTTTGGCGCTTTCGCGGCGGCCTTCAATGGTCGCCTTAATTTGCCCGAGTTGATTGTCGAGCGCGCCGATGACTTCCTGCCAATAGGCTTGTTTTTCCATGCGCGCTTCGAGCGCTTGCTCTTTTTGCTCTTCGAGCCAGAGTTCGTGCTGATGTTTAAGCTGTTTTAGCTCACCATCCAGCTGCGTCAGTCTTTGTCCCGCATGGGCTTTGCGCTCGCTCAATGCTTTATTGATTTTCTCTTGCTCGCTGCGCTTTTCATCAAATAGGCGACGCAGATCGTCACGGCTATTTTTGTACGCTGTGCGAGCAAAAGTCAGTTCACGGCTGAGATTGTCCAGCTCGCCATTAATCGCCACTAACTGAGATTCGGCCTCGGCCTGCAATTCCTCCGCGCTAGTGTGGGCTTCTTCGGCTTTGCTTAACCGAATCCGCAGCTCTTGTTCAGAGGCGGCATATTCAGGCACATCGATCGCTTTAAGATCTAAATGCACGCCAAAGAAAGCTTCGCTCGATTCATTCACTAAGCTTGGATGTAAATCGGTGCGATGCAGCAGTTCAGGCGCGATCACTTTCCCTAAACTTTGCTCCCAACCTTGGGCTTCCTTACGTAAGAATTCCAATAGGGTGTGGGATTGCGGGAACAGCATGTGGTGCAGTTCATCCAGCGCAGTTTGACGCTCGTTCACCCTTAAGGTGGCGATACGCAAGGCTTCGTTGGCTTGATCGCGTTTAGCTCTAAGCTTACGCTCATCGCTGCTTAAGCGTTCAACCTTGGCATTGCAGCTTTCTTGTTCTTCGTCGGCGCGGTGAATACGTTCGTCGAAAATCGCGAGACTCAGCTTTTCTTCTTCGGTGTAAGTCACTCCATCAACACGCAATTTAAGCTCGGCGGCAGTGAGTTTGAATTGGTATTCCTGCTCGCTAAAGCTAGCCTTGCCCGCATCCATTTGGTTGCGCCATTGCAGCTCTAGGGCATCAATATCGGTGCGCGCGACTTCACGTTGCTTATCGCGGGCTTCACGCTGCTTGTCTTGGTCGGCATGCAAACCTTCAAGCTCGCGGTTTAACTGCTCGCCAATCTTACTGCGACGGGCATTGTACGCCGCCTCAATGTCTTGGTGCTTCTCGGTTTGCAGCTTATGGCGTTCACTTAGGTTTTCAACATCGGTGCGCCAGTTTGGCAGCATCTCGAGATCGGCCTTAGCTTGCTCTATGTTGGCATCTAAAAAGGCGCTGTGCTGATCTTCAATGGCATCGAGTTCATACTCGCACTTGGCCACATCACCTTTGGCGGCAGATAAATCGAGGTTGAGCTCATCGCGCTGCTCTTTCCATTCGTCATCAAGCAATCTGAGCTTTAAATTCAGCTCTTTAGATAAGGTTTGCTGAATATCTTGGCGATCGGCTTCTAAGGTTTCATCGTTGCGATAACCACGGGACAAGCTCGATAAGCGCATCTCTGCACTGAGCAGTTGGTTAAATTCTTGCTCGAGTTTTTCAAACTCAGGACGAATAACTTCAAACCCTTGGATAAGTTGGCTTTCACGGATCCACGCTTCAACGCGCTGCGGGTTTAAGCGTGAGCTGGGCGGATTAACTCCGTCTTCTTCTAAAATAGCGGCGATCATGGATTTGACCGTCTCCATCTTGCCTTCTTTGGAGTGCACCGCTTTGGCGAGTTTTTCGATGTGGCGCAGGGAATGCTCGCCCTCACACAGGGCAAATTGGCGTGCATAACCGCGTAGTTCGCTGCGGTTGCTACCCGTGCTTAATAGGGTGCGATCGTTTTGAATAATGGCGCGATATTCACGGGTGTTGAGTAAGTTAGTGGTGGCGATACCAGCACGTTTTAAATCACGGCCTAATTCCGCCATGGTGTGGCACAGAATAGTGTCGCCATTTTGCGATTTAATATAATCGCTTAGCTCAAAACCTTTGGCGATAAAGCGATAGTTAACGCCCTTCCCATCGCCCGCAGAGGCCAACACGGCTTGATACAGTAAGCCATCGGCCTTTTGATATTCGTAAATGATGTAGCTTGAATCGTGTGGCAAATACCAACGCTCGAAACTGTCGCGGGTCGAAGGCACCACGCGGCTTGGGTATTCACCATAAAAAACAGGGACTAGACGTTGTAATGTCGTCTTACCCGAGGCGTTAGTACCACAAATGTTGGTATGGCCATTGAGGGCGAGTTCCACCACGCCCGGAAGGTGCGTATCAATCAGCACAATACGAATCAAGCTTGCCATTTCATTCCTTATGCAAACGGGAGCGTCTTATCTAAGCTGCAGAAGCCTTCTACAGGACAAAGCAAAACAATCCAAGAGGGCCACAGACCTTAACAAGCACGGTAAAAAAGTGCTGTTAAAATCATGGCCTAAAAATAGTGCCCCTAAAATAAGGCAATCGCGGTGTATTGGCAATTAAGCGGCGCTGCACTAATGCCATGGCTCACAATCTTTACGCCTCGAATTAGGCCCAGAACTAAGCTCTTCTTTACGCCCAGAACTAAGCTCATAACTAAGCTACTAGCAAAGCCAATACTAACCGCCAATGATACGACAACTTAGCCCAAATAGGCGGCTAACAAAGCGGCAATTAGCGCAGTAAAAGGTAAATTTTAGCGGTTATCTTCAAGGCGCAGGCGTTCGGCGATCCGGCTATAGATCAGCATCATTTCCGCCAGCGATCCCACTTGCATGCCTTTCATCAAATTGGCGCGGTGGATCTCAACCGTGCGCATGGCGATACAAAGACTATCGGCGATCTCTTGGTTCTTCAGACCTTGGGCAATCAGGTTGAGTATCTCCCGCTCCCTTGGCGTGAGCGCTTGATACGTCTCAAGATACTGATTGTCTTGATGATGCGCCTTGGTATGTTCCAACGCTTTGACAACCGCTTCGGCTAACCTAGCGCCATCGGCGGGCTTTTGAAAAAAATCCACCGCACCGAGTTTAAGCGCTTCAACCGCCATAGGCACATCGCCATGTCCGGTGAGATAAATCACCGCTAACGGACTATTTTTGGCGACTAATTCAAGATGCAACTGCGGGCCGCTCAAACCTGGCATACGCACATCGACCAGTGCACAACCCGGCAGAGTTAAGTCCACAGTAGTAAAAAAGGCTTCGGCGCTATCAAAGTCGGTGATCTTAAGGCCATAACTTTCGAGCATAAAACGCAAGGAACGACGCACTGAGTCATCGTCATCGATTAAATACACAGGTAAGGCAAGACTCATTAAAGTACTCCATTAGGTTCAGGTTTACGCGGTATAGCCACCTGCGCTTGGCAACCGCCACCCATAGCGCTTTCTAGGCTAAAGGTTCCGCCATGGCTCTCGGCAATATCGCGGCAAATCACTAAGCCTAAACCTAATCCCTCTGATTTAGTGGAATAAAAGGCTTGCATTAGCAGGCTGGTCTCTTCGGTTAACCCAGTGCCATTATCCGTGACTGTCAGCAAGAGTGTGCGTTCTTGATAGCGAAGATCGATATCGATCGTCGGAACATAGGGCTTATGCATTACGCTCTGTTCTGTGCCACTGGATTCAAGCTCTAACCGCTGAACGCAGGCGTCAAAGGCGTTTTTTAGCAAGTTAAGCAACAACTGCTGCATGCCAACTTCATCGAGGGACTGTAAATAGGGCTCACCGCTCACATTCACGGCAAGATTGATTTGATGTTGTTCAAACTCATAGGCAAGCAGTGGCACAGTATCATTGACCAACTCATGCAAATACAAAGGCTGTTTCGACACAGGTCGCTTCTTCAATAAATTACGTAAGCGACTGATAATATTGTCGGCCCGTGTGACTTCCTGCTGGATCAGCGCCAATACCGATTGCAGTTCCTCAGGGCTCGTCCCCCGCTGTAATCGCACTTCGGCGCCATGGCAATAATGGCCAATCGCCGCCAAAGGTTGATTGAGTTCGTGGGAGAGGCTCGCGCCAAGCTCACCCGCAATCGCGATACGCTGAGCATGTTCCAGTAGCGCGCGGTTTTCATTGAGCTGGCGCTGAGTGTTAATCAACTCCCGGCCGCGACGGCTAAAACGATACTCCAACCAGAAATGGTACGCATTGAGCAGCACCAAAATCCCCAAAACAAACCAAGCCCATTGTTGATGTAACTTGACCCACTGCCACGCCCTTTGCCACCAAGGTGTTTGTAAGGGATGCATGTCGAGATCTTTGAGCAGTTGATCGATCGCCAGCTGACTCACTGCCGTGGTCCAACCCGCAGAATCAGCAGACTTAGCGGCGAGGTGATCTTCGGGCAACGCCAGCAGCGCTTGGGTCACGCTTTTAGCCAGAGACTGGGAGGCGCGATTGGTCTTCGCCATGGACCAGTTGGGATAGAGGCGAGTCGAGACTTGGCAATGAAATCCCACCGGAGTTTGGTTATCCAGCACCCGATAATGGCCGATATTAATCAGCCCTTCCGTTTGCATCTGCTCAAGCTGACACACAGGCACCACAGCTGCATCCAGTCGATTGTCTTTCGCCGTATTATCACCACTTTTTTGATCGTCTAACTGATACAACAGATTATCTAGCGGGAACCCCAGCGGAATAATCTCACCCACAAAGCGAGGCAAATCTATGCCTTTTAGCTGCGCTTCGTAAACTAAGGTCAAGTAACCGCCGAAGGCATTTTTCGACACTATCCCGAGTCGACGTCCCTTGAGATCACTTAAGGTGTGATAGGGTGAATCGGCGCGCACCACCAGCGCCGAACCCACTTGCATCGCCGCACCATTATTTAACGGACTGCGCAGAGTCGCCAACCAAGTGAGGGAATATTGCCGCGCCAGCATCACGGACTGCCCAGGGTTGGTAATTACAAAATCAAGCCCTTGAGTTTCAACGCCCTTAGCGAGCTCATCGAGGGTGAGAGGATGTAACCTAAAGTAACTGTTGGGAATTTGGGTTTCGAGCCACCCCATCAAAGGTTGCCAGCGGTTGATGGTCGCCTTATAACCGCGGATGGCTAACACGCCAACATCGACCACTTGATAACTGGGCTCTTCGATAGCAACTTGAGCGACAACCTCAGAGTCAGTTAACCCCGAATGTACGCTTTGATTCAGTGGCTCCGCAGCAAACACCTTAACTGAAGCCAGCAAGCATAGGAATAACACTGCGTTCCTTGGCTTTTTTCTCGGTATTGCCACGGAATGTAGAGTGCTCAGAATCGATAACGGCCACTTGACCGATACAGCTAAGCGAAACACAGTTTTCATCATCCTCAATAACATGAAGTGCAATCCTTTATCCCCAGTCACTCACACTAAAATCAAGTCCAACTCAAGCTAAGAAAAGGCCAAACTCAAGTAATAAAAAATAAAACCCTAGCATTTTGAAGGCTATTCTAACGGATATTTGTTGCGCTAGATCAAGTCCACACCCGATATGTGGAAAACCACTATAGTTATGCCGCCTCGCCTTTTACAGAATGCCTGTAAACCTCGCCATAAACCTTAACGCTAGGTCTATGAGCCAGTTTATTCGCCATCTGCAAGTAGTGAAGGAAATCTGTATGGACAAGAGTAAACGTCAGTTTCTCGGCAAAATGGCCAGCGTCAGTGTTGGCGTCGCACTCATCCCTGTCGTGCAAGTGTATGCACAGGATGATAAGCGCAGCCCTCAAATGCACAGTGCCATCGAAGGCCAAGTGGGTAAACGTTACGGTATGGTAATTGACTTGCGCCGCTGTGTGGGCTGCCAAGCCTGTACTGTCGCTTGCACTATCGAGAATCAACCGCCCCTCGGGCAATTTCGCACCACAGTGCAGCAGTATGAAGTCTCACAGCAGGAAGATACCACGCCGCCTGCGTTTTTAATGCTGCCAAGACTTTGTAATCACTGCGAAAACCCGCCCTGCATCCCAGTTTGTCCTACGGGCGCGACCTTCCAGCGCAAGGACGGCATAGTGGTCGTCAACAATGAATGGTGTGTTGGCTGTGGCTATTGCGTACAAGCCTGCCCCTATGATGCGCGCTTTATCAACCACGACACCAATACCGCCGACAAATGTACCTTCTGCGCCCACAGGTTAGATGCAGGGTTACTGCCCGCCTGTGTCGAAACCTGCGTAGGAGAAGCCCGTGTGATTGGCGATCTGAATAATCCCAACAGCCAGATAAGCCAACTGCTTGCCGCCAACAAAACCGATATCAAGGTGCTCAAACCGACGGCCAACACTGCGCCACGGGTATTCTACATCGGCATGAGCAGCGCTTTTGAGCACAAGATTAGCGGCCAAGCCCCCGTTAGAACCTTACTTACCGATACTGGCGTGGAGATCCACCATGGTCATTAAAGAAATCTTTACCCCAGATATCGCCATTACTTGGCTACCTTGGGCAGTGCAATACTTTTTTATGATGGGGCTCGCCTACGCCAGCGTATGGGTAGCGACAATACACTTGTTTAGCCAACCCAAACCCGATGACAGATTGCTGAAGCTCTGCGCCTGTTTAATGTTAACCGCAGGCATAGTCGCCCCTATCGCCTTACTCGCCGATTTACACCAACCGCTGCGGGCTTGGCATTTTTATGCGCAAGTTCGCCCTGATTCTTGGATGTGGTATGGCGCCTTTTTACTGCCCGTATTCTCGGGCACCAGCGCAGTGTTTGCTTGGCTGCTATTGCGTCAATATCTGCCTAAGCACACCACGAATCAAGACTCAGATTGGGTGAATAAAATAGGCCAATTACTGAGATTCGGTGATTGGAACAGTGACAAATTCATCAAGCCGATCGCACTGCTCACGGCCCTGAGTGCCTGCAGTATCGCCCTCTACACTGGCATGGAAACCATGGCCATTAAGGCGCGGCCATTGTGGCATACCTATTGGCTGCCACCTTTGATGGCAATGAGTGCCCTGCTCGCCGCCTGCGGCACTTTGGTGGTACTGAATCGACTATTAAAGGGCTACCAACAGCGCACCCAAGACAGCCTATTACTCTGGGTAAGAGCCAGCTTTAGTCTATTCGCCCTATGCCTTATCGGCTGGGCGTTATTCGATAAGGGCTCGGCTCCTGAAGCCGCGTTATTGCTTGAAACCAGCCCAAGTTGGCAACTGGCTGCGATTTGGGTGCTAGTCACCCTCGCCGTGCTGGCACTGATGCTCGCCATTCGTCACTTACCCAATGTTGCAATGCTAATCGTCAGCCTCACGGCCATTCATCTCGCGTGGGGATTTCGCTGGATAGTGTTAATCCAAGCGCAAACCGATCCTAAATACGGCGCAGGGACTTACCTCTATCAACTGCCTTGGGGACCCGAAGGGCTATTAGGCATAGCCGGCACCTTCGGTCTTTGGCTGGCATTAATGGCGCTGGTCTCCGAACTTATTCGCCACACGCCTGCGGCAAAACTTGCTCGCTGAGCACCCAATTAGTTTACAGAATGAAGGAGTCCATCATGGATAAGAGTAAACGTCGTTTTATCAAAGGGGCCGCTGTCACGGGTGGTGTGGGATTGTTTGCCGCGGGTTATAGCCATACGTTAGCGCAAATGGGCAAAGGTGTCGTCAATGGCACGTCAGGGAAACCGACCCAAGATCCGCTGCATGGCAATTCCTTAGCGCCTGAATACAAAGTCGATTTACAGTCAGGTCAGCTGATCAGCAATGACGATCAGCGCGTCGCCAATACTATGTGCTTAGGTTGCTGGACCAAATGCGGCGTGCGCGCTCGTATCGATCAAAAAACCGATAAGATCATCCGCATCAGCGGTAATCCTTATCACCCGTTGTCATCGCGGGAACATATCGATTTCGATACGCCAATCAAAACCGCCTTTGTTGGGCTTAGCGCCTTTCAAGAACAAGGTCTACAGGGGCGTTCCACCGCCTGCGCTCGCGGTAATGCCATGCTAGAACAATTAGATAGCCCGCATCGTGTTACCCAATGTCTTAAGCGCGTGGGTAAGCGCGGCAGTGGCCAATGGCAGAGCATTAGCTTTGAGCAATTGCTGAATGAAGTCGTCGAAGGCGGTGATTTATTTGGTGAGGGGCAAGTCGAAGGCTTAAGAGCGATTCGTGATATCACCACACCGCTCGATACCAATAATCCAGAATACGGCCCTAAGGCCAACCAGTTACTGGTCTCGAACGCCTCCGATGAAGGCCGCGATGCCATTATCAAACGTTTTACCTTCAACAGCTTTGGCACGCGAAACTTTGCCAACCATGGTGCCTATTGCGGGTTTACCTACCGCGCTGGTGCAGGCGCTTTATTGGATGATTTGAAAAAATACGCCCACTTGAAGCCCGATTGGGACCATAGCGAATTTTTACTCTTTATCGGCACCTCGCCGCAGCAATCGGGCAATCCCTTTAAACGCCAAGCGAGACAACTGGCAAACGCGCGGGTGAATAACACCAATTTCAGTTATGTGGTGGTGTCGCCCATGTTGCCCAATACCTCGAATCAACCTTGCGCGGGTAACAATACTTGGCTGCCGATCCGCCCCGCCACCGACTCGGCCCTCGCCATGGGCATGTTGCGCTGGATTATCGATAACCAGCGCTATGCCGCCGATTTTTTGAGTGCGCCCAATGTCGATGCCGCAAAAGCATCAGGTTACCGTGGCTTCAGTAACGCAGGCTTTTTGATAATCAGCGAGCCCACCCATCCAAGATATGGCCAATATCTCTTTGCCAGCGATCTTGGCTTACCTTTCGACGGCAAAGCCTATGGCGAGCAGGACTCGCAGTTGGTTGTCGATGCCGCGAGTGGCGAGGTAGTTTTTGCTAGCCAAAGTCAAAAAGCCAAGCTCGACGTTAATCAAAGTGTCGACACACCTAAAGGCACGATTGCGGTTAAATCTAGCTTCCAACTGTTAAGTGAAGCGGCGCACAGCTTCGAGATGGCACACTATGCCAAGGAGTGCGATATCAGCGAAGCGCAGATTATTGCTCTCGCAGATAAGTTTACCAGCCATGGCACTAAGGCCGCGGTGATCTCCCACGGCGGCACAATGAGCGCCAATGGTTTCTATAGCGCGTGGGCGATCATGATGCTCAACGCTATGATAGGTAACATCAATTTGAAGGGCGGTGCATTAGCTTCCGGCGGTTCATTCCCAGCCTTTGGTAAAGGCCCAAGGTATAATCTGCAGGAGTTTGACGGCATGGTCGAACCTAAGGGCGTATTCCTATCGCGCTCTAAATTCCCCTACGAGAAAACCTCAGAGTATCGCCGTAAAGTCGAAGCGGGCGAATCGCCTTATCCCGCCAAGGAGCCTTGGTTTCCGATTTCATCGCCCTTGCTTGGCGAACATTTAACCGCGGCGGTGCACGGTTATCCCTATCGACTCAAAGCATGGATTAACCACATGGGCAATCCGATTTATGGTCAAGCGGGTTTAGGGGAAGCTATTGGTGAACAACTGAAAGATCCTAAGGTGCTGCCGCTGTTTATCAGCATCGACAGCTTTATTAACGAAACCTCGGCGCTATCGGATTACATAGTGCCCGACACCTTAACGTACGAGTCTTGGGGCTGGACCTCAGCATGGCAAGGCACACTAACCAAAGTTGCCACAGGTCGTTGGCCGATTGTCGAGCCAAGAGTCGCGAAAATGGCCAGTGGTGATGTGGTGTGCATGGAGTCTTTCTTGAGCCAAGTGGCGATGAAGTTGCAACTACCCGGCTTTGGCGAAAATGCCGTTAAGGCCGCCGATGGCAGCTTACATCCGTTAACGCGCGCAGCGGATTACTCACTCTACGGCGCCGCCAACGTGGCCTATTTGGGTAAAGCCGTCGCCGATATCAACGCCGAGGACATGTATCTTAGCGGTGTAAGCCGCATTCAAAGTGAGCTCAATACCAGACTCACGCCTGATGAAGTCAAAAAAGTCAGTTACTTATTTGCCCGCGGCGGCCGTTTTGAAGAAATGCGCGGCGCGCGCGATGACGCGGGGAATCCGAGTAAAGTCTGGCCTAAACCTATGATGCTGTGGAATCCCGACGTCGGCAGTCGTCGCAACAGTCTCACAGGAGAATTTATGAGTGGTTGTCCGCGCTTATATCAACCCGCCTTGGCCGATGGTACGCCGCTCGATAAGGCGTTTGATAAGTCACAGTGGCCATTGCTGATCAGCAGCTACAAATCCCATACCATGAGTTCTATGAGTATTGGCTCGGATCGTTTGCGCCAAGTGCACCCTAATAATCCGGTGCGACTGAACGAGAAAACCGCCACTCGCCTTGGCATCAGCACGGGCGACACGGTAAAAATCAGCACGCCCAACGGCAGCGTGATTGCCTTGGTGGAATGTGTTGCCGGAGTGCACCCAGACTGCATCGCTATCGAACACGGTTATGGTCATAAGGAACTCGGCGCGCGTGACACTGTGATTGACGAGATTAAAATCGTCGCCAATCCGCTGATCCGAGTAGGGATCAACATGAACGACTTAAATCTGTTCGATCCGAGTCGCAACGGCCGCTATCCGCTGGTAGACTGGGCAAGTGGCGCCTCGGCAAGACAAGGCCTACCCGCTAAGATTGAAAAACTAAGCTAACCGCCGCGCATAGATAATATTTAGAAAGCTGCCATTGGCAGCTTTTTTAATAGCGTGAATTCAAGCTAACTGACCCAAGTAGCATGCTAAAATTTAGCTATCCGTTCTGCCGCTACGTCTGGTCGGGCTAAAACCAAAGCCTAGTCGAGCTAAAACCAAAGAAAAGTGATCTTCTTTTGCTCAATTTAGGTATATAGATCCCGATCACGTGTTTCATAGAAATAAACCACACATTAAAATCACAGCTATATTTATCTGTGTATCCAGCTCGTTATATCGAGCTTTCAATAAAGACCAGCGGTTTTTGAGTCAGTTAAGCTCATCAGGAGTATCTCAGTGTTCAATTCTTCATTACGTAAAAGCCTAGAAGTGAGCGAAAACAAGCGCCAAGAAGCGGAGTCGGTCATCGACGCCATTAAGCAAAGTATTGCCACGGTAGAATTTACGCCGGAAGGAAAAGTACTCGATGCGAATGCCTTGTTTTTAAAAGTAGTCGGTTATTCACTTACTGAAGTTGTTGGTCAACACCATAAGCTGTTTTGCTCAGCGACCTATGCTAATTCTCCTACATACCAACAATTTTGGAGTAATTTAAAAGCCGGTCATCCACAGGAGGGACATTTCGCGCGAGTGAATAAAAATGGCCAAGAAATCTGGCTAAGAGCGACTTACTTTCCTGTAAAACAGGCGGGCAAAGTCGTGAAGATAATGAAAACGGCTTCTGAAATTACCCAATATAAGCAACAGCTTGACGATCAAGCCGCCATCTTTGATGCCCTAAATCGCTCCCAAGCCATAATCGAATTCACCCCTGATGGCACTATCCTGAAGGCAAATGCCAACTTTTTAAAAACAATGGGATACAGCAAAGAACAGATCCTAGGTAAGCATCATAGAATTTTCTGTTTCGATGAATTTTATCGACAAAATCCTCACTTTTGGGACGAGCTTAAGCAAGGTCGCTATAGCAAAGGGCTATTTGAGCGCAAAAATGCCTATGGCGACTCAATTTGGCTGGAGGCGGCTTACAATCCCATTATGGATGAGCATGGAAAGGTCGTTAAAGTCATTAAGTTCGCCAGTGATATCAGCAAGCGGATCGAGCAAAGCCACGCTGTGCGTGAAGCCGCAAATATTGCGCTCACCACATCGCAACGCACCGTTGAGCAAGCGGAACAAGGCGTTAAGTTGCTTAATGCGACCGTCAATACCTCCAATGCTATTGCTGAGCAAACCCATAAAACGACTCAGGCGATTACTCAACTGAATGAGCAATCCCAAAGTATTCAAGCCATAGTCGCGACGATTAGCTCGATTGCCGATCAAACCAATTTGCTGGCATTAAATGCCGCGATTGAGGCCGCACGTGCGGGTGAACAAGGCCGAGGTTTTGCGGTTGTCGCCGATGAAGTGAGGCAGCTCGCTTCCAGAACCAGTAAATCAACCAGTGAAATTGCCGCCGTAGTCACTAAAAATACCCAGCTCACCACAAGTGCAACGGACATGATGAACGAAGTTGAAGGTATCGCACAGGAAGGGAAACAACAGTTAGCCGAGGTAACTTTGGTGATGGGAGAAATACGCAACGGAGCAGAAAACGTCTCACAAATCGTCTCTCAACTTTCAATCAACGGTCATTAATCCCCTCGCATTTCATCGCGCTATCAAGGATTGCATGGCGCTTTATCTACCGATAAAACGCCATGTGATTGTTCCGTCAATCAATAATCAGTTTTACTACCTTCATAGGTGGCGCACATTTGCTGCGCCAGCGCCTCGTCATAAGGACGTAATCCACTCATGACTAAGGTTTTGATACCTGTGCCGACTAAAGTATCGCCACTGTGTAATTCAAAGTGCAGTGTCACATCGCCACGTTTACCATCGATTTTTAAATCTTGGTCAACGAGTGATAAGGTCACTTGCACAAAATCGAGGGTGGTTAAGTCAAACGACATGCTTTCGTAAATCACTAAAGGTCGGTCTGGGTTGATCATCACTTGATGTTGTTTCATCAAAGGGATCAGGATATCGATAAAATTATGTCCAGAGAAGGCAACATATTGACGAATAAAGGATTCGGTCTGCGCATCGCAACAACTTACATCGCCTTGGCGACTCACATTAAGATAGGTTTTTTCGCGGCTATCGCGAATCGAAAAACTCTCGCTCACTTGTTCTGGGAATTGCAGTTCGACGCTATCGCCCACCATACCCGCAAAGCTAAATTTCATGCTCTGACTCAGACCATATTGAGTCAATACTATGGCAAACAGTAAATCTCCCGGCACGCAAAAGCGCTTTGCGCCCACATTGTGTATGGGATTAAAGTCCTGCGCAATTTTCTTCGCGAAGTCGCTGGCTTGTTGTGCGGATACGGAAATGGCTTGATTTTGCTCGGAAAAATAAGGCGCTAGAAACATATAAACTCTATTTGTAATAACTCAATACAGGGATGGATAACAAAATTATCACGAGTCTACCTTAAATTAGGTATTTAACTCACCCGATGACTTGATCCCACGGAAGATGTACAAAGTAACACCATGACCACATTTGTAAAGCCAAACACATTACAAGGGTATTAACTTAGGTTAACAGGCTAGCGCCTTCCATTGGACAAGGAACAAATAGTTAGACTTGTTTAAATTCTCGCTTCAATTGAAAACTATCGTCAGTAACCAGTTGTTCTAGCACTTCGACGCGTTGACGCAGTGTGGCTAACTCGGCCCGCATAGCTTGATTTTCAGCCTCTTGCGCTCGGCTAGACACCCCTTGCTTGTCGCGAATTTTCATAATCGCCACCACATATCCGCCAACAATGGCGAGGATCGGGATAAGTAAAGCGAGGGCTCCGGTATTCATAGTCATTTCCTTTATCGATTGGCGCTATTGTTATCAGGCTAAAAAATCAGGCTTATTTCGACTCTAGATATAGCTCAAAGTCAGAATATGGCAATGAGTATGCGCAAAATAACGCTTATCCACCAGTGACAAAAGTCATGAGGTTTAGCTAAGGCGCATCATTCCTTATCGAAGCTATCCACAACAATAGCGCCCATGGAGGCAGGCATAGTGATGACGATAATCCGTTTGATCGAGGTTAGCGGGTCTTCAAAAAATGGCACTTTATCGAGACACAGCAAGACGAGGAAAACCACCAGCGCGGTGAGCAAATACGCCACCATGATGCGGAAAATAAACACAGGGACTCGGGCACGAATATTCTGTTGGAACACGCTGTGGTAAGTAAAAACCCCTAGAAATAACAAAGATAAACTAAAGAGCATGGCGATATTGAGCACAGGCAAGGTTTCGCCGAGGTGCCAGGCTTCCTCTGAAAACGCCACGGGCACCGCCAGCGCAAATGCCCCCACGCAAACTTGGCTCGCATCTTCGGTATTAAAACTAAAGGTCATGCCCATCGCTCCTTAATATTCCAATCCATTTAATTCGCCGAAAATGACGTGCGGCGATAAGACGCTACATTGGGGCTTATTGCTGCGGTATTAAGTGCGATACAGCACTTTAACCACATGCCAGCCAAACTTAGTTTTAACTATGTGCGGCACTAATAACTCGCCCGAGAAAGCGACTTTATCAAACTGTGGCACCATTTGGCCTTTTTTAAACTCGCCCAAATCACCGCCTTTTTTGGCCGAAGGGCAAGAGGAAAAACGCTTGGCAAGTACCGCAAAATTAGCGCCATTATTCAGCTGCTTAACAATATCCTCAGCCTGCTCTTTGTGTTTCACTAAAATATGCACGGCGGCAGCGGTTTTAAACATGTTATTTCTCACTTTGGGTTAACGACCTAGGCTAAGGGAAGATGGCGTCACGCGTGTATGCTCGATAACGCCACGTCCATTTACATAGGTTCTACTACTTAAAATTTTATATTCCACACACAACGTCTTTGGCCAATTCTCGAGCTATTGGCCGAGAATTTTCTGCCACCATTGCAAAGGCTCGCCGCAATTATTCACCGGACGATAAGTCGCGGTTAATGCCGGAAGCGCATCAACATTGCTGCAATCCGATTCCTTGGCCACACCAGTATCTCGGTCAAAAAAGCCCTTTACTACGCCATTCACTGGGATAGAGCGCAGACTAATAGGTGGACGTTCCTTTAAGAAGGCAAGATACACTGCCATGGCGCCACTGCTGCCATACAAGCTAGTCTTGCCGTTATCATCACGCCCCACCCAAATGGCGGCGACGTTACGCTCATCGAAGCCCGCAAACCAAGAGTCGCGACTGTCGTTACTTGTGCCTGTTTTACCCGCCAATCCCACTCCGGGGAAGGCATTGCCTAAGCGCGTAGCTGTGCCTGTATTCACCACTTGCTGCATAGCGTACTGGATCAAAAAGTCAGTATCGGGTGAAATAGCCTGCTCTTTAGGCAATCGTGTCACAGGTAATGGATTTTTATCTGCATCTAACACAGCCGTCACTGTGGTTAATTTACGATAAACCCCACTATCGGCTAAGGTTTGATACACCTGCGCCACCATTAATGGCGAACCATTGACGGCACCGAGTAACATAGAAGGATACTCGTTTAACGGTTCCTGCCAACCCGACTTAGCTAAGGTTGTCGCAACCGCATCCACGCCCACCGCAATCCCAAGATTCACAGTCGGGACGTTCATCGACTTTTTCAGCGCCGTTAACAAAGGCACTTGACCGCTGAACTTCTTATCGAAATTTTGCGGTGACCATGTCTTACCTTGTTCATTTTTTAAGGTAATAGGCTGATCTTTAAGGGGAGTAGCTAAAGTAAATTGGCTATTAGGTGCCAATGCCGTGGCGTACACAAAAGGCTTAATTAACGAGCCAATCGGGCGACGAATTTCAACTGCGCGGTTAAAGCCGTCAAATCCTGGGGTTTTATCACCGACCATAGCCGCGATACCACCCGTATATTTGTCGGTCACTACCATGCCCACCTGTAATGACTTATTACTCTTATCTAAACTCTTAAGGGTTTGAGTGACCGCTTTTTCTGCCGCTTCTTGGGCCATAGGATCGAGCGTGGTATAAATTTTTACCCCAGATTGCTTCAGTAACGCATCACCATAACGCTCGTTCACCTCCTGTTTTACTAGGGCGAAGAAAGAAGGCAATTTTTGATGTGCGGGTTTATTCAGATTACGAATTGCCAGAGGTGACTCTACCGCCGCCTTGTACTCGGCCGTGGTTAAATCGCCGGCATCCATGAGTAAACGCAGTACCAGATCGCGACGCTCTTGAATACGCTCCGGATATCGCCATGGATTGTAGTAAGACGGTCCCTTAATCGTCGCCACTAAAAATGCCTGCTGAGCGATAGTCAACTCACTGATAGGACGGCCGAAATAGAAACGTGAAGCCAAACCCATACCATGAACGGCGCGGGATTTATCCTGCCCCATATACACTTCGTTAAGATAGGCTTCGAGGATTTCGTCCTTGCTGTAACGAAAATCGATAATCACTGCCATCAAGGCTTCGCGCACTTTACGCAGCAAAGAACGCTCACTCGATAGGAAAAAGTTTTTCGCTAACTGCTGGGTTAACGTCGAGCCGCCTTGCACTGTGCGACCGGCGCTGATGTTCACAAAAGCCGCGCGAGCAATCGCGAAAGGATTTACCCCATGGTGTTCGTAAAAGCTACGGTCTTCCACCAGCAGTAACGCCTGCACAATCGACTTAGGCATTTCTTCGGTCGGCACAAACAATCTGTCTTCGCCGTCGCCAGTAATAATGCGATCGAGCAACACAGGCTCAAGATGGAATACGGCAAGCTGGCGTTTGTCCGACACTCGGGTGACTGAACTAACGCCATTGCTGTCGAAGCTTATCATGACTCTTTGTTCTACTTGATCGCCTTCAGGATGCAGGAACGGTCGACGCCACAATTCGATACGAGTGCTTGATGCCGAAAACTCACCCACTTGGCGTGGATTCGCGACCTTGCGATAGCCGAGCAACTTAAGTTCAGCCATCATTTGCGGATGGCTGACCGCCGCGCCGGGATACAGCGCCATAGAACGGCTGAACACCTGCGCGGGCAAGTGCCATTTTTGACCTTCAAATTTTTGCGCAATAATTTGATCGAGATAAATACTGTAGAAAGTCACTACCGCTAATCCGGCTAAGGCTAATTTCCAAGTGATTGACCAAACTCGTCGAAAGAAACCGCGGCCATTGTTGGCCCTACGGGAAGCGGGTGTTTTTTTTGTCGTCTTAGTCGTCATATCTACTTCATCATTCATGCATTTAAAGACATCAGCCACGATAGCAAGCGTGGTGCGAATCAGGGCGTGTTTTCACCCGATAAAAAAACCAGTGTCACTGCTATGGCTGAGCTAAACCCAAGGTTTTCTTCTTGGTAAATTTTGTTGGTAGTGTATTCACAGGATCGTCCGGCCACAGATGTTTTGGATATCGGCCACGCATTTCCTTTTTCACTTCCACATAAGGTCCCTGCCAGAAACTGGCTAAATCCGCCGTTAAAGCCAATGGACGTTGAGCGGGAGAAAGTAATTCCATCGTCACCTTTAGCTTGCCCTGCGCCAACATAGGGCTCTGCGCCATGCCAAAGGTTTCTTGCAGACGCACCCGCAGCAGCGCACGCCCAGATTCATCGTATACGATTGGCGCAGAGGTACCGGTAACTAACGGCCAAGAGGTTGGCAATAACTCCTCCAGCCGCTGTTTCTGCTGCCAGCTCAAACAGTTTGCCACAAAACCAAAGCAATCGAGCTTAACTAATTGCGGCAGATTATTCACATTTTCGAGGTAAGGTGCCAGCCAAGTTTCTAGGCTCGCTAATAACACCTCATCATCGACCTTTGGCCAATCACTGCCAGCATCGAACTCAATCGCGAGTTTAAGCCTGTATTGAAACTGCTCTAAGTTAGCGTTCCAATTGAGAATTTGTAATCCTTGCTGGCGAATATAAGCTAGTAAGGCCGCGACAATTTGCTTGCGCTCAGGCTTAGCAATGGTCTCGGTTTTCACTAAAATTTGTCCGACCTTGTATTGGCGCTCGGCAATCACTCGGCCTTTGCCTTCATCCCAGCCACAGATCTCGTGGATTTCCAGCAAGTCTTTTAGCTCGCTATCGAACAAGCTCGGCTGAAACTGACTCGCCAAGTAAATCCGCCCAGCGTTTCTGCCTTCAGTTTCTTGGAAATCTGCCACCACCATCCAAGGCGTTTGCGACAAGGCATCTTCGGCTGCTAACACCACGCCAGTCCCATTGGCTAATTGATAACCCTCAACGCCTCGGGCTTTGGCGATGCGATCTGGATACGCCAGTGCCAGCAATAATCCCACATCACTGTGGTGAGCATGGGTCGCGACTTTCACTAAGTCAGCAGTTAAACCGAGCTTTTTCTGCCACTGTTTTGCCTGCTGTCCCGCTTGCCCCTGACAGGCAAAGTGCAAGTAATTCATGATATCGGCGCCCTTTTTAGGCAAACCGCGCGCTTCTAAAATCCCCGACAGCAAACAGGCCAAACTGCCCAATTGCGCAGTTTGCTCATAATCATCGCCTAAGCTTTTCGCGCCCAATAACATATGGGCAAGCCTTGGGTGACACCCTAGCTCATAGGCTGCTTTTCCGTGGGGAGTCAGTTTATTTTGGCCATCGACCATGCCTAAGCGCTGCAGTAATTGCCACGCCAGCGCCTCATTCACACTCGGTGGCGGCGTTAACAACATCAAGTCACTAAAGGATTTTGCACCCCAATAAGCACAGTCGTGGGCCATAGCCACCAGATCCGCTTGGCTGATCTCAGGTTCATCGGCCCTGAGCATGCGGCCATGTTCTTCTTGGCTCCACAAACGCACACACATGCCCGCAGATAAACGTCCGGCGCGGCCACTGCGCTGAGTCGCCGAGGCTTGGCTAATACGTTTTAAGCCTAAACGAGTGACGCCAGTTTTAGGGTTGAAACTGGCCTGACGTTTATAGCCGCTGTCGATGACAAACCCTATACCTTCAATAGTTAAGCTCGATTCCGCCACGTTAGTCGCTAGCACGATTTTGCGCCTGCCGTCCGTAGTTGCCGCAATCGCGCTATCTTGCTCTGCGCCTGAAAGCTCACCATAAAGGGGGCAAATCAGAAAAGCATCATCCGCTAAACGCTCACGCAGATACTGCTGCAATCGTGATATTTCGCCTTTTCCGGGTAAAAACACGAGCACGGCATTATTGCTAGCCGTTTTATCAACACCGGCGCTACTGGCAGAGACCAGATCGAGCACGCAGCGGCCAAGATGATCGATCCAATGCTGCTGCGTCGGCACGGGGCGATATTCAACCTCAACGGGAAAACTCCGGCCTTCACTGTGTAAGGTCACAGCCTCTGGCATGAGTTCAGCTAAGGCAAGGCCAGATAAGGTGGCCGACATGGCTAATATCTTTAAATCGTCCCGCAGTGAAGCTTGTACTTCGAGCGCTAAGGCGAGGCCTAAGTCGGTAGTGAGGTGGCGTTCATGAATTTCATCGAAGATGATCATCTCAATCCCAGTTAACTCGGGATCTTGCTGGATCATCCGCGTGAGTATGCCTTCGGTAACGATTTCTAAGCGGGTATTGGCGCTGACTTTAGCTTCACCGCGCACGCGATAACCCACTTCTTGCCCCACCTTTTGCTGGCGACAACGGGCAATATAGTGCGCAACACTACGCGCCGCGACACGCCGCGGTTCGAGCATTAAAATACGTCCACTGATTTCTGGCCAATCCAACATAGCCAAAGGTAATGCGGTAGATTTACCCGCACCTGTCGGTGCCTCGAGGATCACTTGAGCGTGACGAGAAAAAGCCGCACGCAGCGGTGCTAACAAGCTATGAATAGGTAGAGAGTTCAAGAAAAAGACATCAGCGGCCAACACAGGCCGTCAGTGTACTAACAATCGGCTTTGAGTACCATTTCACTGCAACATAATCGCGCTAAGCGGTCGTGCCCAAAACTAAAGCTGTGGATAGGCCGCAAAGGTCTCACGTTTTTCGAGCCAAGGCTGACAGAGTCCTGACTGCAATTCAGCTAACCGCATCGGTTTATTGATGGCGTAACCTTGGGCATAGTCGACGCCTAAAGCTTGTAGTTTTCGGCCAATATCTTGGGATTCGACAAATTCGGCAACCACATCAAAGCCCATATCTTGGCCAAGTTGGCAAATCGACTTAACAATCGCCTGATCCGCACTGTCTTCGCAGATGTTCACTACAAATTGACCATCTACCTTCACAATGTCCACATTAAGGCGCTTAAGGTAGGCAAAGCTAGAAAAACCAGCCCCAAAGTCATCGAGGGCTAACTTGCAATTGAGCGGGCGCAATATATCGAGTAACTTTGTCGCTTGATCGAGCTGACTCACGGCTGCGGTTTCAGTGATTTCGATGCAAAGCTTGTCCACCAGCTCAGGTTCGGCCATCAAACGCATTTCTAGCCAGTTCATAAACTCATGGTCGCCCAAAGACGTCGCCGACAAATTCACCGATACTAGGTCCAATTGCTGCCAGATATCTAAATGGCAACCGCCCCACTTGAGTAAATTATCGATCACCCACAAGTCGACCTTAGAAGCTAAGTTGTATCGCTCGGCGGCGGGTAAGAAAATGGCGGGAGACACTATAGTGCCGTTAGTCTGCACCATGCGCAGTAGGATCTCTAAATGCAGACCTGACTCCTCACGGTTTAATGGCACTATGCTTTGAAAATAAAGCTCAAATTGATTTAACGCGAGTGCGCCAACGATATCCACCGACGCCATCATCTCGGTATAGAGACGGTTCATTTTAGGATCGCTCGCACTGTATAAATGCCAGCCATTGCGACCTTGATCCTTCGCCAAGCGACAAGCTGCATCGGCCTGACTCATCACGGTATAAATGTCGGCGGCTTTTTTATTTAACTTGGCAATCCCCATACTGACACTGACATTGTGACTACGGCTTTCCCAAATAAACTCATGCTTCGCCAATTGGGTACAGATACGTTTAGCAATTTGTTTCACCGATTCCACATTGCAGTAATGCATTAAGATACCAAATTCATCGCCTCCTAAACGGGCAACAATATCGCCCTTACGCACGAGCTGTTTTAAGCGCAATGCCACTTGGCACAGCAGCTTATCGCCTGCCTGATGGCCACTGATATTGTTGATGACTTGGAATTGGTCTAAATCGAGAAACGCCACACATATTGGCATGTCGTCGTGGGCGTACAGCAGATTTTCTAATAGGGCTTCGAAATGTAACCGATTGGGCAATCCTGTGAGCGCATCATAATTGGCATGGAAGGACAGTTCATCGGCTAGGCGATACTTTTCACTGACATCTTCGGCAATCATGACTAAGGTATCTTTATCGCCACTGATCTGGCTAAAGCTGAGTTTCAACCAAGCCAATTGATGGATAGATTTTAAGGGTAACTCACACCAAGCGTGACCGAGTACACCTTCTCGTACCACATGTAAGGTATCGGTGAGCATGGCATGCTCTTCCTCACGTACCATGTCGAATAAGTCATAACCATGTTGGATTGGTAGCGTTTGCAGGGCGACTTTATTGAGCATAGTCAATTGATCATGCTTATCTAGCAAGGCACAGGCTAAAGGTAGCTGATTGAAGACTTCACAATATTTATGCTCACTGGCGAGCATGCTCAGGGCGATGCGCGTCAGTTCCATCGCCGAGCCAATCATCACAGCGGCGTGATTAAATTCCTGAATAAACTCTTCGCTCCATTCGCAACACTCAGAGCAATTCACCGCGCCCAGCGCGATACGCGTTTCGCCAAATACCACAGGCGGCAATACCAATAAACTTTTGACGTCCCAATCTCTTAATAGCGTTCGCTCGGCCTGTGCATCGGCGGGTAAGGTATTCACATCGGGCAGATTTAATAGTCTTGGGGTACGAACGAGTGAGCGAAAAAATGGCATGCGCGCTAAGGGCCAAACTCGAGTTTGCTGGCCTTTAGCAAATTGGGGTTTTAGATACAAATTACGCGTGCGTAAACGATCCAGAGACTGGCTGCCCGTCAATACAAATACCCCATCACAATGCAGTTGCAATGTGATGGTCTCAAGTGCTCGGTCAACATTTTGCTCTAAGGTTTCTAGTGGAGACTCACTAAAAATACTCACTAAGGCCTGTTGGAGTGGATTTGCTAAACCTACTGACATGAAAAGTGACTTCCTTACCTAAAAATCCATTTAAGGTATTATCGACGTATATTGAGTATAGGCTCACAGTGAATTAAACGTCTGCTTGAGTCGTAAATTAGCCGATAAATTCAACAACTAGATTAACGCTCAAAGACGCTAACCGTCAAAGTGTTCCCTGAGATAATCCGTGTTGAGCCCCACAAAGGACGATAAACCGATGCAACAAAGGCTATTTCTCGGCTTCGCGCCTACCGCTGCACAAAGGGCAAGGCTGAGTGATTTACAGCAACAACTGCTTTGCCACCTTAATCCTGAGGCGAAAGCAGTGAGTGTCAACAATATGCATTTAACGCTCTGCTTTCTAGGGCAAGTGGACGACGATCAACGTATCTCCCTCCTTGATGCACTTGACCGCTTAGCTAAGCCAAGATTCAGTGTTCGACTTAACCAGTTCGATTTATGGCCTAATGCCCAAGTCTGTTGCTTAAAAGCCGATGAAGTTGATCCGCCGTTAACGCAATTAGCTAAGCAGACGCAAGCAATAGCAGGCCGCCTGCAATTACATAGCAGTGAACACCACTTTTGCCCGCACATTAGTTTATTTAGGAAGGCCAAACAATGGACACGAGATGAGCCAGCGTTATTGCAACTCAAGGAGATGAATACGCTAACGTTAACGCCCGAACATTTGTATTTATATCATTCAAAAAGCACAAGCACGGGTGTGGAATACCACATCCTAGATTCTTGGACGCTCGGTTAGCGTCAATTAAAAACAAAAAAGCCCGAGTATTAACTCAGGCTTTCCAATTTATCATTATATGCATCAACTAAAGCGCGAATAAACCAACAGGGCTTACTTTAAGGGCTCCAATAACCAATGCCTTATTCGAGTAAGCGTAAGGTTTCGCGATACGCACGCTTTTGCTCGTAGGTTTGTAAGCGCTGCATAAACTCATCTGTCTTGGTCATTTCGGCACTCATCTTTAACGCTTCTATCGCTTTTTGCTGCGTCGAAATTGCCGCACCAAAATCGCCGACTTCGGCATAAGCCGCCGCCAGATTATCTAAATTTGTCGGATCGTTTTCATTCACTTTGAGTAACTTTAAGGATAACTCGACCGCTTTATTGCCATCGCGATACTCAGCTTCTGGGCAAGTCGCTAAAATCCACGCCACATTACCTAAGGCAACATCATCACCCACTTGGGAAAATTGCTCGACCGCTTTACCACAATTACGTTGCACACCATCGCCGCCAGAAGCATAAATAAAACCTAAACGAAATTGTGCCCAACGACTGCCCTGCTCACTCAAGGCTCGATACCAATGCTCGGCCACGGATAAGTCACGCTTGATCAATTGGCCTTCAAAAGACAGGTCGGCTAAGGTTTGCTGGGCTTTTTCATGTTGCTGCTCGGCGGCAAGTGAAATCCAATGCAAACCAGAGGGCACTTCTTGCTCCACAAAACGCCCAGAGAGATACATTAATCCCAGCAGAAATTGGGCATCAGCGTCGCCTTGTTCTGCCGTCACCTGAATATGCACAAACTTACTAGCTGCGAGTTCGGCAGCAGGCTGCGGGATAGAAAATGCGTGCGCCGCAGAGCTCAGCCCAATCGTTAAGCTTAAACCTGCACCTAAAACCCATAATCTGTATTTCACTTGCTTACCTCTCTTAAAAGCGACTGCCCTCAAAGTTAGCCAGAATTAACCCCATAAGTCGAGTCTAAATACACACAAACCTCAGGATAATGGGGGAAGTTGAAGCAAATGAGCAGCTAATTTCAGCTGTGAAACATCTTCAACTGTCATTTAGTGGCCTGTTTTATCCATAATCTATAATAAAACGGCTTAATTAAACTGGTAAGATGTGATTAACTCGACAGAGTTAAGTGAATCCAGCGAGTTTCATATCGATTTAGTTGACTTAAATCACTAAAGTAGCAAAATAAGCTCTAATTTTAGATGGTTAATTGCATTTATTCACTTATTCTAAACTAAGACTTCCATCAAGTTTTTGTGAGTTTAATTGACGTAAAATGCTTATTTAGAATACTCTTACTTTCGTTTTAATCAATCGAGGAACACCAACATGGCTCTGATTGGTAAGCCAAAACCTGATCCAATTTTGGAATGGTTTTTATCACACTGTCACATTCATAAGTACCCTGCAAAGAGCACTCTTATCCATGCTGGTGAAGACTCAGATACCCTTTATTACATAGTAAAAGGTTCTGTAGCGGTATTGATTAAAGATGAAGAAGGTAAGGAGATGATCCTTTCTTATCTGAATCAAGGTGACTTTATCGGTGAACTAGGTTTGTTTGAAGAACAAGCCGAACGTACCGCTTGGGTTCGTGCTAAGCAAGCTTGTGAAATCGCTGAGATTTCATATAAGAAATTCAGACAGTTAATTCAAGTTAACCCTGAAATTCTGATGAAGCTGTCTGCACAAATGGCCTATCGCCTACAAAGTACCAGCCAGAAAGTGGGTAACCTTGCATTCTTAGACGTTGCAGGCCGTATTGCTCAAACTCTATTACATCTGGCTAAACAACCTGATGCGATGACACACCCTGATGGCATGCAGATTAAGATCACTCGTCAAGAGATAGGCCAAATCGTTGGCTGTTCACGGGAAACTGTGGGTCGTATCTTGAAGATGTTAGAAGAACAGAATTTGATCCAAGCTCATGGTAAGACAATCGTGGTATACGGTACCCGTTAAGTTAGTCTTCAGCTTGATTTAAGCCTGCCTTATTAAAGTGGCCTAGAATAAATTCTAGGCCATTTTTTATTGGAGAGCTCAAATGAAACGGCTGTTTTTAATCTGTTTTTTCAGCCTATTCACGCTGGTGCATCCAATAATCTTGCATGCCGAACCTATTGAATTAGAACATTATCAAGCCAAGGCACTCGTCAACTCTGGGCAAATACTATCCTTAAACGGTACACTCTCCATAGTTAATCAGTTTTGCCAAGGTGAACTAATTGATGCTCATCTCTATCAAGAAGATCATAAATGGCGCTATGATTTGCAAATCAAAGTTCAGCGTGGCCAAATCGTCAATCTCAGTATTGATGCAACTAATGGTCAAGCCGATCACTCAATAGCATTACCGAGCGAATGTCGAAAACATGAAACTGTTACTCGTTGAAGATAACCCTATGCTAGTCACCGAGCTGGAGAAACAACTCAAACTCGCTGGCTATGTGACCGATATTACTGACAAAGCGCTTGAAGCCGATTATCTGATCAAAGAAACCCAATACGATTGCGTGATCTTAGATATCGGCTTGCCCGACGGCAACGGCCTCGAACTACTCGAAGGCTGGCGTAATCAAGGGATCAGCACTCCTGTCATCATGCTGACCGCCCGCAGCCAATGGCATGAAAAAGTCGAAGGCTTTAATGCCGGCGCCGACGATTACTTAGGCAAACCTTTCCACGCGCAGGAATTACTGGCCCGTATTCAAGCCCTTATCCACCGTGCCCATGGCCGTTTAAATACTTCTAGCAAGCAATTGAGCTATGGCGGCGTGATCTTAGATGAAGCCGAGCAAACGGTAAAAGTGGCAGACCAATTGTTTGAGCTAACGGCGATGGAATTCAGGCTGTTAAAAATCTTCCTGATGTCGCCTAAGAAGCTGTTATCTAAGACACAACTTACCGATAAGCTGTATCAGTTTGACGATGAAAAAGAGAGTAATGTGGTCGAGGTTTATGTAACCCACTTACGCAAGAAATTAGGCAAAACCGCTATCGAAACCCGCCGCGGCCAAGGTTATATCTTCCACGGCATTATTGAATGATCTCAATCCGCACTAAGCTCAGTTTATGGTTAACGGGCTTACTGGTAATAGGCACAGTCATTGGGCTCATCTTGTTTGAGTCCATGCTGCGTCAGGCGTTTCATGATTCTATTATCAATCGCTTAGAAGAAGATCTCGAACATATTATGTTGGCAACCCATATTCACGATGGGGACATCAGCATAGATCAAAGCCAGCTTTCCAGTTTCTACAAGCCCGCCTATTCAGGCCGCTATTTCCAGCTTAACCTGCCCAATGAAGTCATTCGCTCCCGCTCCCTGTGGGATATGCAGTTAGATATCGAGCCACTCGCGCCAAATCAAACCCGTGTCTGGCAAGCTAAAGGCCCTAAAAATAACGATATGCAGCTGTTATCACTGGGGCTAAATTCCAGTAGCGCCAATGTCAGCGCCACCTTAACTGTTGCCCAAGATTTGAGTATCGGCAGACGCGTGTTTAGCGAAGTCTATGGCACTAAGCTGGGGATCAATCTGGCGATGTTGGTGGCGATGATCGCGGGGATCTTCCTGATCCTACGCCAATCCTTTAAGCCAGTTAAGCATATTCAGCACGCGCTTTCGCGGCTAAGAGAAGGCGAAATTAACGCGCTGGAGCTGAATAATATCCCGCCAGAAGTGCAGCCACTCGCTAAGACTTACAACGAGTTACTCGAGTACACCGCCAAGCAAATTGAGCGTAGCCGCAATAACTTAGGCAACTTAAGCCATGGGCTTAAAACCCCGCTGGCTGTGATGCAGCAACAGGTCGAAGCCCTTGGCCTTAAAGATCCCGAAACCGCCATTGCCTTGCAGCAACAGCTGGATTCTATCCACAAGATGGTCGAGCGCAAACTGGCGGCGGCAAGGATTACAGGCGATATGCTTCCCGCGGCGCAATTAGTAATCCCAAGGGATTTACACAGCCTAGCCAACACCTTAAACAAGGTTCACCGCAATAAAACCATCGAATGTGATTTCGAACTCGACCCTAATATTATCAGGCTGCCGATCCACAGGGAAGATGGCATGGAGCTTTTAGGCAATCTGCTGGACAACGCCTTTAAATGGGCCCAGAGCCGAGTCAGCATTCAGCTATCACGCCAACAGGAGCGTCTCAGCCTTTGTATCGATGATGATGGTCCGGGGGTTGCCGATGATGAACTCGATAAGCTCACCCAAAGAGGCACGCGATTAGATGAGTCTGTCATGGGGCACGGCTTAGGCTTGTCGATAGTGAAGGAAATTGCCGAGCAATATGAGATTGAGCTTAAGTTTAGCCACAGCACTCGCTTAGGTGGACTGAGGATCGAACTGATCTTCAGTTAGTCTTGCTGAAGCTGCTCAGCTTTACACACCCAGTTTGACTGCACTCTTTAATATTTCCTCTTTAATATAATCATAAAAAAACGCCATCGAAGTGATGGCGTTTTTATGCTCAAAATCTTAACGACGTTAGGCTTTATTCACGTTAAGCCTTATTCACGTTCGTACTTTCAAAAATCTTGTCGGCAGACGCTGCCACAAAGCCGGTATACAGCTCACCATTGGCCATAGGATAACGCAGCGCAAACTCATAGAAACAACTTGGGATTTCCACTGTCGCATCGGTGAATTCAACGCCAATCTTATCGGCCATAGTCGACGATTGCTCTAACAAGACTTCTGGCGAACCTTTGATCTCACCGCCTGAACCATTGAGCACAAAGCCCGCTTGCTTCAGTGCATCATTCACTGACTCTAAAGTCTCAAAACCGTCGAGGTGATTGATAGACACAGTGAAATGGTTAGCGCGATAACCAAAAGCCGCTACCCAAGCTGCGTATTCACTCTCAGTTAATAAGTCCTGATAGGTTTTAGCATCTAAAGACCAATGACGGCCTGAGTAAATAAAGTTGTCCGCCGTGGTCGCTGCTGCATCCACTTGGGCGATTAAGCCTTGAATAGTTTTTTGCAGTGCAGGGCTAAACTCTTCAACTAATAGCTCAGAGATAAACACTTTAGGCTGAGTCGAGTCTGGATGTTCAAAATGCTTAGCGATCAGTTTTTTCTGTTCAAACTTATAATCACCGCAAGGTACATAACCTAGCGAAGTGAAATGCTTAGCCAGTACGTCCAAATTCACCTTAGCGATATTGAAAGTACGCAGGGCAATATGGTCGTTGATAATCGGCTTACCATGACCCAACAACGCGTGCACTTTTGCCGCAGAAGGGGTCATTTGAATATAGTCTTGCCACAGGGCGGCAAATAACGCGTTGATGTCGGTATGCATAAAAACTCCTTTTATTGTGCTGCGGTTATTGCTGTTATTTTGCCGCGAACACTAAATGTAACGACCTAAATGCCACTGTTGTAGCGTCACACATACCCACAGTAGAAACTCAAGTAACGTTACTGCTTGTTATTAAAAAGGAAGAACATTAGTCCTTCCTCCTCTTTCCCACATATTTTTTACCGCATAAAAGTCAAATCTCTACCCGCTTACAAGCTCAAACCTGGGCTTAATGTCGCGGGTAAACTCACGGCATCAGCCTCGACCGAAGCGACAGGATAAGCACAGTAATCGGCGGCATAGAAAGCACTCGCTCTGTGGTTACCCGAAGCCCCTACGCCACCAAAAGGTGCCGCGCCCGATGCGCCAGTGATTTGTTTGTTCCAGTTAACAATGCCAGCACGAATACGCGCGAGGAAATAGTCATAATCTTCACGGCTATCGGCAAGTAATCCCGCAGACAAGCCGTAACGCGTTTGGTTAGCTAATTTGATCGCTTGATCGAAATCACTGTAACGCACCAGCTGCAGTAGAGGTCCGAAGTATTCTTCATCCGGCAATGCATCGATCGCTGTCACATCGATAAGGCCAGGAGACACTAAGCCTGTACCCGCTTCTAGATGGGTCAACTCGACCAAAGACACGCCGCCCAAGTTCAGCAGATTCGTCTGCGCCGCAACCATACCTTTGGCGGCAGCTTCAGAAATCATTGAGCCCATAAAAGGTTGTGGCTGCGCGTTCCAAGGACCAACTTTAATCTGCTTGACCGCAGCAGCTAACATGGCAATCAAGGCATCGCCCTGCTCGCCTTGCTCTACATATAGACGGCGCGCACAAGTACAACGTTGGCCAGATGAGATATAAGCCGACTGCAAAATATCGTGCACGGCAGCTTTAATATCCTGCACACCTTTAATGATCAGTGGGTTATTGCCACCCATCTCAAGTGCTAAAATCTTGCCCGGATGACCCGCATATTGTTGATGTAAAAAATGACCCGTGCGTGAGCTGCCGGTAAAGAACAGACCATCGAGCTGCGGGTGAGAAGCCAATGCTTTACCCGTATCCACTTCACCTTGGACTAAGTTGAGCACGCCAGCAGGCAGACCCGCTTTATCCCATAGGCTAACCATCAGCTCGGCAACTTTAGGCGTCAATTCAGAAGGTTTAAAAATCACAGTATTTCCCGCCAACAGCGCAGGGACTATGTGACCGTTCGGCAAATGACCGGGGAAATTGTAAGGACCGAACACCGCCACAACACCGTGGGGTTTGTGACGGATAACCGCGCGTCCCGCTGGCGTATCGTTGGCTTCTGTGCCCGTACGTTTATTGTAAGCCGCGGCTGATAGCGCAATTTTACCTATCATGGCGCCAACTTCGGTCGCCGTTTCCCACTGAGGTTTACCGGTTTCTTGGGCAATCGTTTCAGCCAGTTCCGCTTTGTTGACTTCGAGTTGGCTGCGATACGCTTCGACTATGGCTAAACGCGCATCGAAACCTAACATAAACCAATCAAACTGCGCGGCGCGCGCGGCATCAACTGCGGCATTAACTTGTTCTGCTGTGGCCGTTTTACCTGTCCAAATAGTTTGAGCATTGGCTGGATTAATTGAGGCCACGTCATGACCTTTGCCAGCATGCCACTGACCTTGAATATAATGTGTCATTTGCTATTCCTACATTGCCAAAATACGGATTTGATCGCCTTTTGCGAGCAACAAACCCGCAGCCAGCTCAGGGCTGATAATGATGTGTTCGGATTTGTCGTCCACGGCCAGTGCGGCAGACGTCGCTCGATA
Organism: Shewanella hafniensis; assembly: GCF_019655335.1. Lineage (GTDB taxonomy): Bacteria > Pseudomonadota > Gammaproteobacteria > Enterobacterales > Shewanellaceae > Shewanella > Shewanella hafniensis. Next base: position 36,182 of record NZ_BPFD01000025.1, read on the forward strand.
ATTGGCTAATTGAGTATTTGAGATAATAAATTGAGTGTCGGCTTCGACCATGTCACCAATATCGACGGTTAATAAACGGCTTTCACGCACGCCGCGAATGTCCGATAAACGACACTCAACCGTTGGACCACCATCAAAAATATCCACGTAACCGCGGCATCTAAAGCCTTCGGCCTGTAGCAGACTTAATGCGGGACGGGTATTGGTATGCACTTCACCAATCACTTTCTGTGCCTCTTCCGGCAACAGACAAACATAGACAGGGTTTCGTGGCATCATTTCGGCCATAAATGCCTTTTTGCCCAAACCAGAAAGATAATCTGCCTGAATAAAATCAATGCCTAAAAAGTGTTTTTGCAGCCAGCCGTAGAAAGGTGAATGACCATCGGCATCGCTCACACCGCGCATTTCGGCAATCACAGTTTCGCCAAAACGCTTCGCATGTTGCGCTAAAAACAAAAAGCGACTGCGGGATAACATGCGGCCATTGTTGCCCTTGCGATACGCTTCACGCAAAAACAGGGTGCACATCTCGGCGGCGCCCGTGTAGTCATGGCAAAGGGTGAGGGTTTCGACCTCGTTACGCACTTCAATTTGTTCGGAATGATAGACTTCGGTACCGAGTCGATAATGGTAAAACGCATCTTCCATTCCCACGGCCGCTTCGATAGCGCACGTGCCCACGACTTCTCGGGTGTCGGTATCTTCCAGCACCATTAGATAACCTTCATCGAAGGGAGTCTCTACGGCTTTGACGAATGAGGCTTCTGCTCGAGCAATTTTATGTCTGAGCAGATCCGCATTCACAGGTAATGACGTAAAACCATGACCAGACTCTTCGGCAATTTGATATAAGGCTTCAAAATCGCCAGCCTGAATAGGACGTATGATTAACATCTTAGTGTCTCCTCACTTTGGCTTGCCGTGCATCAAGGCGCCTCTCTTCAAAAAGACAGGTAGTGATGCACGTAAGTATTCCCTGACAAAAAAGGAGTGCGAATAAATTCAGCACTCCTTTGGTCATTTAGGCGGCAGCTATGCTCGCCACAGCACGTTCAAAACGAGCTAGACCTTCAGCAATATCTGCCTCAGGGATCACCAGAGAAGGAGCAAAACGTACCACGTTAGCACCCGCCATCAGGCTCATTAAGCCTTCAGCGACAGAGGCCACCAAGAAGTCGCGTGAACGGCCTTGGTATTGTTCATTAAGAACTGCACCTAACAGCAAACCTTTACCGCGTACTTCTGAAAATACATGATATTTTTCATTGATTTTGTTCAAACCATCGCGCAATAACTGCTCGCGATGTTTAACGCCGTCCAACACTTCAGGCGTGTTCACTACGTCTAACACAGCATTACCGATAGCGCAGGCTAATGGGTTACCACCGTAGGTAGAACCGTGAGTGCCCACTTTTAGATGTTCAGCAATCTCAGCGGTTGTCAGCATAGCTGCGATAGGGAAACCCCCACCGAGTGCTTTAGCTGTGGTTAAAATGTCAGGTACGATTTCAGTCCCCATGTAAGCGTACAGTTCGCCAGTACGACCCACACCCGTTTGCACTTCATCAAAAATCACTAGCGCATTGTGCTTGTTAGCCAGTTCACGCACGGCTTTCAGGAATGCAGGATCGGCATCAATAATACCGCCCTCGCCTTGCAGCGGCTCAAGCATGATGGCGCAGGTTTTGTCCGTTACTGCGGCTTCTAATGCGGCAACATCGTTAAATGGCAGGTGAGTAATGCTCTGCGGCTTAGGACCAAAACCATCGGAATAGGCAGCTTGTCCACCGACGCTCACGGTGAAGAAGGTCCGGCCGTGGAAGGCTTTATCAAATGCTATGATTTCGTCTTTTTCAACGCCGTGTTTTTCTAAGGCGTAACGACGGGCAAGTTTCAATGCGGCTTCGTTGGCTTCGGCACCAGAGTTGGCAAAATACACTTTGTCGGCAAACGTGCTATTGACTAATTTAGTCGCTAATTCTAAGGCAGGCTCGTTCGTCATTACGTTTGACAGATGCCATAATTTTTCGCCTTGTGTTTTAAGGGCATTCACAAGAGCAGGATGACAGTGACCTAAGCAATTTACCGCAATACCGCCAGCAAAATCGATAAACTCGTTACCCTCTTGGTCCCAAACTCGGCTTCCTTCGCCACGAACAGGGATCACAGCAGCAGGCGCATAATTAGGCACCATAACTGCGTCAAACTGGGCACGGTCTAACTTCATATCAACGCTCATTCTTCTTCGTCCTTTGTGTTTGTTTAACGGCATCGGGGCCGTCAGAGTCCCATAGGTATCTTTATCTAGAGTTAGTGATACTGGGATTGCTTGTGTCTATTAATAACCATTATTAGCGAAAATGTGATCAAAATACCAGTTTTTCACAAACATCAATCCTAGCTCTTCTACCCAAAGTGCATAAAGATTGCAGTTTAAGAACTATACAAGCGCTTAAACCCGTGGCTTGCAGCATAATTAGTCAGAAAAAAAGTTATTTACCCCTCATTTTGCTAGCTATTCACTGAATGTGAATAACTACACCATTTTAACGAATCAAGTGTGAAAGCACAAAATGGCTAATTTTAGACCTAGCCTCAAGGGCTTCGGGCAATAAATCGAACAAGGGAAACACATGGGGCATGTTAGGGTAAAAACAGCCCGTTATCTCGCCGCCACAGGCTTTGACTTGAGCGACTAAGCGCTCAGAATCCTGCAATAAGAGTTCCCGCGTACCCGCAATCACTAAGATGGGCGGCAGATCAGCTAAGTTTCCCTGCAAGGGTGAAACCTTTGCTGACATAGGGTCTGCCCCAGCAAGATAAGCGCCCCGTAAACGCAGTAAGGCTTCGATGGTGAAGAAGGGATCGTCAGCCGCGAGTATCAACTCAGTATCTCCGGTTAGTGCTAAATCCAACGCGGGCGATAACAGGATACAAGCCGTCGGCAAAGGCAGAGCTAAACGCTTTAATTCCAGCAATAAGCTCAAGGCTAAATTGCCGCCAGCAGAGTCGCCCATAAGGACCACATTGTCAGCGCCCTTAAGCGCAATTAATCGCTTATAGGCTTCAAGCACATCATCAAATGGCGCAGGAAAAGGATGCTCAGGTGCGAGACGATAATCGGGAATATAGGCATCCAATTTACAACGCTGGCTAATATCCGCGATCAATCTTGCGTGGGCATGGGGCGTTTTAAAACAAAAACCTCCACCACGGATATAAAACAGATTGCCAAGGCGAGTTTGTTCATTGAGAAGCACATAGTGCAGCAAGCTAGAGTGTTGCAAAGGGATGGTGGCACTGACTAACTTATCCGGCCAAGGAAGCCAACGTTTATCGAGATCAAGCAACTTTTTACGCACTTGCGCTAGGGGGACTTTGGCTTTGCCGCGACTGATGGATGGCCTAGCAACATAGGATAAAATAGTATTCAGTACAGATGCTTGCCAGCTTGGCATATCACTTCCTCTACTTAAACGCCGCCATCCCGACGCTCAAGTCGCAGGTCGTGGATTACAGCAGATCTAACTTTCTATAATTCTGTGCTTTTAAGCGCAGTACTTCTTGCTCAGTTAACTCGTAATAATCAAACATTAAACGCTTTTCTTGGGGATCGATTTGACGCATCTCTTCGAGTAACACCACTTTAGCATAACAGTTTGCCCGTGCGACTAATGCCGCCTGCGGTGACAACTCCCGATAACTTAAGGTCAGGTCTAGCTCCTTCAATAACCCAGTCAAAGGGCTAGCTTCAAACTTAAGCAGCTCTAATAACTGCCAGTTTAGTTTATGACCATGACTTAACACTTGTTCAAACACAGCCTTGGCCGGAAACTCAGTGGCAATCACAGCATCATACACTTCCTTATCACGGCTGCTGCTGGCTTCCCTTATCCAAGAGCCCCAAGTTTGATCGAATAAGCGCGCGCTCAAACTCAGCACAACCGAGGTGCCTAATTGATTGAGTAAGGCACTACTGTAAACTAAGGCTGAGTCAGTATTATGAAGCTGAGCCAACGCATTGGCCGCAATGCCACTGACTATGCTGTAGCGCCATAATTTACGGGTAGTCCACAGCAACTTAGCATTGGCGCTCGGCAGCCAATTACGCAGGCAAAAATAAGGGATAATCGTTCGCAGATTTTCGATGCCGATGTAATTCATCACCAATTTAATATCGGTAACTCGCACATCTGAGCTCTGAGGCCGGCGAGCGCGAAAAGACGGGCTGTTGACCATATTGGTTAAGTCGCGGCACAACCAACTTAAGTTGCTGATCAGCGGTCTTAATCGCGTCGCATCAAGATTTTTTGCCAGCAGTAATTCCAGCAACAGAATTTGCGATTCATTGATCTCTGACTTAGCCAGAACCAGTTCGGGGGACGCGAGTTGATGCTCGATGGCATTATTGACCGTTTCATGCAGCTGGCTCGACACGGCTTCAAACACTTCTTTGGCTTTAATTTGTTTCATCAAACGTGCCAAAATCGCTTCGCGCTCAACATCTAACTTATTCGCATCGGCCTCTAATTCAAGGTCGAGGTCATCCAAAAGAGTCGGGCTCGCTTTATGCTTTCCGAGGATCAACTGTTGGTAGAGTCTGTGCTCTATCTCTATAATTTTGCCGGGTCTTACACCGCCCGCAACCGAAATCGCCACTATAAGTCTTTCCTATATCGCTAATGCCTGAGTGACGTCAAAACAATCAAACTCTCAAAATCATTACAATTTCAGCACATACACTTAATCTTAGCAATAACGCAAAGTCGCAGAACACAAACATAGTGTGATGTCGGATATTTCCTACTCAGTTACCCAATAAAAAGGCCTCACATAGAGGCCTTTACAGGAAATCGAGCTGAGTTATTTGAGTTCTTGTTCGAATAACTTATAGATACGGCGGTATTCGTCTAACCAGCTAGAAGGCTGACGGAAACCATGGGGCTCGACAGGATAAATCGCCGTTTCAAAGGTCGGTTTTTCCAGTTCAATCAAATGCTGCACCATGCGCACGCTGTCTTGGAAGAAGACGTTGTCGTCCATGACTCCACTCATAATAAGCAGTGGTTTAGTTAATCCTTGAGCATGCTCAATCGGAGAGCTGCGCTCATAGGCGATAGGATCGACATCAGGCGTATTTAAGATGTTGGAGGTATAAGGCGCATTATAATGTGCCCAGTCCGCCACAGGACGCAGTGCGGCTCCTGCTTGGAACAGGTCTGGTGCAGTGAACAATGACATAAAGGTTAAGAATCCGCCGTAGGAACCACCATAGGTCCCGACACGTTGCGTATCGACATTCGTATTGGCTCCCATCCAGCTAACACCATCCTTTAAGTCTTCGACTTCTGGATGACCCATATTGCGATAAATCGCAGTGCGCCAATCTCGGCCATAACCTTTAGAGCCACGGTAATCCATGTCCATTACCACATAACCTTGCTGAGTCAGCAGGTTGTGGAACATAAATTCGCGAAAGTATCCACTAAAGCCGTAGTCAGCATTTTGCAGATAACCTGCGCCGTGGTTGAAAATCACCGCAGGGTACTTCTCGGCGCGGGACTTATCATAGCCTTGCGGCAGATAAACGCGGGCGTACACCTTGCCGGCGCCATGATTTGAAGGTACTGCTACCACTTCTGGCGCTTGCCATGGGTAATTTTTAAAGGCATCGCTGGTGTAAGACGTCAGCTGCTTTAACTCACCGCCAATGGGTTGAACATACAGCTCATTGGGCTGAGTGCGGCGTGAGGCATTAAGTAATAGCTGAGTGCCATCGGGACTTAGGCTGTAATCTAAGTTGCCATCCCACTGCGTTAATTGCTCATTTTTGCCTGTGGCTAAGTTCACCCTGTGAACGTTATACATACCAGGGTGAGTTTGGTTAGCTTTGTAGTAGATATAATTCGCGTCCGGTGACAGCTGGATGTCGCTCACAACAAACTTGCCTTGGGTTAAGGCGCGCGGCTTTGCACCGAGTCCTTTCACATAGAGCTGCGAATAACCTGATTCTTCCGACAAATAGTACAGAGAATCCGTCCCCGGCAACCAACCGAATTGGTTGTAGTCATAATTCACCCATGCATCATCATGCAAACGATGCTCTGTGGTGAATTTACCTTTAGCGAGATCGACACTGGCGATCCAGCGATCTTTGTTATCGGTAGCTTCTAGCATCAGAGCCAATTTATCTTCCGATTCATGCCACTGAATCGCACTCTGGGTCCAGCCCCAATCTTGCATCAGCTGAATTTTGCGTGGCGCTTTAGTGCTTTGGTAAGTTTCGCCTTTCGCTTTAGCATTCTCAGCTTTCACTTTGGCGAGCACATCTTCATCAAAACCCGTCAAGCCCTCGATAGTGATATCGACTTGTTTATGCTGGTTTAAATCAAGCACTACAAAGCGTTGCCCTGGCGGCGTATCTTCAGCCACACGTGCACGCACGGGTACGGGATCAATATAACCATCGCTGCCTAAGTAGTTAGGCATGATGTCGTGTTCACTGCTGCCGGTGTAATTCTTGTCGGTCAGAGCAAGTAAAATATAGCGGCCATCCGGTGACAGGCTAAGCTCTGACACGACTTCGCTATCGCCTAAATACCAAGTGCTGGCGGCAAGTGTTGGGTCGCTTTTTTGCAATTCATCTTTGTACTGTGCTTTGGCTTTAGCGTTCTCTTGCTGCAGCGCTACATACTGAATCAATCTGTGCTGTTGCTTAGCAATGTAAGACGTTGGCTCTTTTACACCTTCAGGGGCTTTCGCCATTTTAAATTCAGCAAGTTGCTCGACTAAGCCTGAGTCTTGATGAATTTGGAAAACATTGTCGCCCTGCCAATAGGCGATATCGCCATTATTGAGATAACGCACGCCATCGATAGCACTGCGCTGGCGAGTCAGCTGGCTGATTTTACCTGTGCTTAATTGCTTAACAAAAATATTGCCCTGATACAGATAAGCCTTGTGAGACTTAGTGCGATCAAACACACCAAACTGCTGATCTGCCGCGTGTAATTTATCAAGTGCTAGCTCGACGGCGCGACTGTCATTGATACCTTGCTGATAATAGCTACGCAGAGGTGAAGCACTCGCTTGGCGGGCAAACAGCACACTTTGGCTATCGTCGCTCCAGTATGCCTCTTTGGCGAAAACGCCCATCCAATCGGGATTTGCCATAATTTGATTAAGCGTAAGCGCCTGTGAAACCTGTGGCGGTTGGGCTAAGGGAACTTGGAATGCTTGCGGGGATGATGCAGGAACTGCTGTTTCAGTCGATGTCGCAGCGCAACCTGCCAACACGGCAACCGCTAACGCACTTAAACCCAAATTTCGCATTACGCTTCTCATTTGTCCTTCCTTTTATTGTTATCGCAACGGCTAAATGACCCAGTCTAGTTTATCTGCTGGTTTTGCCTATTCGCGTAGTTTTGCCGCAGTTATAGCATAGTTAATCGCTAAACTTGCTTAAAAAAAGGATAAATCTTGTAACAGAAATTGATAGTACGAATATAGTGCGGAGAGTTTTTAGGGCGAGGAGTTTTCAGGGCGAGGAAATTATACTGGCATAGCCGATTGCGCTAAAAAATTGGCTAATAGTTCGAGACCTTGCTCGGTAAGAATCGATTCGGGATGAAATTGCACCCCATACAAGGGTAAATCTTGATGACTCATGGCCATGATTTCTCGGCCGTGGATCGGATCATCAAACCAAGCATCGAGAACAAAACCTTCAGGCACAGCATCCACCAATAACGAGTGATAGCGTGTCACAGTTAAGGGCTGATTCAATCCCTCAAATAACCGCTGCCCAGTGTGAGCAATGGCGCTGACCTTGCCGTGCATCACCCGCTTAGCACGCACCACCTTGGCACCAAAAACCTGCGCCATCGCCTGATGCCCTAAACACACACCTAGGATCGGCATACGCGTGGCAAAATGTTCAATCGCCGCGAGGGAAATCCCCGCCTCATTGGGAGTGCAAGGGCCGGGCGAAATCACCAGATGAGTAGGCGCAAGCGCCTCGATGTCGGCGATGCTAATTTCATCATTACGTTTAACCACTATCTCTTGCCCTAGCTGCTGAAAATACTGCACTAAGTTAAAGGTAAAAGAGTCGTAATTATCGATCATTAGCAACATACAAGATCCATTGGCCTAAATGGGTAAGAGTAGAACGCATATCCGACGGATGAATGCGGGCGCAAATGCTACCACACCTTATCCTCAAGGTTTAGCCAATTACGGCGATAAAATATAGCGATAAAATATAGTGACAAAAAAGCCAGTCATTGGACTGGCTCAGTTTTAAAACAACTTGGGCATCTCACCACAGCGATTTAGCGGTCGTTATTTTACGACGGTTAAATGGCTGCGACGCTTAGGGGGCTCATCCGTCGGTTCAGGCGCTTTATCGTTTGTTTCAACAACAGATAAAGATGAATCGACTTCATCGTCAAGCAAATAAGCATCTTCGATATCGAAGACAGTGCCAGCCCCATTTTCACGGGCATAAATAGCGACAATTGACGCCATTGGCAACATCACCTGCTGGGGAACACCACCAAAACGCGCATTGAACTCCACACACTCATTGCTAATTTGCAAATTGCCCACTGCGCCAGCAGCGATATTCAACACTATCTGGCCATCCTTCACGTATTGCTGCGGTACTTGAGTACCTTCGATAAAGGCATCAACCACAACGTGAGGAGTCAATTGGTTATCCATCAACCAATCATAGTAAGCCCTTAGTAAATAAGGACGATTTGGAGTCAAAGGCTTCATTACATACCCATGCGCATTTCGCGTTCAGCTTCAGTCAAAGAAGCTTTAAACGATTCACGCTCAAAAATACGTGTCATGTACGCTTTGATATCTTTAGCTACACGGCTATCTAGCTCAATACCTAATACAGGTAAGCGCCATAACAATGGGCCAAGGTAGCAATCCGCTAGACCAAATTCTTCGCTCATGAAGTAAGGCACTTCACCGAAGATTGGCGCAATTGCAATCAGGCTTTCAGTCAACTCTTTACGAGCGGCTTCAACACGATCACCTTTACGGATACGGTCAACGAGCGAATACCAGTCAGTATCGATGCGATGCATCATCAAACGGCTTTGGCCGCGAGACACTGGATAAACTGGCATCAAAGGCGGATGAGGAAAACGCTCATCCAAATATTCCATGATAATGCGTGATTCGTATAAAACGAGTTCACGGTCTACCAAAGTTGGCACTGAGTTATATGGATTTACTTCGAGCAAATCCTCAGGCATTTCGTTAGGGTCGACCTGTAAAACATCAACAGTAACCCCTTTCTCAGCTAACACGATACGTACTTGATGGCTATACAGATCATCAGCACCTGAAAACAGTGTCATGATAGAGCGTTTGTTGGCAGCAACAGCCATTGATACCCTCCAGAATCGAAATAAAACAAAAGTAAACGAGGGGCAAAGCCCCCCGTTTACACTATGCGGATATTACATTTTACCCGTTATTGGTGCCTAGTGTACATCTTTCCAATACTCTTTCTTCAAGAGGTAGGCCACAATAAAGAATATAAATAGGAATCCGAGTACCCACCAGCCCATAGCTTGACGCTCTAGCTTAACAGGTTCAGCCGAATAAACTAAGAAGCCAGTGATATCACGTACTGCTTGGTCGTATTCTTCCGCATTCAATTTACCGCCAGTCACCACAATAGTGCCATCTTCTTGTTTAACTGGTGTGCCTTGTAACTCTTCGAGTACATGTGGCATGCCAACAGATGGGAATACTGTGTTATTCACACCAAATGGGCGACTTGGATCTTTATAGAAGCCTTTCAGATAGGAATAAACCCAATCTTCACCACGCACGCGAGCAACTAAAGTTAAGTCTGGCGGTGTAGCGCCAAACCATTTAGCAGCATCTTTAGGTGGAATAGCGTTTTGCATCAACTCACCAATTTTGGCATCAGTGAACATATACTTGTTACGCATATCATCCGCAGAGATACCGATATCGGTTGCTACACGTTCATAACGTTGATACTGAGTGCTATGGCAACCAGAACAGTAATGTTGGAACAGGTCCACACCACGTTCTAAAGAAGCTTTATCATGCAGATCAACATTGGCATCTTCTAAATGTACGTGTCCGCTCGCGGCAATTGCCAAGGTCGGCAACAAGGCAACTAATGCAATCAATAATTTTTTCATTAGTGTGTCAACCTCGCTGGAACAGGTTTAGTTTTTTCATTCTTGCTGTATACCCACAGCGCCACAAAGAAACCAAAGTAAGTGAAAGTAAACACCTGTGCAACTATCGTCAGCGTCGGTGTGGCAGGCACTACCCCTAAATAACCCAATACAATGAAAGATATAGCAAATTGGGCAATATTCAGCTTATGTAGCGTACTACGGTAGCGAACTGACTTCACTTTACAGCGATCTAACCAAGGCAATACGAACAGCACTGCAATTGACAGACCCATCATTATCACGCCACCCAATTTATCAGGCACAGCACGTAAAATGGCGTAAAAAGGAGTAAAGTACCAAACGGGTGCAATGTGTTCAGGAGTCTTCATCGAGTTAGCCGCTTCAAAGTTTGGCTTCTCAAGGAAGTAACCACCGCCTTCAGGAATGAAGAACAACACATAGCAGAACACTATCAGGAAGCCCGCGACGCCCATGATGTCTTTTACAGTGTAATATGGGTGGAATGGAATACCGTCAACTGGCCAGCCATTTTCGTCTTTGTTCTTCTTGATTTCGATACCGTCAGGGTTGTTAGAACCCACTTCATGCAGCGCAATTAAGTGTAAAAACACGAGTACGACTAATACTAGCGGCAGAGCAATAACGTGCAGCGCAAAGAAACGGTTCAGCGTTGCGCCAGAGATCACGTAATCGCCACGGATCCACAGGGTTAAATCGTCACCAATAACTGGAATTGCACCGAACAGAGAGATAATTACCTGCGCGCCCCAATATGACATTTGACCCCATGGCAGCAAATAACCCATAAAGGCTTCGGCCATCAACACGAGGAAAATCAGCATACCGAACAACCACAGTAGTTCTCTAGGCTTCTGATATGAACCGTAAATCAGACCACGGAACATATGCAGATAGATCACTACGAAGAAGGCTGATGCACCCGTTGAGTGCATATAACGCAGCAACCAACCGTATTCAACATCACGCATTATGTATTCAACAGAGGCAAATGCGCCTTCTGCTGTTGGTACATAGTTCATCGTCAACCAGATACCTGTCAGTAATTGGTTAACCAATACCAACATCGCTAGCGAACCGAAAAAGTACCAAAAGTTAAAGTTAGTTGGCGTAGCGTATTGGCCCACGTGACGATTATAAGTCGCCGTCATTGGGATACGCGCATCAATCCAATTAATTAAATTCTTAACCATTACGCCACTCCTTTATCTACACCGATAATCACGGTGCCATCATCAACGTATTGATGTGGAGGAATAACTAGGTTCAATGGAGCAGGTACGCCTTGGAAGACGCGGCCAGCCATATCGAACTTAGAGCCATGACATGGACAGAAGAAACCAGAAGTGACACCTTCAACTTGCTCACCAAATGAATCTGGTAAATAAGTAGGTGAACATCCGAGGTGGGTACAAATACCGACAGCAATAAAATACTCTGGCTTAATTGAGCGCAAAGGATTTGTTGCATATTCAGGCTGCTGCATTTCAGCAGAAGCAGGATCTCTTAACTTATCATCATGTGTTGGCAGTTCATTGATCACAGCATCTGTGCGACGGACAACCCATACAGGTTTTCCACGCCACTCAACACGGATCAGCTGACCTGGCTCTACTTTACTGATATTTACTTCGACCGGTGCACCTGCAGCTTTCGCTTTGGCACTCGGATTCCATGACTTGATGAAAGGAACCGCTACAGCGACGGCACCAGCACCACCTACTACGGCGGTTGCGGCTGTCAGGAATCTGCGACGTCCGGTATCGACTGGCGCATTGCTCATCCACTTATCTCCCAGAGGGTGTTGGAATTTTTATATTTCAAAGACTTTCGGCCCTTAGTCATCACTAGGGTCAAAAATCGAAGTTTGAAGCGGGGCTCATTATAGCTAAAAATTAGAAGCAGATCATAGTGAAAACACGCAAGTAAGTTAGGGAGATTGCGTGTTTTTTGAAAAAAGTCGAAAAAAGCCCCAACTATTAAGCCGTTTTAATCCATTTGGAAGGTTTTTTGAACATCTTGTCTGTGACATCGGCATAAAGCATGCATCGCTAATATAAATTAGCCTTAACTTTTCTATCTAAGTTAACAATCGCCAGATAAAAAAATAGGCCCTGGGTAACAGGGCCTATTAGATCAACACTTTTAACGTATTACTTCTTAGGTGAGGTGCTCTTCATATACTTGAAGAACTCGCTATCAGGCTCTAATACCATGATATCTGACTTGCCTGAGAAACTAGCACGATAGGCATCTAAGCTACGAACAAAGCTAAAAAATTCAGCATCTTTGCTATAAGCATCAGAATATATCTTAGCCGCTAATGCATCACCTTCACCACGAATGGTTAAGGCTTTACGCTCAGCTTCAGCAATCTTCACTGTTACATTAGCATCGATCGTTGCACGGATAATTTCAGATTGCTCTTTACCTTGTGCTCTATGCTCTTTTGCCACAGCTTGACGCTCAGCACGCATACGTTGGTAAATACTGTTACTGACGTTAGCGGGTAAATTGATTTGCTTTACACGCACATCGACAACTTCAATACCTAAGTCTTTAGCGCTTTCTGAAGCATTTTCCAATGCATCATTCTGTAACTCATCACGCTTACCAGAGACAATCTCTTTGATTGTGCGGCGACCAAACTCAGTTCGTAAATCGTTGTTTATCTTACGTTGTAAAAGCGATTCAGCATTCGATTTAATACCACCATTTGTAGACAGGTAATATTTTTCGAAATCCAAAATACGCCACTTCACATAGGAATCGACCATAAGGTCTTTCTTCTCTGAAGTTACAAAACGATCAGCAGCACCATCGAGTGTTTGAATACGGGCATCGAGTAATTTTACTTTATCGATCACAGGTACTTTAACGTGTAAACCTGGACCATAGACGCGAGTGACTTGCTTGCCATCCACATTGTCTTTTAAAATTTCACCGAAACGCGCCACAATTGCGCGCTCGCCTTCATTCACCACCATTAAAGATGACAAACCAATACCTAAAAGTACGGCGATAAGAATAACGCTTAATCTACCCATGGATTACTCCCTCCCTTGGCGAGTACGATCATCGCGGGATGGACGTCCACTCAAAGGCTCATTCGCGCGAGTCGTTGATACAGATGAAGAATTGACATTTTGCTGTGGCTTAGCTTCCAGCTCAATTGTCGCAGGCTTCTGCTGAATTAACTTATCTAGCGGTAGGTACATTAAGTTACCGTTGTTTTTGGCATCAATCAGCACTTTATTCGTATCAGTCATCACTTGCTGCATTGTATCGAGATACAAACGCTTGCGAGTCACTTCAGGCGCAGCTTGATACTCAGGTAATAACAGCTCAAATCGAGCCACTTTACCGCGAGCCTCTAAGACTTCACGCTCTTTATAAGCATTCGCTTGTTGTGCCATACGTTCAACTTCACCACGAGCTTTAGGTTCAATTTCACGGGCATAGGCTTCAGCTTCACGAATAAAACGTTGTTCATCTTCTTGGGCAGAAATCGCGTCATCGAAGGCATCTTTCACTTCTTCAGGCGGACGTGCCGGCAAGAAGTTAACATCGACAATCGCCAGACCCAATTTATAGGGCTCAAGAATGCGCTCTAACTCTTTCCACGTATCGCGACGGATAGCATCACGGCCAGTAGTCAGAATATCATCCATCTTGTTATGTCCGATGACATAACGCAATGCGCTGTCGGTCGCTTCACGCAAACTGGCGTTCGCATCAACGGCACTGAACAGATATGAGTAAGCATCTAAAATACGATACTGCACATCAAGCTCAACTTTCACGACGTTTTCATCGGATGTCAGCATGCTACCAGACGCAGGAATAGAGCGAACCGATTGAATGTCAACGGGATAAATTTGGTCAATGAAAGTCGCTTTCCAATGAAGACCTGGTCCTATTTCGCCATTATGTTGACCAAATCGCAGTGCCACACCACGCTCCGCTTCTTTAATTGTATAAAAACCCGAGAGTCCCCAAACAACCAAAGCAACAGCAAGAATGATGATTAGGCTAAACGAACTAAAAGATTGGCCTGAGCCATTTCCTTTGCCGCCAAAGCGCTTTGAAAGATTACGAAAAACCTCGTCAAGGTCCGGTGGTCCTTTGTCGTTACCACCTTTATTTCCCCAAGGATCATTACCCTTGTTACCGGGCTCGTTCCAAGCCATTTAGCACTCCATAAGTGGATGAAATAAATTAGATTATTAACAAACAGCCTCATCTATCGAATCTTCGTAGATGAAGGTTTCTAACTCACCCTGACTCTGTTTAGCTAATCGGCGCCAATCGGCGTCCGATAAACGAACAGACAAAATACAGTTCCCCAGATCGTCGTACTCTTTCTGCTGTATCGCATCCAGTCGATAAAACTGGCCAAGATAATGTCCAGCAGTTGCCGGAATTCTAAGTGTTAGTTCTTTAATCACCTCACCAATAAGCTCAGTGATGGCTTTCAATAGCAAATCAAATCCTAAACGCTTCTGTGCTGAAACCCAAACTCGAACGGGTTTGCCTATGTCGTTATATTCAATTCTTGGGGTTACATCCTCGAGTAAATCGATTTTGTTACAGACCACGAGTTGCATGACTTCATCGGCTTGGATGTCTTTCAGTACAGATTGAACCTGATCAAAATTATCCGCCATGTTTTCATCTGCACAATCAACTATGTGTAGTAATAACTCAGCTTGCCTTGTCTCTTGTAAGGTTGCCTTAAATGCAGCAACGAGATCATGGGGCAAATGACGAATAAACCCTACTGTATCCGCTAATATCACGGCACCATCAGGTAAATCTAACTTTCTTAGCGTAGGATCGAGTGTGGCAAATAGCTGATCTGCAGCATAAACATCAGATGATGTTAGAGCATTAAACAGCGTTGATTTACCGGCGTTTGTGTAGCCGACTAATGAAACTGTCGACAAATCACTACGCTTACGTGCACGTCGACTCTGTTCACGTTGCTTATCAACTCGCTCTAAGCGTTTGTTGATATTTTTAATTCGTCCTCTGAGCAAACGTCTATCGGTTTCGAGCTGGGTTTCCCCTGGACCACGTAAACCAATACCACCTTTTTGCCTTTCAAGATGCGTCCAACCACGGATCAGGCGAGTCGACATATGGCGCAATTGCGCTAGCTCCACCTGTAACTTACCTTCGTGAGTTCGCGCTCTTTGGGCAAAAATATCGAGAATAAGTGTCGTACGGTCGAGCACACGACACTGACACACTTGCTCAAGATTACGCTCTTGGGCTGGACTCAATGCATGATTAAAAATCACCACATTGGCTTCAGTCGCCGCCACTAATGCGGCTAACTCTTCGGCTTTACCAGAACCCACAAAAAATTTGCGATCCGGTGAACGTCGACTTCCAGTAATCACCCCGACTGATCTTGCCCCAGCTGATTCTACTAATAGCTGCAGCTCGACTAAATCTTCTCGGCGTTCCTCATCGGAAAAGTCAATATGGACAAGAACCGCAGTTTCTCCCGCCTCATAACGATCAAACAAGAAGCAAACTCCTCAGATAATACTTATTCGCCACTAGGCGCATCATCTTGAGCACCATATCCGCCTTGGGCATTTTGGTGACCAGTAACGTTGAATGGGCGTGCTGGCACGACAGTAGAAATAGCGTGTTTATAAACCATTTGGCTCACTGTGTTTTTCAACAGAATGACAAATTGATCAAACGACTCTACCTGTCCTTGGAGTTTAATGCCGTTAACCAAGTAAATTGATACAGGAACGCGCTCGCGACGCAATGCGTTCAAAAATGGGTCTTGTAAAGATTGCCCCTTAGCCATTTTATTATTTCCTTTTTAATTTATATAAAATAAATCGATATCAGTGATAGTTTTTTGTTTAGTTTTAGTATTATACAGCAAGGGCTAATAAGCTAGCGGCATTGACGCATAAGTGTAACTAAATTCCCCTCAGCACCACTTTCGAGCCAATTCAACTCTGGCCAACTGCGTAACCATGTTAATTGACGCTTAGCCAATTGCCTAGTAGCAGCAACCGCTTTTTCGACCATAGTATCATAGTCAAACTCACCATCGAGATATTGCCAGCACTGTCGATAACCCACACAACGCATTGAAGGCAAGTCTAAATGCAGGTCTCCACGGGCTTTCAGCTCTGTGACTTCCTCAAGAAAGCCCTGCTTGAGCATAATCGCAAAACGTTGCGCAATTAAGTCATGTAACACTTTGCGCTCGCGCGGTGCAATAGCAAACTGCACTACGTCATAGGGCAAGGGGGCTGACTTGGTCTGAGTCAACTCAGTCATGCTCTTGCCGCTTATTCTATAGACTTCCAGCGCTCTTGAAAGTCTTTGTGGATCATTAGGATGAATTCTTTCTGCCGACACGGGATCTATCTCCCTTAATTGGTCATGCAGTGCTTCCCATCCCTTTTCATCCGCCTCCGCTTGGATCTCGGCCCTAATGGCCTCGTCCGCACTCGGTAAAGGTGACAAACCTTCGAGTAACGCTTTGAAATACATCATGGTTCCGCCAACTAATACTGGCGTTTTCCCCATGCTGACAATCTCTTCTATCTGGGCTATTGCATCGGCTCTAAAGTCGGCTGCCGAATAGCTTTCACTGGGATCACGAATATCAATTAATCTGTGCGGCCCACGAGCCAGTTCGTCTGCTGAAGGCTTGGCACTGCCAATATCCATACCACGATAAATTAATGCCGAATCGACCGAAATGATTTCACAGTTATGCTTTTCGGCCAATTCTAATGCTAAAGCTGTCTTACCTGAGGCCGTTGGCCCCATCAAAAATAACACTTTAGGCTGTAATTCTTTATTCACTTGCTTGCTCTTCTAGCCACGATTGCCAAGGTAAGAATATCGCTTTGTTGGCAATAAGCTGTTTTTTCTCTTCAGCTAACTGCGAAAATGCTGCCCAGATTTCTGGTGCCGAAACGAATCCCGTTAAACTGTGTTTTGCCAACCAAAACGCCAATGCGCTCGGCGCAGGTGTTTCAAAACGTAGTGATTGTAGCCATTCAGGGATCACTTTGGCTAACTGGCTCTCTCTGATATATGGGGGCACTTTTTTAATAATCAACTGCTGGTAACGAATTGTTAGTTCTAAACCTAATTGGCGGATCAGCGTGTCGTGTTCAGTGAGCACAGCCTGCCAATCCGCATCAGCCGCGACAGACACTGGCATCAATAAAGGCTGACCAATTAACCCCGTCGCTAGCTTAGCTTCAATCTCTTGGCATCGCGTCGCCAATGCTACTGATTTTATTGGTAATAGACTGAGCTTATCTTCCGTAACCATTACCCAATATTGGCCATCTAAAATCGCAGGCATAGGCAGAGATGGCTGATAATCTTGATCTTTTACACTGTAAGAAGGTGTTTGCAGTAAAGCACCATAACTTGCAATTGCCGCTTTTGACGGTAATTCAGTACGTTGCCGAGATTCACTTGCAGAATAACTGCCGCGACTATTGTCCCTTGGCGTGGCCATGCTGCCAAAGGCATTGGTTTGAGTGCTAAAACTGGCGCCTTCTCGTCCTGCGCTGGCAGATTTTACTTGAACGGCAGGGGCAACTGCATCTTGAGCAGACTCAAATGTATCAGCACCAAGTGCAAAAGGGGCAGCTATTCCAACTGCGCTTGTTGGAGCATCCACAAACACATCTTCAACTTCATCCAAGGAACTAGAGTGAACGACGTTGAGTTCCCCAGCTTCTTCGAGCGCCGATTGCAGTGCCTGCAGAATATAATCATGCACATAGCGACTCTGATGGAATCGTACCTCATGTTTAGCAGGATGCACGTTTACATCCACTTGATGGGGATCGATATCCAGCATCAACACATAGCCGGGTTGCTCCAGTTCTGCTTTTTGGGCAAAGGCTTGACGCACAGCATGATTGACCAAGCGATCACGGATAAGCCGTCCATTGACATAAAAGTAATGGGTATCGCTGATAACCGGTGACCAAGGTGACTGCAAATAGCCACTGAGGCGCAAATCATCGTGTTGACATTCAATCTTAAGCGCTTGCTCGGCAAATGGGCGACCACTTACTTGCGTCAAACGTTGTAAATACTGGGCTTCATTCATGGCGGGACGATAATTGCGTACCGTCTTGCCGTTATGGGTCAGTGTAAAATGGATATCGCCGCGCACTAATGCAATGCGCTTTAACCATTCATCAATATGGGTAAATTCGGTTTTATCGCTCTTTAAAAAGCGTCTGCGAGCCGGCGTATTAAAGAATAAATCCACCACTTCAATCGTCGAACCAACAGGATGCGCGGCGGGCATGACTTTAACCGCCATGTCGGCACCTTCGGCATGGACTTGCCATGCTTCGGTTTGATCTGCAGTTCGCGACGTCAACGTTAAGCGTGAGACTGAGCTGATACTTGCTAACGCTTCACCACGGAAACCAAAACTGAGGATAGCTTCAAGATCGTCTAAGGTGTGCAACTTTGAAGTCGCATGGCGCGATAAGGCCAATGCGAGTTCATCTTTGGGTATGCCAGAGCCGTTATCGCGAATTTTAATCAGCTTGCTGCCGCCTTTATCGATTTCAATATCGACTCGGCTCGCTCCTGCGTCGAGGCTATTCTCGACCAATTCTTTGACTACGGAAGCGGGTCTCTCAACCACTTCCCCCGCCGCAATTTGGTTGGCTAATTGCGGTGGCAGGATCTGAATGCCCATCATGCTTTCCTATTTAACTCTGGGGTATGACTAACGTTTGTCCTAACTGCACCACATCGGACTTCATCCCATTCGCTTGTTTGATGCTAGACACTGAAGGATCCCCTCATAAATCAGCCATAGCATAGCCATATTTGAGCAACTGATTGGCGAATAATACCCAGGCCGCCAGCAATTCTTTCTCCGTGATTTGATAATCAGGCCGCCTGAGTACCTCCAA
>NZ_BPFD01000026.1 GCF_019655335.1 Shewanella hafniensis
AATTAGTGTAAACCCCTACTTTTATTGATTAGCCGCCACAAATCAGCTCCAGTTGCCAAAAAACTAACAAACAAATAATGTTGCAACAAATTAACTAAGAAAACATAAAATTATTTTCAGCGGAAATTAATTTAAAACCTTTAAAATCAATATATAAATCCATACATAGAAATTAGCATATAAAAACAGCAATAAAATTCATTAGTTTTAATAATGAATAATTGTATTTTTTCTCGTTTGAGAAGCTAACCTGAGTTGTTTAATATATATCCTGTGTTAAGGAGACAATTTGGTAGAACTGGTGTCGTAGCCCAGTCAATGCCAACTTCGCGCACATAGGTATTAACTTTTGGTGTGGAGATATCGATATGACTAAATTATTTGAACGTCTGGTTAACAGCTACAAGCGTGTTTTTGTTGAACTTTATACAGCTAATGAGCTGAAATAATCTCCAGAATTACTCGTGAAATTTATTGCATTAATTTGAAGTTTTGTTAGCGCAAAACGAGCCCCCATCTCTTTGAGAGTGGGGGCTTTTTCTATTCTAAAGCCGCAACATCTGCCTTCAACTCTAGAACCCCATAAAACGTCGCTTCCAGCATCAAGTATGCAACATACCTATTAATAGGTATTTACCGATGAAAGAAGCTATTTTTTCACTTTGGTCTATTAGATTATTTGCAATAAGTGTTAATGATTTGAAATCCAAGATATTTCATAAAAGTGCATTTTAAATATAAAAAAAGGAGCGAAATTATCGCTCCTTTTTTACCATTAACTAAACCCACTTTTACCCATCAATACAGGTAAAAGCCGCTGAGTTTACTCGCTTAACCTAAGGTCACTCGCGCATTACGGAACATACGTATCCAAGGGCTATCTTCACCCCAAGCATCTGGATGCCAAGAGTTAGCGACCGTTCTGAACACACGTTCAGGATGCGGCATCATCAAAGTAACGCGTCCGTCAGTGGTACAAATGCCCGTTAGGCCATTTGGAGAACCGTTCGGGTTTTGTGGATACTGAGTCGCGATATCGCCCTTGCCATTGACAAAGCGCAGGGCAATGGTGCCTGACGCTTCGGCCATTGCCAGCGCCTCAGCGCTGGCAAACTCAGCCAAACCTTCACCGTGTGATACGGCGATAGGCATACGCGAACCCACCATACCTTGGAAGAATAACGACGGGCTCTGTTGCACTTCAACTAAGCTGAAACGCGCTTCGAAACGCTCTGAGCGGTTACGCACAAAACGCGGCCAATGTTCGCTTCCTGGAATAATTTCTTTCAGGTTTGACAGCATTTGGCAACCGTTACACACGCCAAGGGCAAAACTTGAGTCACGTTCGAAGAAACGTGAAAACTCATTGCGGGCACGCTCGTTAAACAGAATCGACTTAGCCCAACCTTCACCTGCGCCTAATACGTCACCATAAGAGAAGCCACCACAGGCCACAAGACCTTGGAAATCCTCTAGGCTAATACGGCCAGATAAAATGTCCGACATGTGTACGTCGCGGCTTTCAAATCCAGCGCGGTCAAAAGCAGCGGCCATTTCTACGTGGGAGTTAACGCCCTGCTCACGCAAAATCGCCATCTTAGGTGCAGCGCCCTTAAGGATATAAGGCGCGGCAACGTCAGCACTTGGATCAAAACTTAAGTTAACGGTTAAGCCTAAATCGGTTTCGTCTTGCTTAAGTTTGAACTCTTCAAGTGCGCAGGCTGGGTTATCACGCAGTGCTTGCATACGATAAGTGGTTTCTGACCACACAGTGCGCAGCGCTACACGGCTATCACTGAAGATTTCACGCGCGCCATCATTAATGGTGATGCGTTGATCGTCAGCTAACGTGCCGATCACGTGGCAAGGTACGCCTGCGATAGCAAACTGAGCGGCAATTTTCGCCGCATTGTCGCGGCTCACTTGCAGCACAGCGCCGAGCTCTTCATTAAAGAGTCGCTCTAAATCCGTGCCCTGTAGATCTTCTAAATCGATATTCAGACCTGTATTACCCGCAAAGGCCATTTCCACTAAGGTAGTGAATAAACCGCCGTCGCTACGGTCGTGGTAAGCGATAACCGATTTCTTAGCCACTAGATTTTGCATGGTTTCGAAGAAACCGCGCAGCAGTGCAGCATCGTCAAGATCCGGCGCAACATCACCCAGCTCACCAAAAACTTGGGCTAAACAAGAACCGCCTAAACGATTTTTGCCCGCGCCTAAATCCACTAACAGTAAAGACGTTTCGCCCTTATCTGTGCGCAGTTCTGGCGTTACTGTATTGCGAATATCTTGCACCACACCAAAGGCGGTGATGACCAATGACATAGGCGATGTCACGGTTTTATCCGCGCCATCTTGCTGCCATGCGGTCTTCATCGACATAGAGTCTTTACCGACCGGAATAGTCAGGCTGAGCTCTGGACACAGTTCTTCACCCACGGCTTTCACCGCTTCATAAAGACCCGCATCTTCGCCAGGGTGACCCGCGGCAGACATCCAGTTGGCAGAAAGCTTGATACGCTTAAATGAACCGATATCGGCACCGGCGATGTTCATGATGGATTCAGCCACCGCCATACGGGCAGAGGCGCCAAAATCAAGCAGCGCCAGCGGTGTACGCTCGCCCAGAGACATAGCTTCACCAGCGTAGGTATCAAAGCTTGCCGCTGTGACCGCGCAATCGGCCACAGGTACTTGCCATGGACCCACCATTTGGTCACGGTTAACTAAACCCGTAACAGTGCGGTCACCAATGGTGATAAGGAAGGTTTTATCCGCAACGGTAGGCAAGCTCAGTACGCGTTTAACCGCTTCTTTAACTTCAATATTATCTTGCGCTAACGCGGGTGATACCGCTTTAGCCGATACCACATCGCGGCTCATCTTAGGCGCTTTGCCTAATAAGACTTCAAGCGGTAAATCGATAGGATTATTATCGAAATGGCTGTCGCTAAGCGTTAAATGTTTCTCAGCTGTAGCTTCACCCACAACCGCAAACGGGGCACGCTCACGCTCACAAATTGCAGTAAATAGTGCGAGGTTTTCAGGGGCAACGGACATCACATAACGTTCTTGTGATTCGTTACACCAGATTTCCAGCGGGCTCATGCCAGGCTCATCTGAAGGCACGTTACGCAGATTGAATAAACCGCCGCGCTCGCCGTCATTCACAAGTTCAGGGAAAGCGTTCGACAAACCGCCCGCGCCCACATCGTGGATAAATTGGATAGGGTTTTTATCGCCAAGCTGCCAACAGCGGTCAATCACTTCCTGACATCGACGTTCCATTTCGGGGTTTTCACGTTGCACAGAAGCAAAGTCGAGATCTTCACTCGATTGACCCGATGCCATAGATGAAGCAGCGCCGCCGCCCAAACCAATGTTCATCGCAGGGCCACCCAGCACAATCAGCTTAGCGCCGACGGTGATTTCGCCCTTCTGTACATGCTCTTCGCGAATGTTACCCAAACCACCGGCTAACATAATCGGCTTATGGTAACCACGGACTTCTACGCCGTTATGGCTGCTGACTTCCTGCTCGTAGGTACGGAAATAACCGACCAGTGCCGGACGACCAAACTCGTTGTTAAATGCCGCGCCGCCCAGTGGGCCTTCGGTCATGATGTCCAGCGCGCTCACGATGCGCTCTGGCTTGCCATAGTTACCTTCCCATGGCTGAACAAAACCCGGGATTTTTAAATTGGATACGCTAAAGCCCGTTAAACCGGCTTTAGGTTTAGAACCGCGGCCCGTTGCGCCTTCATCACGAATTTCACCACCTGAGCCGGTTGCAGCGCCAGGATAGGGGCTGATGGCGGTAGGATGGTTGTGGGTTTCCACTTTCATCAGGATGTGCATAGGTTCAGTATGGTAGTTGTACACCCCATCTGGATCGGG
This sequence comes from Shewanella hafniensis, assembly GCF_019655335.1. Lineage (GTDB taxonomy): Bacteria > Pseudomonadota > Gammaproteobacteria > Enterobacterales > Shewanellaceae > Shewanella > Shewanella hafniensis. The sequence goes on from NZ_BPFD01000026.1 coordinate 3,901, forward strand.
GAAGAAACGACCGGCAACCGAGCCTTCCATCACAGCAGCGTTATCTTTGTAGGCAGATAACACGTGATCAGGCGTGGTTTCAAAGGTGTTCTTAATCATTTTGAACAGTGACTTAGGCTGAACTTCACCGTCAATGGTCCAATCTGCGTTAAAAATCTTATGACGACAATGCTCAGAGTTCGCCTGGGCAAACATCATCAATTCGATGTCATGAGGATTGCGACCTAAACGGACGAAGTTCTCGACTAAATAATCGATTTCATCTTCGGCTAAAGCAAGCCCCAACTCAGTGTTAGCCACTTCAAGTGCGCGGCGACCTTCCCCAAGAATATTGACGCTCTTAAACGGCGCAGGCTCAGTGCGCTTAAACAGCACATCGGCTTTGGTAAAATCATCGAGGATAATTTCCACCATGCGATCGTGCAGCAACGCATTCAGGGCTTGTTGCTGAGGCGCAGTGAGCGCGTCTGACTCGACATAATACGCAACGCCTCGCTCCAAACGCTTCACTTTACCAAGGCCACAATTGTGTGCGATGTCAGTGGCTTTTGAAGACCAAGGAGAAATAGTACCGGGGCGAGGAGTGACAAACAGGAGTGAACCTTGGGGGATATGAGCTTCTATCGCAGGTCCATAGGTGAGAATTTTTTCAAGTTGCTGGCGTTCATTTGTGTCGAGCAACTCGCTCAAATCCGCTAAATGAACATACTCAGCATAGATTTGGCGTACCGGAAGCGCAGCGTTTTCGCAGGCCTCCATCAGCTTTTGCACCCTAAACGTCGAGAGTGCAGGGGCTCCGCGGATGATCTCCATCACGTCTATTCACCTTATTATTTATTATTGCAGGGGTCAGAGGTGGCGCTATTATAAGGAAATGTCTGCCACAAATCACCTGTGACCTTACGCAAAACAGTGTTTCCTGTGATATAAAAAACGCGACCATTTTAAGCCGCCATTTTCCCCCACGAATGATTTTTTTACGTTATCGCAGACAAACGGATATAATCCCACCAATGTCGGCCAGTTCACCCCATATGCCCCACTGTTAACTCGCTATCTATAATATTGATTTTATTTACTATAAGTACATTTAATGACTCGATTCCTGTTCGCTCTTATCTTAGGTTTCTTACTGACTGCCTGTCAGCAGGTGACCGTGGACGACACAGAATTCGTGCCGAAAAAATTAACTGAGTTAAGAGTCGGGACACTTTACGGCCCACAGATTTATATGACATCGGGCCAAGGTGATAGCGGTTTCGATTACGATATGGCGGTATTGTTCGCCGAATACTTAGATGTGCCCTTGAAAATGGTGCCCTACACTAATCGCACCGAACTGTACGAAGCCCTTAAAAAGAATGAAATCGACCTGATTGCTGCGGGCATGACAGAAACACCCGCAAGGCGTGAACAGTTCCGCCTAGGGCCGCCGCTGTACCGCGTTAATCAAGTATTGGTGTATCGCGAAGGCATGCCAGCGCCCAAAGACATCAGCGACTTAAAAGGTAAGATCACTGTCATCGCCGACTCTTCCTTCGTCGAGACATTAACTCAATTGCAAAAGCATTATCCAACGCTGGTGTGGGATCAAATTACCGACAAAGACAGCGAAGAATTGCTGGCGATGATCGCCAACAAAGAAATTGACTACACCATAGCCGATTCCAGCAGCGTACAAATCAACCGCCGCTACTTACCCGATCTGCGCTCTGGCCCCGTACTTGAAGAAAAGCTCGATGTAGTCTGGCTGTTGCCGCCGACCCGCAGTGATGAACTCATGAGTCAGTTGCTGGCCTTTTGGCACCAAGAAAAGCTGGCTGGCACGCTCGATCATCTCAACGAGAAATACTTTGGCCATGTGAAGCGCTTTGATTATGTCGATACTCGGGCATTTATCCGCGCCATCGAAACCGTCTTACCCCGCTATCGTCAGTTATTTGAAACCCATGCGGGCAATTTAGATTGGCGAAAACTTGCGGCGACTAGCTATCAAGAGTCCCATTGGAATCCGCATGCCCGCTCAGCAACGGGAGTACGCGGCATGATGATGTTGACTCAGCCTACGGCAAAAGAAATTGGCATCACCAACCGTTTGGATGCGGAAGAAAGCATCCGCGGCGGCGCGGCCTATTTGAACGATATGATCAATCGTCTGCCGGAATCCATTCCCGAGAGTCAACGTATGTGGTTTGCACTGGCGTCCTACAATATAGGGTATGCCCATGTTGAAGATGCACGTAAACTGGCTGAATCGATGGAGTTAAATCCCAATGCGTGGCGAGATTTAAAGAAAGTACTACCGCTACTGCAAAAGCGTAAATACTATCAAAAAACCCGCTACGGCTACGCCAGAGGCAGTGAAGCAGTCCATTACGTTGACAGTATTCGCCGCTACTACGACACGTTAGTCTGGGTAGATAATCAGTCGAAACAGCAAAACCCCGAGGAAGAACCGAGCGATCTTGCGTCGGAAGAACCCGCCATTCCCGCTGGAACATTGAGCACAGAACAACCTCAATAATCCGCATTGCCTGAGCCCAGTCTTTAGATCTGGGTTTCTAGAAACTTAAATCAAAAAGCCAAACTGCTAAACCAAAGCTCTGTGAGCTCAGCATCTGAAACTCTGTGCCAGAACCAAGCAGGCTTAAGCAACTTAGGTTTACGCTTAAAAACATCGCTTAGTTCAGCTTATCTGACCAGTGCTATTGCTGCGCTCAAGTGCAACTGCTACTGTCTTGGGTTTATGACCTGCGATACATCACTGCAGGGCATCAATAATAACAATGAATGGGGTCAATATGAGAAGAAAAACCATCAGCAATACTGTCGCGCGTCGTCGTACTTTACTCAAAGTTCGCCATCGTCGTATTTTGAATCGTCAGAAACTTTTCTTTACTTTTATTCAGTCTCAGGATTAATCCTGTCGCTTTTACCACTGTTTACTCAATTGCTTGCAGCGCCTTTTGAGCCTGTTTCAGGGCTTTTTTCTCCTCTCTACGCCGTTTAAAAAAACGACTCAATTGCGCGCTACAGGCATCGGCTAATACACCCGATGTGACTTCAACTTGATGATTAAATGCTGGGTGTTGCAGTAAATTCACTACCGTCCCCGCAGCACCGGTTTTTTCATCCCGAGCGCCATAAACCACCCGCGCGATCCGGCTGTGCACCATGGCACCTGCACACATAGCACAAGGTTCAAGGGTGACATATAAAGTCGCGTCTAACAGGCGATAGTTTTCGACCAAGCGCCCCGCTTCCCGCAAACATAAAATTTCCGCATGGGCGCTAGGATCATGTTGGCTAATGGATAAGTTGTAACCCGTCGCAATTTGCTGACCGTCTTTGACCAGAACCGCCCCGACAGGTACTTCACCCTCGGCCTCGGCTTTCTCGGCCATCAACATAGCCACTTGCATCCAATGTTCGTCCTGCTGCGATTGTTCAACTTGCTGCATTTGCTCCACTCACACGCTCATTTAATTAGCCTGAAAATAAAACCGGATTATAACAGCCAATCGCCTACATATCACAAAGTCAGCATTTCCAATGCAAGCCCCCTGCATAACACTGCCATCACACTATACTTTACCTATGGTTTTATCATCGATACTCCGATGACTCGATACTTTTGGCAGTGGTTAATTCTGATCATAAGTGCAGGCTTTTCTTGCATTATGCTGCACGGCAAGTCCATTAATAACGAAATCAATTATTACGAACTCAGCCTTGAATTGATCCGTTCTATCATTTGGTTATTTATGATGTTCTATATCAGCTACACGCGACATAACCGTCAAATCTATCTTTGGCTGTTAATTGGCTGTGGGAGCCTATTCATAGGTAACAATATGAATATACTGGATGAATTATCTACCTTCGAAGCCAGTTACTATCAAGAAGTCGAAGACTTACTCTTTACCTTTGGCATTCTCTGCGCTTGGTTCGGCCTCTATCAATTAATCCAACAACAAATCACCAAAAACCAAATACTCAATATTGCCGCAAATACCGACCCGCTAACAGGGCTGCTAAATCGACGCAGTTTCAATCAAAATGTCGAAAACAGTACCGACAATAATCCCAGTGCTTACTTAATCCTCGACATAGATCACTTCAAACAAATCAATGACACCTATGGCCATGCAGCGGGTGATTATGTATTAACAAAGCTTGCAAAACACATCAGCAAGAGTCTACGTAAACAAGATAGAGTTGCCCGCTGGGGAGGTGAAGAGTTTCTCATTGAGCTTAAACACTGCGATAGTCATACGGCCCAACTCAAAGCCGAACAACTCAGGGCGCTGATTGAAAGAAGTGATTTTCATTTTTCAGGTCAGTATCTAAGCGTCACAGTCAGTATTGGTATCGCAACCGTTGCAAATCAACACCTAAATAGAGATGAGATCATTAACCTTGCTGATAAAGCGCTATATCAGGCCAAAAACGGCGGGAGAAATCGAGTGGTTCTTGCTAGTGATCTCAAACAGAATGAATAACAAAAAAGGCGCACTAGGCGCCTTTAAATCGTTAATTCAGATAATTAACTTATTCCCATTCGATAGTCGCTGGCGGCTTGCCAGAGATATCGTAAACCACGCGGGAAATGCCATCGACTTCGTTAATGATGCGGTTTGATACGCGACCTAAGAAATCATACGGCAGATGTGCCCAATGAGCTGTCATAAAATCGATGGTTTCTACGGCACGCAGTGACACAACCCAGTCATATTTACGGCCATCACCCATCACGCCAACTGAGCGCACAGGTAAGAACACGGTAAAGGCTTGGCTGACTTTATTGTACAGATCGGCTTTATGCAGTTCTTCGATGAAGATAGCATCGGCGCGGCGCAGTAAGTCACAGTATTCTTTCTTCACTTCACCTAATACACGCACACCAAGACCTGGTCCTGGGAACGGGTGACGATAAAGCATGTTGTATGGCAGACCTAACTCTAAACCAATTTTGCGCACTTCATCTTTGAACAGTTCGCGCAGTGGCTCAACTAAACCCAGTTCCATATCGTCAGGCAAACCGCCAACGTTATGGTGCGACTTGATCACATGTGCTTTACCTGTGGCGCTGCCAGCAGATTCAATCACGTCAGGATAAATCGTGCCTTGCGCTAACCATTTGGCATTAGCGCATTTTTTCGATTCTTCATCGAAAATTTCCACAAATACGCGGCCGATGATCTTACGCTTAGCTTCTGGATCGGCTTCGCCTTTCATCGCATCGAGGAAGCGATTTTCCGCATCAACATGAATGATATTCAGGCCGAAATGATCGCCAAACATTTCCATCACTTGCTCAGCTTCGTTCAAACGCAATAAACCGTTATCAACGAATACGCAGGTCAGTTTTTTGCCGATAGCGCGGTGCAGCAACATAGCTACAACCGAAGAATCGACACCGCCCGACAAGCCTAAAATCACTTCATCATCACCAATTTGCTTCTTCAAGCGCTCAATTGCATCTTCGATGATAGAAGAAGGTTTCCAGTTCGCCGCACAGCCACAAATGTCTAAGGCAAAGTGCGATAACATGCGCATACCTTGGCGAGTGTGGGTCACTTCTGGGTGGAACTGTACGCCATAGAATTGTTTGGCTTCATTTGCCATAGCGGCAAAGGGACAAGTATCCGTTTTAGCGACCGCCACAAACCCTTCAGGAATGGCCGACACTTTATCGCCGTGGCTCATCCATACGTCGAGTAAGGGTTTACCTTCGCTGCTAACCGCATCTTCGATGCCTTTGAATAGCAACGAATCTGTTAGCATTTCAATTTGAGCGTAGCCGAATTCACCTTCGCCCACACCTTGGATAACTTTACCGCCCAGCTGCTCAGACATGGTTTGCATGCCGTAGCAAATGCCCAGTACAGGCACGCCTGCGGTAAAGACGTATTCAGGCGCACGCGGCGAGTTTTCAGCCGTAACACTTTCAGGTCCGCCAGCAAGAATAATACCGTTCGGGGCAAATTCGCGGATTTGGGCTTCTGTTACATCCCAAGCCCATAATTCACAGTACACACCGATTTCACGGATACGACGGGCAATCAGTTGAGTGTACTGAGATCCAAAATCGAGGATCAGTATCTTGTGCTCATGAATATCGCTCATGGATAACCTTTATCTCATCTATTGTTTTAACATTGCTCAACGCGGCGATAGCCAGCCTTGAGTATTGGATCACACGCTTTACAAAGAGGCGGCTTATCGCCGCCCCTTTTATCAAACGATTAAGAACCTGAACGATAGTTCGGCGCTTCTTTAGTGATAGTCACATCGTGCACGTGGGACTCACCCATACCAGCTGAAGTTACTTTCACAAATTGGGCTTTTTCATTCAGTTCTTGAATGGTGGCACAACCGGTTAAGCCCATGCATGAACGTAGGCCACCCATATGCTGATGGATGATTTCCTTCAACTTACCTTTGTAAGGTACGCGACCTTCAATGCCTTCTGGCACGAGTTTGTCGGCAGCATTGTCAGATTGGAAATAACGGTCAGATGAACCTTGAGACATAGCGCCTAGTGAACCCATGCCGCGATAAGATTTATACGCACGGCCTTGATAAAGTTCAGTTTCGCCCGGCGCTTCATCGGTACCAGCGAACATTGAGCCTGCCATGATGCAAGATGCACCGGCCGCTAATGCTTTAGCTAAGTCGCCAGAAAAACGTACGCCACCGTCGGCAATAACCGGAATACCTAAGCCTTTTACGGCTGCGGCTGCATCTGAAACTGCTGTGATTTGTGGCACGCCAACACCGGTTACAATACGCGTCGTACAAATTGAGCCAGGGCCAATACCCACTTTAACTGCGTTAACGCCAGCTTCAACCAGTGCTAATGCACCTTCAGCCGTAGCTACGTTACCACCAATAATTTGCAATGTTGGGTGTTTAGCACGCGTTTCACGAATGCGTTGCAAAACGCCTTCAGAATGGCCGTGGGAAGAATCGATAAGTAATACGTCAACGCCAGCTTTAACCAGTGCATCAACGCGCTCTTCGTTACCAGCACCCGCGCCAACGGCGGCGCCAACACGTAGACGGCCTAACTCATCTTTACAGGCGTTAGGTTTACGTTCGGCTTTCTCGAAGTCTTTAACTGTGATCAAACCTTTCAGTTTAAAGTTATCATCAACAACAAGGACTTTTTCGATACGGTGTGAGTGCATCAATTTTTGCACTTCATCTAATTTAGTGCCTTCGGCAACTGTGACTAAACGCGCTTTAGGCGTCATCACTTCTTCTACCGTTTTGCTCCAATCTGTGACGAAACGTACGTCACGGCCAGTAATGATACCAACCAACTCGTTTGCTTCGTTAACCACGGGATAACCAGCAAAACCATTCTTCAGTGTCAATACTTTCAGATCGGCTAAGGTCGTAGATGGCGTTACAGTCACAGGCTGTTGAACCACGCCCGCTTCGTAAATTTTTACTTTACGCACTTCTTCGGCTTGTTTTTCAATGCTCATGTTTTTATGAATAAAACCTAAACCGCCTTCCTGCGCCATAGCGATCGCAAGACGAGCTTCGGTAACTGTGTCCATAGCGGCAGACACAAGTGGGATATTCAATTCAATGGTATTGGTCAGGCGAGTTTTAAGAATGGCGGTATTTGGGAGTACAGTCGAATGCGCAGGAACAAGCAACACATCGTCAAAAGTAAGCGCTTCTTTAATTAAACGTAGCATATGCAACATCTCCCCAGTTGAGTAGGATTTAGAGGTGAAATATTGCGGCGGGATTATACCTTGCATATCGGCACTGGTAAATGGAAAATAGCAAATATCCCCATTTAATTGAGTAATTCGATGCAAGGCGCCAAAAACAATATTTATACTGTCTCGCGACTCAATGGTGAAGTCAGACAAATTCTAGAGGGACAACTGGGTAAAATTTGGCTCAATGGCGAAATATCCAACTTTTCCTCCCCCAGCTCAGGTCATTGGTATCTCACCTTAAAAGACCACTCTTCCCAGATCCGTTGTGCCATGTTTAAAGGCCGTAACCAAACGGTCAGCTTTAAGCCCATCAATGGTCAGCAAGTGTTAGTCAAAGGCGCGATCAGCGTGTATGAACCCAGAGGCGACTATCAATTATTGATTGAGTCCATGCTGCCAGCAGGGGATGGACTACTCGCCCAGCAATTCGATGCACTCAAAATGAAGCTCGCCGCCGAAGGATTATTTGCCGCCGATACCAAAAGATTGCTGCCAAAAAACATCCAACGCATTGGCGTTATTACTTCGCCAACCGGCGCAGCGATTCGCGATGTCTTACACGTACTCGCAAGGCGCGACCCTTCAATCGAAGTCATTATCTATCCGACTCAAGTTCAAGGCGAAACTGCGGCACAGAGTATTTGTCAGGCAATCAATATCGCCAACCAGCGTTTAGAGGTCGACGTATTATTGCTCACCCGTGGTGGCGGTTCGCTTGAAGATTTGTGGTGTTTTAACAGCGAAGCCCTCGCCCACACAATTTATAACAGCGCCCTGCCCGTGGTCAGCGCCGTCGGCCACGAAGTCGACACCACCATCAGTGATTACGTTGCCGATATTCGCGCCCCAACACCATCTGCAGGTGCAGAGTTGTTATCCCAAGATAGCGACAATAAGGCGCAAAAACTCGCAACAGCTTTATCGCGCCTGCAACAAAGTGCGAAACATTATCAGCTTAAACAAGAAAGACGGCTCAGCTTGCTTGAGCACAGGCTGCAACGCCAAGATCCCAAACGGACCTTGCAGCAGTTCGAACAAAGATTCGATGAGATGCAATTAAGACTGGAGTCGGCGCTGTCGAATCGCTTACACCTGCTCAGCCGTCGTCAGCAGTTGCTCGCAAGTCGCCTTGAACAGCAATCTCCCAAGCATAAGCTCGCCATTGAGGGGAACCGCCTAAGTTATCTTGCGAGTCGCTTACAGGATGCATTGCAGGACAAACTCAGCCAAAGTGAGCAACGGATAAAATACGCGGCCCATCAGCTTGAAACCGTCAGCCCGCTTGCGACCTTGAGCCGTGGTTACAGCATCACCACTGACATCCACCATCAAGTGGTCGACTCTGCCGATAAACTGACGATCGGTGATAGCCTGCAAACCCGCTTTCGCCATGGGCAAGTGATATCAACCGTCACTCAGATAAATTTGCTTGAATAAGTTGATAGTTAGAATACTGATATTTATAGCTTAGATAAGCAATTTTATACTTAAGGTAAAAACAATAAGGCGCAGAATTTATCTGCGCCTTTCTATGTTGTCTAGTTCTGTTCTAGCATCCCATGCAAATAGTTTTATTGAATGCTGAATTGGCTAGCTTAAATGCAGTCTCACATCGACACCACGGGTATCGGCATACTCTTGGCGACGCTTATCCATTCGCGATTGGTACAAATGAGTATCAGCAGAACGCAGCCATTCATGGGGATCGGCCACCTCAGAATTTAACGATATTCCGAAACTACACTGACAATCCTTAAAGCCTTGGCTAGCTAATTGTTCACCTAACCCATTAAATGTACTCAGTAATAGTGGGATACCCGCTGAAGGTGTCACAACGACAAACTCATCACCACTAATACGATAAAGCTTTAAATGCGCGAGATCCGTTGCTTGCAATAATTTCACTATCACTTGCAATAGTCTATCGCCCTCTTGATGGCCGAGCGTTTCGTTAACACTTTTCAGGCTATCGATATTCAATAGCGCTAACGCCATAGGCTGCACCACTTTATCGGCGAAGCCTAGTTGCGAATTCATATACTCATCAAAGGCATAGCGATTACCTACTCGGGTCAAACCATCTAAACGTGCCTTTTCCCATGCAATCGCTAACTCTTCAATATGCGCCTTACGTTCCTCCGCCAGTAACTTGAGCTTATTGGCTAACGCCAGGGATAGCAGTAACGCATCGGCCGTGCCACCCATCAGCGTCGCCAGCTCAGCATGTTCAATGAAATCAGGGGTTAGCCCCATATTACCGGGTAAAATAATTACCGCAGGCAAGAGTAAACAAGTAAAGGCGAGAATAAAATAACGCGCAGGAGCAAAGCCTTTTATCAAGCATACATTACCGCAGGTAATCGCTAGGGCAATCCACAGCATAATTAGCACAGAGGCAATAATCGCCGTATAGGACAACAACCAAATACTGGTCGGCAAAGCCACAATACAAGCAAACATTAAATACTGACTAAGGCGCCACAATCGCGGTGAGTAGCTAGGTAACTGCAAGAAGTGCTTGTAAAACATGATATTAAAAATAGGCAAACTGATGAAAAACAGATGATGCAACTCAAGATAATGGAAATTAAACAAGTGCGCTGGCAAATGGAAGGTCAGTGCCCAGCCACCAAAATACGCGAAGACGTAAAGGCCATAATAAAGAAAAGCTTTATCGAGAATAGAGATATAAATCAGAATATTATATAAGGCGATAAATAATAAGCCGCCTAGGCACAGCAGCACGGCCATGGCGAGGCGATCAGACATCAACTGATGATCCGTCACGCTTTGTAGGGCAATCTCGGGAGGCGATGAATAATAACGGCTACTCAGCTTAACTAACAGCCAATAATCCGTACCCATATTTAAGGTAACCTTACGGCCATAATCGAATAAAAATTCGTAGGGGGCGGTGTAACCGCTGTGGGCATGTTGTGTACTGCCGTCACTACCGAGTATCCAGTAATCAACAGATTCGATAATTGAATTACTGGCATCCACTACCCAATTCGACTGACGCTGATTAACCATCACAGGCGTGATCATCCAATAGTCACCGCCAGTTAAACTCACAGAATTAGCTTCATCGAGTTGGCCCATCCAATTGGGTACGGCATCAAACTGTTTTGGGGGCTGTTGATCCGCTTGAGCATGGAACAAATACGGCGAATCGAACGCAATTTCAGCGCTTAATACAGAGGGACTTAATGTCCATATAAAAAGTAAAAAACACCAAAATAGGGTTTGTTTAAGTTTGTTCATCGGCTTATTAAGTTAAAGGGCCATAGATCATTTAAACAGCTATGAAGTAAATGCTAATGCTGTCAATCTTAGTCGATAGTTGGAATTGTAGGTTAACTTTATGGCTACATTTAGTTTTTTACAATCAATTAGGCTAAATTAGTCGAATATCCCATGTCGTATGGAGGTATTTTAGTCTCAAAATCCAAACCGTGGCCTGAAATCAAAAATACAACTTAATACTGACTTATTTTTTGCTGGGTTCCTATGCTGCCTCTATTGATGATTTTAGCCGCACAATTACTGATTGCCAGTGGCAACCTGTTAGTGAAGTTGCTTGAAAATGATGTACCCGTGTTCCAACTGGTGCTCTACAGACAACTCTTTGCCACCTTGCTAGTGCTGCCTTTCGTATGGCGCTTACAGGGTAACCTCAAGCTGAGCCCTTATTATAAAGTGCATCTTGCCCGCGCCCTATTGATTGGGCTCGGCAACGCCATTTTTATGCTCGCCATTTTGCATCTTCCCCTCGCAACAGTAACCGCCGTGATTTATACCTCACCTTTGTTACTTCTGGTGCTTTCTGCGTTATTTTTACATGAACGCATCGGCTATCGACGCTCAGTTGCGGGGATCATTGGCTTTACTGGCATTTTACTCATCAGCCAACCAACAGAGTTTAACCTGTATATAGGTTTAGCCTTTTTCGGCGCTATGACGTCGGCGTTGAATAGTTTGATTTTAAAGGCCTATTCGACCCATGAACATCCTTTCTCTATGCTCTTTTGGTCTAATGCCTTTGCGATGATATTTCTGATACCAGCGACCTTATACGAAGGCGCGGATTTTAGTTTGCCAGTAGCACAGGTGGGATTAACGTTGGGACTATTTTATATTGGTATGACTTATCTCATCATCCATGCCTATCGACGTGCTGATGCGAGCCAAATGGCGCCTGTTGAATATACCGGATTGATTTTTGCAGCCTTGTTCGGCTGGTGGATACTCGGTGAAGAACTCGGCCTAGTGATGCTAATCGGCATTGGATTAGTCATTTTCTCATCCATATTGCCCAGCTACAGCGAGCTAAAAGCAAAATGGAAAAGCCGGCGAAGTTGACCTTGGCCGGCTCTTGTCATCGACTGCTAAGTTAACGCAGCGAGATCAAAACGATTGGTTTTAGAAGCGGAATTTGCCGCCAATATACACGCCATCTTCGAAAGTGAAATCGCGGGCGTCATCGTACTCATAGGCAATTTTGCGATAACCGACATAAAACGCCATGTTTGGCGTTACGCGATATTGCACTTTTGAATCGAGCTCATATTGACCATCAACATTGCCAAACGACAAGACTGACGGCGCATAGTAAGCAGCGGCGTGTAATGAAATATTAGGCCCCATAGATAACGCATAACGGCCACCAACAGAAATGGCGCTACCATTTGGAGAATAGTCAGACCAAAGCTGACTTAACTTAGCGCCAACTTCAAAGTGATGCACACCCACATCATGGGTCATGTGCATTGCACCTTGGGCAATATGGCCGCCCTCGTCGGCATAGATATAACCTAACACTGCGTTAGTATCTTTGTTCAATTGCAGCTCTAACTCAGTAGAAACCACATCGTTGTTCAACCCAAGATTAAATTCTGACGCATTCACTTGCAGCGCTGCTGCACTCAATAATAAAACACTTGCTACTCTGAACTTAGCCATAAAAACACCTCAATAAATGACTGTGGGTAATAGCCGCGGATCATACCGAATAAATAAAGAAAATCAGCCTATTTGCGTATAAATGGGGATTTTTTGCGATGGATATACAAATGTAAAACAAACTCGAAACAGCTGAAGATCTAAGCCTTTTCACTTACAGCACAATTATACCGCTTGAATGCGATCACCCACTAAAGACAGCATTATCGCTTCAGCGTCGACATTGGCACTTAAGGCTAAGTAATACCAACCCACAGTGTTGCCCGTGCCGCGGATACTCAAGTAATCACGCCAAAACTGAAAGCCAGCCTTCAATAAATTGGCTTGGCTCGAGGTGTTCTCGGCGCGAATAGTGGCGTATAAAATCATGATCCCTAAAGCCTTAGCCACTTCGATACGTTTTTGCGTTAAACCTTGGGCAATACCTTGACGCCGATAATGGGGCGACACCACCAAATAACCTAGCTCACCCACTGTACCTTTGCCGGCTTTTATCGCAGCGCAACCGACTATCTCACCCTCAAAGGTTTTCGCTAAGATCACCGCACGAGAATCGAAAAATACCTGATGATCCAGCTGATGGGCGTTATCATCACGCCCATCAATCAATTGGGCCGCCAGCGCTAATTCCTCTAGCTGTTCACTTATTACAAACTGAATGTCACTCATATCCAGATTAAACCGTTAATGTTGCCAACATACGGGGAATGAACGCCACTTAGCTGTGCACTCACTATCCCACTTTGCTATCGCTCTCACACTACAAATCTAACAGAGCACTATTGATATAACTGTTTATATACCAATGCACTACAGATATAAGAGGGTCGCCATACCTAAGAAAGTAAAGAAGCCCACCACATCCGTTACTGTGGTCAAGATCACTGACCCCGACAGCGCTGCATCTTGATTAAACTTCTGCAGCACCATAGGCACGACCACACCAGCAATTGCCGCCACGGCCATGTTAATCAAAATTGCGCAGCCAATCACTATGCCTATGGTCGCTTCTCCGAACCACCAGCCAGCGACTAAACCTATGACTATTGCCCACAAAAATCCATTAACTATGCCAATGCCGAGTTCGTTCTTCATTAACGAAAACAAGTTACCTGCTGAAATCTGTCCCATGGCCATACCGCGGATCATCAGCGTCAACGACTGACTACCCGCAATACCGCCCATAGAAGCGACAATCGGCATTAACACTGCTAACGCGACCACTTGGGATAACACATTTTCAAATAAGCCAATCGTCGCCGAAGCGAGAAAAGCCGTCAGCAAATTAATCCCGAGCCAGACAGCGCGGCGCTGGGCGCCCTTCATAATCGGCGCGAACAAGTCGTCGGACTCATCCATACCCGCTGTTGCCATCAACTGCGCTTCATAATGTTCACGCACTAAAGCGGTCGCGGTTCGCAGCGTCACGCGACCAATTAACTCGCCAGACTCATCGATCACAGGCAATTCAATTTCGCGGCTGTGCTCTATCGCTTCGGCCGCTTCCAATAAACTCGTGTCAGCGGATAACGCACGGCTATCCTCGGACAAAAGTGAAATCAATAACTCATCGGGATTATGCTTAAAAATGTCATACCGACGCACTGTACCTTGATACTTATCTTGATCATCAACGATAAACAAATTGTCGTTACAATCGAGTTCAATACGGCGGAAAAAGCGCTGTGCCTGAGCAACGCTCGCCTTATCACTGAGCACCAACATTTGATGATCGGTATAACGGCCGATTTCATTCTCAGAGTACTGATCGTAAAGCTCGAATCGTTGTCGCTGACGCTCGCCCATCTGAGCCAAGGCGCGATCGGTAAAACTTTCAGGGAGATAGTCACTCCACTCAATTAAATCTTCTGGGCTTAACTGGGCAAATAGCAAGTCCACTTCATTGTCGGGCATCCGTTTGAGGATCCCCATGCGCGGATCGGCACGCATTAAGCTCAACACTGTCACTCGGTCAGCAAATTCAACTTGCTGCCAACGTTCGTAACGCTCATCCAAGGGCAAGGATTCAAGCGCTAAGGCTATGGTTCCAGGTTCTGAGTCATTCAGAATTTCGCTGAACACTTCAGCTTGTTCTTCGCCTTCAACTTCAGTGAGTTGTTGAACAACCTGCCCCACGTCCGCTTGCATGTTTGTTTCGTATTCTGCGTCATTTTCTGTCACACAGATGCCCTTTTCTTTAGCTACAAAATTGCTGTAACTATATTGATAATCAAGTAAATTAGCAAACTCACAAAATAAATTGTGCACAACTATATTGCTGAAAACCTTTTTTAGGTTTATGCTGTTTGACTTAGATCCTATGGAGGTGAACATGACTACGAACATATACAGCCAATCAGCGACAGACATTCAAGGCAACGCGGTAAGTTTAGAGCAGTATCGAGGCAAAGTTCTCTTAATCGTCAATACCGCCAGTGAATGTGGATTTACACCGCAATACAAGGGATTAGAAGCGTTATATCAAAAATATAAAGACCAAGGATTAGTGATTTTGGGCTTTCCTTGCAATCAATTTGGCGCCCAAGAAAAAGCCGATGAGCAAGGTATTCAAGCCTTTTGTGAATTGAATTTTGGCGTGACATTTCCACTATTTTCTAAAATAGAAGTGAATGGCGAACATACCCATCCACTTTATCAATACCTTAAGAAAGCCGCTCCCGGTGTATTAGGTACTCAAGGTATCAAATGGAATTTCACCAAATTTTTAGTTAATCGCCAAGGCGAAGCGATTGAACGATTTGCATCGACCACGAAACCCGAAGCGTTAGAAAGTAAAATTGCCGCTTTGCTAAAATAATTTACTCGCTATCTATTTGAAATTTTGCGTTTTATAAAAATTTAGATTTATTTTAACTTTTTATGGAACTTTAACCGTACAAGCCCCTCAAATATATTGAACAGTGAATGTCTTTTTCATGTTCATCATCTCCCTAGGGCTTCTAGCGCGGCCCCCTTGACCTAGGAATAGGTCACTAGGCAACCATTGGGTTGCCTTTTTTTATCCCAATGATATATATGTAAAATAAATGTAACAGCTCATTTCAACTGCTTTTTATCCCTCAGAAAATCTTTTTTAAACTTTTTGGAATTTTTTTGCGATATCGATGAACTTAATTAAAAATGGCGACTCTGAGTATAGGTAAGGATTAACGGATAAGATTAAATGCAGCTTGAGAATGAAATATGTGGAATCACAGTTTCATCTACTCAAATGACACAGTTTCTGTTTTATCGCATTGAGTCTAATTAGTTGGTCGTTCATCATCATCTCCCTTTTGGGACACAATAGAAAACACGCTAGCGCACTGAATTCTATTTGTATCCCGCACTGATTTCCTTGTGGCAACCTTAGGTTGCCATTTTTTTTACTTAAATTTCTATCATACCTAAATCTCTATAATCGCCTAAATGTCTATAATATTAACGACTTGTCCAATTGAACTTGAATTGAAGGGTGATAGCCTGCGCGAGCCTTTGCATAGATATCTTTTAATTCAGAGTGATACCCCGCGATTTGCAGCTCCGCATAAAGTGGCCGCACAAATTTGCCGCGGCCAATACGCACTAAATAAGCACTTAAAGCCGGCAACACAGGGTCGTAATGATTGCGAATCGCCACCCTAAACCAATCACAGGCAATTTCTGCGTTAGTCGATTGGGTAAATTGGAAGGTTTCATCCAGATCCATCAGTTGTACTTGGCTGATGACTTCCGGTAATTGGGTCAAAAAATACTGCCAATTATGTACTCGCCAATCTTTTACACTTAATAGGCTCGCGGCCGTTCCCTGTATAAAGCACGCCAGCGCATCATCCACTTTATCTAAACTCATGGATGTTGGTCCGCAATATCCCTCGGGCAAACCTTCGCCATAAATCCACGTTAACAGCTCGGCTTCGGTGATCTTATCTGAGTGTAATGGCAGTAAGGTTTGCTGCGCGTATTCTACAAACACTTCGGTGGTAATCGCCTTAAAGGCAAAATGGTCCACATAATTGCGTAAAAATTTATCAAACGCCACTCGCCCTAGTCTGCGCTCGAGATCATGGACAAACATCGAGGCTTTATCATAGGTAAAACGATTAAAGGCAAGGTTAGGATCGCCCTGCTGCACATTGGCGGGCAAGGTTTGTTTATCCTTAGGCAAAGACGCCATTTCTTCTGTTAAGCGACCAAACTCTATCACCCACTCCAACTCTGCTTGTTCTTTGCCGTAAACCGCTTCCACAATACGGTTAGTAAAGTAAGTCGTAAAACCTTCGTTTAACCAGAGATCTCGCCAGGTTGCATTACTGACTAAATTGCCCGTCCACGAATGCGCTAACTCATGGGCAACGGTGGAAACCAAGCTTTTATCGCCGGCGATAAGTGTGGGCGTTAGAAAGGCTAAACGTGGATTTTCCATCCCGCCAAAGGGGAAACTCGGCGGCAGGATAATCATGTCGTAACGGTCCCACACATAAGGACCTAACAATGACTCGGCAACCTCGAGCATATGTTCGGTGTCTTCAAACTCTTTTGCGGCGGCCGCCAACATACTTGGCTCAGTATACACCCCGCATCTTGGGCCTATCGCTTGAAAGGCAATATCACCGACGGCCAGCGCCATCAAATGGGTCGGAATAGGTCGTTCCATCTCAAAGTGAAACACACCATTAAGCGGCGTGTCGGGATGATTCATCGCGCTCATAACGGCTCGCATGCCTTTGGGCACTTGCACTTTAGCATCAAAGGTTATCCGCGCCTTAGGCGTGTCCTGCAGTGGGATCCAGCTACGAGCATTGATCGGTTGCGATTGACTGAAGAGATAAGGTAACTGTTTACCCGCAGTTTGCTCAGGCGCTAACCACTGTAATCCTTGGGCGGCTGGAGAGGTGTGATAGTGAATGCAAACCTGCTTGCAAGGTGACGTTGGCAAACTGATGCATATTTTTTGCCCGAGAATAGAATTGGCGTCACTTAGTAGAAAATCGAGCGGCGCTTCATTTTCTGCTGTCGAAACACTCGTTGTATCAGCAGCATCCACGGCAGTAACCGCGAGTATGGTGAGATCGCGGCTATCGAGCCAAAGTTCAGTGACATCAAGCTCAAGGTAATCCAAGGACAGCGTCGCTTTGCCAAAAAGACGCTGCGCGTCAAAATCCACCAGCAAATCCAAAGAGACATGGGTCACTTGCACTTGTTCGGTATTAGCAAAAGAATGGTAATCTCGGGTGAAATCCCAAGTCGTGGCATCCGCTAAGGTATTCTTAGTCTTAGTTGGTTGTAACACTGTCGCCTCAATATTCAAGTTATGGGCACAGGGCGATGGGCGCTAGCCCCCTATCTCTGGCTCAATTGTAAAGGGTAAGTTTGAATGCATAATAGTGAACGCAGCTGTAGAGCAATACTGCATAACTTGTCGTTGTTATAACGACTCACAGCCATAACTCATCACAGATTATTATCGACTGCACATTTGCTCAGAGGCAAATCGTAGCAGAGTTTTAGATCAGCTTATCGGCGAGTTTTTGTAACAATTCATCTTTGGTGGCAATCACAGAGCTGCAATCGATTCTCTTGTGTCATGCAAGAATTGCGGGGCAATAGTCTACGACGCCAATTGCGAGGTACAAACGGAGCAAAAAATCGAGGCTCACACCTCTTTAAAAAAACATATGCAAAATTATTTAAAATATTTCGCACTTTCTCTGAACTAATTTAAAGATGCTGAGTCAGATATTATGAACCGAATCTTTGCAATGAGTTTCTTCGTTCATCATCATTCTCCTTTAGATGGTTTCTAGCGCGACCGTCCCAAGATTCCGATTTGGAATTTACAGCAACCTATTTAGGTTGCTTTTTTTATGTCTTTGATTTGGCATTTACCAGACAAAATGACCAAACAACACAGTTCAGATAAAACCCAAAAAACAAAAAGGACCTCCGAGGAGGTCCTTGAGTCACAAGCCGTTTAACTTACAAGCGGATACCCACTTTTTCTAAATCTTTGGCTACAACACTTTTCGGAATAGTAACATAACCATCTTTTTCAACTACTTGCTGGCCTTGCTTAGACAACACGTAACGGATAAATTCTTTTTCCATTGGTGCTAAGTCTTTATTTGGTTGCTTGTTCACGTAAACATATAGGTAACGTGATAATGGATAAGTACCGTTAGCTGCGTTTTCTGCCGTTGCTTCGATAAACTCATTACCTTTTTTAGCAATTGCCACTGCTTTAACACCAGCGGTTTTGTAGCCAATACCTGAGTAACCAACCGCGTTTAGAGATTGAGAAACTGATTGCACGACAGATGCAGAACCAGGCTGCTCGTTCACGTTGGCTTTAAAGTCACCTTTACACAGTGCGTGCTCTTTAAAGTAACCATAAGTACCTGATACAGAGTTACGACCGTAAAGTTGTACGTCTTTAGCAGACCAGTTACCGTCTAAACCCAACTCACCCCAACGTTGGATATCGCTGCTACCACATTTGTGAGTAGAAGAGAAAATACCATCAACTTGCTCAACGGTTAACCCTTTGATTGGGTTATCTTTGTGAACAAATACCGCTAAAGCATCGATAGCTACACGAATTTCAGTTGGCTTATAACCATAATGTTTTTCAAACGCTTCGATTTCGTTAGGCTTCATCTTACGGCTCATTGGGCCGAATTGTGAAGTGCCTTCAGTCAACGCTGGTGGCGCAGTAGAAGAACCTGCCGCTTGGATTTGGATATTGACGTTAGGGTACATTTGTTTAAATTCTTCAGCCCAAAGTGTCATCATGTTGGCTAACGTATCTGAACCTACAGATGATAAGTTGCCTGACACGCCACTTGCTTTTTCATAGGTTGGCAGAGATTGATCAATCGATGCCATCGCAGTTGCAGAGAATACACCAGCGGCTGTTAGGGTAATCGCGCCGACAAGCTTTTTCAGTTTCATTATGTGCTCCAGTAGTAAGCTAACTAATTCGTAACTTAAGTTTCTTCAGACGCAGCCAGTATCAATCGCTACAATGACAATTCTATGTCCGTGATGTGACACTTAGATGACAATGCGTTATATATCGATTTTTTCTGTCATTAATAATGAACTCAGTAGCCCTAGAAATAAAAAAAACAGGCCATAGTGACCTGTTTTTATCATTAATTGCGAATATTTCAATCAAGCAATTTATTTCTTACGCTCGATAAGATGCAAGGGAATAACAAAGCTAAAGGTACTGCCTTTACCCACTTCACTGCTGATTTTAAGCTCACTGTGATGATGGTTAAGTGCATGCTTTACAATCGCAAGACCTAAACCACTGCCACCAGTTTGCCTTGAACGCGCACTGTCTACCCGATAAAAACGTTCAGTTAATCGACCTATGTGCTGGGGCGCAATGCCTTCGCCCGTATCCGTTACGCTAAAAATGGCTCCCGTGGCCATACTGCGCCACTGCACTGTGATTTTGCCGCCGGGTTCAGTGTAACGAATCGCATTAGAAATCAAATTAGAACAAGCGCTTCGAAGCTGCAATTCATTCCCATGGGAATCAAGCCCAGGTTCGCAATAGAAGCTCAGCTCGTATCTGTCTTGTGCCAGCGCTTTAGCTTCTTCCTTCAGCACCTCCATCAGTTGCGTCATGTTCACTGTATGTTCGAGGTTGATATCGGCCGCATCTTCAATCCGCGATAATATCAATAGCTGTTCGACCATGGACTGCATTCGCCGCGTCTGCTGCTGCATTAAGGCCAGCGGCTTGACGTTCATCGAATCGGGTTCCGCCATGCTTTGCATCATTTCAAGGTAACCCTGTAGCACAGTGAGCGGCGTTTTCAGCTCATGTGACACATTGGCGACAAACTCTTTACGCATGCCCTCAAGCTGACGTATACGAGTGATATCCCGCGCAATTAACAATAGCTGCCTGTCACCGTAGGCCATGATACGGATCTCAAGCAAACGCCTATCCGATACTGGCGAAGGTAACTCCAGCGGCTCTTTGTATTGTGCGGATTTAATATAAGCGGAAAAATCAGGATGGCGGATCAAGTTATCAATACGCTGGCCATTATCCTGCGGCCAAACAAAACCGAGAATAAGCTGCGCTAACTTGTTGCACCATAAAATATTATGCTCTGAATCGAGCACCACAGCGGCATCGGGTAACGCCTCTGCACCTTGGCGGAATCGCGCCAACAATGCGGCTAATTGACCGACACGTCGACGATTTTTCCCTTGAAGGCGATAAATGCCATTAAACACCCCTTCCCAACTCCCACTGCCCTGCGGCGGCGTGAGTTTCCTATCGCGCCATAACCAAAAGTTAAGCCGTGATAATTGTCGGTAATGCCAGCAAACCAGCCCTAGCATGCCGATAAAGAGTATCCAGAGAAGTTTCCCTACCAATAAACCTATTAGCGCACAAAGCAGTAGATATAAGGCTAAGCGCGTAAACAACCGGTACCCTGAATAAGAGTCAGACATAAATAAACCCAAACATCAGGCTAAATAAGAGGAGCACAAGATAGCCTAAAAGCTAACTTGTGCCTAACACTTATTCGGCACTAAATGCGTGTAGAGAAACGATAACCTGCGCCACGAACCGTTTGGATCAAGCGGTCGTGACCAGACTCTTCAACGGCTTTACGAAGGCGTCTGATATGCACGTCAACGGTTCTGTCTTCAACATACACATTAGTTCCCCACACATTGTCGAGCAGCTGTTCGCGGCTGTAGACACGTTCTGGGTGGGTCATGAAAAAGTGTAATAAACGAAATTCGGTTGGACCCATATCTAATACAGTCTCGCCTACGCTCACCCTGTGGCTCACAGGATCGAGCATTAAGCCCTGCACATCAATGGTTTCTTCTAAACGAGTCGGTGCACTGCGACGCAATACGGCCTTAATACGTGCGACAAGTTCTTTAGGGGAGAAAGGTTTAGTGATGTAATCATCGGCGCCGACTTCGAGACCTTTGACTTTATCTTCCTCTTCACCGCGGGCAGTTAACATGATGATCGGAATTTGGCGCGTGAACTCATCTTGCTTCAAGCGTTTCGCCAATTGAATACCACTTCCGCCAGGAAACATCCAATCCAATAAAATCAGATCGGGGTAAGGCTCCTTTAGCAGCGCAATGGCCGAATCAAAATCTTCCGCCGCAGAGGTGGTAAACCCGTGCTGTTCCATTACAAAAGTCAGCATCTCGCGGATGGCTAACTCGTCTTCTACTATCAATATCCTTGCAGTCATAAGTGATTTTCTGTCAGTGAATGTCAACACGGCTATTATTAGTCATTTTTATTACAGATTTATGAATAAGCACGCCGCTCGAGCCATATAGTAGCGATATTTGTCATAATAAGTTTATATAACTGTTTGTTTATAGCAATAAAAAAGGAGGCTATATGCCTCCTTAATTGAATCTTAATACTGGATTTAGAATTTGTGTTCTAAGCCAACACCGATATATTTGTCATCATCAGCAGACGCTTCTAACGAACGATTGGTGTAGAAAGCGAAGACTTTAGTCGGTTTAGCCAGTGCATAATCAGCACCTACTGACCATGAATCACCTTTATCTTCCATGTCTTGATATTGTGCTTTTAAAGTAACAGCATCGATATCGTAAGCGGCACTGAACAGGTAACCATTAACGCTATCCGTCGTTACAGGCAGCGCGTTTTTATAAGTTTCTTCCTGTTGTTGGTACATACCGCCTAAAGTTAAATTAGCGATTTTACCTTGAACCGATGCACGCAGGATTTCATAACCTTTCACATCTGAGTCATAAGCAATAGCAGCATAGATAGGTGATTTTTTCAGTTTAGCGTCACCGTACATAGCGGCTAAGCTGAAACCATCTTGACCCTGTTGGTCAGCATCACCTTCAGCAGCATAAGTCGCACCGAATACAAAACCGCTGATTGATGGAGATAAGTAAGTCGCAGTTTGACCTAAACGGTTGTCGCCTTTGAACAGGCTTTTTAAGTCGCCAGATAAATCGTTGAATTGGTCAACGTTACCTTGAGAGATTTTTAACAGCGTGTCGTTACGACCCACAGAGAACGAACCGAATGCGCCTTTTAGGCCAACAAATTGGTTACGAGCTTTAAAGTTGTCGCTAGTCGCAGCACCTGTATCAACTTCGTATTCAACTGTATAGAAGGCTTCCAGCGAGCTAGACAGTTCGAAATTACCCTTCACACCAAAACGAGAAGCATTACTTTGAATAGTTGTTGTAGCATCACCTTTCTCATCATTTGATTGAGCGGTGACATTCAACTTACCATAAACAGTCAGTGGCTCAGCGGCATAAGCTGAAGCCAGAGTTGCAGAAGCTAGCGCAGAAGCAAGTAGAGTTTTACAAAAAACGTTCATCATTTAATCCTTTCGACGTTATGTTCGTCTTGGTTATTGGTTTGGAACGACCGAAAGTGTGCAATGAATGTGTTTCAGTTTTATTTCAATTGTGACCATTTAGTGCACAAGGTAAAAAAGCTGACGCTAAGCTTGGTGCTAAACCCAGTAAAGATGGGGCCTACAGCCGAGTTAATTCTTATGTTACAGTTTAATGAATTCTGATTAGCCACTAGAAATTAGCTGTCGAACACAGGTTTACCCCGCCCAAACTATGCCGTAAACTGCCACTTTAATTTTCAATGAGCGCCTCTTATGTGGTTTAAAAATCTTACTCTTTATCGTTTCAATAAACCTTTTGCCGTCGAAACCGAAGCGCTAGAAACTGCGTTGGCCGATTTCACTTTCTCCCCGTGCTCAAGCCAAGATGTCAGTAAATTTGGTTTCTCAAATGCGTTAGGCAAAAAAGGCAGTTCTTTGGTACACAGCGCCGACAATCGCCATCTGATTTGTGTGACTAAAGAAGAGAAAATCCTCCCAGGCCAAGTCGTCAAAGAAGCCCTAGAAGAAAAAGTCGCCCTCATTGAAGATGAAGAAAATCGTAAGATGGCGAAAAAAGAAAAAGATGCGCTAAAAGATGAAATCATCACAAGTTTACTGCCCCGCGCCTTTTCACGCCGCAGCCAGACTCACGCACTGATATTGCCAGAACTGGAAATGATCCTTGTCGACAGTTCAAGCGCCACTAAGGCCGAAGAATTGTTAGCACTCCTACGCAAAGCACTCGGTAGTCTGCCAGTGATCCCATTGAGCTTTAAAGCGCCAGTCGAATCCAATTTAACCGAATGGTTAAAACTTGGCAGCGCGCCATTACCTTTTGAAATGCAAGATGAAGCTGAACTTAAATCCGAAGCGGATGAAGGTGGCATTGTGCGTTTCAAGCAACAGGATTTAAAAGAAGACGAAGTATTAGCTCACCTCGCAACAGGCAAGCAAGTCCACAAGTTAGCACTGCATTTCGGCCAATCGATTGCACTATTATTGCAATCGGATGCCAGCGTTAAACGCCTTAAATTCTCAGAAGAATTTAGAGCAGGTAACGATGAAGTCGGCACTGATGACCCTATGGCACGTTTAGATGCCGACTTTGCCTTAATGGGCAGCGAGTTAGTCGCCTTGATGCATGCGCTCGTGGCAGCACTTGGTGGACTCGAAGAAGCACAAGTTTAAGCTGTACTAAATTTAAGCTAAGTGAGTAACCCAAGTGAGTGAGTTAGGTAAACTAAATTAGCGACTCACTCATATTCTTCTCGGATGAGCGAGTTGAAATAACAAAAGGCGCAACTTCTAAATGAGGGTGCGCCTTTTTTATATCTACTAAACGCCTAAGATTAAGGCATTCGGCTTAATCGCAAGTCGAATACCCTTAGCTTTAGTCATTGGTTTTAGACACTAACTCACCTTTATTATCAAACGGCCAATCAATGCCTAACCAAGCCTTGAAGAAGGCTTTTTGCTGTTTAGTCGCTTTCGCATCACCCTTAAGCACTAGCTTACCGCTTTGCTGTTCACTAAGGGTGAGCTTAACTTGCTTGATTTTATCGTTGCTGAATAATGTTACTTCAATACTATCGCCAGCCTTAAAGTCGTTGATGCGCTTATCAAAACCTGCAGCCGTCACCTTAAGACCATTAATCGCTAATACTTCATCCCCCGCAACAATCCCCGCTTGCCATGCAGGGCCATTACGCAGCACTTGGTCTAACACTAAAGAGCCATGGACGCTGCTTAACGTCATGCCGGCAAATGCCTTGGCTTTTGAATCTTTACCATAGGACAAAACTAACCCAGCCTGCGATAACAACTCAGGGAAATCTAAACTCATCGGGCTATTCACGTTTGCCTGCCACCAAGGCGCATAATCTTTGCCGGATAAGTCTTTGAGGATATGCTGCACATCGCTAACAGCATAGCCCTTTGGCACACGGTGATCTTGATATAAACGGCGATGCACATCGCGATATGAATGCTTAAGTTTCGTATCCTGCAGCAGAGAGAAATCTAACGCCAAAGAGGTTAAGTAACCCTCAGAATAAATATTCACACTGTGATTAATCGCATAATCGCCGCCCGTACTGCTCCACTCTCCAGCACTCGCCTCGGCGACTGATTGGGTTTCACGCCCTGGAGTAAGCTGGTTTTTCTCCACGCGTTTAGCTAAGTCTTCGAGGAACTCTTTAGGCGTCATCACCCCAGCACGCAGCAGTAACTGACCTTGGAAATAACTGGTAGAGCCTTCGGCCATCCACAGTAATTCCGTCATGTTTTCATGTTGATAATCGTATGGCACGAGTCCCGCAGGACGATAAGCCTTTACGTTCCAAGTATGGATAAACTCATGGGATGCAGTGCTAATAAAACGCAGGTAATCCTTGCGTTCACGAAAACTAAAACGCGGCAGTTGGATAACCGTAGAATTTAAATGTTCTGTCGCGCCACTGGCGCCGCTAGTGGCGTGCACCATATACACATAACGATCAAAGGGATAATCATCCCAAATCGCCTTTGCTTGACCACTTAATGCCGTTAAATCCTTAACGACTTTATCGGCGTCATAGTTACCTTCACCCCAAAATACCAACTCATAACTTTTGCCATTAGCGCTGAATTGCTTATGGGTGCTGACACCGGTTTCGATAGGGGAATCAATTAACACATCGTAATTCGGTGCGATGAAAGAATGCGCTGGTGTGCCTGATGCCATACCTGAGTAACTTTGCCACGCTTCAGGAACGTTCAATTGAACCGATACCGGCTCAGAGCGAAATTGCGGGCTATACATGAACACGCCGCTGGCATCTAAGTAGGCATGGCTCGCATCAATATGGCGCACCCTTTGGCCTAATTCATTGGCATACAACTGATAACTAACTGTTACGCTGGTTGGCTTCGTGAGCGCGACTTGCCATTCACCGCTCGCGGTACGTTTCCAAGGGAGTTCCTGACCTTGATTGTCTTTGGCGCTAAATAAACGCACGCCATCGGCCAAAGGCAATACTTGATATTTACCCGTGCGCCATACAGGCAAATTGACAGTAAAATCTGTGGTCTTCACTTCAGGAAAAGTGACACTCACTTGGGCAATATGATGCTCGGGTTTAACGAGGTCAATTTGATATTTAACATCGGCTAATACTTGGCCCGAAAATAACGCACTTAATATCAAGATTGATAATCTGTTGGGTTTCACTCTTGCTTCCTTCTGTTATTATGCTTCTTATGATTTTTCCAAGTATAACAAGTCGATGTAGCATCCTCATTAGGCGCTAACAAAAGCTAACAAAATAAGTTCCTTGACTTAAGGAATGAGGAATCACAGTTCAAATGCAAAAACTCACGGTTATTTTATTTACTCTGTTGCTGTCACTGCCTTTTAGCGTTCAAAGCCGAGATATCGAAGCTGATGAAGTTGAGTTAAGAGAATCGCCACAGCAAATGTATGATGCGCTCAACCAATCCATTTCCTTCCCCCTTTCGTTTCAAAACCGTGACCAATTTGAACGTGCAGCCCAAGAGCAAGGCTACAGTCCAACCGAATTTGAACAGATTTTGTATCTGCTGACTCGGCTGAATATGGAGCCGAACGTGAAAACCAAGGTCGGTTTTCAAGACGCAAAAAGCTTGATTGCAGTTTTATCCACTGCGGCGCAATCGCCCTATGAACTTGCAATGGTCGCCATGTTGAATGGGCGTTACCTTGGCCGTACCGAGCAAAAATATCAAGAAGCGATTGGCCTGTATAATGAAGCGCTCACCCGCATCAACGACAGCTATGACATCGAAGCATTGATTCTTAAGCACAATATTCATGAGCACTTAGGTGGCTTACATTTATTAATCCGCCAGGAAGTGCCTGCACTGATGCACTTCCACACATACCGCGACATTGCCTATAAACTCAGAAACGATTACTTAATCGCGGCGGCTGAAGCGAGGCTTGGCTTTTATTACAATTTTAATCAGCAGCTTACAAAATCACTACAGCATTATAGTGAAGCGATTCGGATCTCCAATCGTTCTAATTACCCTTCAATGAAAACCAATCTGCAATTGCAACTTTCTAAGGTATACCGTGACTTAAAGCAGTGGGATGAAGCGCTTAAAAATGCTCATGAAGCCGCTGCTGGCTTTAAAAAGATGGGCAATGACACTTATCTTTCAAGTTGTATGACAGTGATCGCTATGGTCTATGGCGAACAAGGGGATTGGCATAAAGCGATTGATTACTACCTAAATGCCCAGCAATTAGATGCAAAACGCGGTAACTACATCGCACAGGGCCTTAATTTCCATAATTTAGGACAAGCCTACTCAAATATTAATGACAATGTTAACGCCCTAAAATATTTACTGATGGCCAATCAAATATTCAAAGAAAAACAAAGCCATCACTATCAAGTTTATAACGAACTCTTAATTGGTGAAATCGCCCAAACCAACCAAGATTGGCCGCTGATGATGGCCCATGCCGATATCGCATTAGCACTCGCGGTCGATTTAAAACTGGTCGATGAACAAAAATCCGCACTCACCCTTATCGCCTCGGCGGCGCAAAAATTAGGTGAATTAGCAAAAACCATCGATGCCCAAGCCCGTATCATTGATCTAGGTAAAAAGCCAGCTGAGACAGATAAAGACTCCCCTGTGTCGGCCTCTGCCCTTGCAGAGCAACAGCTAAAACTTGAGCTCAACATGCTACAGGGAAAACTCGTTGAGACAGTGAAAGAAAGCAACAACACTCACACGCTACTGCTCATTTGCAGCCTTATTGCCGGACTCTTGCTGCTCGTGATTATTTTCATGCTACAAAATCGCCGCAAAATAACGGCTAAAAACGCGGCATTAACTCAATTAACGCTACAGGAGCCCTTCACTCACAATTTAGGGTATGCCGCATTATTAGCGCACTTAAGCCATAATCAAAGTCAGGAATCCACAACAGCACTCGGGATTATCGCCTTTCCCACCCAACTTACGGCGGATCTGGACTATGGCCAATATTTTAGTGATGCAGTAACAGCGCAAATTGCCAATCATCTAACGGATGCACTCGCAGCATCTGTTTATGTGGTACGCCAAGGGGTATTTGCGGTTCGTTTCACGCAACCTATTGAGCCGACACAAATACTCAGCCAAGTACGCCTGAAACTCGACCAACAGCACATAGTCCATCATTTCCGCCTTGGTTTTGCCAACTTGCCACTGCTGGCGAAATCAGAAATTAAAATGGCCGCGAAATTAAAGTTTGAAACCGTGCAGATGGCGCTCGCCTGTGCCCGCAGTTTAGAGGGAAGTGACGATTATTATGTTGCCCTTAGAGCGCTCGACTTTGTCCCTTTGAGCTTGTTTGCCAATCCACTATTTTTACACCTTGAAAAAGGCATTGAGCGTGGATTAATCAGATTAGAGACCAACGGGAATAAAGAAGATATTCGCTGGCCTTGCTGGGAAAACAACCAAGATAGGCAATTATTGGAAAATATTTGATCAATATCGGTAATTAATCACAGAGTCACAGGCAAATCGCATTTGCACTCTACGCCCAGTGTTATAACATTAGTATCATATGAGTTAACAGCTAATCTGGACATAGGATTGTCATGTTTTTTAGCCTTGCAGAGTTAGGACAATACTCAGGATGAAGGATTCAAGCGCTACAGTTTCACAACTTGCCTTGCTGCAACAGAAACTCCATTCGGCCAAACTTGCCCTCGATGAAGTCAATGAAGATAGAAATGCAAAGTTACAGACATTACTGCAATTTATTGGTCACTTAAGCCTCGCCTGCAAAGGGCAAAATCTTGAGCTGGATAATAAACTCGCCAAACTTCGCCATAACTTAAATACGTTTGAGCGAGTCGATGAGGCGTTGCCAGAATTAGTCGATGTCGAGCGCCTGTTAAAAGGCCAATATCACCACGTGATGGTACAACTCGAAGAGAGTCGTACGGGTTTGTCACAGGTGATCCGTCAAATCCAACGCGTTAACTCTGCACCTGAAAAACTCAAAAAAGAAGTTAATTACTTCAAACAAGATCTGGCTAAACCTTTCCACACGGTTTGGGAATATATTCCTAAAGTTAAGCAAATCATCGGCTTCTACGAAACCATATTACAGCTAGAATTTAACGAATCAGAAAAACTCGATGTCTTGCCTAAGCACAGGCAACTCGCCCACGAACTGGCGCAGATGATTTCAGAAATCGAGTTCCGTAAAGATCAGCGTGACCAAGTCCTAGTGATCAAAGAAGTGCTCTCTTCTGAGATTGAAGTTGACAGTTTGCTCGAAGCCTACCAAACCATTTTAGCCTTATTGCTTGATAACATCGCCCGCGAGAAATCGGCATCGCAAGAGTTTTTGTTTGCCCTCAACGATGCCTTAGCCGCAGTGCGTGAGGTGGTGAGCGAATCTTACAATCACAATCAACGTAGCTTCCAATTAAAAACCCAGCTAAATCGTGAGATTAACACCCGCGTCGACAACGCCGGTGAAATCATTATCGATGTGGAAGACGTCGTTGACCTTAAAGCTCAACTAACAGAGCAACTTAACTCTATCCGCTCGGCATTAGCCCGTAAAGAAGCCCTAGAGCAAAGAGAGCAAGCTCTGCTGCGCAAGTCGATGGAGACAATGCGTAAAGAGCTTAATGAGTTAAGTAGTGAGGCTAACACCTACAAAGAGCGTTTGTTTGAACAACAAAAACTCAACTTACTCGACAGCTTAACTCAATTGCCTAACCGTGCTGCATTAGAAGAGCGCATGGAGCTAGAATACCGTAACTATCAACGGCATAAGTCCCCGCTGTGGGTTGCCGTTGCCGATATCGATCACTTCAAAACCATCAACGACAGTTTTGGCCACAGCACAGGTGATAAAACCTTGCAAGTTATAGCAATGGCATTGAAAAACTCACTACGAGATACCGAATTTGTGGCCCGTTATGGCGGCGAAGAATTTGTCCTGTTATTACCTGATGTCGCACCTGCTGATATCGCTCAACTTTTAAACAGAGTGCGCGAGAAAGTAAAAAATATTCCATTTAAATTTAAAAATCAGAGAATTACAGTTACAGTATCTATAGGGGCTGCGCAAGTTATGGGAAGTGAGCTCATACATGAGACCTTCGAACGCGCCGATGCAGCACTCTATAAAGCAAAACACGAAAGCAGAGACAGGGTTGTGATTGACGTATAATTGAGCCCCACTATACGCCTTCTCTAATCACTCCTGTCATGACGAAGGAGTGATAAATGATAGTAAAAGTCAGCCCTAAGGGCAGCATGGATCAGCTTTCGCAACTTGAAGTTGATCGCCTCAAAAAAAGTGCCAAAAGCGCACTATATCAACTGTACCGTAACTGCTCTTTAGCAGTACTTGCTGCGGGTTTAAAAACCGACAACTCTAAAGCCCTATTCGAGCAATACCATGATTTTGATATCCACGTCCTACAACGTGAACGCGGAGTTAAATTAGAACTGGTCAATCCCCCTGAACAAGCCTTTGTCGATGGCCAGATTATCACCGGCATTCAAGAACATCTGTTCTCAGTCTTACGCGACATCCTCTATATCAGCGACAGATACGACTCACTCAAACACATTAATCTGACCAACGCCCACCATATCACCAATGTGGTGTTTGATATTTTGCGTAACGCGCGGGCGATTGCCCCCATGAAAGACCCTAACGTCATCGTCTGTTGGGGCGGACACAGCATCAATGCCATCGAATACCAGTATACCCGCGAGGTAGGTTATCAACTTGGCCTAAGGGAATTGGACATTTGCACTGGCTGTGGTCCTGGCGCGATGGAAGGCCCGATGAAAGGCGCGGCTATAGGTCATGCCAAACAAAGGATCAAAAATGCCCGATATATTGGTTTAACTGAACCAAGTATTATTGCCGCCGAACCACCAAATCAAATCGTCAATGAACTGGTGATTTTACCCGATATTGAAAAACGCCTCGAAGCCTTCGTGCGCTTAGGCCACGGCATTATTATTTTCCCAGGAGGTGCTGGCACGGCGGAAGAATTACTCTATATCTTAGGTATCTTACTCAACGAAGAAAATCAAGAAACCCCTTTCCCGCTGATCCTCACTGGCCCCACGGAAAGCGCCGATTACTTCATCAAAATTGATGAGTTTATTGCCTCAACCTTAGGCCCAGAAGCTCAGAAGAAGTATCAAATCATCATAGATAATCCCACTGAAGTAGCGCGTATCATGAAGAAAAGCATGGAGCAAGTGAAAGCCTATCGCCGCTCAACGGGTGATGCTTACCAATATCAGTGGGCACTGAAGATTGAATCTGAATTCCAGTTACCTTTTATCCCGAGCCACGAGGTGATGGCAAACTTGGACTTGCACTTCCAAACCAATAAAGCCGAGCTTGCCGCCAACCTGCGCAAAGCGTTTTCGGGTATAGTGGCGGGTAACGTCAAGTCGGAAACAATCAAGCACATAGAGCGTGATGGACCCTTCCAATTAAAAGGCGATCCCAAGCTCATGGATATGATGGATAAACTCTTGAGTGCATTTGTACAACAACAAAGAATGAAGCTTCCCGGAAGCGCCTATATTCCTTGCTACCAAATAGTGAAATAGAGAGCGAAACAACGACACCCCATGAACAAGTTTTTAATCATCGATGGTCTCAACTTGGTTCGCCGCATCTATGCGGCGATCCCCGATGAAACAGATATGCAAAGCCTCACAGAGCGCGTCAGTTCGGCGTGCACTAAACTGTTGCGGGTACATCGCCCTACCCATGTGGCTATCGTGTGGGACGGTGATGAAATATCATGGCGTAAACAGCTTTATCCCGATTACAAAAAAGGCCGTAAACCTATGCCAGAACCACTGGCACAGGGTTTAGTTGCGCTGCAAGACCATTTAACCGCAATGCATATTGCCTCTATTTATGCGGCGGCTGAAGCCGATGATGTGATTGCGACACTGGCGATAAAAACCGCCAAAGCGCAAGGTGAAGCCATAATTGTGTCCACCGACAAAGGTTTTAGTCAGCTTAATCATCGCCAAATCAGTCAATGGGATCACTTTAATCAGCAATATCTTGATATTGCGGCATTGGAACAAAAACTTGGCGTTGAGCGCAGCCAATTTCTCGACTTGATGGCATTAGCGGGCGACAGCGGTAATAAAATACCCGGTATTGCAGGCATAGGCCCTAAGTCGGCCGCCGAGTTATTGAAAACCTTTAGAAGCTTACCGACCTTGTTTTCATCCTTATCCAACTTAGGCGCTAAGCAAGCGAAGAAACTTGCCGAAGGTAAGGAGATGGCAAGACTCAGCTATAAGCTGGCGCAGTTACAAACAGACCTGCCACTCAATATCAACTTGAAAGACTTTCGCGTGATTGGCTCCCCACCTGAAAAAACCATCAATCAAGACTAAACTTCTGTTAATACAAAGTTGCAATTAACGCATTTACCTTAGCGCAACAAAAGCGTATTTTATGGACGTGCTCAAGTGACTCATTTAATGAGGTAAAGGAATAACTATAAATGAAATCAAAAGTTTCAGTAATTATCGGTAGTATTTTTGCCGCCTACGTCGTCTTTGTTGCCGTGGTTGTACTGGTTTATGAACCAACGCCAGAAGACATGAATTGGGAAGACAGACAGGCCTATAACAGCCAGAAGATGAACGATTTAACCTTAGGGCAAAATATCGATTCGGTAAAAGAATTGCTCGGTAAAGCCGACTTTTCAGAGGCAAAAGCCGTCAAAGAAACTAAGTTACAGGTGCTCTTTTATCGCACTCACCATGAGAAATCAGACGGTGTGACGACCAAAGAGGAATGTACCCCGCTTATTTTTGAAAATGATAAGTTGATTGCTTGGGGCCAAGATACCTACAAGCAATACCTCGATGCGGGCACAGACACTGTGCTCACTTCCGCCCACGAGACATTGAGCAGTAAATAAATACGGCTGACTGCTAAATAAAAACGCCACCTATATCGGTGGCGTTTTTATTTCACAATGACTTAGCTCTGAATGACGCTATATTTAACTTACTAAGCCATTGAATGGCTTTAGCAAATAAACGACTAAGGCGCTAAGCATCCAACTTAGCCTCTGAGTCGCAGAGTGTCTTTAAGTGACTGAATACCTAGGTCACTCAGCGCAATACCAATAAGCTAAACCAGTCGCTTATTCATCATCGGCCTTGTACTCGACATAGGCTTCGCCTTTGCTGAGCCATTCTGGTGCGGGTTTACCTTTCAGATAATGGTCGAAATACTGCATCATACGAATGCTGTAATCGAGCTTGTTCGGGTACTTTTTCAAGTGATGCGGCTCATCCTCGTATTGTAAGAACACCACATCTTTACCCGCACGGCGCATAGCCAAATACATTTCAACACCTTGCTCCCATGGTACTGCATCGTCCTTATCACCAAACATGATCATCAAAGGCGTTTGAATACGGTCAGCGTAAAATACTGGTGAGTTTTCAATGTACTTTTGCGGCGCGGCAAACAAACTTGCGCCAATACGACTCTGTCCGGTTTCATACTGGAACTGACGCGCAATACCTGTGCCGTGGCGAATACCGCTATAGGCACTGGTCATGTTCGATACCGGCGCACCTGCAACCGCCGCCTTAAACATCTTAGTTTGAGTAATGGCAAACGCCGTTTGATAGCCACTCCAAGAATGACCTTGCAGCCCAATAGCATCGGGATCGGCAATGCCCATCTCAATCAGCTTTTGCACGCCAGAGGTGAGCGCTTGCACCGAACTCGCACCTGGGTAACCAATTTCAAAACGAATATCCGGTAGGAACACCGCATAGCCATTATTGATATACCAAGCAAAGTTAGGTCTGTGGTTAATGTTCATCTGCGGAAAGGCGTGCAGTCTATCCGTCATAAAGCGATAGTAATAAACCAGTACAGGATAGCGCTTACCCGCTTGATAATTCGTCGGCTTGATCAGCACGCCATCTAACGGTTTACCATCGCCATTTGTCCAGTGAACTAACTCGGATTGGCTCCAGTTAAAGGCTTGACGCTGCTTATCTAAATCCGTTTGCTTAACTGCATTTTGCGGTGCGCTATAGCTGGTCGTATATAAGTCAGGGAATAAGTCAAAACGCTCCTTAGAAAACACGATAGTATCGCCGTCTTTACTGCGTCCCAATACTGTCAGCTTATACTCACCTTGCATCAACGTCTTCACACCCGCTTCGCCCAAGGTGGCTTGATAAAAACCATCGGCCTTGGTTTTATCACTATAACCGTGGAGTAACACAGTGGCGTTATAGGCAAGTTCGGTCGGCTCATCGGGATTATCGACTAAGCCCTCAAGGCGATATTGAATTTTCTGGGTGCGCCCTTTACCTGCGGTTAGCGCAAAACCTGCCTTAGATTCAGTATTAAACTGCCAGACATCGTATTTATCGTAAACTAAGAACCCTGCGTCATCTTTAAGCCAAGGACCAAAACCGTATCCCGGCGCGCTCGAAGGATAATCATGGTCTTCATCAGCAAAGCTGACCTTCAGGGATTTTGTGAGATTAGTACGACGAGCCTCAGCAATATCGTAAAGATACACATTACCTTGCTGATAATAAGCCACATACTTGCCGTTACCCGACAAACTTGGCTCGGCATCGCTCGGCTGCTGAGTCAAAAAAGGCACTTTACTACCAGTGTTAATATCGACCAAATAATAGTCTTGATAGAAGCCCGCCCACGTCGCCATCTTACGATAGGGCAAATCTGAACTCGCCAACATAAAGCGCTTATGTTGTGAAATGGTCACATCTGGCACAGTTTTATCGCCAAGCTGCACCACGTTATTTGAGCCTAAATGCAATACCGCAAGGTAAGTGCGTTTTTGCTCATCCTCATATTGTTTGATTTCGTGGGGTTTAATCCGTGAGTCATCACCATGCCATACCTTAAGCCCGCGCTGTCCGGTAACAATATCGGCATTAAACAGGTCTTTTTCTTCGGTGACTTTCTGCAAACTAAGCTGCTGACTCACCTCTGGCACGCGGCCGAAGAACAGGCGTTCGCTGTCCAATGAGAAGCGTAAACTTGTGTGGCGATTGAGTTTCCACTCGGGTGACTCAGGGGTTTTGCTGATTTTACCCGATTGCAAATCGACCAGCGATAACTGATAGCTGCGACCATAGGGCAACTCGCTATCTTTGCCCTGCGTAAACGCTAGCCAACGACCATTTTTAGCCAGCGCTAACGCGCCAACCTGTTGGCTAGGCGAGTCAAAAGCAACGGTTTTTTGGTGGGTACGTAAATCCACTAACTGCAATTGATGCTGTTTATTGGCGATATCGTTCACCGCTAACGCAAGTCGATGGCTCCCCTTATCAAACACATAACCTGTCACTTGCTCAACATCGATGCGCTGGGTTTGACCGTCTAAACTAAGCAAAGTAAAACGGCGGCCTTGGTCAAACTTATCAACCTTTGGCTTATCCGCTTTAGCAGGAGTTTGTATGCCTGCTTCAGCGAGTTTTTCGATGGTTTTAGGCTCAGCATCTTTTTTAGACTCTTCATCGGCATCAAACCACATTGCCAAATGTTTACCGTCATCACTGAACACGAATTCCTTCACGCGCTCAAAGCGGGTTTGAGTGCCCGTTTGGGTATCGAGTAATACCATGTCAGATTTGAGTTTTTTCTTCGCCTTGGCGTCACTCGTTTCACGCGTGAGCAAACTCGGTTTGACCACCACAGCCACAAAGCGTCCATCGTGACTCACTAAAGGATCTGACCCACCCGCAATTTGATAACTTTGCTGCGACAGCACATTTTTCACAATGACGTGACTATCCCCGCGATCGGGCGCAGACTCGACCGCGATAACTTGGCCCTTATCTGAGATAACCGGTTTTTCAAGGGACTCAAAGTGCATGATGTCTGTGAGGGTGAGCGGTTTAGTGCTGGTTTCAGCCTGCACTGCAGGCAATATTCCAAGGGATAACAGCACCAGAGATGTGATAGGGATTAACTTCAATGTCTTCCTCTTTTATATATTTGTTAGACTAAAGTAGACTTTTTTAACCATTGGCTCTCCATCATGGTGAGAACCCAGTATTTTTACAAGTTATACCACATAAAAAATCGTGATATTGCTCACTATTTCCTGTGAAGTTTGACCAAAGATGGTTAAAATAATAGACAGAAAAAATACCAAATTCATAGTCCTGCTACCCAGTTAACGCTGGGGGCAGACAATTGCAGTAACGACGAACCGTGGAAGGACTTCTCCATGTCAAAAAGAACGATAACCGTAATTCCAGGTGATGGAATTGGCCCAAGTATTATTGATTCAGCCTTAAAAATTCTCGATAAAGCGGGCTGTGATTTTGAATATGAATTTGCCGATGCTGGCCTGACTGCACTCGAAAAGCAAGGCGAATTACTGCCACAACGCACCTTAGAATTAATCGAAAAAAATCGTATCACGCTAAAAGGTCCATTGACGACGCCAGTAGGTGAAGGCTTTACCTCTATCAACGTAACTTTACGTAAAAAATTCGGTCTGTACGCTAACGTGCGCCCAGTACTGTCTTTCAAAGGTACCCAAGCGCGTTACGAGAACATCGACATCATCACAGTACGTGAAAACACCGAAGGCATGTATTCTGGCCACGGCCAAAAAGTATCTGACGATGGTTTAACGGCTGAAGCGACCAGTATCGTGACTCGCCAAGGTGCCGAGCAAATCGCCACTTTCGCCTACGAACTGGCCCGCAAAGAAAACCGCAAGAAAGTCACTATCGTGCACAAAGCCAACATCATGAAGTCAACGTCAGGCCTATTCCTGAAAGTGGCCCGTGAAGTGAGCCTACGTTACCCAGACATCAAGACAGAAGAAATGATCGTCGATGCAACGTGCATGAAGTTAGTGATGAACCCAGAAAACTTCGATGTGATCGTGACGACCAACCTATTCGGTGACATTTTATCGGATCTGTGTGCCGGTTTAGTCGGTGGTTTAGGTATGGCACCAGGCGCAAACATTGGCCGTGATGCAGCGATTTTCGAAGCCGTTCACGGTAGTGCACCGGATATCGCTGGTAAAAACCTTGCAAACCCAACCTCAGTGATTTTAGCGTCTATTCAGATGCTGGAATATTTAGGTATGGCTGACAAAGCTGAGCAAATCCGTAAAGCGGTATCTGCAGTGATCGAAGAAGGCGACCGTACCACTCGCGATTTAGGCGGCACTCACGGCACAACTGACTTCACTCAAGCGGTTCTTGAGCGTCTGTGATCTCAATGCTGAGCGCGTTTAAGCCGAGTCTATAACGCGCTTGTTCAACCATAAGCTTCATAAGAAGTAAGCGCTTGAAACTCAAATGAGTAAACACGAAAAAGCCCCGAAGTTTCCTTTGGGGCTTTTTGTTATCTGGCTTTTAAATCTGCATGGCTTTAAAACTGCGTATCTTTTAAATCTGCGTGACGATTACCGTATTAGCGTACCTAAGTAACGTACGCGAGTAACGACAGCAATATCACTGCAGAGTTTCGCAGGAATTAATTCCACGCGGTATTAGGACGCAGCCATAAATGCACTGTCACTTCATCACGATCGTGATAAAGATGCTTACACTGCACTTTAAAATCGCTCACGCCATTCTCTTTAAGAATGGTCTGCATGGTCTCAAGAATGGCAGTGACTTCTTTATAGCGGCTCTTCATCGGTAATTTAAGGTTGAAAATCGCTTCCTTAAACCAACCGTTAATTGCCCAGGCTTCAATCAGTTCGGCAACGCGCGCTGGTTTCTCAACCATGTCGCACACTAGCCAATAGATATTTTTGCGCTGTGGCTCGAAACGGAAACCGTCTTCACGGTAATGCTTCACTTGGCCCGTTTCCATGAGTTTCTCATCCATGGGACCATTGTCGACAGCCGACACAAACATGCCGCGACGCACCAGTTGATAAGTCCAGCCACCTGGGCAAGCGCCCAAATCCACTGAGTTCATACCACTGCGAATACGCTCTTCTTGCTCTTCCTTAGGCACGAATTGGCCAAAGGCTTCATCGAGTTTCAGGCTAGAACGACTCGGAGCATCCGCCGCCATTTTCAGACGTGGAATACCCATAAAGTGTGGCGAGCTGTTATTGCTGTAGGAATAACCCACATAGGCACGGCCGGGTCCGATAAAACACACGTGGATAATCGGACGTTTTGGATTTTCCTGCGCGAGCAAACTGCCAGATTTTTTCAAATGCTGGCGTAAAGGCACAGTGAACTTACGGCAAAAAGCCGATAGCTCTTTCGCTTCGTTAGTATCTGGCGTTTCAACCCGCACTTCACCCGCTTTGCTGACGTCACTGAGTGCCGCCACGATTGGGCTAATTCTGTCGTTTTCAGGCAAGTCGACTAATAAGTCGCTGGCAGCAAACATCTGGCGAGCGAAAATGAGCGAATCTAAAGGCAGTTGTTTCACTAACGTATCTGCGGCGTCATCTTCAAAACATTGGTACACGACATAGGCGTCGTTATTGTTGGCCTTAACAAAGCCACCCACATTGAGCTCACCGGCTCGCTGTTGGATTTCTGCAGCGCATTCTTTTTCAAAGCCTGCGCGGCAAAATAAAAATAGGTTTTTCATGGGGATCCCTGAGAAATCCAAGCCAAAGCATTGGCTGACTATCGATTTGGGCGTCAGTATACCAATTTCAATCCACAAATGCCCTATTTGCCTACAGCGGAACCTTGAATTGCGATTGGAGAAATAAAAAAGGCTTAGGTGCGCCCTAAGCCTGTTAACTCACATTGACATTCGAGATTAAGACTCGTGACCGTCAATGACTTTATGGCGCCATACCGCGGCAGCAAATAATAACCAGCCGAGTAAGAAACACCCACCGCCCATCGGCGTAACAGGGCCAAGCCACTTAGTGCCGAACAATGCCAGTCCGTATAACGAGCCAGAAAACAACACTATGCCTGCAATAAACAAATACGCCGACCAATCCAATAAACGTGAGGTTAACCATTGGCCCGAAAAGGCAACCATGATTAAGGCGAAGGTATGGTAGAAATGGTATTGCACCCCAAGATTAAACACGTCAATCAAATCCGGTGGTGCGACTGCTTTTAAACCATGAGCACCAAAAGCCCCTAAGGCGACGGCTAAGAATCCGCTCACGGCGGCGAGTAACAATAGACCTTTACGCATTTAACTCTCCTGCTGGAATGGGCTTAGCTCATTCAACATTCATTCGCTCAACATTAAGCTAACCAATAAAATCGCTAGATAAATCAATGGCACGTGCAAGGTTAGCCGCTTCAGTGGTGCCTGACGACTTTCTTGGGACAAAACTATGATCACCGTCGGTTATCCAAGCCAATTCTATCTCTGCCTTCAAGGGCCAATTTGGGATCTGCTCTTTGCCACCAAACTTATCCCGCTCGCCCTGTACGACTAATACTGGGACTTGGCATTCATTCAAAGGTTCCAATCTAGGCTCACCGCCTTTAAGTGGCACAAAGGGGTAACCTAAACAAATGACTCTATCGATGCGCGCCGCTAATGCGGGATCGCAGGCTAATAACGCTGCCATACGTCCGCCCATGGATTTGCCCATCAGTACGACACGCTCGACCTTAGGTTGTGAATGGGCTATATCGAGCATCTGTGTAAAACACGCGAGCAATTTAGGCGCGCGGTCCGGTGGACGCCGTTTACCATCGACGGCATTGGCCTGCATATAGGGAAAATTAAAACGCATCACTTGGTAGCCCTTAGCCACAAGCCCCGCCGACATGGCCTGCATAAACTCAGAGTCCATGTTAGCGCCCGCGCCGTGGGCCAATAAAATCATTGTGCTCGCAGGCTCACCCTCTAATACAAAACTTGGCTTATCCGGGCAACAACTCACTACGCGACTCCTCAGCAAACATATCTAACATCCATTCGCGAAACGCGACGACCTTACCAAGTTCAGCGTGATTCTGCTGGCAAACCAAGTAGTAAGCATCTTTACTGACCAAGACTTCTTGGAATGGGCACACAAGACGCCCCGCTTTTATATCGGGACGCGCCAGTACGCTGTAACCTAAAGCCACGCCTTGACCATGGGCCGCCGCCTGCAATACCAAGGACGAATGACTGAAGATCGGGCCTTGGTTCACATTAATATCGTTAATCCCACATTGTCTAAACCACGCCTGCCAATCGTGACGATTCATATCATGTAATAGTGTGTGATATTTTAAATCGCTCGGTTTTGACAGCGGCTTAGGACCATTGAGTAACATGGGCGAACACACAGGAATGAGCACTTCGTTTCTGAGCTTATCGGCGCGCAGACCAGGCCAATTGCCTAGACCATAATAAATGGCCACATCCACATCATCGGTTAATGAGCTCGCTTCGGTATCGACGGCTTTAATACGCACGTCGATATCGGGATTTTTCTCACTGAACTTTGCCAAACGCGGCACTAACCATTGAATTGCAAAACTGGGCGACATACTGACCGTTAGCGAACCAATCGCGCTGCGGGCGAGTAATCGGTCGGTAGCATCGGCGAGTTGAATAAAGATGTCTTTGATGTCGAGGAAGTAGCTCTGCCCTTCTTCAGTTAAAAGCAAAGAGCGGTTCTTTCGGCGAAATAATTTTAATCCGAGGAAATCTTCTAATGCCTTTATTTGATGGCTCACCGCAGCCTGCGTAACAAACAATTCTTCTGCTGCGCGCGTAAAGCTCAAATGCCGCGCGGCTGCCTCAAATGCTTTAACCGCATTAAGCGGTGGTAATCGTCTGGACATAGTGATCTCAGTCTCGTTTTTTAATTAGTTTTTCCAATCCGTATTGTTACATTTAATCGTTTGTAAAGGCCAGTGATTTTGGTTAAATTTTGCGCCATTGAAACAGCGGTATCCACGAAACACTTATATCTATGAAACACCCTAGTTGGACAATCTCAAAGTTGGTGATGGGAATGTCTGACAGCGTTAATTTGTCAGCCCGGAGGCGACTATGTTTAATTTAAAATCAGCGTTTGCGTTAGCGATAATTTCGGCACTCAGCTTAAATGCCAGTGCTAATGTACTCGTTGACGAAATCGTCATCGATACTAGCGACTTACAAGCTAGTATCACTGCAGACTTAACTGCTGCAATGAATAAAATGCACCAAGAAGTGCTACAAGAAGCCACGCTATTGATTGCCGCAGATGATGTCGCATCAAATCAGCAAGTCGTTAAGCCTAACAGCTTATAAGACAACACCAATTTAGGTTTTCACCACGAAGACCAAAAGAAAAAGCCGCATTAATATGCGGCTTTTTTGTATTCAATCTCTATGGGTACTTCCCACTGACAAGACATGTCAGTGGGCAAGTTTGCATGGATTTATGGGCGATACACTTTGACGTTAGTGTAGCCTTGCTCGATTAAATACAATGCCTGCAATTTACTCATCACCCCACGCTCACAATACAGCAAATAGGTTTTTTGCTTATCGAGATCGGCAAATTGAGTCGCTAACTTGAAGAATGGGATACGTTTAATCTCAATGCCTTCAATTTGCAACGGTTTGCTTTCCTCTTCTTCAGGGGCGCGAATATCAATGACCACTTGGTTGGTATCAATACTGGCGACCGTTTCAGTCTCAGTAATCCGAGTATCCATTTGTTCTGCGATCTCCCTGATATCAATAGTGACAGACTGGGCGATGATTTGATCGATCAAATCTTCAGAGAACTTCTTCTCTTCCGCTTCAACTTTAGCTAATACCGCTTTAACTGTTGGCTTTTGCGAAATCACGCCGCAATATTCAGGCATCGACTTGGCAAAATCTTCGGTGCCGATTTTACGGCTCTCGTTGATAATGTCTTGTTTATCCATGGCAATCAGCGGACGTAAAATCAGCAGCTCAGTACAGCGGTCAATCACGTTTAAGTTGGTCAGCGTTTGGCTAGAGACTTGGCCTAAACTTTCACCGGTCACCAAGGCTTGAATGCCCATACGGTCGGCAATACGCGCCGCAGTGCGCATCATCATACGCTTGAGCACAACGCCCATTTGGCCATTATCGATACGCTCTAAAATCTCAGCGACCACAGGCTCAAAAGGCACAGAGATAAACTTCACCTTATGGGATTCGCCGTAGGTTTTCCACAAATGGTAAGCCACTTGTTTAACACCAATTTCGTGCTGTGCGCCGCCAAGATTGAAGAAGCAGTAATGGGTACGCGCGCCCTTTTTGATAAACTGATAGCTAGACACACCAGAGTCAAAACCACCTGAAATCAAAGACAACACATCTTCCTGAGTCGCCATCGGGAAACCACCTAAGCCTTCAATACGCTTAGTGACCATGTAAAGATTATCGCGTTCAATTTCAAGGTTAACAGTAATATCGGGATTCTTTAAACGCACGCCTAAAGCATCGGTAAACTGATTTAAGCCGCCGCCGACGTAACGCTCCACTTCGATAGAATTAAAATCGTGATCGCCAGTGCGCTTCACTCGCACGCAGAAGGTTTTACCCGCGAGTTGGTCACGGTAAACAGGCAAGACTTGCTGATAAATATCGTCCACAGATTCAAAGCTGTACTCATCCACTTGCACTACGTGTGCAATGCCAGGAATACACGCCAGACGCTCACCGAAGGCTTGTGCCAATTCAGGCTTATCCTTTGGCACCATTACCATAATGCGGTCCCACTGACGTTGAACTTTAGCGTCTTCGTCGACTTTTTTGAGCACATTACGTATGTTGGTTTCAAGCATTTTGGTGAAGCGCATCCTTACGGGTTTGCTCTTCATCATGATTTCTGGGTACAGCTTTACAATAAACTTCATGGGATTTCCGCGGGCAATTTTAAAACAGCAAAATTGGTTAAAAGAATAATCGGGGGATTATATACCCAAGCGACCTAAAAATGCGAGTTTCAGCGCGCATCGCAAACAGCCACACAAGCCACATTCATGGCGGATTAATGGCATATTAGTGATTAAGTCACGACGGGATTTTTAAGCGAATTCGGTTGGGATAATGTCAGTGAAGCCTATTCACTGAGTTAAAATTGCTCTGTTTGAAATGAGTTATTTGAGATGAATTATTTGATATACGTCGTGGAGGTAAGCTTGAAGGAAGCTTAGGGATTACACACTCTCTGCGATTGGCGTAAAGCCCAAATGGATTCAAACCAACCACAGCGCTTTGATGCACAAAGCGTTAGCAAAAAAAGGGAAAGTCCACATTCGCCCAATAAAAAAGCCGCAACAGGATTGCGGCTTTAGTTTCAGTGAATACCAAGCTACCTAAGGCGAATTACCAACCTGAATTTCATCAGATTCCTTCGCTTTACCTTGCTCAATGGCAATTTCCACCCTGCGGTTACGGGCACGATTCTCCGGTGAATCGTTTGGCACTATCGGGTTATTAGACGCCATGCCAACCACTTTCATCCGTTTAGAATCAAAGCCTTTAACTTGTACTAACTCGTGGGCCACAGCCACAGCGCGTTTGCTGGATAAATCCCAGTTAGAGCTATAAAGCTCATCGCTGATTTGCATATCATCCGTGTAACCCGATACGGTAATAATCCCCGGCACATCTTTTAGCAGTTCGCCAACAGAGCGCACCACAGGCTTAAATCGTGGTTGAAGGAAGCCCGAACCAGAGGCAAATGCGCCCTTCTCACGGATACGGATAATAATCTGCTGACCTAAGGACTCAATTTCAATCGCACCATCGGTGATCTCTTTATTGAGCTCCTGCGCCATCTTCTTCACTTCTTGATTGATCTTATCCTGCGCCGCTGCCGCTTCGGC
Source organism: Shewanella hafniensis (assembly GCF_019655335.1). Taxonomy (GTDB): domain Bacteria; phylum Pseudomonadota; class Gammaproteobacteria; order Enterobacterales; family Shewanellaceae; genus Shewanella; species Shewanella hafniensis. The sequence goes on from NZ_BPFD01000026.1 coordinate 47,831, forward strand.
TTTAACCGCATCGGCCACTTCCTGCGCCGTTGCAGTGGCTTCACCGCCACGCTGAGAACCACTTTGCTGCTGAACGCCACCAGCACTGTCGTCTTCACCCGCTTGGTAATCCAATACAGGTTCCGTCATTTCATTGGTTTGCTGGTTGATAATTTCAATCGGCGTGGGATCGGGACGTCCAGGTCTAAATTCTAAGGCAATAACAGACGTCCCTTTCGGGATATCTTTGACTTCCACCTTATTTTGCACACCAAAGGCATACTTCATTGAGCCCGCGATCTGCTTAAACTTCATTACGTCCATTTCGGAAAATGACAATAACAACACGAAGAAACACATCAACAGCGACATCAAGTCAGCAAAGGTCGCCAACCACATCGGTGCTCCGGCCGGTGGACAGTTGCACTTAGCCTTAGCCATGGGCTACTCTCCGTCCGTTGTATCTATTTTGCGATTTTTCTCAGCCAGATAATTTTTCAAGAAGCCTTCAATCACCCGTGGGTTTTGTCCGTCTTGAATCGCCAATACCGCATCCATAATCAAGTTACGGTTCAGCATTTCTTCACCCATCCTAAGCGTTAACTTATCCGCGATAGGAAGACAAACCATGTTGGCGACCATAGCGCCGTATAAGGTGGTTAACAAGGCCACCGCCATCGAGGGGCCGATGGATTTAGGATCTGACATGTTTGACAGCATGGCCACAAGACCCACCAGCGTACCAATCATGCCCATTGCCGGACCTACGTCACCAAACGCTCTAAAAATGCCGATCCCAGTACGATGGCGCTCTTCGGTCAGCGCAATATCCTTCTCTAAGGCCGCGCGCACCACTTCACCATCGTGACCATCAACAAGCATGTCGACGGCTTTTTGCATAAAGCTGTTAGTAATCTGCGCTTCTTCTAAGGCTAAAAAACCGCCTTTACGGGCGGCATCAGCCATAGTCACGGACTGTTCAATCAAATCTTCTGGCTTATCAATCTTAAAAATAAACGCTTTTGCGGCGATTTTTACCGCGCCAAAAAACTGTTTAAGAGTGAACTTCATCATCACCACGAAGAAGGACCCACCGAAAACAATAAGAATCGAGGGTACATCAACGAAAATCATTAAACCGCCGCTGGTGGCCATTGCCCCGAGGATAAAACCAAAGGCACCCACAATTCCAATTACTGTTGCTAAATCCACAACGGCTCCTCAATTTTCGTAATAAACGACATAATACTTACCCTAGGTAAGCAATAACACTCAGTTGTTCCACTGAGTAAGATAATCCCACCGACACACATGCGAGCCTTGTCTATCCAGTTAAAAATTACCATACAAATGATGATACTATTGTCAGTTATCGGACACACACTAAGCAAGTTTAGCGACAATTTATATTTTCTGAAAAAATTTCAGTAACAAAGCGTGCTATTGAGCAAATATCTTTAGTCTGAATTTGACCCTAAAGCCGCCCTGATATACCTTGTGTCCGCTAAATCAAAGGAAGCATAAACGTGGCGAAGAAACCCGAAAATCTCAGTTTTGAAGAATCCCTTGGCGAACTCGAGCGCATTGTTGCCGATCTAGAACAAGGCGATATCTCCCTCGATGACGCGTTAAAACAATTTGAACGTGGCATCAATCTGGTTCGAAATAGCCAAGCAAAACTCGAACAAGCCCAACAAAAAGTGGCCATTTTACTGAAACAAGATGAAAATGCGCCCCTATCCCCCTATGCCGTTGAGGGCGAATAAGCGTGTTAGTCAGTGCCATTCAAGAATATCAACAACGGGTTGATAATCAATTAAAACAGCGTTTTAGTACGCTTGAAGATACCGCTCCCCAATTAAAAGCCGCCATGACTTACGGCGCATTATTGGGTGGCAAACGCATTCGACCTTTCCTCGTATACAGTGTCGGACACATGTTTGGGGTCGAGCTCGAAAAATTAGATGCCTGCGCCGCAGCCATTGAATGTATCCATGCTTATTCATTGATCCACGATGATTTACCCGCCATGGATGATGATGAGCTGCGCCGTGGTCAGCCCACTGTGCATATCGCCTTTGATGAAGCGACCGCCATTTTAGCGGGGGATGCACTGCAGACCTTAGCCTTTGAAATTGTCACCGAAGCGGTAGCAGGGATCAGCAGCGAGCAACATATCGCTATGGTCAGAGTACTAGCAAAAGCCTCAGGTTATCGTGGCATGTGTGGCGGCCAAGCGATAGACTTAGCCTCAACCGATAAACATATTGATCTTAAAGCATTAACTCAGCTACATAATATGAAAACTGGCGCCCTTATCAGTTGCGCCGTTGAGTTAGCATTAATCGCCGCAAACGCGCCAAAAGATCAGTATGCTGCTATGATGGATTTTGCCCGTGCGGTCGGACTCGCCTTCCAAGTACAAGACGATATCCTTGACATAGTAGCCACCACCGAAGAACTCGGTAAGCCGCAAGGCTCTGATACTGAATCGAATAAGAGTACGTTTCCACAACTACTTGGACTACAAGGTGCACAAGACACCGCCAAACAACTGATCCAAGAGGCACTATCAGCGCTGGCTAAATTGCCATACAATAGCCAGTTAATTGCAGACTTCGCCCGCTATATCATTGAGCGAAGAATATAATAAGAGTCGAAGTATCTCGCTATGAGTTTGGACATTTCTCAGTTTCCCGTGTTGGCGCAGGCCAACACCCCCAATGAACTCCGCCAGCTTCCTCAGGCACTTTTACCACAAGTAGCCGACGAACTGCGCGAGTTCCTTCTTAAGTCTGTTGGCATGTCCAGCGGACATTTTGCCTCTGGGCTCGGCACAGTGGAACTCACTGTTGCGTTGCACTATGTCTACAACACCCCTTTTGATCGGCTGATTTGGGATGTGGGCCATCAGGCTTATCCCCATAAAATTCTCACGGGTCGTCGCGACAAGATGCACACCATTCGCCAAAAAGATGGCTTGCATCCTTTCCCATGGCGTGAAGAAAGTGAATACGACACTTTCAGCGTTGGGCATTCAGGCACGTCTATCAGCGCCGCACTGGCGATGGCGATTGCCGCAGAAAAAGAACAAGCGGGTCGTAAAGTTGTTGCCGTGATCGGTGATGGCGCCATGACTGGTGGTATGGTGTTTGAAGCCATGAACCACGCAGGCGACTTACACAATGACATGCTCGTGGTACTGAACGACAACGAAATGTCGATCTCTGAAAATGTCGGCGCCCTCAATAACCATTTAGCCCAACTGATGTCAGGCCGTTTCTACACTACGCTGCGCGAAGGCGGCAAGAAAGTATTGAAAGGCATGCCCGTCATCAAAGAAATGGCCAAACGCACTGAGGAACACCTCAAGGGCATGGTCGTTCCTGGCACGCTATTTGAGGAGTTAGGTTTCAACTATATCGGTCCTATCGACGGCCACGATGTTGATGCTCTGGTCGAGACCATGCGTAATATGCGCAATCTGAAAGGTCCACAGGTGCTGCACATCATGACGAAGAAAGGTCGTGGTTATGAACCTGCTGAAAAAGATCCTATCGGTTGGCATGCCGTACCTAAGTTTGACCCGTCGCTGTTTAAAAAGCCGGCCACCAAACCCGGTTTACCGACCTTTTCCCAAGTCTTCGGCAAATGGTTATGCGACATCGCTGAGCAAGATGAGAAAGTATTAGCCATTACTCCTGCGATGCGCGAAGGCTCGGGTATGGTTGAGTTTTCCCAGCGTTTCCCGAAACAATATTTCGATGCGGCGATTGCCGAGCAGCATGCAGTAACTTTAGCCGCTGGTTTTGCCTGTGAAGGTTTCAAGCCTGTAGTCGCGATTTACTCGACCTTCCTGCAACGCGCCTACGATCAACTTATTCATGATGTGGCGCTACAGCAATTACCGGTATTGTTCGCTATCGATCGCGGCGGTATTGTCGGTGCAGATGGTCCAACTCACCAAGGTGCATTCGATTTAAGCTTTATGCGTTGCATCCCCAACATGGTGATCATGGCGCCGTCGGATGAAAACGAATGTCGTCAAATGCTCTACACTGGCTATTGCTATGATGCGGGTCCAAGTGCAGTGCGTTATCCAAGGGGCAGTGCTACGGGAGCGATGCAAGTCGAAGCGATGACGGCATTACCGATTGGTAAAGGCGTGATCAAACGTGTGGGCAAGCGCATTGCCATTCTCAACTTTGGCACCTTGTTAGCCTCGGCGTTAACCGCTGCCGAAAGCTTAGATGCAACGGTTGTCGATATGCGCTTTGTAAAACCGCTCGATGTTGATTTAGTCAAAGAGATGGCGCAAACCCACGAAGTGCTCATCACTGTGGAAGAAAATGCCATCATGGGCGGCGCAGGTACTGGCGTACTTGAACAGCTTCAAAAGCTGCGAATGCCCAAGGACGTGCTTCAAATTGGTTTGCCTGATGAATTTATCAAACATGGCTCACCCGAGGAAGTTACCCATGACTTGCAACTGGATGCCGAAGGCATACTGGCGCAAATCAATGCTTATCTAGCGCAATAAGCGATTCAATAGATGGCGGCGTAATAGAGCGAGAACTCGGTCAAGTACTGCTGACCGATTCTGTTTGCCGATTCTGTTTGCCGATTCAGATTTCGCCCATAAAAAAAGGACTGCAATTGCAGTCCTTTTTTGTTGCTGTGTGTTAGAACAGCGGCCTAACCAATAAAGCTTAAGCTTCGATATCTATCGTTGCGCTTTCTTGGTTAGGGCCACCCTGTGACACCATTACCATAGCAGGGCGCAGCAAGCGACTGTTCAGCTCATAACCCTTTTGCATCACCAACATCACAGTGTTCGCAGGGAACTCGGCACTTGGCTGCATACCAATCGCTTGATGTTGATCAGGGTTAAATGACTGACCTTGTGGATCAATCTGCTTAACACCAAATTTAGCCACCGCAGTGAGTAAGCTTTTTTGAGTTAACTCAACACCTTGATAAATCGCTTTCGTCGCTTCATCTTCAGGGTTAGTCCCCATCAATGCACGCTCCATGTTATCAAGCACTGGCAAAAGTTCATTGGCGAACTTTTCCAAGGCAAACTTGTTCGCCTTTTCCACATCCATTGCGGCACGACGACGAATATTGTCGACTTCGGCTGCGGCGCGGATAACTGAATCCTTCTGCTCTTCAACTTTCGCCAAAGCTTCAGCGAGTAACTGTTCCAGCTCTTCAATACGGAAATTGGCCTGGGTAAGCTCATCGATCAGACTTGCTTCTGCGGTAGATACTTCAGACTCTACACCCTCTTGGATCAGATCCTGTTCTGCTTTAATCGATTCGTTGCTCATTTTCACTCCAGCTAAAAATGCTTTGTTTCTGAAATACTCTGGGCATATTATGGGGATCAATTTTGACGTTTCAAGGCCTAAGGCCAGATCTAGCATAAATATGACCACAAAGTTTCATACTATCGGCCTTATCGGCAAACCTCATCACCAAGGGACCAACCAAACCTTAAAACGTCTGCATCATTGGCTGACAATGCAAGGCTTTGAAGTCTTAGTGGAAGAGCGTGTTGCTACCGAACTAGGGCCCAATATCGAGGCGGTCGATTTGCTAGAAATTGGCGCGCGCTGCGACTTAGCCATAGTCGTCGGTGGTGACGGTAACATGCTTGGCGCCGCTCGGGTATTAGCCCGCTTCGATTTAGGCGTGATTGGCGTTAACCGCGGCAATTTAGGCTTTTTAACCGATCTGCCGCCCGATGCCTTTGAAGAAGCCCTCGCTAAGGTACTCGACGGTGAGTTCGATACCGAGCATAGATTCTTACTCGAAGCCGAAGTCTATCGCCACGGTATGCTCAAGGCGAGCAATACCGCCGTCAACGAAGCCGTACTCCATCCGGGTAAAATTGCCCACATGATTGAGTTTGAGGTCTATATTGACGATCAATTTATGTACAGCCAGCGTGCCGACGGCATGATAGTGTCAACACCAACCGGTTCGACGGCTTATGCCCTCTCCGCTGGCGGCGCTATCCTGACGCCTAATTTACAGGCCCTGATTTTAGTGCCTATGTTCCCGCACACTTTGTCGTGTCGCCCGATTGTCGTCGATGCCTGCAGCACGATAAAAATGGTTGTGTCACCCGAAAATGGCGAGAACCTCGAAGTCAGCTGTGATGGCCATGTGCATTTAGCCGTGTTACCGGGCGATGAAATCATAGTGCGCCGCAGCTCTGAACGTTTACGGCTTATTCATCCTAAAGGTCACAATTATTTCCACGTGCTGCGAACAAAATTAGGCTGGGGCAGCAAGTTGTTTTAAGCCTGCGCATATTTGTCCTATTTCCCATCATGGGTCCTATTTCTATAACTTACCCAATTACCCTATTAAAGAGACGTATTCCGTCTCTTTTTTATTTTGTAAATATTCCCATAGAAATGGCGGCTAAAGACGAGAAGCTCTTTTTGAGTTTGTTGAAAGAGAAGTATAC
>NZ_BPFD01000027.1 GCF_019655335.1 Shewanella hafniensis
GTATACCGCTGTTCAAAAAACTGAAAGTGACTTAAATAACGGTTATTTAATTTCAAATTAAAGTAAATTTAATTAAGTGACTTACATCACAATAAAATTTCGACTTTAAAAAGCGTGATCTGCATCACTATAAAAAAACATCAGCGAACCATAAAATTAACCAATAAAAATAATCACTTGATAAACTTCAGTGCAATTTCCCTAATTCAACGGCGTCGCCTTGCGTGATCTTAATCACACCTTAAAAATGTCTTAAAAAATCATTAAGAGTCTATTAATGAAATAAATGGATCAGTTAATTGCAATAATGACGATAAATATGAGTGATAGCTCTATTTTTAACAACCATAAAAACAACAAACACAATTTTATATAACCAAAGTAGATATACATCCAAGAGTCTAAGTGATCATTGTCACATATAAGAAAATCCCCTGAGAGAAGCACCCCGCAGCACTGTAAATTAGCATTTCATATAACAGCCAAGATGATCTAGATCATATTAGTCAAGCTCACAATAGCGTCTAGTACACAACACAGAATGTCGAGACCGTAAGTACTTGCAGTATTAACTGCTGATTTATTGGTCAGGGAAGTCGACATGAAGGCAGATGATAAATCCTAATATCAATAATAAGACAGACCACTTTATGAAGAGGCAAGCATGACAATACTTCAACTCCTCGCCAGCTTGACGCCAGTGCTCAGCGTAATGCTATTTTTAGTGTTACTCAGAATGCCTGCATCAAAGGCTATGCCCATATCCATGGTAGTCACTGCGCTCGCCGCTGTGTTTATTTGGCAAATGGATACCACATTACTGGCGGCATCGGTCCTCGAGGGACTGCTATCAGCCATCACTCCATTAACCATCATCTTCGGCGCGGTATTCCTGCTCAATACCCTGAAATACTCAGGTGCAATGGACACTATCCGCGCTGGCTTTACTAACATCAGTGCCGATGCCCGTGTGCAAGTGATCATCATTTGTTGGTTATTTGGCGCCTTTATCGAAGGCAGCGCAGGCTTTGGTACACCCGCCGCGATTGGTGCACCACTGCTTGTACTGCTAGGCGTACCACCGGTTGCCGCTGCGGTTGTTGCTTTGATTGCCGACTCAGCCTGCGTATCATTTGGAGCGATTGGCTTACCTGTGCTCTTTGGGATGGAACAGGGTCTGATCCAAGGTGGCGTAAGCATGGCTGCGGAGCAATTTGCAGCACATGGCGGTAACTATGCTGGTTACGCGCAATATATCGTCATGCATATGATCACTATCGACTTAATCACAGGTTCATTAATCCCGCTGGTCATGGTGACTATGTTGACCGGATTTTTTGGTCGTAATAAATCCTTTAAGGAAGGCTTAGCGATTTGGAAATTTGCGATTTTTGCAGGCCTTGCGTTTACTGTCCCCGCATGGATCATCAACTACCTCGCAGGCCCTGAATTCCCAGCAGTTATCGGTGCATTAATCGGTATGGCACTGGTGATCCCTGTTGCGCGCAAAGGTTATTTGCTTCCTAAAACTCCTTGGAATGATTTTGCCGAAAATGACAGTCAAGAGGGAGTCAAGGTTGAAGCCACAGCCAAATTCTCACAAATAGCCGCTTGGACGCCCTATATCATCATGGCTGCGCTGTTGGTGTTATCTCGTACAGTTATGCCGCTTAAAGCCTGGTTATCAAGCTTCAATATCAGCTGGACAGGTTTAATGGGCACCGAACTTAAGGCCAGCTTCGCGACGCTATACGCCCCAGGCGCCTTCTTCGTCGCCGTGTGTATTCTCGGTTTCTTCCTGTTCAAAATGAAAAGCCCTGCGATTAAGCAAACGGTCGGTGTGTCATGTAAGTCCATGTTACCCACCATTATTTCATTAGGTGCTTCGGTGCCTATGGTGAAAATCTTCTTAAACTCAGGTGCTAATGGTGCAGGTCTTGCCTCTATGCCAGTTGCCCTAGCCGATATGCTTGGCCAGTCAATGGGGGCGGTATGGGCATGGGTGGCGCCTATAGTAGGAATTTTTGGTGCCTTCTTATCGGGTTCAGCCACTTTCTCGAACATGATGTTCTCCAGTCTGCAATACAGTGTGGCTGACAATGTTGGCATGAACCACACATTGGTTTTGGCACTACAAGGTATAGGTGCGAACGCCGGTAACATGATGTGCGTAATGAACGTGGTAGCCGCTGCCACTGTGGTGGGTATGGCGGGTAGAGAATCAGAAATTATCCGTAAGACTATGCCAGTTGCCATCGGTTATGCCCTATTAGCAGGAACCATTGCAACCCTATGGGGTGGCTTCTAATTCATTGATTTAATTGAGAATTCGAAGTCACCACCTATGACTTCGACTTCTGTCAGTTTACAAAGAGAGCAATGCAATGTCGATTAACTACAAATTGGTCATCGATGATCTAAGAGTGCAATTAGGCGACCACCCTGTCACGGATGATCCCGTCCGTCGTTTTGCTTGGTCCACCGATGCGAGTTACTTCAGAATCGTCCCAGAAGTCGTAGTCCATGCCGAGACCCTAGAGCAAGTTAAACAGACCTTAGCGGTAGCCAGGAAGCATAATGCGCCCGTGACTTTTAGAGCAGCGGGCACCAGTTTATCGGGCCAAGCTATCGGTGAGGGCATACTGCTCATTCTTGGTCATGATGGTTTTAGAAAAATAGAAGTCAGTAGCGATGCCAAACAAATTACCTTAGGTGCCGCTGTCATTGGTTCCGATGCCAATGCCGTATTGGCGCCACTTAACCGCAAAATTGGCCCCGATCCTGCGACCATTGCCTCGGCTAAGATTGGCGGTATTGTTGCCAATAATGCTTCAGGTATGTGCTGCGGCACTGCCCAAAACAGTTACCAAACGATCGCCTCTGCAAAGCTGCTTTTTGTCGATGGTACAGAGCTAGATACTGGCTGTGAGAAATCAAAGGCTGAATTTGCTAAAACCCACGGCAAACTACTCGATGCGATCAAAGAGCTGTCACACATGACTCGCCATAATGCGCTATTGGCGGACCGTATTCGTAAAAAATATTCGATCAAGAATACCACTGGCTATGGTATCAACTCGTTACTCGATTTTACCGATCCCTTCGACATCATTAATCATTTAATGGTGGGTATGGAAGGCACCCTCGCCTTCATTAACGAAGTCACCTACAACACAGTCAATGAGGCTAAATTTAAAGCCTCGGCCATGGCCGTATTCCACAATATGGAAGATGCCGCCCGCGCGATTCCATTGATCAACGGTGAGAGCGTTGCTGCGGCTGAGCTCCTCGACTGGCCATCCATCAAAGCGGTAACGGGTAAGCCTGGTATGCCGGACTGGTTATCGGAATTGCCCGCATTATCCGCTATTTTGCTTATCGAATCCCGTGCCGATGACGCGCAAACCCTCGAGGCTTATACCCAAGATGTCACCGCGAAACTCGCCGGCTTTGACTTTATTCGCCCAATGGAATTTAGTACTAACCCAGCAGTTTGTGACAAGTATTGGGCAATGCGTAAAGGCTTATTCCCCATTGTGGGTGGCGAGCGGCCAAAGGGCACCTCGGTCATTATCGAAGACGTAGCCTTTGAACTCGAGCATCTAGCGGCAGCAGCACATGATATTACTGAGCTTTTCCATAAACATGGTTACCCTGAAGGCTGTATCTATGGCCATGCCCTAGCGGGTAACTTCCATTTTATTATTACGCCGACTTTCTCTACCCAAGCCGATATCGACCGCTTCCATGCCTTTATGGACGATATTGCCGATATGGTGATTAATAAGTACGACGGTTCAATGAAAGCCGAGCATGGCACTGGCCGTGCTGTGGCGCCGTTTGTCGAAAAAGAATGGGGGCAAGATGCCTACACCCTGATGAAAAGTATCAAGCAAGTGTTTGATCCTAATGGTATCTTAAACCCAGGTGTTATCCTCAACGACGATAGCAATGTCCACGTTAAAAACATCAAGCCCTGCCCTGTGGTCGATGATTTTGTCGATAAGTGCATCGAATGTGGTTTCTGCGAAAAAACCTGTCCAACATCGGCACTGAACTTCTCGCCGCGCCAGCGTATCGCCACTTTGCGTGAAATCGAGCGCTTAGAGCAATCCGGTGATAAAGCCGCCGCAGCCGAAATGCGCGCCGCCGCGAAGTACGATGTGGTTGATACCTGCGCCGCCTGTCAGCTTTGTACTATTGCCTGCCCGGTTGACAACAGCATGGGCCAATTGGTGCGTAAGTTGCGCACGCCATACATCACGACCACTGAGCAAAAAGTCTTAGATTTCCAAGCCAAACATTTTGGCGCGGTCAACCAAGTGATCAGCTCAGGTTTTGACATGCTCGGGGTTATCCATAAAATCACCGGCGATGGCATCACCAATGCGCTAATGAAAACCGGCCGTTTGATTTCAAAAGAAGTGCCGTATTGGAATCCGGATTTCCCCAAAGGCGGCAAACTGCCAAAACCCTCCCCTGCAAAAGTGGGCCAAGAAACTGTGGTCTACTTCCCTGCTTGTGGCGGCAGAACCTTTGGTCCAACACCAAAAGATCCCGATAATCGCACTCTGCCAGAAGTCGTCGTCACGCTACTGGAACGCGCGGGTTATAACGTGATTACCCCTGAAAAGACCCGCGATTTGTGCTGTGGTCAAATGTGGGAGTCTAAGGGCGACTTTAAAAATGCCGATGCCAAACGCCAAGAGCTTATCGATGCGGTGAGCAAAATGACCAACGGCGGCAAGTTGCCTGTGGTCGTCGATGCACTGTCTTGTACCTATCGCACCCTCACGGGTAACCCCAAAGTACAAATTATCGACTTAGTTGAGTTTATGCACGACAACTTGCTAACTAAGCTCAACATCAGCAAAAAAGTCAATGTAGCACTGCACTTAGGTTGTAGCGCCCGCAAGATGAAACTTGAACCTAAGATGCAGGCTATTGCCGATGCGTGCTCAGCCCAAGTGCTTAAACCTGCGGGAATTGACTGCTGTGGTTACGCGGGTGAAAAAGGCTTGTATAAACCAGAAATCAACGCCAGTGCACTGCGTAATATCAAAAAGCTCATTCCTGTCGAGATTAAGGAAGGCTATTACGCCAACCGTATGTGTGAGGTCGGTTTGACTCAACACAGTGGCATTTCCTATCGCCATTTGGCTTATCTACTCGAAGAGTGCAGCCGCTAAAACACTGACTAAACGGGGCTCAAAGTAGCCCCGTTTTTCTTTATAAGACAACTATTCTCATTTATCGGCCGACACGCTTCAACTTGTAGTTAAATTACAAAATAAAACCATAATAAAACAATTAAAATCATAAACTTAAAATATTCTCATTTTTGCAAAAATCTACAAGCTCATTTACTAAATTAGGGCTACTTATTTACTTTAGATAGGCCTATATTTGATCAACTACCTTAGCATTTGTGTGGACTTTGGGGGCACAATGCAAGGCAATGTCGTTCACTAACAAGAAAGAGAAAACACAATGAAAATCGCCCTTTTCATCCCGTGTCTAGTCAATCAAATGATGCCAGAGGTTGCTATTGCCACCTTAGAATTATTAGAGAAACTTGGGCACCAAGTGATTCTACCTGCGGGTCAAACATGCTGTGGCCAGCCGATGACAAACTCAGGTTGCTTCGATGCAGCGCGCAGTACCACCCTTAAATTGCTCAACGCCTTTAAGGGAGTGGAATGCGACGCTATTGTTTGCCCAGCCGCCTCTTGCTTAGTGGCCGCCAAAGAAAACTTCCACGAGTTTGATAGCAGCCCTGAAGCGCAAGCTGTGATCAACAAGCTCTATGAACTGACAGAATTTTTGCACGATATCGCGCCGATCCCAGCCTTTACCAAGCCCTTCGCGCACAAGGTAAGCCTGCAACTGAGTTGCCATGGCATTCGCATGTTAAGCCTTGCCACCCCAAGTGAGCAAATGGGGCCAAGATTTAACAAAGTCGAAGCTGTATTGGCCAATATTGCAGGCATAGACATAGTGTATCCAGACCGCCGTGACGAATGCTGCGGCTTTGGTGGCACCTTCGCCGTCGATGAAGGCGCAGTGTCGGCCAAAATGGGCAAAGACAAGGCCCAAGCCCATGCTGCAACCGGTGCTGAATATGTGGTGGGTTTTGATCCCTCATGCCTATTGCACCTCGATGGCATGATCCGCAGACAGCAATTGCCGATTGAAATTCGCCACATAGCGCAAGTGCTGAACGCCGCGCTCTAGGAGACTCACCATGGCTTACAATCATAATCACGGGGCTCAAGGCTCACAGGTCCATGCCCATAAAGCCGATATTTTTTGCCGCGACGAAACCCGTGTCGACTGGCATTCAAAAGCCCTGTGGATGCTCAGAGAAAAACGCGACCGCGCCGCGGGTAGCATCCCAGAGTGGGAACAACTGCGTCAGTTAGGCTCAGAAATAAAGCTGCATACCCTAACCCATCTTGCTCAATATCTTGAAACCTTTGAACAAAACTGTATTGCCAACGGCATACAAGTCCATTGGGCCAAAGATGGCGCCGAGCACAATAGCATCGTCCATGACATTTTATCCCGCCATAAAGTCAAAAAATTGGTGAAGTCTAAGTCTATGCTGACCGAGGAATGTCACCTCAATCCGTACTTAGAACAGCGCGGCATTGAAGTCATCGATACCGACTTAGGTGAGCGGATTATTCAGCTCGCCAAAATGCCGCCATCACACATAGTTGTGCCCGCGATCCATATGAAGAAAGAAGAAGTCGGCGACCTCTTCCATGAGAAAATCGGCACTAAAGCGGGGGGATCCGATCCCTTGTATTTAACCCGCGCCGCCCGTGCCCACCTGCGTGAACAGTTTCTTAGTGCCGATGCCGCGATGACAGGCGTGAACATGGCGATTGCCGATAAAGGCGCCGTGGTGGTTTGCACCAACGAAGGCAACGCCGACATGGGCGCTAACCTGCCTAAGTTGCAGTTGCATTCAATGGGTATCGACAAAGTGGTGCCCGATATCGATAGCGCGGCCGTCTTGCTACGCACTCTGGCGCGCAACGCCACGGGCCAACCGGTTACGACTTACAGCGCCTTTTACCGTGGCCCACAGCCCGAAGGTGAGATGCATATTATTATCGTCGACAACGGCCGCACTGAGATGCTCAAGGATAAAATCCTTGCAGAATCATTGAAGTGTATCCGTTGTGGTGGTTGCCTCAATACCTGTCCTGTGTATCGTCGCTCTGGCGGTTACAGCTACAACTACACCATTCCGGGCCCAATTGGCATCGCAGTGGGCGCTAAGATTGATGACACTAACTCGATTGCTTGGGCCTGTACCTTGTGCGGCAGCTGTACCTATATCTGCCCGACTAAGGTGCCGCTCGATAAGATTATTTTCCACCACAGACGCCTTAAGGCTGAAGCTGGAAAACTCCCCTATGGCAAAAACAGTTACATGCCATTAGTGGGTAAATTTATGGCAAGCGAAACCATGCTGAACTGCTCTTTGAGTGTGGCGAGAACCGCGCTGCGCATTCTACCGGGTAGTCTGTTAAAACCCTTTAGCGGTGCATGGGGTAAATACCGTGAACTGCCCGTCGCCCCGAACTCCAGCTTCGAAGCTTGGTTTAAGAAACACAGGAGCCTATAAGATGTCTAGTAAACTTGAAATTCTCAATGCGCTCAAACTGTCGGCCTTAACAAATCATCCTATGCCAAGCATAGATGTGACGCCAAGGGTCGAAAATCTCGTCGGCCAGTTCGAGACCAACCTCAATACTGTCGCGGGTACGCTGCATAAAGAAGGTGGCTTAGTCGCCCTGCAAGCCAAAGTCGATGAACATATCGCCCAAGGGTTACAGGTCATCTCCCTTGTAGAGGGTGTCACGGCAAACCGTGAAATGCCACCCACTGCCCACGAGCTCAAAAACATAGATTATGCTGTGATCCCAGGTGACATTGGCGTTGCCGAAAACGGTGCCATTTGGGTGAACAATAAGAATTTAGGCCACAGAGTCACGCCTTTTATCTGTGAAAACCTGATCTTAGCCCTGCCAGCGAATAAGATTGTGCCGACCCTACATCAGGCAGCTAAAGAAATCACGCTAGCCTCAGGTGAGTTCGGGGTGTTTATCGCGGGTCCATCAAAAACCGCCGATATCGAACAAGCTCTAGTCGTCGGTGCCCACGGCGCCTGCAGCTTGAACGTGTATTTGCTCTGATGCCTATAGATTTAATGTAACCAAGAAAATTCAAGGGTTACAGGACAATCGAACACGAAAGCCGCCTTCATTAGCGGCTTTCTTATTGAGACTTCGCTGAATGATATTTGAGTTGTAGGCTGATAAACCACTAACACAGCTTACCAATTAACGTTTATTGACAAGCAGTTTACAGGCTTGCCATGGCATTCACTCACCGACTCGGTGAATAGAAACCTAGGGCCTCTAAGTTTATGAACGAGAGCCATGGTCGTTCTCATGCATCCCTGCATTGCACGACATTCAGGCGTCCTGCCTATCAGATAGCGAACTGGCAGTTAAACACGGATGTTGTTCAAGTCAGTCCGTGGATGCAGAGCCGCTCCATCCAACTCTTTGATGAACGGCGCCATCCCTGATATTCATCCGTTTACTTTAGTGAGCACTTAAATATCAATCTAATATTAAGATGTTGATTTAAAGTGTGATATTGCTGCGACCTAAGGCAATCGTTAGTGATAAGTAGGGGATCTTTATCAAGTCGCTTTAACCACGTGCGATAGCGCACATACTGAGGATACCTTAGTAGTATCCTCGACTCGGTTGGCTGTATTCTCGACTATGTCTATTAGGCATTTATAGTAAAGGTGAGTAAATGAACGAGGTATTACTACAAATAAAGGCGCTCACCAATGGTGATCCTTTGTTGACGGCTGTCATTGTTGGAGTATTAACATTAACGTTAATTGGACTCGTAGGCTACATGCTAAAAGATGTCCCCGCGAAGCTGTTAAGTTGGCTCAGTTGCCTACTGTTTGTGCGGCTCACTATCGACGATAGCCATCAGGCGCGCACAGAGGTATTCAATAAACTGTCCTTTTTGATCAGTAATACTACCATTCCGTTTTTTTCACGCTCTATCTCTGAGGCTGTGTACTTTGACTATAGTATGAGTTACGACGGGCGTGTCAGTGTTAAGTCTATCGGCTACGGTATGCACCTGTTTAAATACGATGGTTGTATCATGTTGGCGACCCGTACTAAGGTCGATAGTACGATGGCATACGATACTATTACTGTAAGTGCACCATGGTGGGCAAAAGATAAACTACATAGTTTTTTAGAAGATACTCGTGGAGACATCTCTACTGAGCCGAAAGTTAATATTTTCGAAGAAACCGAATGGTGTCGTTATGGCATATTGAAATCATCGGGTTTTAGTGAATTAGTGCTTGATGAAGGGTTTAAGCAGGAGTTGATGGGGGAAGTTGATAACTTCGCAAGTAGGGGGGAATCGGTTGTAAGTAAGCTAACCATACTGTTACATGGAAAAACGGGTACGGGTAAGACGGGTATAGCGAGAGCCTTAGCCGTTGAGTATCATCGCGATCTATACATATTGAATCTATCGACTGTAAATGATGCCACTATTCATAAGGCTATTAGAAAAGTACCGCCCGGAGCTATGTTGTTAATCGAGGACTGTGACTGTGTAAAGGCTACGGTATCACGAACTGCTGAAAGCAATGCAGATAACCCACCACTCACTTTAGGTGGCGTTCTAAACGCGTTAGACGGAATCATTCCTCTTGATGACTGCCTTGTAATAATGACCACAAATCATCCTGATAATCTTGACCCAGCGTTGATACGTAAAGGTCGTGTAGATGTCAGTATTGAAGTACCACTTATTAGTGCAAAACAAGTTAATGAAGACTACTTTGAGCGTTTTGGCGCAGTTCTTAATAGAACTGAGCCATTGTTAGGTTGTGAAGTCTATGAACTCCATCGCAGAGCGAACTTAAGATATGGAGTGTGTTGTAAGCCAGTGTAACCCTCTTCCTCTGTAATAGACGGGAGTGTCTTCAACACTTATCTGAGTTCTGCGAGGGGGCGGCATACAAACCTCCTTGTTTAATGCTTAACCCAAGCATAGTCAGAAATTAACAACTGCACTATAAAGCGCTGGGTGTCTTTGTATTCATCAGAGCTTAAAGCCACTCATGCTTGAAACCTTTTCTTGTCATTAAAGCGTGAGAAAAAACGAAACCCAAAACTGGTGTAAAAAATAAAGTAAATAAAACCCATATGGCAGGGCTACTTTTATTTTTGGATGCTAATACACCTAAAGGAATGCAATACACAAACAGTAAGGCTCCTATGTAAATCCCAAGTTCCAACTCTTTATTGATAATGGCGAAGGCAACCATGATAAAAATGGAAACTAGAGCCATGCACAAGATTGCGTACCATTTTCTATTTTCACGTTTATATTTGATAAACGCTTCTTCACCAAGTAATACTTTTTGGCTTATTTCTAAACCACGTACAGTTTGCATAATTTGACCTTAAGTTCTAATGATTAGCGAAACGTAGTGAGCGATTTGAGCTACTTGGATAACGCAAAAATCCGGCCATCCATTTTAGGTAAACAACATAATGCACTTTTGGTTTGTCTACAACTTGTACGAGCAAAAATTGCTTAAATTAGAGTCATTAAAAGTTGAAGGGCTAAAGCTGAGACATGAAATTGAGCTAACTCATTAAAAAATTGATGTATTTAAGACATGCCCACCCAATAAAACAAATGGGCAGTGATTGATTTGGATAAGCAAGGTTACAGTGAGTTGCAGGACATGACATCCCATTTTTAAGCTAGGCCAGTCAATAATTGATTTTTTACTTTTTATAAGGGAACGACCAAGTGTTCTTGGGCGTTTTTATATTTGGATTAACCAATCGCAATGCATCGTATAGTTCGCTTCGCTTATATGGATAGTTGGGACTCAATAAAACTGATGAACCATTATTCATTTTCACTGAAATAAGGCTAGCGTTTGCGCCTATATCTGTACTGTGTTCAATTTCAATAATGTCTTGCGGATTGACGCTGAACGTCCATTCTTTAAAAGTAGGATGAAATGAGCTCAACTCAGAATTTGTAAGCTTGATATAAAATTTTGCCGGATGAGTAAGTAACCATGCTGCTAGCAACAATAGTACAAGCTCTGAGCCCACAACAATATATTTTATATAAAACAAGAATTCGTCATAAAAAGGCTCATTTTTTGAAATCAACATCCAAATAAGCCAAAGGATAAGCGGCAAAAATAGCATATTGAAAACGAGCACTTTGGCTTGTTGTTTTCGGCTTCTTTCGTAATAGAAAAATGTGCGTTCGATATGCATACATTTAACGCCCAGATTTAGCACGAAAAGCTTCGCGGCGGGTTGACGTTGCAGCCGGCACTTTTTGCTGGCGATAACATTTGTTTGTTATGTATCCGATGATTCATTAAACAATAACTTATTTGAAAATGGATCTGTCACAGTGAAACACCTCGCCCCCCAAGTTGCCTCTTCAATGCTTGGCTTATTATATTTGTATGGCATTGCAGTAATTTGTGTAAAAAGTTTATCTAGGTTGCTGACATTCACGAAAACCTTACTGCCAGGCGTGCAGTCACCGGAATGTTCACTTAGGTGTAAAACAAAATTGCCAAGCGACACTTGCATATAAATAGGGTAACCCTCTTCAAAACGATGTTCCCAATCTAACTCCATGCCAAGAAAACCAAGATAAAACTCTTTGGCTTTATCTTCATCAAAAATCCGCATAATTGGGATAGCCTGAAACTCCATGTCAACAACTCCATCACTGATAAAACCAAACAACTGACTATTCTAAATCGACAACATAATGCACTTTAGGGTTACCTACAACACGCTCAGATTAAAATGGCTTATTAAACGAGCGCTTTGACAAATTGAGGATATAAAAAATGGCAGCGAAAAAGACTTGCGCTGCCATTTCGGTGAAAAAAGCTCAGTCGATGTTGTTACAACAATCCTTTACATAAAGGCTTTAGTGAACGCTTCCTTCGACTGGCGAATGTAGTTACGGGCGCTTTGGGCGTGTTGCTCCCATACGGCGCGATCGCTTGGGTCGGTGAAGGGGTTTTGTTCAGTGGCAATCGAACGTTCAAATTTATCGTAGAAGGTTAGCATGGCCGAAGTGATCTGGTTAAAACGCTCCTTAAACTCTTGAAATTCATCAATCTTCTCAGTGGTTTTAATCATGTATTGCACCAGTTCAGCATTGCTATTCGAAGCTAGTAAGGCTTCTGCTTTAGCGCTGATATTGGCACTCGCCTCAGTAATCACAAGTGCTCGGGTCTGCTCGTCTTTACTCATCACTCGGCTGTAGTTTTCAGGCGTGCGGGCAATGCCGGCATGCTGTAAATAGCCGCGTAGATGCTTATCGAGATCCTTACGGAACGTATCTAAGTTCTTCTGCATGCTGACTAAATCATTGTCTAGTGCCGTGACTTGTTGCAGCTCTTTTTCGATTTCAGACATAAAGCGTTCGGCCTGCTGATAAATTTTCAGGCCATTTTCTTCGGCAAACTTTTTATCGCTACGACTCAAGTCGCTGTTGTCATAATTAGAGCGATCGAAGGTCGCGGCCAAGAATGATTTAAAAGGTTCGGCAAAGGCGGAATAAGCACCGGCACTGACCACATTTAAGGTCGCGGTGGCTAAGTCGCCAAAGGGTTTCACCATAGAACCCAAGCGTGCCTGCTGGATAGGTGATGCCACACGTTTAGTGTCGGATAGCACCGACCTAAAGGTGTTATATCCCATAGGGTTAGACATCTTGTTGCGCTCAGAGGTTGCCAACACAAAGGTGATACTGGAATAGATGGCATTCGAGTATTCGAGGTATTGTCTTTGGCTCTCAAGCTGGGCGGCGTAGTTTTTACCTAAGGTGCGGAACGACTCAGACTGCACTTCGTAATTCTTGTCAGCTTTAAGCTTATCTAAAATCCCGCCGATAATTTTCTGCTCATTTTTTTGCAGGGCCATATCGAGGCGAATTTTATCTAAGCTCAAATCATCCAGACTGATGGGGCCATTAATGGACTCAATGTCGAGGCGAATATACTGGCGGCTCGGATCGTCGATAGAGACTCTGTGCGCCAAATACTCGTTCGCACCCGGAGTGATATCGATTAAGGCAACATGCTGCCACTGGGCATCGAGCTTTAATACTGGTGAGGTTAATACATTGATTCGATACTGGGTTTGAGTATTTTGAGTTTTAACCCAAAACTCCAACAGACCCGCTTCAGAAATGGGGTACTTGCTGACTATGCTGCTATTGCCTTCGGCACATAACAGCGCACTTTCACCACTGTGGGGTTCAGCGCCTTCAAATTGACAACCCATGATCCACGACCAAGGTTGAGATAAACGATTGCCTTCAAAGTCGCTGGCAAACACTAACTCATTCTCTTTGGCACTGGCATTAACAGTGGTTAACACGCCAAGCAACAGCATAGAAATGACTGCAGTGGTGCGCATAAGGGCCTCATAAAACATAAATTACTAAAATCAACGAGCGAGTCATTCGGCTCAATACCCAGTTATATCGACGATCAACTGACCCAAATTTCAAAGCGAATCTAGCTGGTTTTCTGAGGATTATGACCTCGAAAAAACCGCCCGCTTGAAGGCGTCATTTTTGATAGCAGATTAAACCAGCGAAATGTATCAGAGGCCATCATCCCACGCTAGCCCTAAGTCATGTTTGGCGCAGAAAGATAGTAGTTGAATGGCAATCGGGGCCATAAATCGCCCCGATACTGAAAACAATCGTGAACTTAATGGTGAAATCAATTATAAAATCGATTATGAAACTCAGGGAAAACTAACTACTTATGCCTCTGTTCATATATCTATTCTTACCGCTTGTCTGGCCGCTTATTTTGCCTTCCTTTGCCCTCTTCCCTCATCATCAGCGCACGCAAAAAAACAGCCAAAACCAAGACCCAAGCAAAACAGGATTATTGCAGCCGCACCTCGACTCGCTTCATGGCGTAGAACATCCATATCGTCAGAATAGTGCTACAGGTTGCGAGCGATACCCACACACCAATCACGCCAAACATCCAAGCGAAGCAGTAGATAATCGCCGCGATCAGGATAAGTTTCGCGCCCGTCAGCATAGAGGCTTGTTTCGAGCAATTAATCGCTTGGAAGAAACTCGCACCGACTAAGATTAAACCTTCCATTGGTAAGCCCCAGAAATACCAGCGCATCCCTTCAATCGCCACGGGCGTTAGGTTCTGATTATCGCCGGCAAACAAATACACTAGCCATTCAGGGCGGGAATAAATCAGCGCTAAGCCCAAGGCAGCGGTGAGCAGCGTCATGCCAAAGGCAATATTACGTGCTTGCTTAACCCTATCGAAACGCCCAGCGCCCGCATTAAAGCTATAAATGGGTTGCGTGCCGAGGGCAATACCTTCAAAAATCAGATAGAAGAATGCTTCTGTGTAACTGACTACGCCATAGGCTGCCACGTGTAAGGGACCGCCCACCCACAAAAATGCCGTGTTGTGTAGGGTTAACACTATCGACAAATAAAGGTTCATCAAAAAGCTGGGTAAACCCACGCGGGCTATGTTCAAGCAATTGTCGAGCTTAAGCTTCATCTGCTCAAGGTCGATCCTCAACTGAGTCCGAGGACTGAAAAAGTGCTGCAAACACAAAAGCCCAGTAACCGCCTGCGACATCATAGTCGCAATCGCAGCGCCCGCTAAACCAAAGGGGAAGACCACAATAAATAGCCAATCTAAGAAAGTGTTTAATACACCGCCCAAGATCAACACCCAAGTCACCATAGATGGCCTGCCATCATTACGCAGCAGTGTGGTGAAGGTCATTGAAATTATGGGAAAATGACACAGTGCAAAATACCAGAATAAGTATTCATTAGCATTTTCGAGCATCTCCCCTTGCGCCCCAAGGGCGACCAAAATATCTCGCGAGAATATCCCGCCAACAAGGGCAAAAAAGCATCCGGTTAATAAACATAACGTAAAGGCATTACCCAGTAGTTTACGGGCCTTGACTACATTACCTTGACCAAGATTGATCGACACTAATGCCGCGCTACCCATACCTATCATGGCGCCAATAGCGTATAAAATCGCGCCCACAGGGTAAGCTAACATCATCCCCGCCAGCCCTGTTTCACCTAAATAGTGGCCAACAAAGATGCCATCAATTGTCACATATACGCCCGTCACCAACATAGAAGCTATGGTGGGTATGGTATAGCGCCAAAAAAGCTTCGCAATCGGCTCCTCGAGCAAGCTCATATCCGCAGGAGCATGATTAGATGTTGTTGCTGTCATTAGCGTTTCTCACAAAAAGGGGAGCTAGAGTCGTATCTATCTAGAAAAATGATCGGGTGAACAAAAATGCGACAATGGATTGTACCTAAAAATAGCGAGAACTCAAAGCATGTTCATTGTGAATAATTAACAATAAAGATTAATTATCACAATGACTTAAGCAGAAACAGTCCAATTTCAGCCAAATGACAAACTCAGTACAGTTCAATAACAGATGTGGGTTAATTCATCATTTTCTGCTACTTTTTTGGTGTTTAAGGCCGAATTAGGTAAAGTATCCGTTCAAGCAAGCCCATTATCGTATTTAAACAAGATGAAATCATTAACTTCATAAATTTAAGTTTTTGATAATTAATGGGTTAAACAGAAATAAATTCAATAACAATAATAAGGGAAGGACATGAGTCAGAATAGTCCAAATGCAGGCAACGATCTGCGAGAAGTCAAACAGCTCGGCATGTGGGCCTCCATTACTAGCTTAGGTTATGTGTTTTGGTTAGTTGGCGGGATGGAGTTAGTCGAGCGTATCGCCTACTACGGTGTTAAAGCCAGTGCAGGGCTGTACGCTAAAGCGCCAGAGTCTGCGGGCGGCCTTGGTATCAGCCTGAGTGACTACGGCATTATTATTTCCCTCTGGGCGATCATGCAAACCTTTGTGCCCGTGTTCACCGGTGGCATGTCTGACCGAGTGGGCTACAAAGAAACCATCTTCGGCTCCACCATCATTAAAATCTTTGGCTATCTCGTCATGGCATTCTTCCCCAGCTTTTGGGGCTTCCTTGTCGGTGCATTACTCCTTGCCATTGGCACAGGGATATTTAAACCGGGCATTCAAGGCACCTTAGTGCTGTCCACTAATCGCAATAACACTTCAATGGCTTGGGGCATTTTTTACCAAGTTGTAAACATTGGCGGTTTCCTCGGACCCTTAGTTGCCGTACATATGCGCCAATTGTCGTGGGACAATGTATTTTTCGCCTGCGCCGCAATTATCTCACTCAACTTCTTATTCTTACTCACCTATACCGAGCCTGGTAAAGCCGAGCGACTGGAACGCAATAAGCAAATAAAATCGGGTGAAGTCGAACAAGAATCCCTGTGGCGTGATGCTTGGCGCGAGCTGAAAAAGCCGATTGTAATCTACTATATGCTCGTTTTTTCAGGATTTTGGTTCTTGTTCAATGCCCTATTCGATGTGCTGCCTATCCATATTTCCGAATGGGTCGATACCAGCGTAATCGTCACCTCTCTCTTTGGCAGCGAAGGCACCAGTAACGGTATTCTACAATTTTGGCTTGGCCTCAATAACGAAGGCACTAAGGTGATGCCCGAAGGCATGTTAAACCTCAATGCGGGCCTGATCATGACCTGCTGTTTTATCGTCGCGGCACTGACGGCTAAATACCGTATTACTACCGCTATGTTTATTGGTTGTTTGCTGAGTATTTTAGCTTTTGTGTTTATCGGTGCTTTCCATGCGGCATGGTTTATCGTTTTCGCGATTGCCATGTTCTCCATTGGCGAAATGATGATTAGCCCGAAGAAAAACGAGTTTATGGGTAATATTGCTCCCGAAGGTAAAAAAGCCATGTACTTGGGATTTGTGATGTTGCCCCAAGGGATCGGCTGGGGATTAGAAGGCTATTTTGGCCCTAAACTCTATGAGATTTATGCATCAAAGGAATTGTTTTCGCGGGATTTATTGCTAGAGCGCGGCATGAACAGCACTGAGGTCAGTGCCATTCCCCAAGGTGAAGCCTTTACTACCTTGGTGAGTTACACAGGTGAAAACGCACACGATCTCACCCAATTGCTGTACCACAGCCATAACATTGGCATGGCGTGGTACATCATCGCCGCCATAGGGACTATCTCTGCGGTGGGGATTTTTATCTATGGTAAGTGGTTACTCACACTACAAAGAGCCCAGCAAGCCGCATAAGTGAAACTCGCTGACCTCATTTTGGGCAAGGACGACAAAGACAAGATAAGGGCTAGATATGGCAAGGTGAGGAGCGATCCTCATCTTGCCTCATCAGTATCAGAAAGGACGCGTCAGCAGCTCAGGCGTAAATTGTTCAGGCGAAAGCAATAAGCCTAGGCTTTCGATTTGTGCATTCAAACGATTGAGATCTTGAGTCAGTGCCGGTAAGGTCAGGGTATTATCATCGAGTACATACACTTGCCTTAAACTGGTGTAATAAAACAGCAATATAATCAAAGCATTCACGTCATTTTGCGCCGCAGCGGCTTTAATCTTTATCAACTTGCGATAGATACGATTATGGAGTTGCTTTAATTGCCACACATAATAAATTTCGCTGAAGAAGGATTTATCCTTCAAGTTGTAAATCACTGCGCTACACAGACCCAGACTGAAAATCACGCCTAAGAGATTCAAGTGAAAATTACCTGTAGGCTCACCCGGCACAGGCGTCGCACCAAACAGCGCAATGAGTCCAGTACCAAAAATCAGTGATAACACGACTAAGCTAACAACTAGAATAACAATGAATAAATTCATGTTTTTACGATACAAGGTTTTATCTATTTCCTGCAGCTTCATAACATCCCGCTCAAATAAACCGCCCAGCATTGGCGTATAAATCAATGAATGGCAGAGCATACCCCAATCCCCTTTATTCGGCCTTAACTGATTTAAACGCATAACGAAAATACATTTCTCCCCCTTATCCGCGAGCGATACAAACTGAAACCTTTAAGCGTACCTAAGCAGGCTGAGGGATAGGATGATGTATCGATTGAAGATCAACGGCTTAATGCCCTTACGATTAATCTTCCATTTATTTCAAAACATTAAAATGTTAACGTGCAATCAAATCTGAGTAAAATTTGCTAACCTTAACCCTAGTGAATTGCATAACGATATCGCCGCTTTTACGAGAGACAGTGTTCTAACCTCCCGCATTCAAACCACACAAGGAATGCCATGATACTCAGCAAAGGCTTTGCACAAGTCGTCCTTTTGGCGCTCAGCAGCCTTTGCTTGACTGCACAGGCCAAAGACCTGCTCGCAGTGGGTTCGAGTTTCAGTCAAATTTTTGAACTACAAGCCAATGGAGAATATACCGGCTTAGGTGTCGATATTTTGAATCGCTTCGCCCAGCAGCAAAGTGTGAACATTCACTATCAAATTACCCCTTGGCGCCGCGCTATCTCTATGGTTGAACGTGGCCAAGCGGATATTCTTATTGGTCCCTACGATACCCCAGAGCGTGAAGCGAACTTGGCTTTTGCGACGAAAGCCTTTTACCGCGATAATATGGTGTTTTATGCTCGGGCAGACAATGAAATAGTGTGGAATGGCGACTATGCCAGTATTAAAACGCAACGGATTGGAAAAATGCAGGGCTGGAGTTATGGCCCGACGTTTAATGAACAAACTAAATCTTTTAATATCAATGAATTTGTCGATATTAAAAGCGGAATAGAACGGCTTTCGCGGGGTGATTTAGATCTACTCGCCACCAATAGTCGCAATACAAATGCAGTGCTCGCCCAAATCAAAATCCCTAAAGCAATTACGCCAATCATGCCGATAATCGATGTGCGAGACGGCTTTATGGCTTTTCCGAAACAAGCTAAATTTGATCCGCTAAGAACTCGTTTTGACAGCTTCTTCGAGGAGATGATCCAAAATGGCACACTCACGACACTCGGCCAAAAATACCGCGTAACCTTGCCTTACTGATCCGGCCTTACTGTTCCCACCAAACCCGCCCCTCTTATCTTTGCTCACACCTGTAATAAAGAGTGATGGGGAACTCTGTTAGCTAAGACAAGCAATCAACTGCAGCTCAATCTCATCCCAATTGACTTCGTCCATGGTAATCATTTCTAGTCTGGAATCTAAGGTGTCATCGAGTTCAACTACAGTAAATTCATGGTCAATCCAGTTAAATCCCGCAATTCCATCAGTAGTGATCATCACGGCCTTTAATCTAAGCAACACTTGCCCAAAGTTGGATGACTGAGCTTGCCGCTGAATAAAATCCATTAATTTATCAAAATCAAATTCTTGGCTCGGTTCAAACACCCAGCCGCAGCTAAAACAACCTTCACCTTGATTCTGCTTTCGCACTATACCGCGATCATCAAAATCAAGTGCGGCTTCGATTGCACCTTCGGCAAAGAGGCTCAACTCACTCAAGCGAGAACCACCAGCACGAAACAAGCTTGGGGCAGTCGTCGGTAGACTACCCAGCTTTAGGCCCGCGCTAGCATGCCCATTTATATTGAGTGACACGCGCCTTGGTTGGTTAAGATAGTCCAGCAAAGCGCTAGGTAAAGGCTGTTGATTTGAGTGACTCACTAAAGGAATATCAGTACGTTCAATATGGCTTAAATAAGTCTGCAATTCATAGAGTAACTTAGTATTTTCAGCATCATACAAGTCAGACTTAGTTGCGATGATCACATCGGCCACTTGCAACTGTTGAATAAAATTTGCATGTTCACGATAGCGAGGATCGTGGATCTTACGCGCGTCCACCAAACATAGGGTGCTACGCAGTGAAATCACATTCTGATAATGGGGCGCACTCAATACTTTAATGATTTCATTAGGATGCCCAAGCCCAGTCGGTTCAATCAATAAGCGGTCAGGTTTCGCTTTCGCAATCAACTGATTGATGGCCACTTGTGTCGGTACGCCCGCGGCGCAGCACATACAGCCACCCGCAACCTCACGAATTTGTATGCCGTTATCGGAGGAGTTCAGTAACCCCGCATCAATGCCGACCTCACCAAATTCATTGACCAGTACTGCCCAAATTTCATCCGCGGGTTTAGTCGCCAGCAATTGCTTAATCAGAGAGGTTTTACCTACACCTAAAAAACCTGTAATGATATTGGTGGGAATCGCTTTGATAATCATAAGGAAACTCGCTCGAATAGAAAGCTTGGCGCTCGAGTGTAGAAGTATTGGCTTCGAAGCTCAACAAAAAGCGCATCGGTGAGGATGCGCTTTTAGAATAGCGACAGGCTATGCAGCAAAATATGCAACTGACTATTCAACAGTCAAATCAACAAACTAGGTAACCGTTAGACGGCTAAGCTAATAGGCACTTTGCACTTATTAGCCTTGATTGTTGTGCTTAGCTTATTTTGACTTAACTTATTTTGACTTAGCCTATTTTGACTTATTGGTGCGAGAGCCAAAACCTGACTTATTGCTCACCAAATTCGACTTAGGTTTAGTCGCATTAAACGGCTTACCTGAGCCAGAAGCTGGCTTAGCACGGCTAGAGGATTTATCTGCACCTGCTTTGCTGTCCTGTACTTTACCTTTAGCGTACTTACCCTGACGAGACTGACCAATAGTACGATCCTGCGGCGCCTTATGGCTCCACTTTCCAATAGGCTTAATCGGTGCTGCGGGCGCATCACGGTAACGGGCAGGCAAAGGCGTGCCTTCTTCATAACCCGGTTGTACCGACACGGGCAGTTTCTGCTCAATCAAGGCTTCAATTTCAGCGAGCATTTCATCGTCAGAAGGTGAAACAAACGAAATCGCGCGACCCGTTAATCCCGCACGGCCAGTACGACCAATACGATGGATATAGTCTTCGGCGAGGAAAGGTAATTCAAGGTTGATCACCATAGGCAAGGCATGAATGTCTAAACCACGAGCGGCCACATCGGTCGCCACCAGCACCCGCAATTTACCGGCTTTAAACTCTTCCAACACCCGATTACGGGCGCCTTGTGTTTTATCGCCGTGGAATACACCTGCGGCTATGCCATCCAGCTTTAATTCTTGTAATAAATGCTCGGCGCTTTCTTTCGTGCTGGCAAACACCAGCACTTGGCGCCAATTGTTGCGGCCAACCAATTCAGACAACAGCTCGGCTTTGCGACGTTTATCAACGCGATAGACTTCTTGCACAACTGTGGATGCGGTAGTCGTGTCAGCAACATTCACCCACTGAGGTTCATTCAGCATTTTCTCAGCGAGTTGTTTGACGGCATCGCTATAGGTCGCTGAAAACAACATGGTTTGATGCTGCGGCGCAATTAAGCGTTTCACTTTTTCAATGTCGCGCACAAAACCCATGTCTAACATACGGTCGGCTTCGTCGATCACTAACGTGGTAACGCTCGACAAATCTAACTGGAATTGGCCGATAATGTCGAATAAACGACCAGGAGTTGCCACCAAAATATCAACGCCCTGCTCTACCCCTTTACGCTGGGGATTCATGTTGGCGCCGCCGTAAACCGCTAAGGTTTTCAGTGGTAGAAACTGGCTGTATTTCTGGATATTTTCGCAGACTTGAATCGCAAGTTCGCGGGTTGGCGTCATAACCAACGCGCGTAAAATCGGTTTATCATTGCTGTCGCTTGTTAAAGACTCAGCCGCCAGCTTTTCAAGTACAGGCAGAGCAAAGGAAGCCGTCTTACCTGTACCCGTTTGGGCGCAGGCCATAATGTCTTTGCCTTCAAAGGCAAGCGGGATCACTTTCTCTTGCACTTGAGTGAGTTGCTGATAGCCACACTCAGTTATCGCATTCAAAATAGGAGAAGATAAACCGAGTGTTTCAAATTTCATAGGGACTCTTTAGCTAAGTAGTAAAACTTTGATGCGAGGTGATACTCAATGCCCCAACGCGGGGCCGCGGAGTCTAGCAAAATCCGCGGCGTTTTTATAGGCAATTATCATCCCGCGGTCAATTTCCTCTTAGACAAGGGAAACTAAAAGCGGATCCTGTAAGTATTTTCGGCTAAATTCACCCGCAGGCACAGGTCTTGAGAACAAGTAACCTTGGCCGTAGTCACAACCAGCAGCCAACAACACTTGGCACTGCGCATCGGTTTCGACACCTTCGGCAATCACCTTCATTCCCAACTTGTGGGCCATCACGATAATCGCCTCACAGAGAATTTGATCGTTTGAATCGGTATCAATATGGCGGGTAAAAGATTGATCAATTTTAAGATAATCGATATCAAACTTTTTCAAATAGGCAAGTGACGAATAGCCAGTACCAAAATCGTCCAGCGACACTTGCACACCCGCATCGCGGTAGGCCAGTAGTTTTTCGGTCACGCCCATACTGGCATCCAATAACAGGCCTTCGGTAATTTCAACGCACACGCCCGCGCCTGTAATATTAAGATCTTGCAATAACTTCAACCAATCATTGAGCAGCGTGCCTTCATCACGAAATTGGATTGGGGATTTATTGACGCTGATTTGGATTTCAACCCCTAATTCATGACGCCACGCCGCACTCTGGCGAGCGGCTTGCTCGAACACCCAATTGCCGATTTCAACAATCAAGCCAGTGTCTTCCGCCACAGGAATAAACTCAGCAGGCGACACAGCACCACGCTCTGCATGATGCCAGCGGATCAAGGCTTCAGCCTTGGTCACTTCACCCGTTGCTAAGGCAACAATCGGCTGATAATGCAGTTCAAATTCTTTATTCACGACCGCTTGACGTAAGTCTTGGATCAAGCGCATGCGGTATTTGGCGTATTCCTGCATCGATGGAGTGAAATAGTTGAAGCGATTACGCCCTTGATCTTTCGCCGCATACATAGCCTGATCCGCATGCTTGAGAAGCCCTTCAATACTGGTCGAATCATCGGGATATAAAGTAATCCCAATACTGACGCTGATATAAGCGGTTTCTTCCCCTAACACATAGGGTTCGGCAATTCGTCGCAAAATATTCTCGGCGACGCGCTCAATCCCCTTATGGTCTTCCATCGAACTTAACACCACAGTAAATTCATCGCCGCCAAGACGCGCCACGACGTCGGCATCACGCACACAGGATTTCAAACGACTCGCGGTTTCTATCAGCAGTAAATCGCCCATGGCATGGCCTAAGGTGTCATTCACTTCTTTAAAGAAATCTAAGTCTAAGAACAATAAAGCAAAGTGGTTGCGATTGCGGTCGGCATTTTTCACTTCGCTGCTTAAATACTCCAACAACATGCGCCGATTGGGCAACCCCGTCAGCGTATCGTAGTTGGCTTGTTTCCAAATCAGATGCTCATTTTGCTTCTTATCGGTAATGTCTGAGAACAGGGCAACACGTCGATAGGGATGGCCTTCTTTGTCATTAATGGTATTGATGGTTAACCAGATGACATATTCTTCGCCATTTTTGCGCCGCTGCCACATTTCCCCCTGCCATTGGCCTTTCTCGCGGATATCATTATTCATTTTGGTGTAAAAATCGCGGCCATTGAGGTCACAATAAAGCAGCCGAATATGTTGGTCCCGCACTTCAAATTCGCGATAACCCGTCATCACACTAAAGGCGGCATTGACGGTAATAATCACGCCCTTTTCATCGAGGACACTCATGGCTTCAGAGCTGTTATCGTAAACCAGTGCCGACAACTTTAAGGATTCTTCGATAAGTTTTGCGTCGGTAATATCGGTATAGGTTCCGCACATCCTTAGGGCATTATCGTTGGCGTCGCGGCTCACCACTTTACCTGTGTCTAAAATCCAGCGCACTTTGCGATTGAGTGTATTTAGGCGATATTCCATCTTATGTTGCGCCGTTTCGCCACGAATATGGGCCTCAATCGAATGCAGCACTTTAGGCCTGTCTTCGGCGACTATCGCATCCATCCATTGGCGACTATTAGCGTTGAGCATATCAACATCGCAGCCAAGAATATCGGCGCTGCGGGCGTTACGTTCGATACGATCATTACGAATATCCCAATCCCACACCCCAAGATCGCTACTACTCAACACCAGTTCGAGTTGTTCACGGCTAGCGAGCACCTCTTGGTCAGCAATGGCCTGTGAGGTGATATCAATAAATCCGGCAATCACCAACTGCACGGAATTATTGCCACCGCGCTTACAGGCGACTGTCATATGGGTGTAAACCACGCTGCCGTCCTTAACGATAAAGCGTTTATCCATCTCGTAATTATCGATATCCCCCCGCAGCATAAGCTCAAATTTCAGTGCATCCGCTTCTAAATCATCGGGATGGGTAATTTGTGTCCACGTCATTCGTAGCAATTCAGCTTCTGAATATTTGAGCATTTGACATAACCGTGGATTCACCTTTATCCACTTTTTATCTATTCCCGTTATTGCAATACCAATATTGCCCGCGTTGAATTGGCTCCGAAAAAGAAAATCATCCTGTAGACGAATTTGTTCATCACGCTCTAATTCAAAACGTCGCGATAACAAGCGGCTCAATAGCCAAGTCGCAATCGGGAAAATGGTCAATACTGGGAGGGTCACTTTGGCGAGTAATGGCATTGCTATGCCATCGGGTAGAAATAAGAACCACAACAACATCACGATATGAACGGTATAGGCAAAGAGAAAAATTTCTCTACCTGAAATATTGGCTAACAGAGACTTACGATATTGACGCCAGATCACCCCGATTAAACCGGATGACACTATCACGCCGACGCCAATCCATATACCAGCGCCACCGATACTGATGCGATACAGCGCCGTCATCACGACAGCAACTAAGGTCGGTAAACCACCGAAAAATAGACCAGAAATACAGAGAATAACCGAACGGGTATCAAAGAAAACGCCAGGCAAATATACCCAAGGCGTGCTCATGATAGTGATACCAATACCACCGATGAGCATCCCAATA
Source organism: Shewanella hafniensis (assembly GCF_019655335.1). Lineage (GTDB taxonomy): Bacteria > Pseudomonadota > Gammaproteobacteria > Enterobacterales > Shewanellaceae > Shewanella > Shewanella hafniensis. The sequence goes on from NZ_BPFD01000027.1 coordinate 25,018, forward strand.
ATGATGCGCCACAGTAAAAAATACTGCCGCTGATGCTTTTTAGGAATCACGTCGTACAAAAAGACCAACGCCAGCAATAAAGCCGCATTTTGCACTAACGGAAAGAGAATACCTTTATCCATGACTCAGAGAGCGACTCCAAAAATGAGGGGGCTTGATACAATTTTAACATTCCCCTCACTAGTGTAGCAGAATCACTTAGAAATCATGCGTTAATTCCTTTTACCACATCACACTTTGTATCTGCTGCATCACACTTTGCAATAGAGTTGTTGACGATATTGTTCAGCAATGGAATGCCAGTCAAAACGCTGCGCCATGGCCGCCGCACGCACCTTTGACCATGTTTTCCCCTCGAAACAAGCAATGGCTTGCATCAACCTTTGCAAAAACGCTTCGGCTTGCTCGTCTAAACTATTGCCGTTAAAAGCAAAACCATTAACGCCATCCTCAACGGTATCCTTTAAACCGCCTACACTATGCACTAAGCATGGCTGTCCGGCGCGCATAGCAAGCATTTGACTAATGCCACAGGGCTCAAAGGAGCTTGGCATCAAGAAGAGATCGCCATGCTGATACAGCACTTCGGATAACGCCTCGTTGTATCCTTGCAAAAATAATAGGTTATCGTATTTAGCCCCTAACGCTTGGAAAGACTTAGCAATCGATGCATCGCCACTGCCGAGTAAAATCAGTAGCGCCGTCGGTTTTATCTGCTTCAACGCGTTAAGTAAGGTCTCAAGCACAGATAAGCCCGAGGGCAATTGATGGCGCAGCAGTAAGACTTTTTGATCGGTCAAACGGCCCACCGAAGTCAATAACAGATTCGGTACTTGCTCCGCCATTGCTTGACGCCAATGGGCTTGGGTGCGGGCAAAAGCAATCATGTCCACGCCACTCACTTGCGTTTGATGCCCCTGCCATTGCACTAACGCAGTTTCAATCGCACTGAGCAATTGCTTGAACTCGGGTACTTGAATACGCGCAGGTGGCTTAGCGGGTAAATCCGATACTGACGAATAGACACAGCCATTTAAAATCCCCACCACTTTGCCGTCATTAGCCTTGAGCTGTAAGTCATGTTCTAGCCCTTCACCACCAAAGAATCCCGCTTCAGGTTTGGAGGGCTGCAACACTTCTTTAGCGTAACTGGGGGAGACTAAATGCACTTTATCGCTCAGCACTATGCCCATGCGCATTGGGTTAACACAGTGGGGATAACGGGGATCGGTGATCAGCTGTTTTTGCCCCAGTGTTAAAGAGGCAAATAGCTCGGGAAACCATGCCGCAAACGATGACGAGTCTTGGCTTAGGGGACGTATCCCCTGCAGCGCAAGATTGTGGATGGAGAACACACACTCAATTTCTTTGAGGACACTGAACTCAGGCACAAACGCCCTTAGCATGGCTAAGCAGCCCGCATGCCAGTCATGTAAATGCAGCACAGCGGGCATTGGCACTCGGCCTGTAACTAATGCCGTGGCGACGCTCGCGCAAAGGAAAGCAAACTTAGTCGCATCGTCGGCAAAAGGACGCTCGGCGCTGCCTTGGCTGTAAATCTGCCCAGGCACGGATTGCCATAATGCATGTTCGAGCAGATAAATCATCGCCTCTGGCACATGGGGATGGGGCATGGCAAACACGTGCACCCGCTCTAATCGACCACCAAAGGCCACAGTTAACTCTCCCAGATTTTGGGGTTGATTTGCGACCGCTGTCAAAAAGCCATAGCTTGGCATAATCACATCGGCGCACAAATCCACCCCCGCCAAAGCGTCGGGTAAATCACGGATCACATCCGCCATACCGCCAACCTTGGCGCCCGCAAGGGCACCGTTTTCAGCCGCGACCATTAAAATGCGTTGTTTCAATTAATTGGATACTCCCGCTACTTCATTTTAGCGACTTGTTGAGCTGCCTAAACCTAAGCGCTTAATCTAAGTACTTAATCTAAGCACTTAGCTGTGTACTTAAAGCCCGAACTTAAGCCCGTTTCTAAGCCGTTTGTACTCGTTATGCTTCTCGACTCAAAGGATGAATTGCAACTGCTATTCATAACCCACAGGTAAACCTAGCATGTCACGGGTCACTAAGGTGACGCCTTTTTCCGACACCCTAAAGCCTTTGGCTCGGTCGTGATCATGGTTATAACCTATCACCATGCCTTCGGGAATAATGCAGCCACGGTCGAGTATCGCATTCTTGATTTTGCAATGACGCAGCACGACCACATCGGGTAGCACAACTGAATCTTCAACCAACGAATAAGAACAGACACGTACTTCGTTAAACAATACGCTACGGCGCACGGTCGCCCCCGAAATAATACAACCGCCCGAAACAATCGAGTCCAGCGCCATACCGCGTCTGTCATCGTCATCAAACACAAATTTAGCGGGTGGTAATTGTTCTTGGAAAGTCCAAATTGGCCATTTCGCATCGTACAAATTCAGTGCTGGCGTAGGCGATAACAGTTCCATATTCGCTTGCCAGAAAGAGTCTAGCGTCCCCACATCGCGCCAATAGGCTTGCTCGTTCGGGAAAGCGCTCTTAAAGGGATAGGCGAACACATTATGTTTTTCGATGATCGCAGGAATAATATCCTTACCAAAATCCCGATCTGAGCTTTCGTTTAAGGCATCTTTCTTGAGCTGGTCAAACAAAAACTCAGTGTTAAACACATAGTTGCCCATAGATGCTAAACACATTTCAGGATTGCCCGGAGAATGTTTAGGCTGCAGCGGCTTTTCTTCAAAGCCTAAGATGCGCATCTCGTCGTCGACTTCCATCACTCCAAACGAACCCGCCGCTTCGGCAATCGGCACCTCAAGGCATGAGACTGTCATATCTGCGCCCGACTCGGCATGGGCGGCTAATAACCCCGCATAATCCATGCGATACACGTGATCGCCCGACAACACCATTACGTATTTAGGCAGTTCATGGCGAATGATGTCGATGTTTTGGAATACCGCATCGGCCGTGCCTTGATACCAGTTTTCCGAATAGCGTTGTGAGGCGGGTAAAATCTCCACCGACTCGCCGAGCTCCTTTTTAAAATGGCCCCAACCGCGCATCACATGGCGGATCAAGGAATGCGACTTGTACTGAGTGACCACACCCACACGGCGAATACCCGAGTTAATGCAGTTAGACAGCGGAAAATCGATAATACGAAACTTACCACCGAAATACAGCGCCGGTTTAGCACGCCAATCCGTGAGTTCATGCAAGCGAGACCCGCGCCCACCAGCTAAAATCAACGCATAGGTTTCACGAGTTAAATTACTGATATAACGAACATTAGACATAGGCTCTTACTCCGAAATCGGCAAACTGATTGCCCATAAATGGCTTCTCGATACGGCAGAAACGGCCGTATTCCCCTGAGTATTTCTCACTTGCATTCCCCATTCCTTCCATTGATTGCTGCATTCCTTTCAAACACTTAACGCTTATACTCAACCGCTATAACAAGGCTTATTACCCAGAGCCCAGCCCTTACAGTTTCCAAATTTCATCGCGATAACCCGCGATCGTCACATCACTCGAAAAACGTCCGCTGGCAGCGGTATTGCGAATACTCATTTGCGTCCACACCTGCGGATCTTTATAGGCCCGCGCTACGGCTTCTTGCACAACTCGGTAACTGTCAAAGTCGGCGGCCGTCATCCATTGATCGTCGCTACTTTCGATGGCGGCAATAATAGGATCGAAAATCCCCGGTTCTAGCAGATTGAAATGACCACTCTTGAGTAACTTCATCACCTCAGATAACGCCGGTGAATCGTCAATAATGCTGCGCGGATGATAGTGGTTACGTACCTCAGCAACCTGCTCCGCATTGAGCCCAAACAGGAAGAAGTTCTCTGAACCCACTTCCTCTAACATCTCGATATTGGCGCCATCCATAGTGCCAATCGTCAGTGCGCCGTTCATCATGAACTTCATATTGCCCGTGCCCGATGCTTCTTTACCTGCGGTCGATATCTGCTCGGACAAATCCGTTCCCGGGCAGATTTTTTCCATGGCGCTGACGTTGTAATTGGGTAAGAAAGCAAAACGTAGGTAAGGCGTGACTAAAGGATCGGAATTGACCATGTGGGCGACATTGCTGGCGAGCTTGATGATCAACTTAGCCATAAAGTAACCGGGCGCCGCTTTACCGCCGATCAACACACAACGTGGCACCATGTTTTCTGTGTGGCCTTGTTGGATCTGATGATAGAGATGGACTACATGTAAGATATTGAGTAACTGACGTTTATATTCGTGAATACGCTTCACTTGCACATCAAACAACATAGATGGATCGAACTCGACGCCGCATTCCTTAGCAATCATCTTCGCCAGCAAAGCCTTGTTGGCTTGCTTCACATCACGCCATTTTTGGATAAACGCTGTGTCCTGCGTAAGGGCATTGAGCGCCGTTAACTGGCTTAAGTCTGTCACCCACTCTTTACCTAAATGGGCGGTCAGCAACTTAGCTAAAGCAGGGTTACAATGGGCGAGCCAACGCCTTGGGGTCACGCCATTGGTGCGGTTATTAAACTTGTGCGGCCACAACTCATAGAAATCCTTAAACAACCCAGATTTGAGTAGTTGCGTGTGTAAACCCGCGACACCGTTGACCGAGAAACTCGCCACAATCGCCAGATACGCCATGCGCACATGGGGATCGGGGCCATCTTGAATAATTGACATACTCGCCAGTTTTTCACTATTTCCAGGCCAATGGTGGGCGACTAAATCTAAGTAGCGGGCGTTGATTTCATAAATGATTTCTAAAATACGTGGCAACATCTGCGCCATCATACGCACGGGCCAACGCTCTAGTGCTTCAGGCAATAGGGTATGGTTAGTGTACGCCATGGTTTTGCTGGTGATCGCCCATGCACTGTCCCATTCCAAACTGTATTCGTCGATCAATAACCGCATCAACTCAGGTACGGCAATGCTGGGGTGAGTGTCGTTCAGCTGCATCACATTTTTAGCGGCAAACTGGGTGAAATCATGGCCATGGCGACTCACCCAACGTTTGAGTAAATCCTGCAAGCTAGCGGAGGATAAAAAGTATTGCTGACGTAATCGCAGCTCTTTGCCGTTCTCGCTCGCATCATTAGGATAGAGCACCATAGTGATCTGCTCGGCCAAGTTTTTACGGGCCACGGCTTCTGTGTAGTCGCCTTGATTAAATTCAGCTAAATCAAAATCATCGGTCGCTTCAGCCTTCCACAATCTCAGGGTATTGACTCGCCCATTGCGATATCCGGGAACTGGCATGTCATAGGCGACGGCGAGCACATCTTGGGTTTCTACCCAAATAATGTGCCTGCGGCCCTGTTTATCGACATAGGATTCAGTGTGGCCAAAAAATGGCACTATTACGTTGTGGGTGGGCACGCGCACCTCCCACGGATTGCCTTCGCGCAGCCAACGGTCAGGGCGTTCAACCTGATAACCGTCGACTATCTTCTGGGCGAACATGCCATATTCGTAACGTATGCCATAACCTGTCACTGATAAGTCCATGCTGGCGCAGCTATCGAGAAAACACGCCGCCAATCGGCCTAAGCCGCCGTTACCTAAACCTGCATCATGTTCGGCTTCTTCTAACTCTTCTAGCGATACCGCATAGTTGCTCAAGGCATCACGGCTATCTTGTTGCAAATCTAAACTCAGCAGGGCATTGCCCAGCGCCCTGCCCATCAAGAACTCAAGGGATAAATACGCCACTTGCTTGCGCTTAAAATGGCTGTCATCCATGCGGGTTTGACGCCAATTGTCTAGCATCTGCTCTTTCACGCTGTAAGCCAGCGCTTGAAATAATTCGCAGCTCACACCTTCGCCACGGCTGAGTCCATAACGTAAATGGCGCTCAAAGGACGCGGGCAAGGAATCGCAGGGCTCACAGGGTTCAGCGGCTTTAGGCTTGGCCTGACGCTTAGCTGGCGCCTTCTTACTTGCCGCTTTTGGCGCAGATGGTACGGTTTTTTCGCTGGTATTTGGGCTCAGTTCGCTTTCGTCACTCATAGTTAATTCCTTCATTTCTTGAAAATCAAATCAGCATGAAAAAGCATGAGACTACGATCTTGCAGCAAGTATCGCGTCGTAGAGATCTGAGCATCCAGCGGCTCAGTTTGGGTATGAATAAGGCATTGCCACGGACTCAAGTGCTCAAAGGTCGGCGGCGTAAAAGCTAACGGATTATCGTCGGCATTGACCATCAACAGCAGAGCTTGCTGCTTGCCTCGGCCTTCTAAGTCACCAGAAAGCACCACAGACAAACTGCGACACATAGACTCAGTCCACAGGCTCTTGGTCATTTGCTCACCTTGACGACTAAACCAATCTAAGCGAGCACCGGTATCGGCTAAGGATTCGGCCAATAACTGTTCGTGAATGAAGCGTTTAGCGCATAACAACGGGAAACGTTTGCGCAGGGCGATAAGCTGCTGAGTAAAAGCCAACAGTTCAGTGTCCATGCCCTTTGCCGACCAATCAAACCAGTTCAGTTCATTGTCTTGGCAATAGGCATTATTGTTGCCTTGCTGAGTGCGGCCTGTCTCATCACCGCTCAACAACATAGGCACACCTTGAGATAAAAATAGCGTAGTCAATAAGTTACGTTGTTGACGACTGCGAAGTGCCAGAATTGAGCTATCTTCGGTTTCCCCTTCAATCCCATAATGATGACTGAAGTTTTCTTGGTGACCGTCGCGATTATCTTCCCCATTCGCCAAATTGTGGCGCTGGGTATAACTCACTAAATCTTTGAGGGTAAAACCGTCGTGGCTGGTTAGAAAATTAAGACTGGTCGCAGGCGGACGGCCACTGTGCTCAAAAAAATCCCCCGAGCCGTGAAAACGCCGAGCAAATTCGGGCAACATGCTGTGATCGCCGCGCCAAAAGCGGCGCATAGTGTCTCTATATCTGTCGTTCCATTCGCTAAAAGCCACGGGGAAATTACCCAATTGATAACCACCGGGGCCAATATCCCAAGGCTCAGCAATCAATTTCACTCGGCACAAAACAGGGTCTTGCAACAGCGCATCGAAGAAACCTGAGCCGGGATCAAAACCATAGGCCTCGCGACCTAAGCAAGCTGCCAAGTCGAAGCGAAATCCATCGACACCCATGATTTCAACCCAGTAACGCAGCGAATCCATCACGAGTTGCAACATGCGTGGATGGTTGATATTTAAGGTGTTTCCGCAACCCGTGTCATTAATGTAAAAACGTTTATCGTTCGGATGCAGGCGGTAATAACTGAGATTATCTATGCCACGAAAACTAAAGGTCGGCCCAAGTCGACTGCCCTCGGCGCTGTGGTTATAGACCACATCGAGGATCACTTCGATACCCGCGCCGTGCAGTGCATCCACCATGGCCCGAAACTCACCAATATCGTCGGACGACAGATAACTCGGCTCAGGGGCAAAAAAGCCGATACTGTTGTAGCCCCAATAATTAGTGAGCTTTTTCTCGAGCAAAAATGGTTCAGTAAAAAAGGCCTGTACAGGAAGTAACTCGACGCACGTCACCCCAAGTTTGGCTAAATAATCGATAGCCGGCCGAGTCGCTAAGCCCGCAAAGGTGGCACGTTTATTCGGTTCAATCTCAGGATGCGCCGCCGTAAAGCCTTTAACGTGCATTTCATAAATAATGCTGCGCTCTAGGGGGTTGGGCAGAAACCTCGTCGCGATAGGCTGAATCGACTGCTTAGCGGCGATGTCGATTAATGGACGAATGTCCACAACCTTACATTTTGGCACATGGGCAGCGTTATCTAACTTACTGAAAGATAAGTCTTCATCCTTGTGATTCAGCTCGTAACCATAGTTAGACTCATGGTCGCGATATTCACCAACTAGCTGGCGGGCATAGGGGTCGAGCAATAGCTTATTGGGGTTAAATCTGTGGCCAAGCTGAGGCTCATAGGAGCCATAAACGCGATAGCCGTAGAGTTGCCCCGCCTTAAGCCCCTGCACAAACACATGCCAGATTTGCTGGGTTTGCTCAGTTAACGCAATCCGCGCGATTTCTTGCTCGCCATTGTCGTCAAATAGGCATAACTCGACCGCTGTCGCGTTAGCTGAAAATAACGCAAAGTTGACGCCATCGCCCTCGACACTCGCACCGAGCGGAAAAGGCTCACCGGCGCCCAAGGCCCATTTTTCACTTTGAGAAGGGTTATGTTTAGCGTCATGGTTGAGCTTGATATCATCGGCCACGGGCTTTTGCATACTAGTTCGCCTCAGCCAATCCAGTTGCAGGCCCTATCACTAGGCAACCCAAGGGCGGCACAGTGATCAGCGCGCTCTGCGCCATCCCCTGCCACGGCAGCGACTCAGCAACCACAGTGCCCGCATTACCTTGGTTACTGCCACCATAAATCTGGCTATCGCTATTCAGGTATTCGCGGTAATCCCCCGCCAAGGGCAAACCAATACGGAATCCAGTATGCAATTGGGGTGTCATATTGATGACAAACACTAACGGCGCATCACCCGCTAACCCGTAACGCACAAAGGTAAAGATGCTATCCCGGCTATTTTCACAATCTAGCCAACTGAATCCTGCCCCCTCGTAATCTTGAACCGATAAAGCAGGCATGGCTTGATACAAGTGATTGAGATCTTTAAGCCAACGTTGCACACCTTGGTGCGGTTCATAGGCCAATAAGTGCCAATCTAAACTCTGGTTATGGTTCCACTCATTTCGCTGACCAAACTCGCAGCCCATAAAGAGTAATTTCTTACCGGGATGCCCCCACATAAAACCATAATAGGCACGCAGGGTCGCAAATTTCTGCCAATCATCTCCGGGAATTTTATGTAGCAACGAGCCCTTGCCATGAACCACTTCATCGTGACTCACGGACAACATAAATTGCTCGGTATAGGCGTACATCAAACTGAAGGTCAATTGATGATGGTGGAATTGGCGGTAAAGCGGATCTCGGCCTAAGTAGCTTAAGCTGTCATTCATCCAGCCCATGTTCCATTTAAAGCCAAAGCCGAGACCTTGCTGATCCGTCGGCTTAGTCACCCCCGCAAAAGCGGTGGACTCTTCGGCAATCATGCAAATGCCGGGGAAAGCTTGGTACAGGCGTTGATTCAAAATTTGTAAGAAACTAATGGCCTCAAGATTCTCCCGTCCACCATAGGCATTGGGCAGCCATTGGCCCGGCTCGCGGCTGTAATCGAGGTACAACATAGAAGACACGGCATCGAGACGCAGGCCATCGAAATGAAACTCCCGCAGCCAGTAACAGGCATTACTCAACAAGAAACTGCGCACTTCACCGCGATCATAGTTATAAATCAGGGTATCCCAATCGGGATGTGTGCCCTTGCGAGGATCTTCATGCTCATACAAACAAGTGCCATCGAAACGCACTAAGCCGTGGGGATCCTTAGGAAAATGCGCCGACACCCAATCGAGGATGATACCAATTCCCGCCTGATGACAGGCATCTACAAAGGCTTTTAACCCATTGGCATCGCCAAATCTGTGGGTCGGCGCATAGAGACCCACAGGCTGATATCCCCACGAACCATCGAAGGGAAACTCGCTGATCGGCATCAGTTCAATGTGGGTAAAACCTTGCTCCTTCACATAGGGAATAAGCTGTTCAATCAAGTCTTGATAATCAAGATATTGCTCGCCTTGCTCTCCCTTACGACGCCACGAACCTAAGTGCACTTCGTAGGCCGACATGGGCGCTTTATGCCAAGCAGTCGCCGCGCGTTTACTCATCCAAGCGGTATCATTCCAACTGTGATGGGCTTTTGGGGGCACGATAGAAGCATTGTGGGGCGCGCATTCCATTTGAGTCGCCATGGGGTCGGACTTGGTATGACGCTCACCATTTTGATAAACCAAATCAAACTTATAGTGGGCGCCTTCAACCACATTGGGCAGAAATAGCTCCCACAAACCATTGGCAAGATGTTGGCGCATTACATGGCGAGTATCGTCCCAATGGTTGAAATCCCCCACCACAGAAACCCGTTTGGCATTGGGTGCCCACACACAAAAATGCACACCTTCAACGCCTTGGGTCTGACGCCAGTTGGCGCCTAAAAACTCATAGGCGCGCTCGGCGCTGCCTTCACCAAACAGGTAAATATCGTCACTATTGAGCAGTGAATCAAACTGATAAGGGTCGACTATATCTAGCTGACACAGGGGGTATTCTACCCGCAGCAAATAGAGAAACGGTTTGACGCGTCGCCCCAGCGTACCGGCGAACAATCCCTGCTCGTTAACTTTGTCCAGACTCGCTACTTTGCGGCCATCTTTAATGCTGATCACATCCACACTGATTGCATTACGTAAAAAACAACGAACAATTAATGCCTTACCCTCGTTGGCACTGTGCATACCCAAGAGCGAAAAAACATCAGTGTATTGACCATTAAGTAGGGCGACGTCGGCGCCATCGTAAAAATAGGCATTGGCTTGAGTCATCATTTTTCTTCCGTTTATCAGTCAATTAAACTTGCAAATTGGTACTCTTTATCCGCATCCCCTCCCCTAAATATCGAACCTTTAGGGTGGCATAATGTGGTGCGACATAGGCAGCCTTTCGCTAGTGCTAGATTTAGTTAGGTAACTGTCTCGCCGCAGCGATATTTTGTAATCGCTGCAGTATCTCTGGCAAAGTCGACACTTGCGTTAAATTCAGCGGCAGGCGACGCTGCCAATTTGGATATTCGAGCCAAGTGCCGGGAATATTCACCGCATGGCGATCGGCTAATAAATCACACAGTTGCACACTGTATAGCGCACTATTTCCGCGAGCCCCTAAGGTCATCCAAGCCGTGAGTAAGGTTTGAATATCGAGTTCTGCTATCGCCGCCTCGGCTAACAGACCTTGAGCGGCTAACAGTGAAATAAGCTGCTGCTTTTCATGCTCCCGCCCAGCCATTGCCTCGCCTAATTGTTCGTCAGTTTCAAACAGGGATAACTGTCGACGCAGGTGCAAATCGCTGCCGCACCACCAAGCCACTAAAGTCGGCACATCATGGTTCGCCAGCATCATCAGGCTCTGGGACTTGTATTGATCCGGTGATTTAAAGCCTTGATGATCTTTGCAAAAATAGAACAATTCATTGGAATAAATGCCGGAAGTGTAGAGACGATGAATAATGTCAGGTGGCACCAGTCCTAAATCTTCACCAATCACCACACAGCGGGCGCGTTGACTCTCAAGGCAAACGATGGCGAGCAAGGTTTCGACGGGATAATACACATAGGCACCTTGGCCGAGTTGTTTATCCAGTGGCCACCACCAGAGGCGCAGTAAGCCCATCACATGATCGATACGCAAGGCGCCACAGCTTTCCATATTGGCGCGGATCAAGGCGATAAAATGACTGAAATTATGTTGTTTTAACTTTACAGGGTCGAGGGGCGTTAAGCCCCAATTTTGCCCTTGGGGTGCAAAGGGATCGGGCGGTGCGCCAATACTGGCATTCAAACAAAACTGCTCGGCATTGGCCTGTACTTCACTGCCCTGCAGCGCTGCGCCAACGGCTAAATCACGGATCAATCCCAGCCCCATGCCCACTTCTTTCGCTTTGAGCTGGCAGAGGTGTAACTGATTTTCGGCCACAAATTGCAAGTAAAGGTAGAAACCTTCTTCTTGTACAAACGCTTTTGGGCTACGTAAGTATTCCGCCTGAGCAAACTCTTGCAGCGCAGTGCCCTGCTCACGCACAAACTCATAGAATCTTTGCGCTCTGGGGGTGTCATTCGCTAAATGGGTTTCACAAAAGACGCGATATAACAGCTCAAAGGCACGGTATTTGAGCTCACTCACTTTAGGATAATCGAGCCAGTTATCACGATTCAGTAAGGCGATAGCCTCTACCCAAGAAGCGCTTGAAAATTCAGTGGTAAGTGCTTGGTATTCAGGAACACTTTGTAATTGTATATAAAGAGGATTAAGTCTGCGGCGATCGCACGGACTATAGGGACTCGGATGCTCTGGCTCCGCAATGTCGAGGGCATGCAAGGGGTTGAGTTGAATAAAATCCGCCCCCTGCGCCGCCACCAGCGCGATCAGTTGTTCTAAATCGCCAAAGTCGCCAATGCCCCATTGGCTCTCGCTGCGTAAACTGTAGAGTTGAACGCTGATCCCCCAAGGTTTATGCCGCTTACCTTGGGCGACAGCCGTGAGTACGCCTTGGTAAGCGGCCCGCGGTGCCACCATTAAGGTGCCAGAAAACAAAGTGCAGGTATCAGCATCAGCCGCCACACTGCTCTCTAGCACTGAGCTTGGCGCTGGTGCACTGGTCTCTAGGGCATGTTTTAAGCTTAAAGCTATGCGATGAAAGCCCAAACCTAACACAGAGAAATCACTCGCATTTTTGTCGGCTGCATGCGCAAATGAGTCTTGGTTTTTGATTAAAGCTGGGTTGTTAGTGAACTCTTGGCTGCTCAGGAAATAAGACGCTAAATTCACCGCCTCAGTCTCGGCGGGCATTGAATGTTCAGGGGAAGCTTGGGTCTTAGCCTCAGCTAAATCGAGGCGTGCTAATCCCAGTTGCGTAAGATCAAGGCGATAATGGAGATAAAGCGTTTGTTCAATACGGTAATCGCCAATCGACTTAAGCGCCGAGAACGGCACATCAAATACGATAGACTCACCCTGTTCGCATTCAATTGCCACACTCAGATCTGAAGTATAGGTTTCGGGTAAACAAAGGCTTATCCAAGGTTCATCCACAAAACACCAATGGAATTCGGGTAACACCTGAGTCCAAGGACGGGCATCCAGCAAGTCAATTTGTGAGGCGATCAGCGCTTCGGTCAATACCGCATCGACGTTAGTCAGCCCAGCATCACTCGATAACACCTCTGTAGCAGAAGCATCAATGGCAGTCCCTGCCACAGTGTTTTTTTCCTGTAACATACAGGTCAAGATACCTTGCCTGTCTACCTCGGAAATATGGATCTCTTGGCCAAAACAATCAGTAAATTCTGCTCCAACCCCCCGCAAATACAGCAACTTTTCCAGCCCCATATTTTGTCGCCCCCGCGACCGCTCATCCATAGCTTTAGATATACAGTAACCATGCCAACCAAAAGTAACAAGAAGATGACATAAATATTTCAGGGAAATAACAAAAAACTTTTTCAAAAAATCAGTAACTTACTAGAAGCACTCAGTTAAGTTCGCGCGCAGTGACAATCGAAATAATAAACATGGAACGCACCAAATTGGGGCATGCGTTCAGCAAGAGGGCAAGCATGCTTCCCAAGACTTTGACGAAAGGCAGTCACGAGAGGCAGTTAAAAAAGACAAGCACTAAGCAGGGAACTAAGGCATAAAAATAATATGACAGGCGTAAGACATTTATATGTCATAGCATTCGAACTAAAACCCAATGAATAAGACCCAAAACATATCGACTAGTGAGTTCGGTGCAACACTTTGTATCAATTGCACTTTATAACTTGAACAGCCTATCTCTCCTCTGTCAACATCTCATCTCGCTACAGCGTAGAAACATAATAACAACATTACATTCATGGAGCCTGATATGCCCTCGCTTATCCGCCAGAGGCTCGCTCGATGGAACGCTAAAGCAGAAACTCCCCAATGATGATTGAGAATAAGGATATGAAATGAAGAAGTTATCAGGATTACTGTTTGTCGGCTGCATTGCCTTGACGGGTTGTGAAGGAAGTACAGATGGTGATTTAACGCCGACGCCACCGACGCCCGATCCCACGCCGCCAGCCTTAGCTGCGGATGTGTGTTATTTAATGAAAACGACGAAAGGCGATATCACACTTGCCATTGACTTAACTAACATGCCAATCACAGGTAAAAACTTTAAGCAGTATGTTGATAAGTCTTTCTATAACGGCACCTTATTCCATAGAACCGTTAATAATTTTATGATCCAAGGCGGCGGTTTTACCACAGGACTCAAAAGCAAGCCTGGTGATGCCCCCATAAAGAATGAAGCCGCTGTCGGCATTAGTAATGAACGTGGCACTATCTCCATGGCTCGCACGGATGACCCTAATTCTGCAACATCACAGTTCTTTATCAATGTGTTAGATAATCCACATTTGGATGCGTCTGCGAGCAATTATGGTTATGCCGTGTTTGGCAAAGTGGTTGACGGCATGGATGTGGCGGATCAGATAAGCATAGTTCCAACAAAAAGTAGCGGTGGTTTTGCCAACACGCCAGTACAAGAAATCCTGATTAACTCCGTGGCTAAAACAAGCTGCCCTGCTGCTTAAGCATCTAAAAGATGCACAGCTAAACGACATCGAGTTAAAAGCAAAAAAGCACTGAATCTTCAGTGCTTTTTCATTTTATAAACGAATCGATTTTAACGTCTAATCATTTAAAACATGATCTAAACGATTACTCGTCGCCTTGGATCTTCCCGACCAAGAGCATAGGCGCCGCATCAATTTTATCGGCGTCCATCATAGTCGCGATACGCTCAACGGCTGAGAGCAATTGACTCTGTTCCCATTCTTCAAGATTCTGATAACGCTTAATAAAATGATCCTGTAACGGTTTAGGTGAGTCCTGTAACAGCGCTCGTCCCGCATCGCTAAGGTATAAATGCACCTTACGTTTGTCAGTCTCACTGCGCAAACGGATCACTAAACCACGGCCCTCGAGACGATCGATAATGGTCGTCACAGTCGCAGGGCTCAACGTGATCTCTTTCGCCACAGTTTTCGCCAACGGCGCATCCAATTGGGCGATTTTTTGCATCACCATCAATTGCGGCCCAGTTAAACCTGAATGTTTGTTCAGCTGGCGAGAATGAATGTCGATAGCGCGTATCACTCGACGCAGCGAAATGAGCAGTTGTTCGTACTTTTCCATAATGTCCCGTCCCAGTTGTCCAGTGCACCTTACCAGAAAGCGCGACTGAACTCACCAAGAGGAGGCACTTTTATGGTAAAAGTCCCTTACATTACAACATGAATTGGCGTGATACCGACAACACCAGGCGCTCGTCACTGGTATCTAAGTTCATACTGGTATCTTCAGCGGCAAGGCTGAAATCAAAGCCGCTCCAACTGGTCATATAGGCAACGCGATAGTGATTAAAGGATTTACCGCCATCCCATGACCATTTGTCTTTATCGAGTGACGTCGAGCGGTCAACACTGAAGCGAATATCATGGCCCTCGGCAACGCTAATCGTATGGCCGAGCAACATAGTGTAATGTCCGCCGCCCAAACCAAAGTAGTCCCATGTGTAGGTTAACTTAGCTTCAGAGTGGCCAAGGGAAGTGTCGTAACCTAGCTTGCTATACAGCTCAGGATAGTTGTACTCATCAGAGAAGGAATCGCCGTGGTAGGTGTAATAGGCCAGCCCGACATCGAGACTCAGTTGCTTGTTCAGCTGATAATACTTACCCGCATAGGCATCGAGCTCTAACCAAGTGTCATCGCTGCCACCAAAGTCGACGTTCGAGGTAAAGCCGCCCACGTACCAGCCCGAATCAAACCCGTAATCCAAACTGCCTTGCAGTGCTGGGCCGTTGTCAGTTTGGCTGACACCATTAAAAGTGTAATCCGACGTTGCCGTCACAGTAGCCGATAATCCGGCATTCGCCGCAGTCGACATCAATAACAATCCACCAGCGACAAGATAAAAACATTTTGATTTCATTATTAATTTTTCCATTAGTTCGCTAACTCAATTTTAGTAAAGTCGATTTTGTTCTCTTTTGGCGAGCGCTCAATGGCACGAACAGTTTGCAATTGCGTCAGCATGATGTAACCAAAACAGCTAAAGATCAGGCCCAGTGCGATTGCACCAACCCATTGAATTTGAAGAAAGTCTAATTGAAAGAGTAATGTCAGACTGCAGAGCAAGACTAAGTTAAAACTGACATATTTAAGCTTGCCTAAGCGCTCAATCGTCAGATTAAGATTGTCGGTATACAGGCGTACCAGTGAGTCGAGTGAATTAATCACAAAGGTCACCCCTACAATCACCATCGCCAGATTATAGAAACCTGAGGTATCTAACCCATTGGCGCTGTAGTAATAAAGCACAGTGAACCAGATAGCGATGGGGATAGACGGAAACACCATCATGGCCAGCAGCACTTGGTAGGTTTTCATTCCACCGACAAAGCGCGAGGTAAATTGACCAATCATAATGCTCCACGCAAACCACCAGAACAAATAAAACTCATGGTAGTCGTTGATGGGTAAAACAAAATGTTGAATATTGCCGAAGTAGTCACCCAACATGGCAAAGGTCGTAAAGAACTCACCCACACTCGAGTCAGCCGATAAAAATGCATTGGCCCACATCATGGCAATTAAACCCAAAAATAACCAAGTGCTCGATAAACTCAAAATACGCACATAACGTATGCTAGTACTGGAATATACCGCCGCAGCGATGACCATAAATACGATTAAATAAAAGCTACCGATTATGGTTTCACCATCACCTAATTCGGGTAAATACCAAGGTAAATTGCTGAGTAACAAATAGGCGGTAAAAGCACAGGTGCCAATTATCACAATATTATTGATGAACTTGACCCAAGGAATGTCGAAAAACTTCACCCTAGGTTCAATCACACAAAAATAGAAACAGGTTAAAAAGTAGAAACCCCAAATCAAAAATGCCCAAAAGCCAAACTCAATCGCCAGCGGATTGGTAAAGCCGTACTCGGGACTCGCCGCCACATTGGCATAACCGGCAAACTCGGTCAGCGGAAACATGATCAAACCGACATCAAGCCCAGAGGTGAACAGAATCGCGATAAAAGTAAACGTACGCACAGGCGTCACCCCGATACAGCGAATATTACCCCAGCGATAAATCACAAACGCAATAGCGGTAAAAGTGAACAGTATTCCTGCGGATAATAACCAGGTCATAGGGTGCACTCCGCCCCAGTCGATACTGGGTATAAGTAGGCATGAGGATATGAATCCATAAAATGTAACTCCATGTTTTTATTTAACAATAAAAAACTGAATCATTTTTAAAGGCAGCACTCTGCCCTCAAGCCTTAAATATCGCTACTTAAAAAGCGCTCTGCGATAGTTAAACCCTGATAGATGTTCAGTCGTGAAAGCGGTCATTTGCACACTCACTGCGGGCTGACCGACCCTTTAGATAAAATGAATCATGAGCCTTAATTTCAGTAATCAATTAATGAGTTTTGAGTCATCAATTAATGCGTCACTTAACATTGAAGCCGCCAGTCCATCGATAAGACGGACCGAGCAGGCATGTTGTGCACTTATGGCGTTAACTTGTGCCGTTAACTTGTAGCTGTGCTTCTTTGTGTGGTTTGCCAAGCGTCGGCAACCACAACGGCACTGTCCGCTGGCGCTAACATCTCAGCCTCTAAAATCATATCCGCAGCGCGCTCAGCCAACATTATGGTCGGCGCGTTCAAATTGCCGTTCGGGATAGTCGGGAAAATAGAAGAATCCACCACCCGTAAATTCTGCAATCCATGCACGCGGGTTTCGGGATCCACTACGGCCATCGCATCTGTGCCCATCTTGCACGAGCATGAAGGATGATAAGCACTCTCAACCGATTGACGCACAAAGGCATCGATTTGCGCATCGGTTTGCACTTGTGTGCCGGGTTGAATTTCTTCACCGCGATACTCATCGAATGGCGCTTGATTGATGATCTCACGGGTCAAACGCACACAGGCTCTAAAGCCTTCAATATCATCGGGATGCTGTAAATAATTGAACTGGATCTTAGGCGGCGCTTTAGGATCTGCCGACACTAAGGTCACGGCACCACGGCTTTTAGGCTTGTTATGGCCGACATGCACCTGAAAACCATGTCCCGCAAAGGCTTCTTTACCATCGTAGCGCATAGCCGCAGGTAAAAAGTGGTACTGCAAATCTGGCCACTCGAGGCCCGCTTTTGAGCGAATAAAACCACAGGATTCAAAGTGATTCGTGGCCCCTAGGCCGGACTTATCTAAAATCCAACGGGCACCGATTAAGAACTTGCTGAAAGGATCTAACTTGCCATTGAGTGAAATCGGTTTAAGGCATTTGAATTGGAAATAAAACTCTAAATGATCCTGTAAATTCTGACCAACACCGGGTAACTCATGTTGTAACTCGACCCCAGCATCGGCCAATATTTGGGGATCGCCAATACCTGATAATTGCAGTAAATGCGGCGAACCTATTGAACCAGCAGCTAAAATCACTTCTTTATTACAACGAATATCTTCAACTTTACCTTTGTGCTCAATGCGCACGCCAACCGCAGCTTGCCCTTCCAATAACACTTTATGCACTAAGGTGTGGGTCAACACAGTAAGGTTACGTCTAGCCATCGCTGGGCGTAAATAGGCATTAGCGGTAGACCAACGCACGCCTTTTTTGACCGTCATATGCATAGGACCAAAACCTTCTTGCTGCGCCGCATTATAATCGGCGGTCGATAAATACCCCGCCGCAATGCCCGCATCCACAAAGGCTTGGTATAAGGGATTTTGCATCTGATTACCGTTATTCACGCCTAACGGTCCAGACTCGCCACGATACTCATCCCCACCAAAGGCCCAGGTTTCTGCCTTTTTAAAGTAGGGTAAGCAATGGCTGTAATCCCAGTTGGTCGCCCCTTGCGCCTGCCACTCATCAAAGTCCCTGGCATGACCTCGGACATACACCATGCCGTTGATCGACGATGAACCGCCAAGCACTTTGCCCCGAGGACAATGCATCTTGCGATTATCTAAATATGGCTCAGGCTCAGTTTCAAACTGCCAAGCAAATTTAGGGCTGTTCATCGGAATGGATAACGCCGTCGGCATTTGAATAAAGATGCTCTTATCGCTGCCACCAGTCTCGATTAACAGCACTTCGTTTTTAGGATCCTTTGACAGACGATTAGCGAGCACACAACCCGCTGAGCCTGCGCCAACTATGATGTAGTTATAATATTTTTGCTCTAATGACTGAGTCAAAATGCCTCCTTAAAATGGGCTTTCTAAGGGCTGCAGACCCACGTAAACGGCTTTAACTTGGGTGTAATGCTTGAGTGTCTCGCTGCCGTTTTCACGGCCAATACCCGACAACTTATACCCACCCACGGGCATTTCAGCTGGCGATGCGCCATAGGCATTAATCCAGCAAATCCCCGCCTGTAACTGATGAATAACCCGATGGGCACGGCTGATATCTTGGGTGAACACCCCAGCGGCCAAGCCCATAGCGGTATTGTTTGCCCGAGCAATCACTTCGGCTTCATCTTTAAAGGTGAGTACCGACATCACAGGGCCAAAGATTTCTTCTTGGCAGATACGCATATCGTCGGTGCAATCGGTGAAAATAGTTGGGGCGACAAAGTAACCATTGGGAGCATTATCAGGCGTTAATGCTGTACCACCTGTGAGCAGCGTTGCGCCGTCATCGATACCTTGCTGGATATAATTGAGAACTTTTTGCTGGTGATCTTTGGAGATCAAGGCGCCAAAATTAGTCTCTGGCGCCATAGGATCGCCCACCACGATATTGGTTTGAGTACGGGCGAGCAGTTTTTCGATAAAGTCTTGATAAACCGACTCATGGACAAACACTCGCGTCCCATTGGTGCAGATTTCACCTTGGGTGTAGAAGTTACCGAGCATGGCACCTGAAACGGCATTGTCGATATCGGCATCGTCAAACACGATAAGCGGTGATTTACCGCCGAGTTCCATAGTGACGTCTTTTAATGAACTTGCCGCCGCGGCCATGACTTTCTTACCAGTACCGACTTCACCAGTGAAAGACACTTTGGCAATATCCGCATGTCCCGTTAACCAAGCGCCAACCTTGCCATCGCCCATCACGACGTTAAATACGCCATCGGGCAAACCCGCCTCACTTAAGAGTTGCGCTAATTTCAGTGCGCCAAGCGGCGTTTCTTCCGAAGGTTTAAAAATCATCACATTGCCGCTGGCTAAGGCAGGCGCCGCCTTCCAACAGGCGATTTGCAATGGATAATTCCACGCGCCAATGCCAGCGCAAATGCCTAAGGGCTCGCGGCGGGTGTAATAAAAATCCCCACCGACTTGCTGCTGCGCGCCCTCAAGCCCAGGGGCGATATGGGCGAAAAATTCGATAGCATCTGCGCCTGTGACCACATCAACTACTGAGGCTTCTTGCCAAGGTTTACCTGTGTCGCGCACTTCGATTGCCGCAAGTTCATCATTACGAGCACGCAATAACGCAACCGCGTTTAACAGAATACGGCTGCGCTCAGTGGCACCCATGGCAGACCAAATCGCAAAGCCTTTTTTGGCGCTCTCGATGGCTGCTTGCTGAATTTTTTCATCGGCCACTTGCACTCGATACGCCAATTGCCCAGTGGCAGGATTGACGACGTCGAAGGTTTCGCCGCTGTCGTTAGCGAGCAGCTGACCCGCAATAAAGTTGTACTGTACTTCTACTGACATGTATTGACTCCATGCTGCTTTATCACATTGTGGATAAAGGTTTTGCATAATTTTTCGGCCTGAGCAAAATCCTGCTCAGGGGTTTCACTTAAGGCGCTACGTAACCAAAATCCATCGATCATCGCCGCCGTTTGCTCAGCAGCCATCAGGGCAAACTCTTTGGGCAACACTTGCCGAAAGGAAAAATGTAAGTTGCTGTATAGACGGCGACTATTGATATTCTGCAAACGGGCTAACTGGGGATCGTGGACGGCCTGTGCCCAAAAACTCAGCCAAGTGTGAGTGACATTTCTTGAGCGCTGTAACTCGGTAAAATTCGCTTCAACAATCATCATTAAGCGCTCTGTTGGCGCCAACACTTGTCCTTGGATGCGATTGAGCAACGCCTGCTTTAACTGTTCGAGCAAGTGGCGTAGCGTCGCTTGTATCAAGCCCTGCTTACCACTGAAATAATGACTGATGATCCCCGACGACATTCCCGCCAACTGACTGATGCTGTTGATGGTCGTGTGCTGCAATCCATGCAAGGCAACCGATGCTAATGTCGCATCGATAAGCTGCTGTCTGCGTATTAATTTCATTGCGGCTTTAGGCATAAATACTCAAAGAATGACCACTCACTCAAAACTCTAAATGACGTTAATTGAACGTTCAATTAACAATCATAATAATGATTAGTGATGTAACTATCAACCTTAAATATCACAGTGACCAAGATCACGATTTAGTTATGCAAAAAAGAATTAGTTTGTAAAAACAAGATAAACGTATAGATTTCTTTGACTTGCGGCCCTACCACAACCACAGCAGCACGCATAAATTAATATTAGATATCAAACTAATTAACTGAAGATAGTGCTACGAATGAGAGTATTAGTGAGGTTTGACCTCTGTTAGATTTAACAATTGAGCCGTGAAATGTTGGATTAAATGACGGGGCAAAAATGCAATAAAAAGACCAGTAAAAGATATTCAAAAATGATGTATCACCACGGGCGTAAACAATCCAGAAAAACCATACCGTACGCCGACACTGATACCCGTCATAAAAGTCCGAAGTTTAGTTACCGGGTTCCAACTTTAGTGGGAAATTGGCCCCAGATAAGCGCTGAACTCGATCAAGCTCACACTTTCACTACCTCCAAATTGGTAGCTTGAACATCAGAAACGAAAACAAATTTATCTTTGCAAATTAATAGGTGGATTTTATGGCTGCTAAATTTTTTATTCCTTCTGTCAACGTATTAGGCCAAGGCGCAGTGGATGACGCTATCGGTGACATCAAAACCTTAGGCTTTAAGCACGCACTCATAGTGACAGACAAACCCTTAGTCAACATTGGCTTAGTCGGTGAAGTGGCCGAAAAACTCGGTCAAAATGGCATTACCTCCACCATTTATGATGGCGTACAACCTAACCCAACCGTGACGAACGTCGAAGCCGGTTTAGCCCTGTTAAAAGCCAACCAGTGTGACTTTGTGATTTCCCTCGGCGGCGGCTCCCCCCATGATTGCGCCAAAGGTATCGCCCTTGTTGCCACCAATGGCGGCAGCATTAAGGATTACGAAGGGTTAGATCAATCTGCAAAACCACAGTTGCCATTAGTGGCCATTAATACGACGGCAGGTACTGCCAGTGAAATGACGCGCTTCTGTATCATTACCGATGAAGCCCGCCACATTAAAATGGCGATTGTCGATAAACACACTACGCCTTTGCTGTCGGTCAATGACCCTGAGCTCATGCTGAAAAAACCCGCGAGCCTCACGGCCGCAACCGGTATGGATGCACTCACTCACGCGGTTGAAGCCTATGTGTCTATTGCAGCCAATCCGATCACCGACGCCTGTGCGATCAAGGCCATAGAATTGATTCAGGCTAACTTAGTCAACGCGGTTGAAAACGGTCAAGACATCAACGCCCGTGAACAAATGGCCTACGCTCAGTTCTTAGCGGGTATGGCGTTTAACAATGCCAGCTTAGGTTATGTGCATGCGATGGCGCACCAGTTAGGCGGTTTCTACGATCTGCCCCACGGTGTGTGTAACGCCCTGCTGCTGCCCCATGTGCAGGAATACAATGCTCAGGTCGTCCCTGCTCGCTTAAAAGACATTGCTAAGGCTATGGGTGTGGATGTGTCTGCGATGACAGATGAGCAAGGTGCTAGTGCGGCGATAGCGGCAATCAAAAAACTGTCTGTTGCGGTTAAGATCCCAGAAAACCTGACCTTGTTAGGCGTGAAAGCGGAAGATATTCCAACACTTGCGGATAACGCGTTAAAAGATGCCTGTGGATTCACCAATCCAAAACAAGCGACCCATGCGGAAATCTGTCAGATCTTCACTAATGCGCTGTAATTGTGCGCAGTAATCGCCATACCTTACCAATCGCAAGTTATCGCACTGCAATCGTGCGCTAACTTGCTGGATAACGACTGATTGTCCTGCTAGTGCGTAAACACGACTTCATCCTCCAATGAATTCGTTTTAGGCTCCAATAGTGCACAGATTATTGCTGCACTATTGGGGCCTTTTTTATAACTGTATCAACAAGATGGTAAGGTAAGTTGCTATCTTAAAAATTAAGTAACAAAAACCAACATAAAACTCAGTGTCTATGCACCTTTGCACTGACAAAACACTCACAAATCAGCATATTCAAGAAGAAAAGATCTGAACCTCAAATATTCATAGCAAAATGATATAAAAAACGTGATCTCTGTGGGTTACAGACTGTTACAGATCCGATAAGATTGCCCCAGTTCGCTTTTTCCCTGCAAAAGATGAAGCCAGCTGAGAGGCCCGTTCTAACGAATGGGCCTCTGTCCATTCTGCCTTCTGCGTTTTCGCTGCGACCACTGCAACCACTTTTACTGCCACTTAATCGTATTACGCCCACCAAAGCTTAATTAACCTATTTACTCCGCTGTTTGCTCTTTTTATCACTTACACTCAATAAGACTTACTGACGACCAAGTTGTTGCTTTATTAATCAGTAATTCAGCAAAAGCGAAACTTCACCCAAAACTGAGATCTAGCACAAAGTTATTGGCGTAAAACTCATGCTAAATAGAGACATGACAGATTAAGTAAATGGTTAATTTTCATGCAGTAACTATCCTTCTCCGTCAAAAAACATCAAGGCTAAATAGACTTAATTAATGATTGACCGAATTCAAAAACGATGCCTATGATGGCAACAATATCCTCGAACAGGTAGGTACGCTATGACTGCAATCACCCATGTATATAACTACACAGTTAGATGTCCACATTACAAAGATCCTGAACATCCCGTTACTTGGTTAAATCATATTGAAATGAACCAGTCCTGTGAGATCGCGTTAAATCGCATCACTAAATGGCACGAGCTTTCTGGGGAAAAAACCTTCGAAACAAATAAGTTTGTGGTTCGTAAAGCCGAAAATGAAGATGCCTACTTCTCGATGCAGAGTGACAGACTCAAAAATGACGGCCATGCCCTAGTCACCTTTAAAATCTTTTTAGACGATTGCTGTGACGATGCGGCGCCAGAAGAAATCATGCAGCACCTGATTGAAGACTATCAACAACGCTTAGCCAAACTCGAATAATCTTTGCAGTATTATTTAGCGACCTTAGACGCCAGTGCGCAAAACGCCACTGGCGTTTTTATTTGTCGAATTTGATAACTCAATCCACTACGTCATTTAATACTCTTTGTTTCGCTCACTCGGTTGACACTCACCCTGAAGCATTGCAACGGCGACTCGGCAGATAATGTCGCCATAGCGTTATTCAGCTCAAGATCTGTTATATTGTCCCGAATGTTATTTGGCACTGTAAAATTGGCAGGCCCAGTAAATTGAGTTACGAACTTAAATTGAGGATTAGCATCACAATGAATAAAGCGACGCTCATTATTATTCCTTTATTACTCGCGACATCCGCCTGTGCGGATTTAAAGGACGCAGGCCGTGCCATAGGCACAACCACTAAAGATGTCACCAAAGAGATAGGCCACGCGACTCGAGACACCACCAAAGCCATAGGTCATGCCTCGCGGGATGCGGTTAAATCGGTCAAAGAAGATTTAACCAAAGATTAATCACAGTGACGCCTAGGCGTCACTGTCTGTTTTAAGCGTCTGACCTATTCAAACATAATGTATTTTTAGCTCCGCGCCCGCTAAGCCGCATTCGCCCGAATACCATGGGGCACAGGCAATCCTTGGGCATTCACATGCACAAACACCATCTTATCTATACTCACCACTGGCGCCTGCGTCATCTTATTGCGTACTTGGCAGCTGACAGTAATCGAGCTGTGGCCGAGACTCACCAGCTCCAGACCAAACTCAATCACATCCCCTTGATGCGCTGGCGTCATAAAGTTGATTTCAGAAATCAGCTTAGTCACATGGCTAGTGCTCTTCATCTGGCAAGCTGCAAAAATGGCGGCCTCCTCATCTATCCAACTGAGCAACTGACCGCCAAACAGGGTATTTGCTGGATTTAAATGTTCAGGTTTAACTAAACGGCGACTGTAATATTTCATGGCGGTGACCTCAATGTGAATGCCAGCAATCAGCTTTAATGCGCTATAACTTCCCACTGTGTCCAGAGCATTTTTCAGGCCACAATTAATAGCCATTAAATAACAATAATATAGCAATAGGCTGCTGTAAAATAATCCGATTATTGCACCAAGTCGCATCAGAGTTGGATCAGACTTGCACCATATTAATCAGCGCAATCGTGAACCAATAAGCAAAAAAATAGCGACTCATAGAGTCGCCAAGCTAAGGCAAGCAAAAACTTACTGGGTAGGAAGTTAAGTCACAAAATTTGACTTAAAAACCCGCACAGCACATGTAGGCGAACTGCACGGGGAACAACAGCTGCAACGCAGCTAAACACAGGCTTACGGGTAACACTCTTTCATACTCGACTCGAGATTTAGGCTGCAAGCTCGGTAACTCATCACAGTCCGCCCTTGCCCTCTATTTCGAGTTTTTAACCACGCCTTACCACATACATCAGCATAAGGCGTGCTAAGGAGTGATCCACAATCACAATGGATCATCCTAAGCGCTTCTACTGCTTAAAACTGTTCTTCTTCGGTAGACCCAGTCAGTGCGGTCACTGATGAATGGCCACCTTGAATAACCGTAGTCACTTGGTCGAAATAACCTGTGCCCACTTCCTGTTGATGCGCGACGAAGGTGTAACCTTTCTTCGCTGCTGCAAACTCAACTTCTTGAACTTTTTCAACATAATGCTTCATGCCTTCGCCACGCGCATAGTCGTAAGCGAGGTCGAACATGTTGTACCACATGTTATGAATGCCGGCTAACGTGATGAACTGGTACTTGTAGCCCATGTCTGACAAGGCTTGTTGGAAGCGCGCGATAGTGGCGTCGTCCAGATTTTTCTTCCAGTTGAATGAAGGCGAGCAGTTATAAGCAAGCAGTTGATCTGGGTATTGGGCATGAATCGCTTCAGCAAAAATACGCGCTTCTTCCAAATCTGGTTTGGCGGTTTCACACCAAATCAAATCCGCATACGGGGCATAGGCCAGACCACGAGAAATCGCTTGGTCAAGACCGGCTTTCACACGGTAGAAACCCTCATTGGTACGCTCGCCAGTCACAAAATCACGATCGTATGGGTCGCAATCTGAAGTTAACAAATCGGCCGCGTTAGCATCGGTACGGGCGATAACCAGTGTATCGACACCGCTCACGTCCGCCGCTAAACGTGCAGCAACCAACTTTTGAACCGCTTCTTGGGTTGGCACTAATACTTTGCCGCCCATGTGACCACATTTTTTCACTGAAGCTAACTGATCTTCAAAGTGAACACCGGCAGCGCCCGCGTCGATCATCGACTTCATCAGTTCGAAGGCATTTAATACGCCGCCAAAACCCGCTTCTGCGTCAGCAATGATTGGCAGGAAGTAATCAACAAATTTTTCATCTTCTGGATTAACGCCATTGCCCCACTGGATTTGGTCAGCACGACGGAAAGAGTTATTGATACGTGATACCACAGCCGGCACAGAGTTGGCTGGGTATAAAGATTGATCTGGGTACATAGTGCCGGCTAAGTTAGCATCGGCAGCCACTTGCCAACCTGAAAGGTAAATCGCTTCGATACCCGCTTTCGCCTGTTGTACCGCTTGACCGCCCGTTAACGCGCCGAGCGAATTCACGTAGCCTTTTTTAGCGCCGCCGTTAACCAGTTCCCATAACTTAGCCGCACCACGCTTAGCGATAGTATTCTCAGGCACGATTGAACCGCGAAGTGCTACCACTTCTTCTGCGGTGTAAGGACGACGCACGTTTTTCCAACGTGGGTTTTCTGCCCAATCTCGCTTGATTGCATCAATCTGTTCTTGACGTGAAGTCTGAGTCGTTGCCTTAGTCATAGTGTCGCTCCTTTCTCTTTGATGTTGTAGCTATCGTGAAACTGCCCCCCAGTTTCACTCTGCTAAATGGTTTGGTTGGCGGTAGCCCCGCCACGGCTAAATCTGTTTTACCTAAAACGGGTCAAGCAAATGGGTTCATCCTAGGCCGTCAGCATTTCGTAACCGGGTAAGGTTAAGAAATCGACCAGCTCGTCGGAGGTGGTAATGTCTTCGAGCAACACCGCCGCTTGGGTGAATTTGCCATGGGTGAATCTGTCGCTACCCACTTCTTTTTTCACGTTCGACAGCTCTTCAACCAACATGTCTTTAAAGAGTTGCTTGGTCACGAGTTTGCCGTTTGATAGCGACTTACCGTGTTGGATCCATTGCCAAATTGAGGCTCTAGAAATCTCAGCCGTCGCCGCATCTTCCATTAAGCCGTAAATAGGTACGCAACCGTTACCGCTGATCCACGCCTCTAAATACTGCAGTGCGATACGAATGTTCAGGCGCATCCCCTGTTCAGTGCGCTCACCGTCGCAGGTTTTAAGCAGTTCGCTAGCCAGAATTGGCGCGTCTACATCACGGGTAATATGTAATTGATTACAGTGATCTTGGCCTATGTATTCGTTGAAAATTCCCATAGCGGTATCGGCAAGACCTGGGTGCGCCACCCAAGTACCATCGTGGCCGTTACGCGCCTCTAGTTCTTTATCTCGACGAACCCGCTGCAATACCGCTTCGTTCTGAACCGGATCTTTAGCTGGAATAAAGGCTGCCATGCCGCCCATCGCTAATGCACCGCGTTTGTGGCAGGTCTTAATCAAGAGCCTTGAATAAGCACTTAAGAAAGGCGTATCCATAGTGACGGCTTGGCGATCCGGTAAGACTCGGTCGCTATGACGCTTTAATGTTTTGATGTAGCTGAAGATGTAATCCCAACGACCACAGTTCAGTGCGACGATATTGGAACGTAGTTCATAGAGAATTTCGTCCATTTCGAACACGGCAGGCAAAGTCTCAATCAAGCAAGTACATTTAATCGTGCCCGCTTGCAGACAAAACCTTTCCTCAACAAAAGCAAACACTTTTGCCCACCAGCGCGCTTCAATATGACTTTCTAACTTAGGGATATAAAAGTATGGACCGCTGCCCTTGGCCAAAAGTTGGCGATAGTTGTGGTAGAAATACAGTGCAAAATCAAACAGTGAGCCAGGAATCGCTTTGCCATTAAACTGCACGTGCTTTTCTTTAAGGTGCAGACCACGAACGCGGCAAATAAGCACTGCAGGATTTGGCCCTAATTTGTAGTGCTTACCCGTGTCCGGCGCTGTGTACTCAATATCACCACGCACGGCATCGCGTAGGTTGATTTGACCTTCGACAACTTTTTCCCAGCTCGGTGCTAAGGAATCTTCAAAGTCGGCCATAAACACTTTGGCATTGGCGTTGAGCGCGTTAATCACCATCTTACGTTCAACGGGACCAGTGATTTCTACGCGGCGGTCAAGCAAGTCATCGGGAATACCGCGAATTTGCCATGCACCATCACGGATAGCGCGGGTTTCAGGCAGAAAGTCAGGTAATGTTCCTTTATCGATACGTGCTTGTTTATCTTTACGTTTAGCGAGTAAGGCAGGTACTTCGTCGGCAAACTCACGACAAAGGGATTCGAGTAAGGCGACAGCCCCTTCGGTAAAGATGACTTCTTGGCCTGGAATGTCACGACCCACAATATTAAGGGTGGCATTTGCTGTAGCTTTACCCAGTGTCGAATTCAATTGCTGTTCACTTAAAGTGTGTTCCGTCATCTTGATGCCCTCCCAAGAGGCTCCACTATCACAGGCTTAACGCTGACATATAAAGCAGTAGCATCCCCAATCACTACGGCTTATAAACTCACCAAAAAACCATCAAATGTTTGTTTCGAACTAAAACTTACCGACAAACGTTTGTATTTGCAACAGTCCAAGATTGACAAAAACGAGCATTAGCCTTAGTAAAATCCATACTAAAATTGGTCTGACCAAGCACGAGAATCAAATCTAAACACTTAATTAAAAAAGGATTAAACATTTGGATCACATTTAGCAATCCAAGTTGAATGTAATTTGTCAGACAACTTTACCAACCAATACGCAACGTAATTATTTACGTAATTAAATAACTAAAAGTAAATTTATAAATACAGTATTTTTAT
>NZ_BPFD01000028.1 GCF_019655335.1 Shewanella hafniensis
TGATAATGCTTATATTTATTTTTGAACCCCAAAATAGTGCATTTTAAGTCCGCCGCCCATACGCCAAGGCTTTGACGGCCGTTTATCAGGACAACTCACAGGGTTATCCACAGATTTTGTTGATAAGTCGAAATAACCTAGAAACCACGCGGGATTGGAGGCTGTCATGCCACCGAATAACAGCCAGTCAACATTTGGTAATTTAATTACATTTGATAAATGTTGCTACTTGTATCAATTTCACTAATTGCAACTACCCTTGCTCTTCACTGCGTTGTAAGCCATTCGACTTGAGTAACAGATACGGCTAATTTGATGAAAGCTAAATTAAAATCAGTCACATATTGCGTGTTGAATTGGACACTTTAACGTTTAAAAAGCAATGAACGGCGATCAAATCTCGTTGAATAACTTGTTGGCGCTAAGCTAAAACCTAGCATAGACCAGTGATTAATACTCTAGCACTCCTTAATTATCCTACTTTCGAAGCTAAGATACGCTTCAACGCCATTAATAGTTCACTTTTACAGTAAATGTCTTCTATATACGACGTATAGGCAGCTTAACCTTTAACTTGCTTACGGTGCATACTGGCTAGCCAATCTTTAATCGGACATGGTGACGTATGCCATACCGAAGAAAGAAGCGTTCGTTAATCGCCGACCATTTAATCGCCGACCATACAGTAATGTGCCTCACGGTTTAAGCCTTGAGGTTTACCAAAGCTCCATTTCCCTCTTTATGCTGCTGCGATAACTTAACACTGCATCACTATGTTGGCTTACCAAACTACTATGTTAGCTCACCAAACTAACCCAAAGCTTATCAGTCAGTAGAAAAGAGGAATTAAACCCGCAGCAATATCTGGTAGCGCTTTATATTTAAATTGTTTAAGTCTATTTATTGACTCTGAGCTCAACTGATTTCCAAAAAGTGCTTATTTTTTAACGAGTGATTTCAATTTTATAGCAATTTCCCCCTGCGAACGGTAGCGGCGTTCAAAGCTATATTGCGAATTGTTAAGTGGTTTTTCACTAAAAATGTCGAATTCTGCACCACGATGCACATTAGATGAGCACTTAACAGCATAATTACACTTTTTTTAGTAACTCGAGTTGACTCATCCCACAGAGCGTTTTACTATGCGCTCCGTTCTCAACGAGTCGCTACGACTGTGTGAAACGATTCCCCTGTAGTTCAGTCGGTAGAACGGCGGACTGTTAATCCGTATGTCACTGGTTCAAGTCCAGTCAGGGGAGCCAATTTAACACAGAGTAAAAGCAAGTAAGAACAAGCAGTAACGATAGTAATCGATTCCCCTGTAGTTCAGTCGGTAGAACGGCGGACTGTTAATCCGTATGTCACTGGTTCAAGTCCAGTCAGGGGAGCCAATTACATTATGACACTGCTGTTTTAAAACGATTCCCCTGTAGTTCAGTCGGTAGAACGGCGGACTGTTAATCCGTATGTCACTGGTTCAAGTCCAGTCAGGGGAGCCAATTTAAAGCACAGAATAAAGTCGATAGCTATATCGCACCCGATTCCCCTGTAGTTCAGTCGGTAGAACGGCGGACTGTTAATCCGTATGTCACTGGTTCAAGTCCAGTCAGGGGAGCCATATTCAAAGTGTTATTTCTTAAAAGTCGATAGCAATATCGCACCCTCTACTCCCCTGTAGTTCAGTCGGTAGAACGGCGGACTGTTAATCCGTATGTCACTGGTTCAAGTCCAGTCAGGGGAGCCATATTTTCTAATTCAACACCCCATTCCTCAGTTTCACTCCTGCTAGGCAACTTATTCTTTTCATTTTGTTTTTAAGCAAATGCAGTTACACTGTTATCAGCTTATTAAACAAATTTCTGAGTATCTTCACACAGATAGCGGTTTTTAAGCATTCTTGACTTAAACTTATCCTGTTCGTACTCACCAAAATCTAGAGCGGATTTTTATGGCCATGTCAAAATCATATCCAATTTTTTTACTGCTTATTTTTTTAGGTCTTTTTGCTTGGGTGTATCAAAGTGAAAACAGTCAATTGCAAGTCCAACAGCAGCAAGAACTCGATAGTTTTAAATCCAGCTTAATCCGCTACCAAGAATGGCAAGGTAATGGCACTGAACTCTTCAAAAAACTATCTCAAGACTACCAATTTCAGTTCTTCCAATATATTGATGATACCGACGGGCAACTGAGCCATACCGAAGGCAGCTTAGACAGCCAACATTCCCATCCTTTAGCCAGTTTATTTTCCATCGACCTCAGCCACACACAAAAATTGGCAGCCGGTCGTTTACAAGTCAAACTCAGCGCCAATCAAGCCATTGATACGGCAATTAGCAACACTGAAAAACTTGGCCTCATGTTGCTAGTGGCTTATCTGACATTACTGTTAGTGTTTGTTCTATTAATGTCAAAACATAGGGCTGCAATACGTTATGCTGCTGATTATATTTCCAAAATACCTGAGTTAGGGTTTTCTGCAGTCGCATCATCAAAGCTGACTGGCGAGCTCAACCCTATTGGTATTTCCCTTGAAGAATGTCGCCTGCAACTTAAAACTCAAATCGATAAGCTCAATCAAGAAAACGAAAAGCTCCATAAAGCCGCCTATCAAGACACAGTGACAGGTTTTAGCACCCGCCCAGGATTTACAAAAAAACTAGAAACCATTAGTAATCCAAATATTCCTCAATTAGGCTTGATGGCTATGGTTAAAGCGACCGAGTTGGCGCAAATAAACCAGAAACAAGGGCGAACAGCGGGAGATGATTATCTCGCAAGAGTCGCCAATTGCATCCGTAAAGCCTGTAGCAGCTATCCTGATGCCGAATATTTTCGAGTAGCGAGTGCTGATTTTGCAGTGTTTATTCCAGAAGTTATGCTCAAAGATGCACCGAAATTTTTAGACCAGCTAAAAATTTACCTCGATGAATATCAGCAGATGACAAAAGCGGAATCCGTTGCCCATACAGGCTTAGTCCCCTACAACCAAGGAGTGGAAGCGGCTAATTTACTGACCATTGCCGATACTGCGGTCAGCATAGCGCAAACCCTTGGGCCCAATAGCTATCACATCCAAGAAAAACTCAATGGGGATGAACAATTTGGAGACGATCGCTGGAAGATGGCGATCAATGATTTAGTCACTCGCCAAGCATTAAAATTTTACCAGCAACCTATTCAGCCGTGTCGTACTGATGTCGAAGTTTACCGCGAGTTATTAGCCCGTTTTTATAATAGCGAAGGCAAGTTTTTACCCACCACCACAGTGATTGCCATGGCTGAACGTCACGGCATGAGCACTGAGTTAGATAAACTGGTGGTGATCAGTGCATTAAAAATACTTAAGGAAAACCCGACCATTACCGGTAACTTTGGTATCAATATCAGCGCATTTTCGGCCCATCAAGACATGTTTGTCGCTTGGTTGAAGGACATATTAGGTAAGCAAAAATACATCGCCTCGCGCTTAGTATTTGAGATCAACGAGTCCGGAATGCAGTCTAACTTAGGGGCGAGTTATAAGTTTGTCCGTGAAGTGCACAGTGTAGGTTCGCGGGTGTCGATTGAGCGTTTTGGTATGAGCTTTACCTCCTTCAAATTCTTCAGCGAAGTGCGGCCCGACTTCATCAAGCTCGATGGTAGTTACACTTCTAATATCGATGAAGACAGCAACAATAAGTTCTTCGTGCGTATGATGGTGGATGTCGCAAGGCGGATAGGCATCCGGGTCATCGCTACCAGCGTCGAACGCCAAGAAGAAAAATTGACCCTCGAAAAACTCCTCATCGATGGATTACAGGGCTATTACATCGCACAGCCACAAGCTATGGCCATTACAGATCAGATTTAATACTTTAACGGGTTAATTCGTCGCCAAAATTTACAGTAAAGATGGTTAACCCTGCATTCTATATGTTGTTTATGCATACGGAAAAGTCGATAATACGGCCAAGATCCGTTTAGAAAAGTATTAGGATGACTGAATATCTCCTCCTGTTGATCAGTACAGTGCTGGTCAACAATTTCGTTTTAGTGAAATTCTTAGGCCTGTGCCCTTTTATGGGGGTCTCCAGCAAATTGGAGTCCGCTATTGGCATGTCTATGGCGACAACTTTTGTGCTGACGTTAGCCTCAATTCTCAGTTATCTCGTCAACCAGTATCTGTTATTACCCTTTGATCTAAGTTACCTGCGAACCATGAGCTTTATTTTAGTGATTGCCGTTGTAGTACAATTTACTGAAATGGTGGTGCAAAAAACCAGTGCCGCTCTGCACCGTGCCTTAGGGATTTACTTGCCGTTAATCACGACTAACTGCGCGGTATTAGGCGTTGCCTTATTAAACGTGAATGAGAAGCACGATTTTATTCAATCGGCTATCTATGGCTTTGGTGCTGCGTTAGGCTTCTCATTAGTGTTAATTCTCTTCTCGGCGATGCGCGAGCGTTTAGCGGCCGCCGATGTCCCCTTACCTTTCAAAGGCGGCGCGATTGCGATGATCACCGCAGGTCTTATGTCCCTCGCCTTTATGGGATTCACAGGATTGGTTAAGTAAGATGTCCGGAATTTTAATTGCAGTCATATTGTTGACCCTATTGGCATTAGTCTTTGGGGTGTTACTCGGTTTTGCCGCCCTTAAATTCAAGGTTGAAGGCAACCCGATTGTCGATGAGCTCGAAGCTATTCTGCCACAAACCCAATGCGGTCAATGCGGTTACCCAGGTTGTCGCCCTTATGCAGAAGCCATTGCCAATGGCGATAAAGTCAATAAATGCCCCCCAGGTGGCACAGCCACCATGGAAAAACTGGCGACTCTAATGGGCGTTGAGCCAGAGCCGCTGAATGCCGAGGCACAATCTCAGGTCAAGAAAGTCGCCTATATTCGCGAAGATGAATGTATTGGCTGCACTAAATGTATTCAAGCCTGCCCTGTGGATGCGATTATCGGTGCAGGCAAGCTGATGCATACAGTGCTCACAACCGACTGCACTGGTTGCGATCTTTGTGTTGAGCCTTGTCCCGTCGATTGTATCGATATGATCCCTGTTACCCAGAATCTTAAAAATTGGAACTGGCGCTTAAATGCCATCCCAGTGACGCTCATCCAAGAGACTCTCAGCAAAGAGATTCAGAGCAAAGATCCACAGTTAGAAGAGGAAAAGCGGTGTTAACTTTATTAGATCAATTAGATAAAGGAACCCTTTGGCGCTCACCCGGTGGTATACATCCCCCTGAAGTCAAATTTCTCTCAAATGCGACACCGATTGGCCAATTGCCATTAGCCTCGACGTACTTAGTACCAGTGCCACAAGTCGGTGAAAACTGTACGCTTGCGGTGAAGGTTGGCGATAAGGTGCTAAAAGGCACGCCGTTAACGCAAGGTACTTCCATTTGGCATTTACCTGTACATGCACCAACATCAGGCACAGTTGTTGCTATTGAGCCAAGGGCCAGTAACCACGCCTCTGCACTGCCGGTTAACACTTGCGTTATTGCTGCCGATGGCAAGGACACCTGGTGCGAGTTAGTACCCAATCAACTTGATGACTTAAGCCATCAGCAAATCGTCGATAAGATTCGCTCAGCGGGTATTGCGGGTATGGGCGGCGCAGCGTTTCCGACTCATATTAAGCTAAATCCGGTCAGTGAAATCGACTTAGTTATCATCAACGGCGTCGAGTGCGAGCCTTATATCAGCGCCGATGACAGATTAATGCGCGAATACAGCCAAGATATCCTCGCGGGTATTGGCATAATCCATCGATTGTTAGCGCCAAAACGCATTGTTATCGCCATTGAAGATAATAAACCTGAAGCGGCCAAAGCCATGCAAGCTGCAGTCAACCAATGCGGACTTCCTGCAGGCAGCATTCGGGTGACGGTTATCCCGACAAAATACCCTTCGGGCGGTGAAAAGCAGTTAATTCAAATCATTACTGGCCGCGAAGTCCCGTCAGGGTCGATCCCCGCCAAACTCGGTATTGTGGTGCACAACGTCGGCACAGCCTTTGCCATTCATCAAGCCGTGACCCAAGGTAAGCCTTTGGTTGAACGCGTAGTGACTGTGACAGGCAAAAATGTCAGCAAACCGGGAAATTACTGGTTACCGATAGGCACGCCAGTTGATCACGTACTGACGGCAACTGAATTCACGCCAGAAGCTGAACAAAAGGTGATTATTGGCGGGCCTATGATGGGCCATGCGTTAGCCAATATCCAAGTGCCAATTTTAAAAGGCACTAACTGTATTCTGGTACCCAGCAGCCAAGAAATTGGTAGCGCGCCAGAAGAGAAAGCCTGTATCCGCTGCGGCGAATGTGCCACTGCCTGCCCTGCACTCTTGTTGCCACAGCAACTTTTTTGGCACGCCAAGGCCGAAGAATATGACAAAGCCGCCAGTTACAATCTAAAGGATTGTATTGAATGCGGTTGCTGTAGTTACGTTTGCCCGAGTGATATTCCTTTAGTCGAGTATTACCGCATTGCCAAATCAGCACTTAAACAAGCCGCCGATGAGAAACAACAAGCGGAACGCGCTAAACAACGCTTCGATGCTCGCTTAGCGCGTCTCGAAGAAGAAAAACTGGCCCGTGAAGCTAAAGCGAAAGAAGCTGCAGAGCGCCGACAAGCGACGATGACAGGCACAGATAAAAATGCCGTTGCTGAGGCCATGGCACGCATCGCCGCGAAAAAAGCCGCAGCGGCACAAGCAGCCACAGGTGGAGCAACAATAGAACAACCAGCAACTGCAGAATTAAACGCCACAGCGACTGACACTACAGCAGCACCAAAAGGTAAGGCCGCCGTTGCCGCCGCCATCGCCCGTGCGAAGGCGAAAAAAGCCGCTCAAGCAAATACCGAGAGTACTAAAACACATAGTGTGGAAACAGATAGCGCTCAAATAGACAGTTCGGCGAATGTTGATGAGACTGAATCAGCCACTGATGTGATAGCGCAGGAAGCGCCGTTATCCCAGAAAGATAAAGTCGCTGCGGCGATTGCGCGCGCCAAGGCCAAAAAAGCGGCGCAGCAAACCGATACCGCGCCGCTTGAACCTACAGAAACCGCTGACAGCACATCAGAGTTAAACGCTGCTGATGATAAAAAGGCCAAAGTGGCCGCCGCGGTTGCCCGCGCTAAAGCGAAAAAAGCCGCGCAACAAGCTGAGACGAATGCTGAAAATGGTTTAAACCAGACCGCGACTCCAGCAGTTGATTCCAAAGCTAACGTTCAAGCAGATGTGAATGATGATACAGAAGCAGCCGCTACTGACATTAACGACGCTGAAGCGATTAAGAAAGCCAAAGTCGCCGCCGCGGTTGCTCGTGCTAAAGCTAAGAAAATAGCAGCTGCATCAGCAGAGTCTAAAACTGATGCTGAAATAGAGTCCGTTGACGTGATTCGAGCAGAAGCTAACGTGGCATCGCCCTCGATAGCAGCAACGCTTGATACTGCAACAACTGAAGCTGATGCCGTTTTGCCATCGCAGGGATCTGCTGCAGAGCCCATTGAAACGGCGCAGTTATCCAGTGAAGAGCTTAAAAAAGCGCGGATTGCTGCGACCATCGCCAAGGCAAAGGCTAAAAAAGCGGCACTCGCCCAAGAAGCCAACGCTTCGAGCGACTCAAGTGTGACTAATGATTAAGAACAGAATGATTAAAAGGGAACACAATGGCGTTTAAAATAGCCTCATCACCCCATGTAACGCGTAACTTGCATACCTCAACGGTCATGCAAAGGGTGATTTTATGTTTACTGCCGGGCCTTGTCGTGCAATGTGCCTTTTTTGGCTGGGGCACACTTGTGCAAGTCTTGCTGGCGATCCTCGTTGCCTTAAGCTGCGAAGCCGCGGTGATGAAACTTCGCAATCGTGATATCAAAACGAGCCTTAGCGATAACAGCGCAATGCTCACCGCCATCTTAATTGGCGTTGCCATTCCGCCCCTCGCCCCTTGGTGGATGATCGTCATGGGCACCGCCTTTGCGATCGTGATAGTCAAGCACCTCTACGGCGGTTTAGGCCATAACCTGTTCAATCCTGCGATGGCGGCATACGTGCTGCTGTTAGTTTCGTTCCCGGTGCAAATGACCACTTGGATAGCACCGAGTACCGTTGCACTGCATTCACCAAGCCTTGTTGAAAGCTTGCAGCTTATCTTCAATGTTGGCGCGCACGTGAATATGGAGCAGTTCCGTTTAGGCATTGATGGCATGACAATGGCGACGCCACTCGATACCCTCAAAACCGATTTATCCATGGGATTAACCACTACAGAAAGTCTCACCAAAGCCATTTTTGATGGCAGCACAGGTGTAGGTTGGTTCTGGGTCAACTTGGCTTATCTTGCTGGCGGTTTAGTGTTGCTTAAACTTAAAGCTATTCGCTGGCACATCAGCACTGGCGTGTTATTAGGCCTCTTTGTGGCATCGAGTATTGGTTTCTTACTCTCACCCGATAACCAAGCCAGTCCGTTGCTGCATTTGTTTTCTGGCGCAACCATGTTAGCGGCGTTTTTTATCGCCACCGATCCCGTTACTGCCGCAACCAGCCCCCGTGGCCGCATTATCTTCGGCGCGTTAATTGGTGTGTTGGTGTATATCATCCGCACGAAAGGCGGTTACCCTGACGCCTTCGCCTTTGCCGTATTATTGGCTAACCTCTGCGCGCCCTTTATTGACTATTATGTGCGTCCACGCACCTATGGCCATTCAACGAACTAAGGTCATGCTAAGCGATAGCATCATTCTGCGGGCAACGAGAGCTTAAGGAAAAAGAGTTGAAAAATCCGATGATTAAAAATGGTTTTTTATTGGCATTGTTTGCCTTGATTTGCACTGGGCTCGTCGCCGCAGTCAATCAACAAACCGTCGATAAAATTAAGCAGCAAGAACAGCAAGAGTTAATGCGAGTGTTACATCAATTAATTCCTGATGAAATGCACGATAACGAGCTAACGGCTCAGTGTACTCTGCTGCTAGATAAAGACGCATTAGGGACTGACAGCCCAATGCCCGCCTATATTGCCACTCGAGCAGGCAAACCTGTGGCCATCGCCATTGAAGCCATCGCGCCCGATGGCTATAACGGCAATATAAAATTAATTGTAGGTATCAAAACAACAGGTGAAGTCCTCGGTGTTCGCACCTTAGCCCACCAAGAAACACCTGGGCTTGGTGATAAAATCGATCTGCGTAAATCCAATTGGGTCACTCAATTTGTCGGTAAAGTGTTAAGCTCGGCAGATGATAAACAATGGTTGGTTAAAAAAGACGGTGGCGATTTTGATCAATTCACTGGCGCAACTATCACCCCGCGTGCTTATGTCAAAGCAGTCAAGAACGCAGTAGGATATTTCAATAATAACCAAGCGCAAATTTTCAGCCAACCACTAAATTGTGAAGCTAACCATGACTAATTATCGCGAAATTGCTTGGCAAGGTTTGTGGAAGAATAATCCTGGCCTAGTGCAACTATTAGGCTTGTGCCCGCTGCTTGCGGTCACAGCGACGATCACGAATGCGCTAGGGCTTGGCCTAGCGACTATGTTGGTGCTGATTGGCTCTAATATTTTAGTGTCACTGGTGCGCGACTATGTGCCTAAAGAAATTCGTATTCCAGTATTTGTGATGATCATCGCCGCGTTAGTGACCACAGTGCAATTGCTCATCAATGCCTATGCCTACGGTCTGTATTTATCCCTTGGGATCTTCCTGCCATTGATTGTGACCAACTGCATCATTATCGGTCGCGCCGAAGCCTTTGCCTCGCGTAATAACGCCTTTAGCGCTGCCTTCGATGGTTTGATGATGGGACTCGGTTTTACCTTAGTGCTCACAGTACTTGGCGCAACGCGGGAAATCTTAGGTCAAGGCACACTGTTTGATGGCGCCGATCAACTGCTCGGCCCATGGGCAAAATCCTTAACCATCCACTTATGGCAAGTCGACACTCCTTTTCTACTCGCTATGCTGCCACCTGGCGCATTTATCGTGATGGGACTATTGATTGCATTGAAAAATGTGATTGATAAAAAAGTCAAAGAACGCCAGCCTCAAGTCGCCGCAGAACCCAGTGTTACCCGCGCGCGCATTACTAAGGTCGGTTAGGCTTTCAACCTAACACCTCCTATTCAAGCATCAAAAAGAGTATTATGTTCACCGCTTAATGTGCGCTCAGCGCACATTAAGCGACTGAAATTGAGCCATATAATTTAAAACATACGCATTCAACATAAGCACTCAAAGCATAGGAAATCAGCGGGTCTAGGTTTTAGCTCGTTCAATCATGATTAATGGCCAATTGACAATAAATGATTAACAGTTGAATCCAACAACCGCGCAGGAATCGTACATGAATCAAGAAAAACGCATCCAGATCCTCACCCGACTTCGCGATAACAATCCGAAACCTGAAACCGAGCTCAATTTTTCCAGTCCCTTCGAACTTTTAGTCGCCGTGACCTTATCCGCCCAAGCGACGGATGTGAGCGTCAACAAGGCAACGGACAAACTCTTTCCTGTAGCCAATACCGCCCACAGCATTTATGCCTTAGGCGTGGATGGATTAAAGGAATATATCAAGACGATTGGCCTGTATAACAACAAAGCCATCAATGTGATCAAAGCCTGTGAGATCTTGATTGAGAAATACAATGGTGAAGTGCCTGAAAACCGCGAAGCACTTGAGTCCCTGCCCGGTGTAGGGCGAAAAACGGCTAACGTAGTGCTCAATACCGCCTTTGGCTGGCCAACCATCGCCGTCGACACCCATATTTTTCGCCTCGCCAATCGCACTAAATTTGCGCCCGGCAAGAACGTGGTTGAAGTGGAAGAAAAAATGCTAAAAGTGGTTCCCGCAGAATTTAAAGTCGATGTGCATCACTGGTTTATCCTGCATGGCCGCTACACTTGCCTTGCGCGCAAACCCCGCTGTGGTAGTTGTATCATTGAAGACTTGTGCGAATTTAAAGAAAAAATTTATCCTGAAGAGTAAGCCCAAGCCAGTTAGCCTTGGCTTTTCTTCTCGAGCAAACTGACTAGCTCTTCATATTTTGGCCCTTGCCCAAATTGCGGCAAGGCCACTGCAAACACCACGATTCCAAAGGCCATATAAATGGCGAATTCATTGACCCACAAGCCAGATATTGTCAGCCCAGTACCCAGCACGACTAATGTAATCACAGCTAATCGCACTTTCTGCGCCATCTGTACTTTTCGCTTAGCCGATGCAATTAATGCTATTTCAGTTTCGCTAAACAACATTTTCCAATCCTTGTTAAGTTTTACGTGCATTAAATCACAGACAAACAAAAAGCCGCAATAGCGGCTTTTTTGCTTAACTTGGAGCTGGGTTAACTCAAACTAATACTAGTCGTTAAAACATTGAAACAAAGAACGC
The DNA here is from genome assembly GCF_019655335.1 of Shewanella hafniensis. Taxonomy (GTDB): domain Bacteria; phylum Pseudomonadota; class Gammaproteobacteria; order Enterobacterales; family Shewanellaceae; genus Shewanella; species Shewanella hafniensis. The sequence continues at coordinate 11,401 of NZ_BPFD01000028.1, forward strand.
GCTGAAAAATAAAGCAATTACAACTGTAGTGCCTAAGGCCATTTTAACTTCGGTGTTCATCATTCACTCTCCTAGTTGGTATGGCTGTATTATCGTCAACCTCGCGGTAAAATCCCACGTTTGTCTCTGTGTTTTGTGAGCGACAGCCAATTTATCGGCAATTTTCTTATCACAATCCGCAAATTCGCCCGTCGACAGCCAGCGCTTTCCTATCCTAACCAATCGAATTGATCAAGTGTGATAAAAACACCATGGATGAGATTTGTGGTCATGCGCAGAGACATTTTTGATATACTCCCCACCGGAATCTATTTAGAGAGAGGACCTATGTCGCAACTATTACACACTATGATCCGCGTCGGTAACTTAGAACGCAGTATTGCTTTTTATACTGAAGTGCTCGGCATGAAACTACTTCGCACCTCTGAAAATCCAGAATACAAATATTCTTTAGCTTTCGTAGGTTACGGTGAAGAGTCCACAGGCCAAGCCGTGGTTGAACTGACCTATAACTGGGGCACTGACAAATACGATTTAGGCACTGGCTTTGGCCACTTAGCGATTGGTGATGAAGATATCTACGCCCGTTGCGCTGCTATTGCCGCTGCAGGAGGCAAAGTAACACGTGCACCTGGTCCAGTCGCAGGTGGCACCACAGAGATTGCCTTTGTTGAAGATCCAGACGGTTATAAAATTGAGTTCATTCAAATGAAGTCAGCGACTCAAGGTTTAGGTTAAGTCTTGTCACCTGAGCAAGAAGATTAACTAAGCTAGATTAAGTGAGCAGAACTGTTCTGCTAAATGATAAATGCCGAATCTTGATTCGGCATTTTTGTTTTTATACTTTTATTTTGCGTTAAGCACAAAGAAACGTGACACAAGCCAGCAATTCACCACTCGCGCCATACGTTTAAGCTGATTTTATCGACGCTTTCTCTTGTCCACTGGTCGTCTTTTTCACGGTTTTACTCATCCCTTTGCGGCTGAGGATGCGCTTAAGCCAAGGCGTACGCCACAGCAGCAACACACTAAAACCAACGATATACAGACTTGGCTCGATGATTTCCGATTTTACCGACCAGTAAAAATGGATTGGCGCTAATATCGCGACTAAATACACCCCATTATGCAAGGTTTGCCAACGACGTCCCATCTTACGCATCACGGCTTTAAACGAAGTGATCGCCAAAGCGGTGACAATAAGATAAGCCACTGCGCCGACTAAAATATACGGTCGTTTTACCACCTCGCTAAACAGTAATTCCCAAGCAAATAACAGATCTAAACTAAAAAACGCCAAGATATGCAAAGTGGCATAGGCAAACACATATAAGCCCACTAAACGGCGAGTCTGCATCAACTGCCCTTGCTTAGTCAGCTTAGCAATGGGTGAAATCAGCAAGGTCGCCGCTAAAGCATTTAACGCACCTATGCCTGTGTAGTGAATAATATGCTGCACAGGATCGCCGCCCGCACGCCCTAACACGACAGTGAGCACTAGGTAGACGATGGGCACTAAACCCAGCAAATGAAATAACGCTTTTAGCCAAAACAAGTGCTTAGCGGTTAATCTCAACATAGGTCATCCCCGCTAAATGGCATATTTTCAAACAAACTAAACATCAATAGTTTTTCCTCAGATCCATGCCGTCATACAGTGAAGCCACAAACTCGCCGTAACCGTTGAACGGCTGGGTATCGATGCGGGTTGCTGAGAATAATCCCCCTTCGCCGATACGACGTTCACTGGCCTGTGACCAGCGTGGATGATCCACCGCCGGATTCACGTTGGCATAGAATCCATATTCATGCGGAGCAAGTTGATTCCAACTTGTTGGCGGCTGTTTATCCATCACGCGAATTCGCACTATCGATTTAATGCTCTTAAAGCCGTATTTCCATGGCACTACTAAGCGAATGGGCGCGCCGTTCTGCGGCGGCAGGGTTTTGCCATACAAGCCAACCGACATTAAGGTCAAATCGTTCATGGCTTCGGCTATCGTCAAGCCTTCAACATAGGGATAACGAATACCGCCCCCCATTAATCGGCTCTTCTGCCCCGGCATTTGCTCGGGATCAAAAGCGGTTTCGAAGGCGACATACTTGCCCTTACTGGTGACGCCAACTTTTTTCAATAATGCCGCCAGCGGGAACCCCACCCAAGGGATCACCATAGACCAAGCTTCAACGCAGCGCAGGCGATAATTACGCTCCTCAAGCGGGAACATTTTAGTCAGATCATTAAAATCTAACGTCATGGGCCGTTCGACTTCACCTTCAATACGCAGTTGCCAAGGATCAACTTTAAAGCCTTGGGCATTATTGAAGGGATCTTGCTTATCCGTACCAAACTCGTAAAAGTTATTGTGCTGCGTCACTTTATCAAGCGGGGTTAACACATCGGCATCACCGTATTGCTTATTGGTTTGAAACGTCAGTGGTGTCGTGATAAATGAGGACTTAGGCTGATCGCCAAATAGATCGAACAATCCGGCCTGCACGTAACCGGGCACACTGGCACCAATAGCACCAAGCCCCATGGCTTTCACAATCTGCCGGCGCGAGCGAAACACCGCTTCGGGTGTCACTCGGTTGTCTTGCATGTGCCACTGCGCTTTTTTAAGAATACCTGGGGTAAAACGGGAATGTTTAGCCAATTGACACCTCTACCATCCAATGATTAACGCCACCGAGTCGCGATAAAATCTTATCTGGCGCTCGTCTGTATCGCTCACTTCTATGCTCACCTTAATATAGACAGGTAAAAGCCAGAAAAACTTTCCACCCGCGAATAAATTCACCTTAAACGTATAAGACTTGCTCATTCAAGCATTAAGCGCAGATATAGTTGATTAAAGGGCTTGAAGCCAGTTGGGGGGCATGCGAACCTAAGCGCCAAAGCTAAAGGAGTGCTATTGATCATGCCATTTTCTCAATCTTTTTCCGTCGCCGAAATCATCGGCCTTCTCGCCATTGCCTTCTTAGGCCTGTTGATCGGTGCTCTGCTCAATCAAAGACTCACCCGCCAACGCTGGCAACTACACAAAGACCAACTTGAGCAAGAAATGCGTCAAGTAAATGAAGATGCGGAATTATCCTTAGCACAACAGCAAATTTTGGTCGATGACAAAGAAGCGCAATTACGTCAATACCAGCAACGCCTTGAGCTCAAAATTGAACAACTGGGCAAAGCCGAGGCCCTAGCCGAACGCGTTCCCACCTTAGAGCAGCAATTAAATGACAGCCAGCGCCGTCAGTTAGAAATTCAATTGGCCCTGTCGAAATCCAATGCCATGCAGCAAACCATTCAAGCCAAGGCCGATGCCCAACAAGAATCACTACAAGATAAAATCGCTAGCTTAGAATCGGCCGAAGTGCGATTAAAGACCCAATTTGAAAACCTCGCCAATCGCATTTTTGAAGAACGTAGCGAAAACTTTAAGCATCAAAATGCCAGCCAACTCGAAGGCGTGCTTGGGCCATTGAAACAACAGCTTGAAGGATTCAGACAACAAATTCGTGAATCCTACACCCACGAACAGTCCGAGCGCAGCGCCCTTAAACATCAACTTGAGCACCTGCGAGATCTCAATCTGAAGATGAGCCAAGATGCAATCAACCTGACCAAAGCGCTTAAAGGTGATAACAAGCAGCAAGGTAACTGGGGTGAAGTGATCCTCGATCGCGTCCTGCAGGAAAGCGGCCTACGCGAAGGCCATGAGTACCATACCCAACAAGAACTCAAGGATGACAATGGTAAGCGCTTTAAGCCGGATGTGATTGTGCATCTGCCAGAAAATAAAGACGTGGTCATCGATGCTAAGATGTCGTTGGTCAGTTATGAGCGCTACTTCAACAGTGAAGATCCGGCACTGCGCCAACAGGCGATTAACGAGCATGTCATTTCAATTCGCAGTCACATTAAAGGCTTAAGTCAAAAGGATTATCAACATCTACATGGGCTTAAGAGTCTCGATTATGTGTTGATGTTTATTCCTATCGAACCGGCATTTTTACTGGCGTTAGAGCATGATCCTAGCCTAGTCAATTTTGCTCTTGAGCAGAATATCATGTTGGTAAGCCCGACGAATTTACTGGTAGCCCTGCGCACCATTAACAACATTTGGCGCTACGAATATCAAAACCAACATGCGCAAACCATTGCTAAGCAAGCGGGTCGAATTTACGACAAGTTATGTGGTTATATTGAAGACATGGAAAAACTCGGCCGCGCCTTAGATAACGCCGAAAAAACCTATCACAGCGCCATGAACAAGCTGTCATCGGGCAAAGGCAATCTAGTGCGTCAAGCCCACTTAATGCAGCAACTCGGGGTCGATACCAGTAAGCAGCTGGATAAAATGCTATTAGAAAAAGCGCTTAATGAAGCCCAAGACGACAACGATACACAGGATGACGCGGAGCAGACGCTGCCGCCAACGCGCGATCCTAAGGACACAGAACTCGAACCCGCATAAATCCAGAATGAGATAGAGAGTTGAGAGACTGAGTTGATTACAAAGTTGAAAAACCTAATTGATTAATAGAGTTAAACACTCACCAATAACCTTGAATCGATACGGACATGTCGATTGATACCTTGATGCCCGGAGGCAAACGCTCCATGTGCAAAGCCGTGATGAATGTGGTTATATCCAGCGCAATATTGCTCGCAGGCGCCTTGAATGCCCCTTCTGCATTCGCGTTAACGCCAACGCAAAAAACTTTCCTTGAGGCCGAAAAAGCCTTAAAGAAACAAGACTATGAAGTCTATAAACCCCTACGAGCAAAATTAGGTAATTATCCGCTCGCGATTTATTTAGACCATGATATCGACATAGGCGATCTCAATGGTTTGCATGGCGCTGCGGCAAAAAATCTGATTGATAAGTATCAAACAACGCCTATGTACAACAGGTTAAGGTCTAAATACTTAAACAATGCAGGAACCCAAAAACGTTGGAATGATTATCTTGCGATAAGTCCCGATGCTCCTACCGACATCCGCCTGCAATGTTATTACTACGAGGCAAAACTCGCCAAGGGCGATGTAAAGACGGCTTACGCGGCGGCGCAATCACTGTGGGTCTTTGGTAGTTCGCGGCCAAAGGAATGTGATCCCCTGTTTAATGCTTGGACCAAAGCAGGTAAACGCACTCAAGATGTGATCTGGGCGCGGATGATGCTGAGTTTTGAAACTGGCGAAACCAGTCTGCTGAGCTTTTTATCCCAGAAAATCACCACCCATAACAACGAAGCAAAGCGTTTAGTCGCTGTCTATAAAGATCCAAACAGCCTACGCCATACCGAAAAGTTTAAGGATAAAAATCCGATTGTGGGTGACATAGTCGCAGCGGGATTAAAACGCCTTGCCCGCAAGGATCTCGACCAAGCCATCAATTTGTGTGAACGGTATCAAAAGGCTAATCGTTTCACACCAGCACAAGCTCAACAGCTGGATAAATACTTGGTTCGCCGCATCTTAATCGAACAAGATGATAGCCATAAAAGCTATGTTGACAATGTGCTTGCCGAGCTAAAAAGTGACGACTTATTTGAACGCCGCTTAAGATGGGCCATTCGCGATCACGACATGCGCAGCATTGCCCGTTACTTGAACTTGCTGCAACCAGAAACCTTAGCTAAGGAACGTTGGCAATATTGGCTCTATCGCACCAACGCCAAAGATGCGCCTGAAAGTGCCACTAAGGCTCTTGCGACAATCAGCAATGAACGTAATTTTTACGGTTTTGCCGCCGCACAATTTTTAAATAAACCCGTCTCGCTGAATCAAAGCCCAGAGCCTATCGTCGACGCCAGCAGCCAAAAATTAACCGATGATCTGGGTTTTGTGCGGGTGCAAGAGCTGATGGCGCTGGACCGTTATTTCGATGCGCGCTATGAATGGATTTCGCTACTAAAACGCAGTGACAATACGATGCGAGCCCGTTACGGCCGTTATGCCCATGAGCAAGGCTGGTATGATTTCGGCGTCGAAGCCAGCATACAAGGTAAGTTGTGGGATGACATTCCCCTGCGTTTCCCGATGGCGCACCAAGAAGGTTTTGAGCACGCCAGTAAAAAGCACAAAGTCAACATAGATGAGATTCGCGCGATCAGCCGCCGCGAGAGCGCGTTTTATCTGTACGCGACCTCAGGCGTGGGTGCCCGCGGCTTAATGCAAATTATGCCAGCAACCGCTAAAGCAACCGCCAAAAAACACGGGGCCAGATATAGCGATCCTAAGGATCTTTATAGCGCCGAGCTTAACCTCAACCTTGGCAGTGCTTACTATGCCCAGTTGTTAAAAGAGTTTAACCAGAACCGTATCCTCGCGACCGCCGCCTACAATGCCGGCCCGTCACGGGTACGTCGCTGGTTAGCAAATTCAGATGGCAAACTCGATGCCATGGGCTTTATCGAAGCCATTCCCTTCACTGAGACCCGTGAATATGTGCAAGCCGTCCTCAGCTATCGATTGATTTATGAGGCGCAGGAGCAAAAAGCGCAGCCATTATTCAGCGAAGCCGAACTGAAGTTTGCTTACTAACTTGCGATATAAAAAGGAACTCGATATTCAGCAGTATCGAGTTCCTACTTTTCAGCATACCCTAAGATAATGCTCATGCTTTAACCGCCTAAAATTCTTAATGATATTCCCTAAATTCAAATAATTAGCAAAGCGAATAATTATTCAGCAATCACGCCGTTTTATCGTAAACTTGTTTGCACTGCAGGGCATTAAATGCGAATAATTAGTATTAATGCATTAAGACTCCCATTAGGCCCATGATTAACCTTAGCTCGTTAACACTTAGCTGCGAATACCAACCCTTTGTCGATCCCCATACGTTAGCCATCGACGGCTATGAAGCCTTAGCGCGTTTTTATCTACCTAATGGCGATGCGGTTGCACCCAATATCGTGTTCGAGCAATTGCATGAATCCACAGAGTTGCTCGCCGCCGTTGAATATCAAGCCAAGGCATTTCAACTCGCTCACGCGCCCAGCCAGCAGCGTATTTTTATCAATGTCGATCCCCACGCAGTCGATGGGCCACATACTGCCAAGCTTATAAAGCTGTTATCGCAAAACCAGCAAATTACGGTCGAGATCATTGAAAATACCTGCATTAGCGATGCTCAACTGGCCAATCAACTATTCAGCCAATTTAAACAAGCGAATATCCAAGTGGCGCTCGATGATATTGGCGCGCCCCACTCCATGCTTTGTGTTGATTTGATGATGAATGTGGATTATCTCAAGTTCGATCGCCATTGGTTAACGCACATCACGCATCCTGAAGGCGTCCAGTTACTCATAGCGCTGATTAACTTTGCCAAACAAACCAATAAACAGTGCATTCTAGAAGGCATAGAAACCGAAACCCAGCTAGCGTTTGCGCGAGATATAGGCGTCGACTTAGTCCAAGGATTTTTATTTAAATCTTGGTTTATTGCCCCAGCCGCAGTCAAACGCTGTGTCTTGCCTAAATCCAAGCGCTAACCTTTGACTTGGTGCCACCAGCACACGCAAGCCTAAACGTCATTCAGTCGAGTAATTGATTTCGCACTAGAAATGCCACTGGATAAGCAGGCGATGATCCGCCATAGTGGTTAAGCTTATCTGCTTTCGCATGCACTTTCAGTTACGCTTTTAAATGTATTAGGAGTCGCCCGTGGCACAATCTGGGATCAGCGAATTACTACAACAACTCGAACAAGTGTTACTGGGCAAACCAAGGCAAATTCGGCTTGCTTTGGCCTGCATTCTCGCCCGCGGCCACCTGTTGATTGAAGATTTACCCGGCATGGGTAAAACCAGTATTTCCCATGGCATAGCCCAAAGCTTGGGCTTGAGTTACCAAAGAATTCAATTTACCAGCGACATGCTGCCCGCTGACATTCTCGGTGTGTCGATTTTTGATAAACATCAAGCGCAATTTATCTTCCATCCAGGGCCGATTTTTAAGCAGATGATCTTGGCCGATGAAATTAACCGCGCCAGCCCTAAGACCCAAAGCGCCTTGCTTGAAGCGATGGCAGAACAACAAATTTCCGTCGATGGCATCACCCACAGATTGCCTAATCCTTTCTTTGTGATCGCAACTCAAAACCCCACCGATCAATCCGGCACGTTTCCACTGCCAGAATCGCAGCTCGACAGGTTTATGATGCGTCTGTCTATTGGTTATCCGAGCCACGACGCCGAACTTGCGATGCTTAAGAGCAATCATAACCACTTAACCTTAGATCAACTGCCCCAATGCCTGACGCCACTGGCCTTAATGCAACTACAAGAACAGTGCGACAAGGTCAGCGCTTCCGATGCCTTACTCAATTACATTCTGGCCTTAGTGAATTTTTCTCGCAGCCAAAGTGACAGCGTGGGTTTATCGCCCCGCGCCACCAAAGCCTTATTGCGAGCCGCTAAGGCATGGGCTTTTTTAGAGGGGCGACATTATTTAGTCCCTGAAGATGTACAAGCGGTCTTTTGCTGCGTGGCGGAGCACAGACTCAGAACCAGTAGCCAATTACAGGGTGAAGCCTTATCCGAGCGAATTCTGGCGAGCGTTAACCCCATCATGTGATGAACCGCTGTCATGAACAATATTGCTAAGGCATGCAGTTAATCGAGCAGTTAACCTAGGCATTAAAGCAAGCCATTCAACCATGGAAGTGATGCAGAAGTGAAACGACTGATACGCCCTACTTTCGTTCCGACTCTAGTACCGATTTGGCAGCGTTGGTTAGCAAGGCGTTTGCCACCGAGTCCTGAAATCACCTTAAGCCATCGCAGCATTTTTATTTTGCCGAGTGTTTTTGGCTTAGTTTGGCTCGGGTTGGTTTTACTCTTATATCTTTTTGGCACTAACTATCAAAATAACTTAGTCATTGGCCTTAGCATCTTACTCCTAAGCCTCTTTAATACCTGTATTCTCTACAGTTACAAAAATCTTGCTGGTCTACATTTACGCGCCATGACGCCGCCCGAAGTCTATGCGGGAGAGACCTTAACCTTTCCGGTCCTCATCAGCACCCATCACAGTGGCCATAATATTCAGCTTAACTATCCGCATAATCGCACTTATACGGTGCAGAACGTCGGCACAGATGAACAGCAAGCGCTCGTGCCCTTCGAATATCATCAGCGGGGCCAAGTGTCACCGGGTCGGCTCAAAATTGAATCCTTCTATCCCTTAGGGCTTTGCCGCGCATGGTCCCATGTGGATTTGGCCATTAGTCACTTAGTCTTTGCCCAGCCGATTGAAGCGCCGCTGCAGCTTGAGGCTGATCATACTCAGTCGGAGCAAGATCCTCTGCTACTGGCGGGTAAACATGTGTCAGGCATTGATGAGTTTAAAGGACTTAAACCCCATGTGCTCGGCGAGTCCCTCAAGCAAGTGGCGTGGAAACAGTGGGCGCAGGGTCGCGGTATGTTGAGTAAAGAATTCCAGCAGCCCCAAGGCGATCCCGTCTGGTTAAGACTCAGACCTGATGCTAAACGGCTCGAAACCCAGTTGAGTCAATTAAGCTGGCAAATCAATAAACTCACGCAACTCGAGCAATATTTTGGCCTACATCTGCAAACACCAATGGGCGAGGATATATTGATCGCGCCCTCTATCGGTCATAACCATAGAATCGCCTGCCATAAGGCCCTTGCCTTGTATCCACAGCTAGCGCCGTCAGCCGTTAATTCGTCATCAGCAGCGGCAAAGCACTCAAATAAAACGGCTAAAACCACCAGCAAGAAACGTCATATCCCGACCTCGAGGGAACAGGCATGACATTAACGGCCAGCAGCACGACACCGCAAATTGGCGATAACATCAGCCGTCAGACTTTATTTTGGTTATTGATCACCAATATCGCCGTACTGAGCCCGCTATTTGATAAGACCACGCCTTGGACCTTAAGCATTTGCGCAATTTGTTTGCTGTGGCGTGTGGGGATTTATGTCGGCAAAGTGGCAAAGCCGCCGCGTTTTTTGGTGACCAGTCTTGCGATCGGCGCCGCAACCACACTGGCACTCGTTTCAAAGGAAATAGGCTTACTCAATGCGCTGGTGAATCTGCTGCTGTTAGGTTATGCCTTAAAATACATTGAAATGCGTAATCAAAGGGATGTGCGCGTTGTCGTCCTCGCGGGCTATTTTATTATCGCGCTGACCTTTATCGACCATCAATCCCTGCTTAATACCGCGCATTTACTCGTGGTAACGCTGATCAATACCTGCGTACTCGTTACTTTGTATCAAGATAAACACTCCCTAAAACACACGGCATGGCTCGGTAGTAAATTTTTACTCCAGAGTGTGCCCCTCGCACTGCTGTTATTTTTAGTGTTACCGCGTTTTGCGCCGCTCTGGTTAGTGCCCAACATGAAAGAAGCGCAAACGGGCTTGTCCGATAGTCTGGCCATTGGTGATATCGGCAAGCTCACCCGTTCGACCGAACTGGCCTTTAGGGCGAGTTTTACCAATGCGGCGCCCATTAATGCTGAGTTATATTGGCGCGCGCTGGTGATGGAAAACTATGACGGTATGACTTGGCGTCAGGAGGAAGGCATTAAAAAGCTGCAAAAAGATGCGCTGCTGTTTCCGCCATCACGGCCAAGCCCAGCTTTGATGCTTAATAATCCAGCTTCGACAGTCACGAGTCCTGACTCTGTGAACTATAACCCTGATTTAACAAAGAGCCCCGCTTCGATAGACAGCGAAGGTCAAGATGCTGCAAAACAAGGCAAGCAAAACAATAAGCCGAGTATTCGTTACCAAGTGATTGCTGAGCCGAGCCACCAGCCGTGGTTATTTGGCCTCGATGTCGCCTACAGCCAAGATGATAGTGTGGTCAATATGCCTGATTATCGGCTGTTAGCACTGCGCAATGTCGATCAGCGAATGAGTTATCAAGTAGAGTCTTGGCCCAAGGCGAAGATGGATCTTAGGCTCTCTGCGCGGCAAAGGCAGATTAACCTCGAACTACCAAGTAACAGTAATCCACGAACTTGGGCGCTGGCCGAGCAATTCAAGACTCAGTATCCCGAGCCTAAGCCACGATTGTGGGCCATGATGCGCCACTTTAATACCGAGCCTTTTTTCTACACTCTCACGCCGCCCCCCCTTGGGCCGCAGCAAGTGGATGATTTTCTATTTGAAAACAAAGCCGGATTTTGTGTGCACTATGCCGCCGCCTTCATTGTTATGGCTCGGGCCACAGGTTTGCCCGCACGTATGGTTACAGGTTATCAGGGCGGCGAATTTAATCCGCAAGCGGGTTACTACAGCGTGTATCAATATATGGCCCACGCATGGGCAGAGGTTTGGCTCGAAGGCGAAGGTTGGGTGCGTTTCGACCCGACCGCTATGGTGGCGCCCGATCGTATCGAACAAGGTTTCGACGCCCAGTTTGATCCCGCGCTAAGTTACCTGCAGGAAAGCCCTTTTAGTAGCTTACGCTTTAAATCCATGCCTTGGCTCAATGAGTTAAGGCAACGTTTTGCCAGCATAGATTATTACTGGAGCGTGTGGGTATTGGGTTTCAATAAAGATAGGCAGAATCAAGTGCTCAGCGGCATCTTAGGCGATGTGACTAACACTAAAATCGCGGTATTTATGGGGCTGTGTATCAGCCTTATCGTGCTCTATATCGCCTACAGTGCGGGGCTGTTACATTTTAGCACTCAGGGCGATCCTATCAGCGCCCGCTATCAACAGATCTGCAATCGCCTCGCCCGCCATGGTATTAAGCGTAATGACAGTGATGGGCCAAACCAATTTGCGCAGCAGATTATCGAGCAATACCAACACAGTTCACCACAGCTTTGTACGCTGATGCACACCTTGACCCAAAGTTATGTGGCGCTGAAGTATCAAGATTTACTGGCTGATGACTATCAAGCGCATTTAACAAAATTTAAAGCGGCGGCGAAGCAACTGAATTGGTTATTGCTCAGGGCAAAGGTGAAAAAGAAGTTCACGCTAGCCTAGCATTGGTAAGCTGAGCATTAGCCGGCCAAGTTTCACCAGTTTAAGGCTCAGTAAACGCCTAAAATTGCGGGTTAATTCCACAGAAGCAGCAATAGTGTTGAATCTTATAAATCAAACACATAGAATTGTTTTACTGTCACCATGCCGAGTTGCACATGCTAAAGTTAATCCAGTCCAATCAGATGGAAGTGCTCTGCGCCCATTTAGCCGCTTACCTGACCCAACCCCTTGCTTTTGCACGTCTACTGAGTAACGAGCATATTCTGGTGCAGAGTCCCGGCATGTCGACTTGGCTACGCCTCGAAATCGCCAAACAGAATGGAATTGCTGCCGCACTGGAATTCCCGCTGCCATCGAGCTTTACCTGGCAGTTGTGCCATGACTTATTGCCCAATGTGCCTAAGGATAACGCCTTCACTAAGGCGGCAATGACGTGGAAGCTGATGCAACTCTTACCGCGCATGTTGCAAAATGACGCCTTTGGGCCGTTGAGACACTATCTAAGTCATCAGCAATCCCGCACAAATGCCGCCGATACAAGTGAACTGCACAACACCCGTGATATGACGGCTGACGATATTAAGCTGTACCAACTCTGTGGCCGTATCGCCGATATATTCGACCAATACTTAGTGTATCGCCCCGATTGGATTTTAGCCTGGGAGCAAAACGAGCATCCCGACTCACTCACCAAGCCGCTGAATGAAGACCAACGCTGGCAACCCATTTTATGGCGCACGCTGATTGCCTTTAACCGTGATGAGCTTAATCAAAGCCATTACCACAGGGCCAATCTGCACAGCGACTTAATTGCCGCGCTGAATAATCCCGACACGTCACTCGCCAAATTACCACAACGCCTATTTGTGTTTGGCATTTCCTCGATGGCGCCGCAAACCCTAGAGGTGCTTTACCATCTGGCAGGCCGTATCGATGTGATCGTGCTGGGCTTAAGTCCGTGTCAGCACTATTGGGGCGACATTGTTGATCCCCGTAATCGTGCCCGCATGGCGGTGCAATATGCAGGTAAACGCCAATTAGCCGAACTGTGGGAAGATAAACTCGAAGTGGGTAATCCGCTGCTTGCCAATAACGGCAAGATGGGCCGTGAATTACTTGATATGCTGCTTGAGCTCCCCGCCGAACACTGCGACTTTGGCGACGATGTGTATTGTGAACCCTGTGACGATCCCAACTCGCCGCACAGTCACGCCAGCATGCTCCACGGGGTGCAATACGATATTTTAGAGATGCAAACCTTAGACAGAGTGCTAGGGCCTGATGCCGAGCTGTATCAGAATGTCGAGAACAGACGCCTGCTTAAGCGCGACGATGAATCTATTCGAGTCAAGAGTTGTCACAGCCCGCTGCGGGAAGTTGAAACCCTGCACGATCACTTGCTGGAGTTACTCAGCAACCATGCCGACCTTACACCCAAAGACATAGTGGTGATGATGCCCGATGTCGCCGCGTACGCGCCCTATATCGATGCCGTCTTCTCGGCGAAGCAAGGTCTGCATTACATTCCCTACGCCATTGCCGACCGAGGCGCAGCGCAGGAATCACCGCTCATCAATAGCTTTTTGAATTTACTCGGGATTAATCAGAGCCGTTTTGGTCTGACCGACATTTTGAGCATACTCGAAGTGACCGCCATTTTGCGCCGTTTCCAGCTCGATGACGATGAATTGCAACTCATCCGCCGCTGGTTAGATGAAGCGGGCGTGCGCTGGGGCCGCGATGAACAAAGCCGCCTTAAGCAAGGTGTGCCAGCATTTGAGCAAAACTCCTGGGCCTTTGGTATTAAAAGGCTGATTTTAGGTTACGCCTTGAGTGACGATGCGCCGCTGTACCAAGATCATCTGATCGTGACTGGTATCGAAGGCCAATCGGCGCAGGCGTTAGGTAAGCTACTCAATTTTATTGAAGTGCTCGATGAAACGGCGCAAATACTCGCCCTGCCGCAAGTGGGCGCCCTGCGTTTAGCGGAATTAACTGAGTTGCTGGATGCTTTTTACGACACAGATGAAGACGAGCGCGAACAGTTACAGGAAATCCGCGATGCCATCGCCGCCCTAGAGCAAGAGTTACTGTCGGCGGGCAAGCCCTTAGATTCAAACTCATTAGATACAAGTATATTCGAGACGCTAGCCCAACAGAGCATAAGCGGACTGAGCCTCAGTATTGAAGTGCTGCAACAATGGTTTAATCAACGCTTAACCGAATCTCGGGTCGGCCAGCGTTATCTTGCGGGGAGCGTGAACTTTTGTACCTTAATGCCGATGCGCTCTATCCCCTTTAAGGTCGTGTGTTTACTCGGCATGAATGATGGGGTGTATCCTAGGGTTCAGCATCCCGTCGGCTTTGATTTAATGGCGCATTTCGGTGCCCGTAAAGGCGATCGTTCCCGCCGTCTCGATGACAGATATTTGTTTTTAGAAGCCTTATTGTCGGCGCGCGAGCAACTGTACATCAGCTATATTGGCCGCAGCGAACGGGATAACTCGGAGCGTATCGCCTCTATGCTCGTCTCTGAACTGATTGAATATTGTCAGCTGTGCTATCTGCCTGAAACGCTATTGGCTCAATCGCAAAACGCTTCAAGCCCCATAGACCCAGAGGAAGCTGAAAAAGCCCTCTATAACGCGATCGTCAGCCACCAGCCGCTGCAACCCTTCGATCCTAAGTTGTATCAGTCCACAGTAAAAAATAGCGACGAAGATGGCTCAAGCATAGGCCAAAGTTACAGCCAGCAATGGTGTCCACCCAATGCGGGCGCTGCGGGCACACATGCGGGCCGCTTTATCGGCGCGCAAACGCGCATCATGCTCGAAGCAGATGAGCAAGGCTCAGTGCCAGAAACAGAGGCACAGCCCGCTTCTGTGCACGAACAACAGCAAAGCAAACAAGTGGATGTGTCAGCCCTGATCCGTTTCTTTCGAAATCCAGCGCAGTACTTCTTCAACCGAACGCTTAAAGTCGATCTTAGCCTCAATATTCAGGCCGATGATAATGACGAGCCCTTTAGCTTGAATGCCCTAGAGCGCTATATGTTGCAGGCCCAGTTACTCGACGATGCCATAGGCCAAGGCCTAACTGAGCCCGATATTGAACTGATTAAACGCCTCAAAGCCAGTGGCACTTTGCCCATGCAGCCCTTCGATGATTTGCTACTGCGCCAATATCAGCATGATATTAAACCTTTGATTGGCAGAACCTTGTTCCTCAAGGGAGAACAAGCCAGCAGTCACGCCGATATTAAACTCGTGTTTGACTTGCCCATTACGGCGGGTAAATCCCAGCAAGTGTTACTGCAAGGTCGTATCGATGACATCAGCCCTAAGGGGTTAGTCAATTATCGCCCTGGTAGCGCACACGGTCGCGATGTGCTGAGGTTGTACCTTCGCCACCTGTGTTTAATGGCAATGGGCCACACACATGCAAGCTATCTACTCGACATGGGGCATTTTCACGCCTTAGCGCCAATCACAGCAGAGCGCGCCCATGCGTTACTGGCCGATTTGTTAGTGTTGTTTTATCAAGGCCAGCAATATCCACTGTGTTTTATGCCGCGCACGTCACTGGCCTACGTCAGCTGCGAGGGTGAGCACGATGAGCGTTTGCAGCAAGCGTTACCTGAATGGCTGGATGAGCAGAGTCAATTAGGAGAAGGGAACGAGCCCCATTATCAGCGCTTATTCAGCTTCCCGCGGGATTTCGCTGAGGATAGCTTTGGCGCATTAGCCGAGCGCATCTATCGCCCTATGGTGAGTTTATATCTCAAAGACACACTGGCTCAGCTTGAGGAGTTTGCGCTGAACGATGGCATGACCCAAGGCCAAACACCCGATGTACAAGCGACTGACACACGAGCGACTACAGCACATTTGAACCGTAATAGCGCACAGGGAGAGCAAGCATGAGTGAACCGATGCAGTTAAACGCAGCAGCGTTACATTCAGTACCACAGGCGCTTGATCCTCTCACTCTGCCCTTTGGCGGTAGTCGTCTGATTGAGGCCAGCGCTGGCACTGGTAAAACCTACACGATTTCAGGTCTTTACTTACGCTTATTGCTTGGTGATGGCATAGCGGCGCCACTGACATGCGAGCAGATTCTCGTGGTTACCTTCACCAATGCAGCCACCGAAGAGCTAAGGGATCGTATTCGCCGGCGTATTCAAATCGCCTTTAAGTGTTTCTTAGGGCTAACGATTGCCGATCCCTTTGTGCAGGCATTGTATGACAACACCCCAGAGAGTGAACGCGCCATTGCCCTTAGGCGATTCGATCTCGCCCTTAAATCCCTCGATGAAGCGGCGATTTTTACCATTCACGGTTTCTGTCAGCGAATTTTATCGGATCTCGCCTTTGAGTCTTCCTTACTGTTCGAATCGGACTTTACCTTAGACGACAGCGAGTTTTTACACCATGCGGTGCGGGATTTTTGGCGTGAGGCCTGTTATCCGCTGCCCGATTACTTAGCACAAATCATTGCCAAGGAATTTGGCGAGCCCGATGGTTTAGTCAAACAGTTGCGACCGCTCCTTGGCGCCAGTCAAGCAAAGCCTTTGAAACCCGCGCTTAAGTTTGATGCCTTAGCCCTATCACTGCGCCAAAGTTTAGAGCGCTTTAAATTAGCTTGGCCACGGGAACGCGATGGCTTATTGGCATTGCTACACAGTTTGCCACTCAATGGCACCCGCTTTGGCAAAGCAACGGATAAATACCCCAAGCTCGCCGCCATGTTCGATGCGCTGGATAACTGGCTCGCCTTCGGTCATGGGTTGCCGCCACTGAAAGAGTTAAAAGCCTTGTCCTTGTCTGAGTTAAAGCTCAACAAGGGCGGCGTGATCCCAAGTGTGAGCGAAGCGCCGCTAATGGATCATATGGAGCAACTCGCCACATTAATTGCCGCCATTAAACCGGCGTTTTTGTATAGTGCGAAACTTGGTATAAGCGAGCGATTTGCCCAGCAAAAGCAGCAAAAAAACGTGCTGACCCCAGATGATTTACTCACGACATTAGCAAGCGCGCTACATGCCAATAATGAAACCTTGCCCAAAGCCGTGGCCACACGTTTCCCCGTCGCGCTTATTGATGAATTCCAAGATACCGATCCGCTGCAATTTGCGATTTTCTCAGGCATCTACCAAGGCAGCTACTCGTTTGAGCAGCAAGGCAAAAACGATACAGAAAATAAGCTCAGCCTGTTGATGATTGGCGATCCTAAGCAAGCCATTTATGCCTTTCGCGGTGCCGATATCCATACCTATATTGAGGCCCGTCATCATACGCAGGCACACTATCATCTGGATACCAACTACCGCTCAAGCGCAAACATGGTCGCTGGGGTTAACCATCTGTTTAGCCAGCATCACGATCCGTTTATCAGTCAGTCGATCCCCTTTGATAGCGTGAAAACGCCCAGCAGTGCTAAAGGGAAAATCCTCACTGAAAAAACCGCCAATCCAGCCGCCTTAAGATTAAGACTCTTAAGCGAAAGCGCAGAAAACGGCCTCAACAAAACCACGGCAAGACACTTGCTCGCCGAAGACGCGGCGGCACAAATTACCCATTTACTGACAGATGCGGCCAATGGCGAATGCCACAGCCCTAAAGGGCCGTTGATCGCTAAAGACATCGCTATCCTAGTGCGGGATCGCAACGAAGCGGCAGTGATGAAAACCGCATTAAGTAAACGCCACATAGGCGCAGTATTTTTAAGTCGCGACAGTGTGTTCGATACCCTTGAAGCGCGGGAAATGGCGTTAATTTTGCGCTCTCTAGCGAACCCAAAAGATGAACGGGCACTGCGCAGCGCCCTAGCCACGGCATTATTAGGTTATAGCGCCGAGCAAATTCATGCCTTTAACCAAGATGAAGAGCACAGACAGCTGTTATTAGAGCAGTTTTTTAACTTGCACCAAGTGTGGCAGAAACGCGGCATCATGCCCGCGCTACTCAGCCTTGCTAATAGCACTAAGTTGATTGACCGTTTACTGCACTCCGCTAGTACGCAAACCGATGCACAGGAGCAAGATGCCACCAACGGCGAGCGCCGTTTGACGGATTTTCGCCACCTTGCTGAGCTATTACAGCAAAAGGCCACCGAGCTTGATGGTATTAGCGCCCTGCTCAATTGGTATGAACAGCAACTGATTGATAACACAGGCACCGATGAACAGCAGCTGCGCCTTGAAAGCGAGCAGAATCTGGTACAAATTGTCACTATCCATAAGAGTAAGGGCCTTGAGTATCCCGTATGTTTTGTGCCCTTTGTCAGCCTAGCCCGCGACAATCGCCGCCGCCCGACGCCTATGCTGTACCACAGAACCAACGACGCTGGTGAGCAAGAACTCGTGTGGGATATCGAAGGCACGGATGACGGTTGGGAGCGCGCCAAGCAAGAAACCTTGGCCGAAGACTTGCGCCTTTTGTATGTAGCGCTCACTCGCCCTGTGTATTTGTGCTATTTGTATATCGCCAATCACAGTCGTCAGCTTAAAAATGGCCTTAAAAGTCAGCTGCATGAAACCGCTATCGGCTATCTGCTCGGCATAGGCGACTCAGAATGTGACTTTGCCCGTATCTGCAATGCTGCGCAGCAGCTCGCTGAAGATGTGGAAGCCATAAGTATTGATAAGGTGCCCGATGACATAGATGAACGGCCATTGCCCTCAAGCCAAGACATAGCACACATACTGAGCGCGAAAAC
Organism: Shewanella hafniensis; assembly: GCF_019655335.1. Classification (GTDB taxonomy): domain Bacteria; phylum Pseudomonadota; class Gammaproteobacteria; order Enterobacterales; family Shewanellaceae; genus Shewanella; species Shewanella hafniensis. Next base: position 30,109 of record NZ_BPFD01000028.1, read on the forward strand.
CTTAACCCGCCAATACTGCACGCCGTGGCGAGTTGGCAGTTATTCAGGTCTCGTTAAAAATACTAGCCATGGCAAAGCCGCGCCTGGCGCAGATGATGAAATATTAGGTACGCTTGAATATACGGCGGCGCAAACACTCTCTATTGCTGATGAGGCAAGTCATGATCTGCAGGATGACATGCTCAATCGCTTTAACTTTGAGCGCGGCGCCAATGCCGGTAGCTTTATGCATTTAGTATTAGAAGAGATTGATTTTACACAGGCAGAAATCGACTTACCGCTGCAATTGCCTAAAGCCATGCTGCAATACGGTATCGCGCCCGAGTGGCAAACGGTATTGCACACTTGGTATCTGGATGTGCTGCATGCGCCGCTCGGCTTAGCGTCGCAGGTCACTAGCCATGTAAGCGCCGTCAAACCAGCTCATCCAGAGCTGTGCTTAGCCAAGTTATCGCCACAGGATACCTTAGTCGAAATGGAATTTTATTTACCCTTAAGCGAACTTAAGGATACTGAGCTCAATGCGCTACTGCAGCAGTTTGGCTATGAGTCGACACTTAAGTTTGATGATCTCAAGGGCATGCTCAAGGGCTTTATCGATTTAACCTTTGAATACCAAGGAAAATATTATATCGCCGACTATAAGTCGAATCATTTAGGCGACAACATCAATGCCTATCATCAGAGCGCGTTGCAAAGTGCCATAACCGATCATAGCTACGATTTGCAGTACATCCTCTACTCATTGGCGCTACACAGGTATTTGAGTTTACGCCTGCCAAGTTATGACTACGACAGCCATATCGGCGGTTGTTATTACTTGTTCTTACGGGGAATGTCGGCTCAGTATCCCGGCTACGGTGTTTATTACGACAAGCCGCCGAAGGCACTTATCCTCGCGCTGGATTCACTATTTAATGACAATTTATTTCACAGTAGATTAGCTGGTGCAATCGATACAGGAGTCACGGCATGATGCGCTCAACCCAAGGGCTAAAGGCACATTCACTCACAGCCGCGAAATGGATAGATCATGGCGCAATCCAGCTTAGCGCGCCGCTGCCAGAGCTTTTAAAGCTGTGGGAGCAAGAACGACTGCTTACACCGCTCGATCGGCATTTCGCACTCGAAATGAGCCGCTTGCATCCAAGTGACAGCCAACATCCCTTGTTTATTTTGCTGTGTGCGCTATTAAGCCAGCAATTATCTTCACAGCACAGTTGCCTAGTGCTCGCCCATATCGTGCCGCTTAATCCTATGGCCGAGCAAAATAGCCATTGTAAAATCAGCTTAAGCCTAGAAGCGCTCACCGAGACCTTGCAAACCTTTGATGCCGTCGGTCAAGCGGGCAGTAACAAACCACTTATTTTTGATAATGGCAGACTCTATTTGCAGCGTTATCATCAATTTGAAACCTCAGTGGCCGCTTCGTTAATCTGCCTATCGGGCAGCGTATCTAAACACTCTGAAGAGGTAAGCCACCAAGAGCAAACTCAAACCGCTAAGTTGCGGTCACTGCTAGATCAATTGTTTCCCGCCACTGTCAGCGCTCCCCATTCACTCACTACCAATGTACTCACTACCAGTGTAATCACTAAAAGTGATAGCACACAAAGCACAGCACCCATTGATTGGCAAAAGGTCGCAACGGCCACTGCGCTGGGTAAAAAACTGGCGGTGATCACTGGTGGCCCAGGTACGGGCAAAACCACCACTGTGACTAAGCTTTTGTTATTGCTACAAATGGAATCACAGCAGGAAATTCGTTTAGTCGCGCCAACGGGAAAAGCGGCGGCTCGGTTAAGCGAATCAATCAAAGCCTCAAAAGCGCGTCTGGCGAAGGAACTCAGCGCCCATACTGATGTTGTTGATGAAGCTCGCAATAGAAATAATCAAGACTTTTTAACGGCACTGGGGCGCATTCCAGAGGAAGCATCAACCTTACACAGACTGCTTGGGGTGATTCCCAATTCGCCGCACTTTCGCCACCATCAAGGTAATCCGCTTAGGCTCGACTTATTAATCGTCGACGAAGCCTCTATGGTCGATTTGCCCATGATGTATAAGCTGCTGAGCGCACTGCCTGAGCACGCCAGTTTGATTTTACTCGGCGATCAGGATCAACTCGCCTCGGTTGAAGCCGGCGCTGTGCTCGCCGATATTTGTGCGGGCCTGAAAATACCAGTAGAACCCAATAACCTTGCGCAAAATAACACAGCATCTAACAACTCTGCTCTGTGGCAAATGCGCTATTCCAAGGAGCAAGCTGAGCGTCTGAGCGCGTTAACGGGGTTTGAGTTAACACCCTATATCAGCGACGCGCCTAAACTTGGCGATAGCTTGTGTATGCTGATGCACAGCCACAGATTTAAAGGCGATGCAGGGATTGGACAACTTGCGAGCGCCGTTAATCGCGCGGATCTTCAAGGTATTTTGCAAGTATGGCAACAGGGACCCGCAGAATTAAGCTGGTTAGAACACAGCATGGCTTTAAGCCAAACCCAAGCCAAAGTGAGCGAGCCTGCTAATAATATGGGACTCAATTTACTGCTAGAGCAAGCCTGCCAGCAATATGGTATTTATCTCAGCGCCTTGAATAGCGATGTAAACATTAGCGATGAAAATCATAGTGATTTAAGTAAGCGTCCAAGCACAGCTGAGATCATAGAAAGCTTTAACCAGTACCGCATTTTATGCGCCATGCGCTCAGGCGATTATGGGGTTGAAGGCATCAATCAGTATGTAACTCAAGCATTGGCCAATGCCAAGCTGATTAAACCGCTACAGGAGTTTTATCTGGGTCGGCCGATTATCATCCAAAGCAATGACTATAACTTAGGCCTGTTTAACGGTGATATCGGATTGATTTTGCAGGATGAAGATAAACCCGAACGTTTAATGGCGCACTTCATCAAGGCCGATGGCAGCCTGCTAAAAGTCTTGCCAGCCCGTTTGCCCAGCCATGAAACCTGTTACGCCATGACAGTACACAAAAGCCAAGGCAGCGAATTTAGCCGCGTGGCCTTAGTGCTGCCGCCAAGTCCCAGCTTAGCCCAATGGCAACTGCTGACTAAAGAGTTGGTTTACACCGCCATCACCCGCGCTAAAGTGCACTTTACCTGCTTAGGCACCCAGCACGTATTCGAGCGGGCCAGTAGCCAAGCCACTCAACGCGCATCGGGTCTTGCTGACAGGCTTTGGGATTAAGTTAGGTTGGGTTGGGTTCGTTTAACTCAAGACTAAGCTGTAACGAAAAGAGGTTTTGGTAAACCCTATACTTTCATAGTATTGCTGCGTGGCAATGCGCTGGGTCGATGTAGTGAGTTCGAGTAACTGACAGGCTTCTTGTCTTCCCCGCGCTTTAGCAAAATCAATCAGCTGAGTGCCGATGCCCTGACCTCGCATATAGGCATCCACTACTATCGCCGTAATGCGACAAATACGACTTAAAGCGGGGAAATAATCAAAGAACATCAAGGCCATCACAGCAACAACTTGCGGCTCACACAGCGCATTGAGTTGCTCGTATACCAGTAACTCATCAGTGCGAGAATGGGGATTATCTTGGCACTCGGTTAACGTCTTGGCTAACGCGGCCACAGGTAAAACATAACCTAGCTGCTCAAGTAGCAGTTGAATACTCTGTGCATCGTGTAACTGAGCTAACCGAATGTTTTTATTCATCATACAGATTTTACCCTCGTCATTTACCAAAACTCATTACGATGACTTTCAACCAAGTATTCCCTACAACAATGCCATGTTGAAACGCATCCCGAATGCTAATTTTTTTCGCGGCTATTCATCGCAGCGAATAGTGACTCCACAATTGCAAGACATTGTCAGTTAACCCCACAAAAATCAAAATAAACTCGCCAAATGCACAAGCCCTTATTTGCAATGCGATCAAATGCGTTAAAATTCACCACTTAATAGCCGCCAGTCAGCAAAACCTTGCACTCATAGGGACAAGAAAACTAAGATGACAGCGGTTGTACTATAGGATGATGTTCGTATTGCCACAGGCCGATATCATCCGATTTTGCTCACTTTGAGGAATCACAATGTCTAAGATCAATCTGCTTTTGCTGTGCGGCGGCGGAAGTGCCGAACACGATATTTCATTAATGTCGGCCAACTATTTTGAAACCTCACTGGCAAAATCTGAGCAGTTTTCTGTGTTGCGCGTCGAGCTGGATAAATTCGGCCAGTACCGCACCGCCGCAGGTGACGACTGCGAACTGACCAATAGCCGCGAAATTCGCTTCCGTGATGAAAGCAAAACGCCATGGCCGGTCGATTATGTTATTCCTTGCATTCATGGCTATCCCGGTGAGACCGGCGACATTCAATCCTATTTTAATCTGATCCAACTGCCCTATTTTGGCTGTGAATCCGAAGCGAGCAGCAACTGCTTCAATAAGATCACCGCTAAAATGTGGTTCTCGGCCTTAGGTATTCCGAATACGCCGTATATTTTCCTGAATCAGTTCGATGATGCGGCAATTGAGCAAACCCAAGCAGCATTGGCACAATGGGGATCGATCTTCGTCAAAGCAGCCTCACAGGGTTCTTCTGTCGGTTGTTACAAAGTGGACGACAGCAATAAAGTTGCAGGCGTACTCAAGGATGCGTTTGGCTATGCGCCCTATGTGATCGTTGAAAAAACCATAAAAGCCCGCGAGTTAGAAGTGGCAGTCTACGAGTACAATGGTGAAGTGGTGGCGACAGTGCCAGGTGAAATCATCTGTGATAGCAACACCTTTTACACCTTCGATGAGAAATACGCCAAAAACAGTAAAGCGCGCACCGATGTTGTCGCGCAGCATGTGTCAGCTGAGATCAGCGAACAGATCCGTGCTTATGCAATCAAGGCATTTAAAGGAATGAAGCTGCGTCACTTATCGCGCATCGACTTTTTCTTAACCGCGGACAATGAAATTCTATTGAATGAAATCAATACTTTCCCAGGTTCTACGCCGATTTCTATGTTCCCTAAAATGCTGCAAAATCACGGTCACGATTTTACGCAATACTTGAGCCTAGTGATTAACGGTCAGCTAACCGCTAAATCTTAACATTCATCAAGCTGACTCAGTGTGCACGCCTATACTCAGTGCAACACCCGTTTTCAGTCATAAAAAGAGCGCCGAGGCGCTCTTTTTATTTGTTATTTTTCAATACTATATTCCTCAATATTGGATTATTAACTTACATCTAAACCCAATATATCAATCAGGCTGTCGCAGGTTAAGCCGCCCTCATATTTAGGTCAAACATCAAAGCTCCAATACCAAGAACCTAATGCAGCTCAGCTTGCTTTGCCAACAGCGCAAAGAAAGCGGCTTTTGGCATAGGTTTATAGAAAAGATAGCCTTGAATTTCTTGAATATGATTTGACATTACAAATTTAAGCTGGGACTCCGTTTCTACCCCTTCTGCCGTCACAGTTAAATCTAACGCATGGCTTAACCGCACTATGGCCTCCACCAACGCTTCGTGACGTTTGCCTTCATCTAATCTGTCGATAAAGCTCTTATCGATTTTAATTTGATCGATAGGGAAATTAGCCAAATAGGATAAGGACGAATAGCCAGTGCCAAAGTCGTCCAATGAAATGTTAATCCCCTTAAGCCGCAAACCATTCAGTACATCAATAAGATGTGTATGTTGCTTCATCAGCAAAGACTCAGTGATCTCAAGGGTTAACCTGTCGTAGGGGAAATCTGTTACTTCGAGTTGCTCGGTAATCTCAGCGAAGGAATCCACAAAGGCATCTTGCAGTTCATGGGACCAAAACTCAAAGGTCGACACATTTACCGATAAGTTAATCGGCCAATTATGAGCCTGCATCTCTAAGATGGTTTGCATAGCGCCAAGGCGCACATCTCGACCAATATCAACAATTAAGCCGCTGTTCTCCGCGATAGGAATAAACTCATCGGGGGGAATGAATTGCCCTTCAAGCTGCCAACGAAGTAAAACCTCGGCGCGAACAATCAAACCTGTGGTCGCATTCACTATGGGCTGGTAATAAAGCTCGAAGGTCTGTTGATCGAGTGCCTGCTTGAGTTGATTATGAAGGCTGGCAATGCGCTCGGCATTGAGCTGCATTTGCTCAGTAAAAAAATGATATCGATTACGACCGTTAGCCTTTGAAATATACATGGCCTGATCGGCGCAATTTAACAGCTGCTCGAGATCGAGGGCATCTTCTGGAAAACGGGCAATCCCAATACTTACCGAGCTATATACGCCTTTGCCATCGGCAAGTACATAACGTTTTGCCACATGCTTATTAATTGTTTCAGCAAGTTGCGCCAACTCTTTCTGATTGACTATCCCAGGTAATAGCAAGGCAAACTCATCACCGCCGAGGCGTGCAAACATCATAGTGTCATTGAGACATTCACAAATCTGCCGCACCACTTGCACTAATAATGCATCACCTTTGTCGTGGCCATGGGTGTCGTTAACTTGCTTAAAGTTATCTAAATCCATCAGCATAAAACTAAAGCCGGGCGTCAGGCTGTCGGAGGTAATTAAGGATTGGATCTGTTTAAACAAGGCATTACGGTTAGCAAGCCCAGTTAGCGAGTCATTATTGGCCTGATACTTAATCAGCTGTGCCGCTTTTTTACGTTCGCTAATATCGGAAAATAACCACGCAAAACACGGCTGTAATCCATTAGGCTCTCGAAATGTGCTGACGATAAGGTCAAGGTAAAATTCCTCGCCATTGCCCCTTAAGCCAACCAATTCACCCTGCCACATTTTATCCTGCGCTAAATGCTCAAATAGGCCGACTAACTCATTGGGTTGAGACGCAGACAAAAACATCTTAGGATTAAAGTTTGCTATATCAATATTTTGCGGAAGAACGATGTGTTTAAAAGCGGGGTTAGCATAGAGGACGGAATCATCAGAATTGGAGATAACCAACGCCAAAGGTAAGCGATCAAAAATTTTCACCGCTAAATGCTGAAACTCCATTGCCCGACTGCGCTCAATGGCCAAACTGGCTAATCGTGCCGCCTCTGAAATCAGCTCTAAATCAAGCTCGGTTGGGGACTTTATTGTATCGTAGTACATGGCAAATGTACCGAGCACTTTGCCTTGATTATCTTTGATAGGTTCAGACCAACAAGATTTAAGACCGGCGCGTAATGGCAGTTCTTTATAATTTTCCCAATAAGGATGCGTAGCTATGTCTTCAACAATGATGCGCTTTGCAAAATAAGCCGCGGTGCCGCAGGAGCCGACATTTGGGCCAATCTCTACCCCATTAATTGCTTGGTTGTAACTGTCGGGTAAATGGGGCGCAGCGCCTAACAACAAACGTTTGCCGTCACCGCTGAGCAGTAATATAGATCCACGAGTACCTATCTTTTGCGCTTCGATTTTTAGCACTAAGGCGTGCAAGATTTCATGTAGCGGTGCGCCATTGAGCAGCATAGAGAGAATACTGCTATAGCAAGCTATGCTGACATTATGGGCGAGTTTAACATCAGTATGGTCGAGCAGATCTGGAAGATTAACGCCGTACGCCATAATTCCCTTACAAACAAAGTTGCAATATAAATACTGATTAACAATGTTAAGAATATTTATAACTTATTGGAAATTTTAGGCACTAATATTAACTAAGTAAACCCTGAATGAATGGCATAAAGGGCTTACTTTAGTCTTAACCGCAAGGCTTTACTCTTGAATACGTTCAAGTTTTGCAAGGTAAAAGCCATCAAATCCGCTATCTGCAGGGCTAATACTTTCATCCTCAATTAGGCGGAAATTAGGATTCTCAGCTAAAAACGCATCGACTTGACCGCGGTTTTCACAGGGGAAGATAGAACAGGTCGCATAAACCACTATGCCACCAACCTTCACCATGCGGCTATAACTGCTCAAAATGTGCTTTTGCAGATCCATTAACACGGGTAAACGCTCGACGGTATCACGCCATTTTGCATCGGGATTACGCTTTAATACACCTAACCCCGAGCATGGCACATCGAGTAATACCCGATCGGCGCTGAGCTTTAAGCGTTTAATGGTTTTACTGCTGGCAATCACGCGGGTTTCGACATTGTGCGCCCCATTACGACGGGCACGCTCTTTGAGCTTGTCGAGTTTCCATTGCTCCACATCCATGGCTAACAAGCGCCCTTTGCCCTGCATTTGCGCGGCTATGTGTAATGTTTTTCCACCCGCACCTGCGCAAGCATCGATGACTTTCATACCCGGTTTGGCATCAAGCGCTGCCGCCACGCGCTGAGAGCCCGCATCTTGCTGCTCGAATAAACCATCTTTAAAGCTTTGGGTACGGAACAAGGCAGAATCGGAGGTCACTTCAAGGGCAGAATCAACCCCATCAACGCTCAGCGTGCTCACAAACTCTGCGGCAAGCTTAGCGGCCAATTGATCACGTGTTACTTTAAGGGCATTTGCGCGTAAAAAACGTTTCGGCGCAGTGCTTAACGCGGCACGCTCCTTGTCCCAAGACTCACCTAATTGCTCACGGCCCATCGCATCAAGCCACTCAGGGCAACCGTCCCACAGTACAGGCTTAGTTTTCGCTTGCTCGGTGCGCTCGCTCAAACGCGCCTCATCGACTTGCAGCGAATATTGCATTTTAGGCAGTTCAAGCCCGTGGAATAAATGCCACGCATTAAGCAATTTAGAGCCAAAACGCTCCATCTCATCTGGACTGATTTCCGCCAGATAACAATATAAATTTAAGCGACGTAGGATATCACCCGTCGTTAATGCGATACGCGCCTGTTCGGCGGGTACCAATTGCAACCCAGAAAAATGCTGAGAATAGGCCCGATCTAAGGGTTTCCCTTGGCTCAGCACCATAGTTAAGATACTGATCACTAATTCGTTCGAGCTGGCAGAAAGCGGAGAATTCAACATTTAAAAGGTCACCATGAATGATAAAACCGGAGGATCATAGGAGGTCAGGCCCTAATACGCAAGCACGCTGGCGCTGAGTTAAGGTTAAAGCCATAAAAAAAAGCGATCCAGAGGGATCGCTTTTTAGTTTAACTCTGTTAAACCGTTACATTTTTGAGCCTTTAGCCCCGTAAAACAGGATAAAGCCATAGCAAATCACAGGCAGAATAAACGCGTGCTGTACACCAAGGTTATCCGCTAACATGCCTTGGAATAAAGGTAGAATCGCCCCACCCACAATTGCCAGACACAAAATGCCACTGCCCTGTGAAGTGTGTGGACCTAAATCACGCAGCGCTAAGCTGAAGATCGTTGGGAACATAATCGAGTTAAATAACCCCACCCCAAGGATTGCCCACATAGCAATACTGCCACTGCTTGTCATCGCCACCAGCACAAGTAGCGCTGCAATAAAGGCATTAAAAGCAAGTACTGAGCCAGCGGGCACTTTTTGCATCACCACAGAGCCAATAAAACGTCCCACCATAGCGCCGCCCCAGTAATAGGCGATGTAATGGGCGGCTTCGGCTTCTGGCATGCCCGCAATGTGGCTTTCGCCTAAAAAGTTAACTAAGAAACTACCGATAGACACTTCGGCGCCGACATACACGAAAATACCCACAGCGCCGAGCACTAAGTGCTTGCTTTGTAAGGCACTGGTTTTACCTAGATGGGTTTGGACCTCACCTTGAACACTGTGATCATGCTCACGGATCACAGGTAAATCTAATTTTGCAAAAATCAGCGCTAAGATTGCCAAAGCGCCAGAAAGCAACAGGTATGGCAGTTTAACCACTTCGGCTTCGGCGCTCGCGTTGGCTAAATCGCTGGATACTGAACTGGCAACAGAAAGAATGAGCATAGCACCAAAGAATGGTGCCACAGTTGTACCTAACGCATTGAAAGCTTGCGTTAAATTCAAACGACTCGAGGCAGTTTCGCTACTGCCTAAGGCGTTAACATAGGGGTTGGCTGCCACTTGTAGGATAGTGATGCCCGATGCAAGAACGAATAACGCGCCAAGGAACAGATTGTAGGTCGCTAGCGTGGCCGCTGGATAAAACAGCGCACAGCCAATACTCGCAATCACAAGACCGGTAACTATCCCCTTTTGATAACCCAGTTTTTTGACTAAGTTACCAGCTGGGATCGACACTAAAAAGTAAGCTCCAAAGAAACAAAATTGGATCAACATGGCTTGAGTGTAATTCAGCGAAAACACCGCTTTAAGATGCGGGATCAGAATATCGTTCAAGCAAGTGATAAAACCCCACATAAAAAACAGTGAAGTTAATGAGATCAAGGCAAAACGATAACTGCCCGAGCCATTTTCGCCAGCATTACTGCTGTAACTACCGATATTAATTGATGACGCCATAGTTATTCTCTCTGTATGTTTTTATTATCAGGAACTAATTAAGGTTACATTCCCCAGTATGCCCGTGGGCGGCTTTACGTCGAATAGTGGGCTTGGGTATATACCCAAGCTACCTGAAGATACGAGTTTCAGAGCGCCTAGGGTGCTTCAATTCAAGGCGCATCAATGACAGAATGTCGGCCACCTTTTGAATTGATGCAACACCGAAGTGGAGTGCCCTAGGCGCTCCGTCCCGGCGGGTTTTAACGCACTTTATGCCGTGTTGGTTATTTTTAACTTAGTCCACTAGGTCTGCAAATAACCGCCTTGCCTAAAGTGCGTTAAATTCCCGCTGAATCCTGCATCTTCAAGTTGTTTGGGTATATAACACCTCAGCCGAATAAAAATGAATCATTTTCACTTTAAAACTGCATAAAAGCTGGCAAATGCCGAAAACTTCAGCTGATTGTTTTCTATTTGTGCGGTTTTCAGGCCATGTCCCAGCAACATTTCACTAAATTCAAACTGTGATGAATCCAACTCAACATTAGTATCGCCTAAGTTGAATCCGACGAATATTTTGAGCTCTCCTAAGGTGCGGATAAAGGCCAAGATGGGCTCGTTGCTATCCACAAACTGGATATCGCCTTCAACCAGCACTGGGTGTAATTTACGCCAAGCAAGAAAACGTCGATAACCACTAAGCATGGAATCAGCATCTGATTCTTGTACATCTACCGCTAACGCTTGATGCGCAGGGGCGATAGGCAACCAAGGCGATACCTCACTAAAACCACTAAAATCGGCGCCTTGCTGCCATGGCATTGGCGTACGGCAACCATCGCGGCCTTTGAACATAGGCCAGAAGGTTTTGCCAAAGGGATCTTGCAACTCATGGTATTCAATCGGCGCTTCGGTTAAACCGAGTTCTTCACCTTGATAACTACACACACTGCCGCGCAGTGAACTTAGCATGGCATTGAGCATTTTAACCATGTCAGAATTCTGTTTGCCCTGCCCCCAACGGCTCGCCACGCGCTGCACATCATGATTACCGATAGCCCAACAAGGCCAACCATCACCTATGCTCGCTTCTAATGCCTCTACGGTTTGGCGAATATAAGCGGCGCTGTAATCGTCGGTTAATAGCTCAAAACTGTAGGCCATGTGCAGGCGATCTTCACCTTTAGTGTAAGCCGCCATCACAGCTAAAGAATCTTCGGCCGACACTTCACCTAAGGTCACAGCGCCGGGATAGCGATTGATGAGCTTTCGTAAATCTTCGATAAACGCGATGGTTTGCGGACGGTCATTATTGTAGTAATGATATTGATAGGCGTAAGGGTTATCTTCGCTAAAACCTCGGCCCTGACGTTTATCCTTAGGTTTCGCTGGATTGTCCCTGAGCTGTTCATCGTGATAACAGAAGGTAATCGCATCTAAGCGAAAGCCATCAACGCCCTTTTTAAGCCAAAACTCGACATTATCCAGCACAGCTTGACGCACGTCAGGGTTATGGAAATTAATATCGGGCTGGCTACGCAGGAAGTTATGTAAATAGTATTGTTGTCTGCGTGGTTCCCATTCCCAAGCACAACCGCCAAAAATCGCGAGCCAGTTGTTAGGTGCTGTGCCGTCTTCCTTAGGATCGGCCCACACATACCAATCCGCTTTGGGATTTGTACGGCTCTCGCGGCTTTCAACAAACCACGCATGCTGATCAGAGGTATGACTTAATACTTGATCGATAATGACCTTAATGCCTAAGCCGTGGGCTTTTTCAATCAATTCATCGAAATCATGCATAGTGCCAAAAAGAGGGTCAACTTCGCGGTAGTCACTGATGTCGTAGCCAAAATCTGCCATGGGCGATTTAAAGAATGGTGAAATCCAGATGGCATCGACGTTGAGGCTCGCAATGTAGTCCAGCTTAGCGATAATGCCACGCAAATCACCAACGCCATCACCATTGGTATCTAAAAGGCTACGCGGATAAATTTGATAAATCACCGCGCCACGCCACCAAGTTAACTCACTCATTGTTGCCCCTTTATCGTTATTCTACAGCGATCTTTCCCTAACACACTCACGCAAACAGTTATCGTTTTGTTACTGCAGAGTAAAGGTATCGCGGCTTATTTTGTGTCACCGAGCATACGTGAAGAGGGAAATAAGGTTCAATACACCTGCATACGTATGCAGAAGACCGCGCCAGAAATCACATTGAGACATAACTCGCTTTACTATTTATTAACAGTCACTTAATTGCAAAATAAAATCATTTTACGCCATGAGATTTCCCGCAATTAACGGCTATTCTTAACTCAACAAGGCATTGAATACGTATGCACTCTGTTGTTCCGCTAAGAAGCTCGGGAGTAGTATCTTCACCGTTGCATAACAATTTGGTCATAAACGCAGCACTTATGCAGTCAATTAAGCGCCCAGATACCAAAAAAAAGGCCGCAAACATAACGCGGTGATAACGATAAAACGCTCTACAAAGCGATAAAGCGACTCCAAGGGGAAGAGAGATATGATGCGATTTAAACCCAGTTTGCTAACCTTAGCGCTCATTGCCGCAGGTGCGAGTATGCACTCCTATGCGGCAGATGAAGTGGCGACAGATAAGACAGCTAAAGATGAAAATATTGAAGTGATTCAAGTCACTGGTATTCGCCGTAGCTTGCAAGAATCCCAATCACTTAAGATGTCATCCTCTTCTATCGTTGAAGCCATTTCAGCGGAAGACATAGGTAAATTACCGGATGTCAGTATTGCAGAATCTCTAGCACGATTGCCTGGCGTATCGGCTCAACGACTCGATGGTCGTGCCAACGTGATTTCTATCCGCGGTATGGGCCCTGACTTTACTACCGCCACATTAAATGGTCGCGAACAGGCCTCTGTGAACGATAACCGCAGTGTGGAATTCGACCAATATCCATCTGAGTTATTAAATCGCGTTGTAGTTTACAAGACACCCGATGCCTCAGTTATGGCGCAAGCCATCGGCGGTACGGTTGATATGCAAACAATCAGTCCTTTAGCCCACGGTGAACAAACGATTGCCGTTTCGCTACGCGGCGAAATGAACGATTTAGGTTCATTAAACAGCGGCTCAAGTGACACAGGCTACCGTGGCAGTATCTCTTATATTGACCAATTCGCCGATGACACTATTGGTGTCGCCATTGGTTATGCTCGCATGATGTCACCTAACCAAGAAGAACGTTGGCAAGCTTGGGGTTACCCAACCAATGACAATGGTGATAGCGTTTTAGGTGGTGCAAAACCTTTCGTTCGTTCAAGTGAATTAGAACGTGATGGTGTACTCGCCGTATTTGAATATGCGCCAAATACCACTTACCACTCGACCTTAGACATTTACTACTCAAAATTTACCGATGATCAACGCCTACGAGGCATTGAAATCCCTGGTGCTTGGGGCACAAACGGTGGCGTAATTCCGACGACAACTGATAATGGTTTAGTCACTGAAGGTGTCATCAAAGGAGCTGAAGTCGTTATCCGTAACGACGTCAACAAACGTGATGCGGATTCTCTGTCTATTGGCTGGAATAACAAATTCAACATCAATGAGAACTGGAATGTTGAAGCCGATATCTCCATGTCTAGAGCTAACCGTACTGACATAGGTATGGAAAGTTACTCAGGAACTGGCCGCGGTACAGGTGTGGGAGCGGTTGACGATTTAGGCTTTGCTTATAACGGTAAAGGCGGTTATATATTTGACCATAACCTCGATTATTCTGATAAAAACCTGATCAAACTTGGCGACCCACTCGGTTGGGGTAGCCCACTAGGCGCTAACACTCAAGACGGCTTTATCAACAAACCTGAAATTGAGGATGAGCTAAAATCCTTCCGTTTAAGCGCTGAATATGTGCTCGATGGCGGTGCCGTTCGTAGCGTTGAGTTTGGTGTGAATCGTACTAATCGCGATAAAACCAAATTAGATAAAGGTTATTACCTGACACTCAAAGGTTATGACGGTTCTGCCAATTACACTATGGCAGTACCAGATCAATACTTACTTGCACCAACGTCACTCGATTTCTTTGGCATGGGCAATGTATTAAGTTACGACTCGTTGGCTTTCTACAATGACGGTAACTATACAGAAACTGATGTTGCTGATGTGGATCTTTCCCGCGCAACTAACTCTTGGGCTGTTCAAGAAAAAGTGACCACCGGCTATGTGATGGCCAACCTTGAATCCGAAGTATTTGGTATTCCTTTCACGGGTAACGCAGGCTTACAAGCGGTTCATACCGATCAATCTTCTGACGGTACAGTGGCAACGGTTGAAAATGAAGTAGTGGTGTTAACGTCGCGCACTGCGGGTGATTCCTATGTTGAATGGCTGCCAAGTGTTAACTTAAGTTTCGAAGTTGCCGATAGCCAAGTGGTCCGTTTAGCCGCAGCGCGCACGTTAACCCGTTCACGCATGGACAAAATGAATGCCAACCTAAACTACACTTATTCAGCTAACCCAAGTGGTGGCAACGTTAACTGGAGTGGTAGCGCCGGTAATCCTGAGTTACGCCCATGGTTAGCCCGTCAATATGACTTAAGCTATGAAAACTATTTCAGCGACCAAGGTTATTTCTCGGTAGCGATATTCTACAAAGATCTTGAGAACTACGTTTACGATCAACATACAGACTTTGATTTCAGCACTCTATTCCCACAAGGGCCGACTGATAACCCGATTGGCGATGTCACCCAACCACAAAACGGTGAAGGTGGTTATGTTCAAGGTGTTGAAGCCTCTGTATCTGTCGACTTTGGTATGTTTGCCGATGTGTTAAGTGGGTTTGGTACTGTTATCAGCGGCTCATACAACGACAGTGAAGTGAAAGAAACTCCAACCAGCAATCCAACAACCTTGCCAGGTCTGTCAGAAAAAACCTTAAACGCGACGATTTACTATGAAAACTCAGGCTTCGAAGCGCGCATTAGCTCACGCTACCGCAGTGACTTCCTTGGTGAAGTAACCAAGATCAGTCTGCAACGCGAAAACGTGAACATCAAAGCTGAAACTGTGGTCGATGCACAAATTGGTTATGACTTTAGCGAAAGCGGTATCGAGTCTCTGTATGGTTTATCTATTCAGTTCCAAGTGAATAACTTAACCAACGAGCCTTTCACCTCTTACACTAGCGATGATCAACGTTTAGTCCGTGATTACCAAAACTATGGCCGTAACTTTATGTTAGGCGCGAACTATAAGTTCTAATCCTGCACGGTTTAAAGCCTCTGTAACCTGTTACAGAGGCTTTTTACTTTATCATTTCAAGCCACTGGGCTATTCATTTATCTGCGTTAATTGATCACCACGAATCATAATGTGAAAGGCTTATATCATGAATAAAATCAGAGATATCGTCATTGTAGGTGGAGGTTCATCAGGTTGGATGACGGCGGCCATGTTGGCAAGATTGTTTAAGTCAATACTGAATATCACCCTGATTGAATCTGAAGATATAGGCACAGTGGGCGTAGGTGAAGCCACCATTCCACCACTGCAAATATTCAATAACGTGCTAGGGATTTCCGAAGCCGATTTCATCAATGCCACCCAAGCAACGTTTAAATTAGGTATTCAATTCGAAAATTGGGGCAAACCAAATGAAGCCTATATGCATGCTTTTGGTAATGTAGGTAAAGATATAGGTTTTACTCAATTTCATCATTATTGGCTCAGCACCTCCCCAAAAGAGGTCAATTCGTTTTGGGATTACTCGGTTAATTACCAAGCGGCGAAACACAATAAGTTTCAAGTACTCCAGCAGATCCCAAACTCTCCCCTTGCCGGCTTAACCCATGCTTATCATTTTGATGCATCGCTCTATGCCCAATTTTTACGACGTTTCAGTGAGCAACTCGGAGTAAAGCGTATCGAAGGCCAGATTACGGCGGTCGAACTCACGCCAAACGGCGATATTGAAAGTGTAACCTTAGGATCAGGAAAAACCGTAACAGCCGATTTCTTTATAGATTGCTCGGGCTTTGCCGCGCTACTGATAGAAAAAGCGCTCAAGGTTGGCTTCGATAGCTACCAACACTGGCTCCCCTGCGACAGCGCCTATGCCGTGCCCTGCGAAAAAACGGCGGCAATAACGCCTTATACACGTTCTATAGCCCATGATGCGGGTTGGCAATGGCGGATCCCCCTGCAACACCGCACAGGCAATGGGTTAGTCTATTGCAGTCGCTATATCAGTGATGATGCAGCTAAACAGCTTTTACTCAATCATTTAGATGGTAAGCCTTTGGCTGAACCTAAGAAAATCAATTTTAAAACCGGACGACGAATCAAACAGTGGCATAAAAATTGTGTTGCCATCGGCCTTTCGAGTGGGTTCTTAGAGCCTTTAGAATCCACCAGCTTGCATTTAGTCCAATCGGCGATTATTCGCTTGAGTAAACTCTTTCCACATCAAGGAATTGCACAAGCGAATGTCGATGAGTTCAATCGCCAGTCCCAACTTGAATTTGAACAAATCCGCGATTTTATTATCTTGCACTATCATTTAAACCAAAGGGAAGATGCGAAGGAAAATGGGTTTTGGTATCAATGCCGAACCATGTTACTGCCAGAGAGTTTGCAACAAAAAATCGCCCTATTTCGTGCCACAGGCACAGTGTTTAGACATCAAGATGAACTCTTTACCGAAGCCGCATGGATTCAAGTCATGTTGGGGCAAGGCATTAGGCCTCAGGATTTCAATCCATTAGCGGCAACCATTCAACCGCAAGCACTGAGTGAATTCCTGCTCAATATGCGCACTATTATTGATAATACCGTCACTAAGCTACCAAGCCACGACCAGTATCTAGCACACATATCGACACATAAATAATCACTACGGCTTAAGAGTTACGACTGACGTTAGGAGTGTACTAACTCATCGATTTATAAATTGAATTTGCAGTTTAAATTTGAATCAACAAGGAATGAATATGATATTAAACCTGCGGACTCTCACCACTTCCTTAGTGATTATGCTTAGCCTAGGCGCCTCTGCCAACACAGCGCAGGCAAGTTCGAGCAGTCTCTCTTTGCCACTTCAAGACACATCAAGCCAGCCTCATGGCCTGACACTTGAACCCGCATTTTGGTGGGCGGGGATGCACAATCCTGAGTTACAATTGATGCTGTATAGCCGCGATTTCCCTAGCTTACCGCAGCAGCTTAAGCTTGATATCCAAGGTGAAGGCATCACGCTAAAAAGCATTGAACACACTGATAACCCTCACTATCTGTTTATCAATTTAGATCTGAGCCAAGCTGCGCCGCAAACCTTTGAGCTGGTGCTTTACAGCACGGACTTGACTTCAAAAACCAACACGCCTCTTTATCGCCTGCCCTATACGTTGCAAGCGCGTGCTGAGGGCAGTCGTGAGCGCCAAGGGTTTAGCAATAAGGATGTGATTTACCTTATCACTCCGGATAGATTCGCCAATGGCGACACCAGTAATGACAATCAAGCCGATATGTTAGAGCAAGTCGCAACGAACTCTCCTAGCAATTCCAACCATCCCTATTATCCCGATGCTCGCCATGGCGGCGATATCGCAGGGATCAGCCAGCACTTAGCGTATCTGGCGAAACTCGGGGTGACTCAGTTATGGATCAATCCGCTGCTTGAGAATAATCAAGCCCAGTATTCATACCACGGTTACTCAATTACCAATTTATACCGCGTCGATCCCCGCTTTGGCAGCAATGAGGAGTATAAAGCCTTAGTCGCTAAGGCGAACAAGCTTGGCCTTGGAGTGATTAAAGATGTTGTCGTGAATCATATCGGCTCTAATCATTGGTGGCTCAACGATTTACCTAGCCAAGACTGGCTCAATGACGCCACAAAAATGCAGCTAAAGAATCAAAAATCCAAGCCTCACTTGATTCAGTCTGCCGATACTAAATCCAGCGTTATCACATCCAGCGTTACCAGCCCCCGTTTCACCAGCCATAGGCGCACCACAGTGCAAGATCCCTACGCGGCAGCGCAAGATCATATCGATTTTGTCGGCGGCTGGTTTACCGACACTATGCCGGATCTGAATCAAAGCAATCCAAAACTGGCAACCTATCTTATCCAAAACAGCATTTGGTGGGTCGAGTACGCCGGGCTTTCAGGAATACGCGAAGACACTTATTCCTACGCCGACAAAGCATTTCTCGCTAAATGGTCTAAGGCCGTAATGAGTGAGTACCCGAATTTTAATATTGTGGGCGAAGAATGGACCGCAAACCCCATCACAGTGTCCTATTGGCAAAAGGGCAAAATCAATGCCGATGGTAATACCTCAGATTTACCCAGTTTGATGGACTTCCCGCTATATGAAAAATTAATTGCCAGCCTCAATGAGCCAGAAAGCTGGGACACAGGTTTTATCAAGCTTTACGAGATGTTAGCCAATGATGTTGTGTATGCTGATCCTAGTAAGCTAGTGCTATTTGAGGGTAATCACGACACTAACCGTATCTTCAGTTTAGTGAAAGAAAATATCGACTTATACCAAATGGCCCTCACCTATGTGCTGACCACCAAACGCATTCCGCAGCTGTTCTACGGCACAGAAGTATTAATGACCAGCCCGACAGAAGGCCGTCACGATGGCGTTGTGCGCAGTGATTTTCCCGGTGGATTTGCCAACAGTGCCACTAACGCCTTTACTGGCCAAGGACTGAGTGAACCGCAGCGACAAGCACAGCAATTTGTCCGTACCCTACTCAATTACCGTAAACAATCCCCTGCGCTGCAATCGGGCGACTTGCTACACTTTGTGCCGCAGGATGGCGTCTATGTGCAATTTCGCTGCGTATTAAATACGCCATTATCATCTGAACAGAATGCCGAGGCGCTTAAGTCACTAATACAAAACAATTCTCTAACCCAACACAATGCCTGCACTCAGCCCTCAGCCGATAAAGTCATGGTGATTTACAATAAAAATGACAAGGCAGTCACACTAGATGTAAACCGCTTTGCCAGTGTATTTGGCGATAACGGCACCGCGACAGACATCATCAGTGGCAACACTGTTTCACTCAATCAAGTGATAACCTTGTCCCACGCAGGGGTCACAATCCTCGAGCTTAAGCCTAATTCTAAGACTGATTCTAATACTAAGTCGCCGCTGAATGCTGGCTTGCCGAGCAGCCAAGATTCATTGCACTCGGGAAATCAAGCTAACGTTTTACCGCGCGTTCAAACTCACAGCAGTGCTAACAACAGTGCTAACAACAGTGCTAATAGCCTAGCTAAACACTCAACCCAAAAAGGAACTCAGTCTTGAGCTTTTTATCGCCTATCGATTCCAGAGTGACTCAGAGCCCCCAATCGGCTAAATTTCCCATCGCAGCTTTACGGACCAAAGCAGCGAAAAATACGCAGCGCCGACAATCGCGGCAATCATCACTCAATTTATGTCTACAGTCTTTGTTTAATGCCTCTTTATCTAGTGCAGCTTTATTAACTGCCTTACTTTTTAGCTTCTCGGCCAATGCCTCGGCGCTGGGGCTTGATAATGAACCAAAGTCTGAGAGTGAGGTTATGACGCTAAAACCTGTGGTGTATCAGATTTTTACTCGCCTTTATGGCAATAAAAACCCAACGAATAAACCTTGGGGCACGATTGCCGACAATGGTGTCGGCAAATTTAATGATATCGACGATGTTGCACTCAATAGCATCAAAGACCTAGGTGTTACCCATGTGTGGTACACAGGCGTTCCCCACCATGCATTGATTGGCGATTACAGTGCGATTGGCGTAAGTGCAGATGATCCTGATGTGGTCAAAGGCCGCGCTGGTTCACCCTACGCAGTTAAAGATTACTACAACGTCAACCCGGATCTGGCGGTCAACCCCGCCAACCGTTTAGCCGAGTTCGAGGCGCTGATTGCTCGCACCCATCAACACGGCTTAAAGGTAATTATCGATATCGTGCCAAACCATGTGGCGCGCCATTATCAATCCGTCAGTAAACCCCAAGGCGTGCGCGATTTTGGCGAAGATGATGATACCAGTCTGGAATACGCCAAAAACAACAACTTCTATTACGTCGTTGATAACAGTGTGAAGGGAACGAAAGGACAAGCCCATGCCTTTGAGGTACCAAGCTTACCCGCAGGACTTAAACCGCTTGGCGGAGAAGCTCACCCCTTAAGTGACGGCAAATTCAACGAATTTCCCGCAAAATGGACTGGCAATGGCTCACGCTTAGCTAAGCCCGATGCCAATGATTGGTACGAAACAGTAAAAATCAATTACGGCGTACGCCCCGATGGCACCTATGACTTCCCTCGCCTGCCAGCCAAATTCGCCACTTTTACTGAAGAGCAGCATTACGATTTCTGGCAACAACACTTAGCCGAGATCCCAAGCTCTTGGATTAAATTCAATCAGATTGCGCAATACTGGCTAGCGAAAGGGGTCGATGGCTTTCGCTATGATATGGCCGAAATGGTGCCAGTGGAGTTTTGGAGTTATCTCAATAGTCAGATAAAACACACTAATCCCGATGCCTTTATCTTGGCCGAGGTCTATAACCCTAAACTGTACCGAAATTATATCCAGCTTGGAAAAATGGATTATCTGTACGATAAGGTCGATCTTTACGACACCCTAAAAGCCGTGATGGCGGGTAAAACTAGCACAGCTAATATTGCGGCGAATCAGGCAAAAGTGCAGGATATTGAATCCCACATGCTGCACTTTTTAGAAAACCACGATGAGCAACGTATTGGTAATGCGGCATTTTTAGCATCGCTACAAACAAATATCTCAGCAAATGACTCTGCAACTGCTCAGGCCGTAAATCCGAACTATGCCCTACCAGCCATGGTGGTATCGGCAACAATAGGCACTTCACCAACGTTGGTGTATTTTGGCCAAGAAGTGGGAGAAGCAGCCATCGATAACCCAGGTTTTGGTCATGCATCACGCACCAGTATTTTTGACTATGTTGGTGTCCCCGCCCATCAGCGCTGGATGAACAATGGCAAGTTTGATGGTGGACAATCGACACAGCAAGAAACATCACTGCGAGCTTACTATCAAAAGCTATTAACGTTAAGCACTGGCAGAACCACGCCCGCACTCTTAGGACAATACTATTCACTCGATGCTGCAAATCGCAGCAAGGGTGATACGACTGAAAGTAACAGCACTCAAAATATGAATACTCAAAAGAGTGCCGGGCACGAAACTGGCTATGACGACAGCACCTTCGCTTTTGCCCGCTTCGAGGCGATATCTGGGACCTCAAAGCAGGCTCAAAAGCTGATTATTGTCAGTAACTTCAGTCAGACCAAATCAAAAGCCTTACAGCTCAAGCTACCCAAAGAGCTTATCCGTAAGTGGCAATTAAAGGACGGCGTATTTCCGCTTATGGATTTACTCGAAGATCATGCGGCGAAGTTAGTCATTAAGGAAGCTGAAGGTCTAGTTCAGATGCAACTTGCACCGTTGTCTTCAGCCATATTCGAGCTGGAAGATTAAACGAGCAACAAGCCTAGGTGAGCTAAAAAGTGAAATCGACCGATAGCGTCACGCTAAACTGTGACGCTATATTTTTTAACCGTTATACTCTCAAACCTTTCTATCTTATTTGATTACCCTTTAAAAATCACAAAGGAAAGCGATGTTACTCGGCATTCACCATGTAGCGATTATTTGTAGCGACTATGAAAAATCCAAACATTTTTATGTGACTATTCTTGGTCTTAGCGTACTCGCAGAGCATTACCGTGAGGCACGTAATTCCTATAAACTCGATTTACAGCTCGGGGATAAGAGTCAAATCGAGTTGTTTTCATTCGACACTCCCCCCAAGCGCCCCAGCTATCCCGAAGCCTGTGGACTGAGGCATCTTGCCTTTCGCGTCGCATCGATTGAAACCGCCATCGAACATCTTCATAGCCATCACATTACCGTTGAACCCGTCCGCATTGACGAATACACAGGCAGAAAATTCACCTTCTTTAGCGATCCCGACGGCCTACCCTTAGAATTATATGAGCTATAGCGCGAATCAAGCTGAGCCTCAGAGCAGAGAATGAGATGAACAAAGCTTAATTACCACGGGAATGATTTAGGATTAGACTGAACCAAGCGACACTGCCGTTTAACCAATTTGACGCTACGATAAAGTCAAAGCCTAGCTAGGTTAGCCACTGAGGAACTCAAGGTGTTTGATAATCCCGTATTATTACTATGGAGTTTGGTCTTTAGCCTCATTGGTCTTGGCTTTTTCACCTACGGCAAACGCCAAGCGGCCCCCATCCCTTTAGTCGTGGGCCTCACCCTAATGATTTACCCTTATTTTGTCACCAATCTCGCATTATTTATCGCCATAGGCATCGCCCTCATCGCACTCCCCTATTTTATGAGGATTTGATTTTTTAATCCTTGTTTAACCATTAAAGTCTTTTTTCCAAGAGGTCTTTTTTACTAGGGTCTGTTGATCTTTCGAGAGTGATTTTTAGACAGCATGGCAAGACGTTATAATTTGCTTCGCCAAAAGTAACCATAACCTCAAGCCATGCCAAGACTTATGCTAACCGATGCACGCTGGG
>NZ_BPFD01000029.1 GCF_019655335.1 Shewanella hafniensis
GGATATGAGGACATAGTGGATGCCTGCAGCCAGGCATGGAACAGCTTTATCAGTTGTACAAAACGCGTGGTAAAAATGTGCTCTCGGGAATGGGCAAAGGTGACTGAACTTTAATGCGGAATGGTATAATAAGTAATGGCTGTCGATTATTTGTTCGATTATTTTGTCAATGCTCCGATTTTGCTACAGCGATCTTAGTTCTAGATCGATCCTCGCTATTGCTTTTAGTTAAGCGGTTACTTACCTTATGTTTTAATTTGTTGGGGTAGATAAGGATCTGAGATGAAGTTAGAGATGATTTGTACTGGAGAAGAGGTGCTGGCGGGGCAGATTGTTGATACCAATGCCGCTTGGTTTGCCAGTACTATGATGGAGCATGGTGTCGAGATCCAGCGTCGAGTGACTGTCGGCGATCGCCTCGAGGATTTGATTGCAGTGTTCCAAGAACGTAGCTTACATGCCGATGTGATTCTTGTTAATGGTGGCCTCGGGCCGACGAGTGATGATATGTCTGCTTTAGCGATGGCGAAGGCGAAGGGCGAACCATTGGTTGAGAATGCGGAGTGGCGTGAGCGTTTAGAGGACTGGTTTACCCGTAATAACCGTGAAATGCCCTTAAGTAATCTGAAGCAAGCCATGCTGCCAGCCTCAGCTGTGATGGTTGATAACCCAGTGGGAACCGCTTGTGGTTTTAGAGTTAAGCTTAACCGCGCTTGGCTATTCTTTACACCGGGTGTGCCTTTTGAGCTGAAGCACATGGTTACAGAGCAGTTTGTGCCCTTTATCCGCGATGAGTTTAACCTTGATGCTAAGGTTGCCTTAAAGAAACTATTGACCATAGGCCAAGGCGAGTCGGCGTTGGCAGATAAGTTAGAACCGCTAGAGCTGCCAGAAGGCATTACCATTGGTTACCGCTCTTCTATGCCGCATATTGAGATTAAGATTTTTGCCCGTGGCGAGAAGGCGATTGCGGTATTACCTCGGGTCGCTGGGCATATCAAAATGGTACTGGGTACTGCGGTTGTCGCAGAAGATAAAGCCACCCTTGCCGAAGAAATTCATTATAAGCTACTTAACTCCGGCTTGACCTTAAGTGTTGCAGAATCCTGCACTGGCGGCATGATCACCAATCAGTTGGTTGATTTCCCTGGTAGTTCATCTTACTTACAGCACGGATTAGTGACTTATAGCAACGAGTCTAAGGTGCGCGTACTCGGTGTGAATCCTTCAACCTTAGATGATCATGGTGCAGTCTCTATTGCGACTGTGGAAGAAATGGCTAAGGGGGCAAGGCAAATTTTAGACAGTGATTATGCGCTGGCAACCAGTGGAATTGCGGGGCCCGATGGTGGCACAGATGAGAAACCTGTGGGCACTGTGGCGATCGCTTTAGCAACTCGCGGCGGTGTTTATAGTCAGATGATTAAACTACCGAGACGTTCACGGGATCTGGTACGCAGTTTAAGTGCTGCTGTGGCTTACGATATGCTAAGACGTGAGCTTTTAGCTGAAGCTGTGATCGTCGATTATCAGTCGATTGGGCGATTCAGTAAGTAACTCTTATACGGGTATATACCAGTTTAAATCCGCCAACAAAAATGCTCCTGATGGAGCATTTTAACTTCTACAGAGCGACAAAAATGGCAGATTATTTAGTGAACTTAAGCATTAATTTGCCTGGGGCAACTTGAATGCTTTCGGTCATTTTTGCCATCAGTGCTTGGTTACTATCCTTAGTATCCAGCACATACACAGGCTGGTTTTCTAAGAATTGTCTTAGATAGCCCATTACCTGCGGCGTGGCACTGCTGATGGCTTTTTCAATATCTTTTGGTGTTGACTCCACTTTGACTAATTCGAGCTGGCGCAGATAGACACTGTGCGTTGCGCTGTCATACCAAGGCTTGGCTTCGAAAGTCGTAGTGAGTTTGGCACTCAATGGAAAGATCGGATTCTTAATTGATACTTGCGTTGCGGCACTTACGCTCATAGTGTCAGGTTTTGCACCTAGCTTGACACTAATGTCGTTAATGCGTACTTCTGCGCCAACTAATTGATTGCCTTGTTTAATCTCAAAATGGATCTCTTTACTGAGGTACTGCTCCATTTCGTGCTCGCTGATACTGTACTGCGAGACGCAGCCGCCAAGCAGTACAGTCAGTCCCAAGCAAATCGTGCGGGAAAGTTTTTTCATTAACCAGTGTTTCTCATACCCGCTGCCACACCTGCAATAGTCAGCATTAGCGCTAATTGCACATGTTCAGACGCAGGAGTTTCGGTTGTTTCCTTACGTGTCCGCGCTAATAGCTCGGTTTGTAAGAAGTTTAATGGATCGATATACGGATTTCGCAGTTTAACTGATTCGCGATTCCACGGTGTATGCGCCATTAAACTATCCGATTTTGTCAGCTCAAGCACGACTTTAATGCCCAGATCTAAGCGTTGGCGCAAGGTTTCGCCTAAGTGATGCAATTCCTTAGGTACTAAACAGGTTTCGTAGTAGCGGGCCAAATTAGGTTCCGCCTTGGCGTACACCATTTCTAGCATTGAAATGCGAGTGCTGAAGAAGGGCCATTCCCGCTCCATGTCTTGCAGTAAACCCATTTCACCGCGTTCACTGGCGGCTTGTAGTGCTTCACCTGCGCCGAGCCATGCGGGTAACATCAAGCGGTTTTGCGACCAAGCAAAAATCCATGGAATGGCTCGCAGACTTTCGATCCCACCATCGACACGACGTTTAGCTGGACGGCTGCCGAGTGGCAGTTTTCCTAATTCCACTTCTGGCGTTGCCGCGCGGAAATAAGCCACAAAATCAGGTTCATCACGCACTATGCCACGGTATGCACCCACTGATTCTTCAGCGATACGTTGCATGCAATTGCGCCATTCTTGTTTAGGCTCTGGCGGTGGTAATAGGGTTGCTTCCAATACGGCCGAGGTATACAGGGCTAAGCTTTGAACCGCGAGTTTTGGCAAGCCAAACTTGAAGCGGATCATTTCGCCCTGCTCAGTCACACGAATGCGGCCATCTACCGAACCTGGTGGTTGCGATAGGATTGCTTTGTGTGCAGGACCACCCCCGCGACCAATGCTGCCACCACGGCCATGGAATAGCGTAAGCTTGACGCCCGCTTGTTTACAGACGGCCACTAACTGTTCTTGAGCGTGATACTGAGCCCAAGCCGCCGCCATAACACCGGCATCTTTAGCGGAGTCAGAGTAGCCAATCATGACCTCTTGCATGCCTTTGGTATAGCCACGATACCAGTCAATATCGAGCAAATCGGTAATACAGGCCGCGGCGTTGTTTAAGTCGCTTAGGGTTTCAAACAGTGGCACCACGCGCATTGGATGCGAACAGCCCGTTTCTTTGAGCAAGAGTAAAACCGTTAAGACATCCGATGGCTTACCCGCCATCGAAATCACATAGGATCCAAGTGCTTTAGCCGGATGTTTAGCAATCAAACGACAGGTATTAAGCACTTCGGCCACATCGGCTGAGGGTTGCCAGTTACCTGGGATCAGTGGACGACGGTTGCTGAGTTCGCGTAATAAGAAGGCTTGCTTCTCAGTCTCGTCCCAATGGTTGAAATCACCCATGCCGAGATAGCGAGTTAACTCGGCGAGCACATCGCTGTGACGGCTGGCATCTTGGCGAATGTCGAGCCTGAGCATATGAATGCCAAAGCAGGCGAGACGGCGGAGAATGTCGAGCAATAAACCGTTGGCAATTAAGCGCATACCGCAGTCGGTTAAACTCTTATAGAGCATTTCTAGCGGCGCTTTGAGATCACTTTCTTGCCAAATCAGACTCGACTTATCGACTTCAGGATTGTGGCCTTCGATGCGCGCATTTAAATAATCTATGGTATCGCGCAGTCTTTGACGAATGGAGCGCAACACGTGGCGGTATGGCTCGCAGCTGTTATTGGTATAAGCCTTTAACTCATCATTGGCTTCTTCCATCGACAGTTCACCGACCAGCAGCACGATATCTTTTAAGAATAATCTGGCGGCAGCATGGCGGTTACGATCGAGCACCTCTTGGGTGACTTTGGCAGTTACAAACGGGTTGCCGTCGCGATCGCCGCCCATCCAGCTTGAAAAGCGCACTGGCGCGATATCAATCGGTAATTGCTGGCCTGTGCGTTGCTGCACTCGGTCGTTAAGTTGTCTTAAGAAGTCAGGCACCGCATGCCAGAGTGACTCTTCAATGGTGGATAATCCCCAGCGAGCCTCATCTACTGGAGTTGGACGCTCGCGGCGGATCTCATTGGTGTGCCATATTTGCGCGATTAATTGGCGCAGGCGCAGATTGATCTGTTGACGTTCTCTATCCGACAGTTGGTCGTTTTCTTGCTCTGTTAAGCAGTCGACAATGGCGGCGTATTTTTGGATCAGGGTGCGACGGGAAATTTCAGTGGGATGCGCTGTCAGCACTAGATCGATATCCAGTGTCTTAAGGCAGTCGAGCATTTTCGTTTGGTCTACACGGCCATTTAACATGCGGCCTAGCAGCTGTTCCACGGGATCTGGCACACAGACGAGTTCGTCACAGTTGCGGCTAATGGTATGAAATTGTTCAGATAAATTAGCTAAGTTGAGGAACTGGTTAAATGCCTTTGCAAACGGAACTAATTCTTCGTCTGGCAGGGCGGTGAGTAACTCGAGCATTTGCTCTCTAGCGGCTTGATCGCCCCGGCGTGAATCTTTAGCAAGTTTACGGATCTGTTCAACCTTCTCGAGAAAGGAGTCCCCGAGGTGGGTGCGCATAGTGTCACCGAGGATTTGTCCTAACATACTCACGTTTGATCTTAATGACGCATACATATCTGTCATATTGTCTGCCTTGGTTACAACCATAGTTACTCCGAATAGAAAAACATGAAAATCCTGCCGTACATTTAGCCCGTTAGCACAATACCTATCACTTGGGGCTATGGTCAACAGCAGAACTTATAACTTATACGACTGGCTTATCTAATATGCAACCAATCGCAATGTTCATTGAGGAATATTCAATATAAATGCGAAGCTACGCAATATTTTGTGATGATTAGCGTAAGTGAATATGAAGTGCATCATTTTAGGTTTTGCAGTCATGTATCTTAGCTGTTAATAAAAAGGACTAATTTTGCATAAATTTGCCACGGATAACTGAGTTATTAACGAGTTAGCTGAATAAGTGACTGGCTGGTCAGATCGGCGTTTTAGTAAAAAACATAAAAATAAATTAAAAATATATATTCACATATATTGCATAATTAGATATTTGTGGTAGTCTAGCCTGCAGTTGAGATGAGTCACCCTCTGTGACCTGTAGAGTAAATATCATGATTCAGAGCATTAACCTGACAGTGAATAAAATAACAACCAATTACGATTTCCTGCGACGATAATCTTGTCATCATAGATATGCGCGGATGCGTGTACGCTATTCATCTATTCTTTAAGTTTGTTTGATTCGGTTAATAAGACAACACATGAAAAATATCGCCATTATTGGTGCCAGTGGTTACACAGGCGCACAACTGACCGCTTTAATCCATGCAGAAGCAGAACTGACGATTCAGGGTTTGTATGTTTCTGAAAACAGTTTAGATAAAGGTAAGCCTTTAGCGGATTTGTACCCTAGCTATAGCCATATCGCATTAACGCTGTCGCCATTGTCCGATGACGCTAAGGCAAAAATCGTTGCCGAAGCCGATGCCGTGGTATTAGCGACTGAGCATTCAGTGAGCTTACATTTAGCCGCTTGGTTTTATAGCCAAGGGTTAGCGGTATTCGATTTAAGCGGTGCTTATCGTTTCAGTGATGTGGCGCAATATCCTAAGTGGTATGGCTTTGAGCATGAATATCCTGAAGTTTTAACCAAAGCCGTATATGGCCTTGCCGAATGGAATGCTAAAGAAATCGCGGCGACTAAGATGATTGCCGTGCCAGGTTGTTATCCAACTGCATCACTTACAGCGTTAAAACCGCTGGCGAGTTTACTGACATCGGCTTATCCGGTGATCAATGCTGTGAGCGGCGTAACGGGTGCGGGCCGTAAGGCGCAGTTACACACCAGTTTTTGTGAAGTGAGCCTGACACCTTACGGCGTATTAGGCCACAGACATCAACCCGAAATCGCCACTCAGCTTGGTCAAGAAGTGATATTTACCCCGCACCTTGGCAACTTTAAGCGTGGCATCTTAGCGACCATTACCGTGCAGCTAAAACCAGGCACAACGACTGCCGATGTGGCAGCGGCCTATAGCGTGTATGACAAGGCGCCATTGGTAACCGTAAAGCACAATCAGTTCCCTAAAGTGGACGATGTGGTGCTGACACCCAACTGCCATTTAGGTTGGAAGTTTGATGAGAATAGCGGTTACTTAGTGGTAGCCAGTGCCATCGATAACTTGATGAAAGGTGCTGCCAGCCAAGCGCTGCAATGCATAAAGATTCATTTTAACCTTTAATTGTTCATCCTTATTTAAGAGAGTCGTCAAGATGTCTACAAACAACTCAGTATTAGTGCTTAAAGTGGGCGGCGCGCTGCTGCAATGTGAAATGGGGATGGCGCGATTGATGGATACGGCTGCGGCTATGTTAGCCAATGGTCAGCAAGTGTTGATGGTGCATGGCGGCGGCTGTTTGGTGGATGAACAGTTAGCGGCTAACGGCATGGAAACCGTCAAGTTAGAAGGTTTACGTGTGACTCCGCCTGAGCAAATGCCGATTATTGCCGGCGCACTTGCGGGCACTTCGAACAAAATTCTGCAAGGTGCAGCGACTAAGGCTGGGATTGTGAGTGTGGGCATGAGCCTCGCCGATGGCAATACTGTATCGGCAAAGATTAAAGATGAACGTTTAGGCTTAGTGGGCGAAGTCACGCCAAACGATGGCACTTATCTTAAGTTTATCCTCGCCCAAGGTTGGATGCCGATTTGTAGCTCCATCGCCATGATGGACGATGGCCAAATGCTTAACGTCAATGCAGACCAAGCGGCGACGGCATTAGCCAAATTGGTGGGCGGCAAGTTAGTGCTGCTGTCGGATGTGTCGGGTGTGCTCGATGGTAAAGGCCAACTCATCCACAGTTTAAATGGCAAGCAGATTGTAGACCTTGTAAAGCAAGGTGTGATCGAAAAGGGAATGAAGGTCAAAGTTGAAGCTGCGCTCGAAGTCGCGCAGTGGATGGGGCAGGCGGTACAAGTTGCCTCGTGGCGTGATGCAAGCCAATTAATCGCATTAGCAAAAGGTGAAGCCGTAGGAACACAAATCCAACCATAAGTGGAGTAGGTTATGAAGCATTTACTATCGATAAAAGAGTTAACCCAGCAGCAGTTACTCGATCTGATTGCCTTGGCAAAAACGATCAAAGCCAATCCGGCTGAGTACCGCCACGCGCTGGATGGTAAGAGTGTGGTGATGTTATTTGAAAAGCCATCGCTCAGAACCCGCGTTAGCTTTGATATCGGTATTAATAAGCTCGGTGGCCACTGTTTATACCTAGATCAGCAAAACGGTGAGCTAGGTAAACGGGAATCGGTTGCTGACTTTGCTGCTAACCTGTCCTGTTGGGCCGATGCGATTGTGGCGAGAACCTATTCGCACACCACCATTGAACAATTAGCTGAGTTTGGCTCAGTGCCCGTGATCAATGCGCTGTCAGATCTTTATCATCCTTGCCAAGCCTTAGCTGACTTTTTAACACTGGCAGAGCAGTTTGAGGATGTCAGCAAAGCTAAATTAGCTTATGTTGGTGATGGTAATAATGTCACTCACTCGCTGATGTACTGTGCGGCTATTCTCGGTGCCACCATGACAGTGATCTGCCCTGCGGGTCACTTTCCTGATGGCTACGTAGTGGCAGAAGTGCAAGAGCTCGCTAAGCGATATGGCGGTAAGCTGGTACTGACTTCAGATATCGATGCGATTGAAGGCCACGATGCGATTTATACTGATACTTGGATTTCAATGGGCGATCCCACTCCGCTAGCGGATATCAAAGCGAAGTTTGCACCATACCAAGTCAACAAAGCTTTGATGGCGAAAGCGGGCGCTAACTTCTTTATGCATTGTTTGCCCGCCCACCGTGGTGTAGAAGTAACAGATGAAGTGATGGACGGTGCTGGCTCCTTAATTCTGCAACAAGCCGAAAATCGGATGCATGCCCAAAATGCGGTACTGGTAACCTTATTTAGTTAAATTAACCCTGTTTAGCAGCCTGTTTTCTCCTAGGTGAGAAACGAGTCATAGGAATTTAAGATGTCTATCGAGATAAAAAATACTGGCGTGAAAAAAGTGGTTTTAGCCTATTCAGGTGGTCTAGATACCTCGGCCATTATTCCTTGGTTAAAAGAAAACTACGATAACTGTGAAATCATCGCATTCTGCGCCGATGTCGGCCAAGGCGAAGAGGAGCTGGTTGGCTTGACTGAAAAAGCCTTAGCTTCGGGCGCATCAGAATGTCATATCGTCGATCTAAAAGAAGAATTCGTTAAAGACTATATCTACCCAACGATTGCGAGCGGTGCGATTTACGAAGGCACGTATTTACTTGGTACGTCAATGGCGCGTCCTATCATTGCCAAGGCGCAGGTTGAAGTGGCCCGTAAAGTAGGCGCCGATGCTCTGTGCCACGGTTGTACAGGTAAAGGGAACGACCAAGTGCGTTTCGAAGGTTGCTTCGCCGCCTTAGCACCTGATTTAAAAGTGATTGCACCGTGGCGTGAATGGACTATGCAGAGCCGTGAAGATCTGCTGGCCTATCTCGCCGAGCGCAATATCAAGACATCAGCGTCAGCGACTAAAATCTATAGCCGTGATGCCAACGCTTTCCATATTTCCCATGAAGGTGGTGAGTTAGAAGATCCATGGAACGAGCCAAGCAAAGGCGTATGGACACTGACTGCTGATCCTGAAGATGCACCGAACAAGCCTGAATATGTGTCGCTAGAAGTAGCACATGGCCGTGTGACTAAAGTGAATGGTGAGGCATTAACACCCTACGGTGTGCTGATGACATTAAACGCGATTGCTGCGCCGCACGGTGTGGGTCGTATCGACATCACTGAAAACCGCTTAGTCGGCATGAAGTCTCGTGGCTGTTACGAAACCCCAGGCGGCACTGTAATGTTCGCGGCACTGCGTGCGATTGAAGAACTGGTACTCGACAAGACTAGCCGTAACTGGCGTGAGCAGGTGGGTGCACAAATGGCGCATCTAGTGTATGACGGCCGTTGGTTCACGCCTCTGTGTAAGTCACTGCTGGCGGCATCTGAATCACTGGCTGAATCAGTGAACGGTGAAGTCGTTGTTAAACTCTACAAAGGCCAAGCGACTGCGGTGAAGAAGCGTTCACCCAACAGCTTGTACTCCGAAGCGTTTGCGACCTTCGGTGAAGATCAAGTGTACGATCAAAAACATGCAGAAGGCTTTATCCGCTTGTACTCGTTAGCGAGCCGCATCCGCGCACTCAACGCTAATGACGTTAAGGGTAAGTAATAGGTCGTTAAAGAGGGCGCCTAGCGCCCTTTTTTGTTTCTAGGTTTTGATCCGGTTTTTTGATTCAGATGAGTCGATTTCAAATCAGCAGTGTGTAAGGGGAGTTAGCATGGCTTTATGGGGTGGAAGATTTCAGGGCGAAACGAGCGCGCTATTCAAATTATTCAACGATTCGCTACCCGTGGATTATCGCCTGTTCGAACAGGATGTGGTCGGTTCTATCGCTTGGGCCGATGCGATTGCTAGCGTAGGTATTATTACTGCCACTGAATGCAGCGACTTGAAAAAAGCACTCAATGATTTACTGGTAGAAGTGAATGGCGATCCAGCGATTATTCTCGTCTCGGGCGCCGAAGATATTCACAGTTTCGTCGAGTCTGCCTTGATTGCCAAAGTGGGCGATCTCGGTAAGAAGCTGCACACTGGCCGTAGCCGTAACGATCAAGTTGCCACCGATTTAAAGCTTTGGTGTCAATCCGAAGGCAAAGCATTACTCGCGCGCCTTCACAGCTTACATGCTGAATTACTGGCGTTGGCAGAACGTGAGTTTGATGCGGTAATGCCAGGTTACACTCACTTGCAGCGCGCCCAACCTGTGACATTTGGCCACTGGTGTTTAGCCTATGTAGAAATGACTGAGCGGGATATCAGCCGTTTAGCCGATGCGTTAATCCGTGCGAATACCTGCCCATTAGGTTCAGGCGCCCTTGCGGGTACAGCTTATAAAATGGATCGCCATGCACTGGCTGCTGCGCTGAACTTTGCCTCGCCGACGCTCAATAGTCTCGACAGTGTGTCAGACAGAGACCACGTGGTTGAACTTTGCTCAACGGCATCGATCAGCATGATGCACTTAAGCCGTATGGCTGAAGACTTGATCTTCTTTAACTCAGGTGAAGCCAACTTTATTTCCCTGAGTGATGAAGTGACCTCGGGTTCATCCCTGATGCCACAAAAGAAAAACCCCGATGCGCTGGAGCTTATCCGCGGTAAAACGGGTCGTGTATATGGCAGCTTAGTGGGTATTCTAACCACCATGAAAGCGCTGCCTTTGGCGTACAACAAAGATATGCAGGAAGATAAAGAAGGCCTGTTTGACGTGGTTGATAGCTGGGCAATTTGCCTCGATATGGCGGCGTTAGTGTTATCGGGTCTGAAAGTTAATCGTCCTAATGCGCTGTTAGCTGCGCAGCAAGGTTATGCCAATTCTACTGAGCTTGCTGATTATCTTGTGTCTAAAGGTATGCCATTCCGTGAGGCGCACCACGTTGTGGGTGAAGTGGTGGTTGCCGCGATAGCGAAGCAAATTCCGCTGGAGGATTTCTCCTTAGCAGAGTTAAAAACCTTTGCCGCTATCATTGAAGATGATGTTTATCCAAACCTGACTATTGAAGCTTGTTTAGCGAAACGCGACGTGCTCGGTGGTACTGCATTGCCACAAATTCAACAGGCGATAGCGGCGAAAAAAGCCCGCTAAGGCGAGTTGTTCAAATCAGCAAGCCAATAAAAAAACGCGACTTAAGGTCGCGTTTTTTATTGGGTCATTCCGAGTCGCGGCAATGACTTTTTTATGACTCGTTTATTGGAATAAATCATCGGTTGGTGCATCGATGAAAAGGTTATTTTCATCCTGCGTTTCACTAATGTATTCCTTTGGCTCAGTGCCCGAGATGAAGTACTCGAACGCACTGGTATAGTCGGTTTTACGGGTAAGTTTACCTGTCGCTAAATCGATGCGTACCGAAACTATGCCTTCTGGCGGAATCGATGTGCTTTCAGGTGTGCCTTGTAAGACACTGTTCATAAACTCGTTCCAGCCCGGACCTGCAGTTTTCGCGCCCGCTTCGGCGCCAGTTATCTGATCTTTTTCGCCATTGGCGTTCCATGCTGTTCTGCCTAGTTGTCGACCGTGATCGTCGAAACCAACCCAGAATGTACTAGTGAGTATCGGGCTAAATCCACTGAACCACGTATCGCGAGATTCGTTAGTTGTACCCGTTTTACCTGCAATATCATGACGCTTTATCAATCTTGCTGCGCGCCAAGCTGTACCTTGCCAACCCGTGCCTTTGCTCCAATCGCCGCCCCCCCAGATCACGCTCTTTAATGCTTCGGTGATGAGGAATGCCGTTTGTTCTGAAATGATCTGAGGTGCAAAGCGACCCGTTTGTTCGAAACACTGAGCAACGGGCGCACTCGGTTCTGTGCTGCTATCTCTACTAACACTGAACGCCATAGGATCGCTCGGTGTTACAGGTTGGCTAAGGCTTTGGCTAGGTTTACAGGCCAATGTTGGATTGGCTTTTTCAATCACATTGCCGTAGGCATCTTCGACGCGATCGATATAGAAAGGCTCGAGTAAGAAACCGCCGTTAGCAAACACGTTAAACGCAGTAACCACTTGTAATGGTGTTACTGAAGACGAACCTAAAGCTATCGACTCGTTACGCGGTAAGTCATTAGGATCGAAACCAAACTTAACCAATTCTGCAATGGTGGCATCGAGCCCAACATGGCGCATTGCACGTACAGACATCACGTTAATTGACTGCGCTAAGCCAACACGTAAACGGGTTGGGCCGCCATAGATATCTGGCGAGTTTTTAGGGCGCCATGCAGTACCTTGGCTGATATCGGGTTTATTGATTGGTGCATTGTTAATTAGGGTTGCTAAGGTAAAGCCTTTCTCTAACGCTGCAGCATAAATAAAAGGTTTAATGTTTGAGCCTAATTGCCGTTTCGCTTGAGTGACGCGGTTGTATTGGCTTTGGCTAAAGCTATATCCGCCAACTAGAGATCGAATCGCACCATTTTGTGGGTCGAGTGACACAGTCGCGCTGGCAACTTCTGGTACTTGCGATAACTGCAAATATTGACCGTTATCACGGATCCAAATACGTTCACCGACCTTGAGCATGTCAGAGGCTGACTTAGGAACGCTGCCTTGACGCTTATCGGTAATAAATTTACGCGCCCACTTCAGACCATCCCAAGCAATGATTTTAGTTTCGCCCTTGGCGGTCATGACGCTGGCTTGTTGATCTGCCACGCTGATGACGGCTGCGGGTTGCAGTTCTTGAATCGAAGCCACCTTAGCAAGTTCAGCCTTGATTTGAGCTTGTTCTGGTTTCTCGTCTGTCCACAACACAGCGGCAGGACCACGATAGCCATGACGCTCATCATAGGCATAAACGTTATTGCGTAGCGCTTGTTGAGCCTTCAGTTGTATATCCGATGAAATGGTCGTGTAGACGTTGTAGCCATTGGTATAGGCTTCTTCTTCACCGTACTTTTGCACCATATAATCCCGAGCCATTTCAGAAATATACGGGGCATAGAGATCAATTTCGGCGCCGTGGTATTTAGCAATCAGCGGTTCTTGTAAAGCGGCTTGGTATTCAGCTTGGCTGATATAACCTACTTCATTCATCCGCATGAGGACGACATTACGGCGAGCGACAGCACGAGAAGGTGAGGTCACAGGGTTGAGTGTTGAAGGCGCTTTGGGTAAGCCGGCGATCATACTCATTTCTGAGAGTGTAAGATCTTTAACATCTTTACCAAAATAAACCTGTGCAGCGGCACCAACACCATAGGCGCGTTGGCCTAAGTAAATGCGGTTCACATAGAGTTCTAAAATCTCATCTTTGGTAAGTAATTCTTCAATGTGATAGGAAATAAAGATCTCCTTCACTTTACGAATAATCGTTTTGTCGCGGGTTAAGAAGAAGTTACGTGCGACCTGCATGGTAATGGTACTCGCACCTTGCTTCTTCTCTCCTGTGGTTAGCATGACTAATGCTGCGCGAAGTACGCCAACAGGATCAATACCACCATGTTCGTAAAAACGCGCATCTTCAGTTGCAATAAATGCTTGAAGCAAGGGTTTTGGTACTTCGTCTAGCTTCAATGGAATGCGACGCTTCTCACCAAATTGTGAAATAAGTTTGCCGTCACTGCTGTAAATGCGTAAAGGTGTTTGAAGTTGCACATTTTTTAGTGTTGAAACATCTGGCAAATCCGGCAAAACATAAAAGTATGCTGCCACAATGGCGCCTACGCCCAAAAGGGCTAGACTGAATAGTGCTATAACAATACGTTTTAACCACTTCACCAAAATTTATCCTAATGTTCCGTTAAGTGCGACAGTATATAAGGCGTACACCTCTTGGTGAAGTAAAAACGTGAGAAGCCTAAAATAGCATTTGTAAAATCATGAAACATTCGATACAAGTAAGTATAACAAGTTGATTTTGTGCTAATCTCTTTTACTGAAATATAAATAAAAAAGTGACAATGGATATGCTTTCAAATTTATGGAAGCGTCAGGCTCCGCAGATGGTCGGAATCGATATCGGTTCCCATGAAGTTAAGGCCATTTTGTTGAGTAAGACTGCTGATGGATACAAGATAGTGAGTCATGCGGCGGTACCTATAAAAAAAGGGGCCGTTAACGATCATGATATTCGTGATGCTGATGCCGTTGTCGAATGCCTTAGGCAAATAAAACGTAATTTACCTAAATCGGTTAAATATGCTGCGGTTTGTGTTTCAGGCTCTGCAGTCATGACTAAAGTCATTTACATGGACGCCTCGCTGAGCGAGGAAGAAATGGAAGCACAGATCGAAATCGAAGCCGATAACCTTATTCCGTATTCACTCGATGAAGTCAGCATAGATTTTGAAACCCTCAGTGTAAACAGTACAGATCCTACCAAAGTGGATGTGTTGTTGAGCGCATGCCGCACCGACAATATTGATGTCAGAGTCGATGCGCTCGATAGTGTAGAACTTGAGGCTAAAGTGGTTGATGTAGAAGGTTATGCTTTAGGTCGCGCAGCTGAATTAATTCTGGCCCAGCTACCCGAAGGAGCGAAACATAAGGCCGTTGCTATGGTCGATATTGGCGCCAATATGACGACTTTTTCTGTAGTTGAAGCGGGAGAGACGACTTTTATTCGTGAACAAGCCTTCGGAGGTGAGCAATTTACTCAGTCAATATTATCCTTCTATGGCATGTCTTATGATCAAGCCGAAAAAGCAAAAATTGAAGGCGACCTACCACGAAATTATATGTTTGAAGTCCTATCACCTTTCCAAACTCAGCTATTACAACAAATAAAACGTACGCTGCAAATCTATTGTACTTCGAGTGGAAAAGATAAAGTTGACTACCTCGTATTATGTGGTGGGACCTCTAAATTAGAAGGTATGGCCAATTTACTGACGAATGAATTGGGGGTCCACACTATTATTGCCGATCCTTTTCAAGGGTGCCTGCATGCTGATGAGTCGGTTAAAACTGTACTGCAACCTACAATCAGTAAATATATGGTTGCATGTGGCTTAGCATTGAGGAGTTACGGTCAATGGCGAACATAAACCTACTCCCTTGGCGAGAAGAGGCGAGAGAAAAACAAAAGCGCGATTATATTGGCATTTTAGCCGCGGTATTTCTAGCGTCGGTAATCTTGGTCTATGTGGCTGTATCTCTTTTGGACGTGATGACTGACGAGCAAAAAGCGCGTAATGCCTATTTGCAATCGGAAATTAGCCTGCTAGAAACACAAATTTCTGAGATTAAGAAGATTACCGAGCGTAAGAAGGATATTGAACGCCGCACCGAAATTATTTTGAATTTACAACAATCCCGTAATTTACCGACCCATGTGTTAGATGAGTTAGTGCGAATTGTGCCCCCAGGAATCTACCTTTCTAGCTTAGAGAAAAAGGGCAGCTTGTTACTGATTGAAGGACGCAGTGAATCAAATAATAACGTTGCCAATATGATGCGTAAGGTTAAGACTTCGGAGTGGCTAACCGATCCCAATATGCAGTCGATTGTGACTCAAAATGAGGAATTACGGCAATTACAGCGATTCAGTTTAAGAGTCACGATTAAAGGCGCGAATGTGGACGAGCCTGAGAAAATGACAAAAGGAGCGAGTAAATGAAACTCGATCTAAGTCAATTTAATGATATCGACTTTGAAAATATTGGTGGTTGGCCTAACCAAGTTAAAAGTTTTTTCGCGATCCTATTGGCACTGTGTGTTTTTGCAGCGGGTTATTTCTTAGTCGTTTCAGATTCGATTGACTCCTATACCGCAGAGCAAGATAGGGAATTTCAACTCAGAGATGATTTTAAGAATAAGTATCAACTCGCAGCAAATTTAAAACTTTATCGTGAGCAGTTAGCAACGATGGAAGTGCAATTTGCCGAGTTACTGAAGATGCTCCCCTCTGAGAATGAAATGCCAGGCTTGCTAGATGATTTAACCTTTGTCGCCACCGATGCAGGACTTCGAATTAAGAGTTTAGATTGGGAGCCGGAAATTCAGCGGGATTTTTATATTGAATTCCCCATTAAAATGTCTGTTACAGGCGATTATCATCAGCTAGGTAATATGGTAAGTGGCGTAGCAAAACTGCCGCGTATTGTCAGTCTGCATGATTTTACGATTAAGCGCGACGATGCTGGTAACTTAGCCATGGATATTTTAGCTAAGACCTATCGCTTTAAAGAAGGGGCTGAATTACCGCCTGAAAAGCCTGCTAAGAAGGGGAAGAAATAATGAAATTCTTACCTCTATTGGCGTTGAGTCTTTTTTTAATGGGTTGTGTTGGCGATCGCAGTGATTTAGAGCTATTTGTTACTACAACTAAAGCGCAACACGTTGCTCATATTCCACCTTTAAAAGAACCGCCAAAGTTTGAGCACTTTGCCTATCAGGCTGAGCTAATGCGTAGCCCATTTGTACCACCTTCACGTGAACTAACTGAAGAGGTTGTTGATACCAGCAAAGATTGTTTACAACCAGATTTAAAGCGTCGAAAAGGACGATTAGAAACTTATCCTTTAGATAATTTAAAAATGCGTGGCACCTTAAGTGAAGCCGATACGACTTGGGCACTAGTCGAAACAAATGATGGCAGTGTGTATCGGATGGGCGTTGGTGAGTATTTAGGTCTGTTTAATGGACGCATTTCTAAAGTTACTTCACAAAATGTCGAAGTAGTAGAATTAATTCCAGATGGTTCTGGTTGTTGGTCCGAAAGGACAAGCAATTTAGAACTTTCTGGAGAATAACGAGCGAAGGATGAGGGTATAATGAAATCTTCTGCCGCGATAAAAGTCCCGTTAATTTCTTCAGGCTTAATCAAGTCTGTTATAGGGATCGCACTGGTATTTGGAATTTTGCCATCGAGTTTTGCGGCAAATCGATTAATGGATGTTAAATACCATACCTTGGTTGATCATCAATTGGAGCTAGAACTGGTCTTTGAAGATGCGGTCGCTCCGCCTGCAATAGATTCAAATGCTTCGCCCGCCGAGCTAGTGTTGACCTTCGATAATAGTATCTCGGGTTTATCTAAGGATCGTTTACCTATTAATCAGGTTGGGGTTGCAGATATCACCACTGAGCAGCAAGACACTCACCTAAAAGTCATCTTAGGTATGTCCAAAGTGAAACCTTACCAAGGTTCAGTAATGGGCAATTCATATCGGCTCACGATTAACGATGAAGTGCCAGGGACTCAAGCCCAAGCTGAAAACCCCTTCGTTAATAGCATTAAAAATATTGATTTCCGTCGTAATGATAATGGTGGCGGTGAGTTATTGGTCTATCTCAATAATCGCTCGGTTGCGGCTAATGTCGAGCAAGTGGGCGCTAAGCTTGAAGTGAAGTTGTATAACACAGATATTAATAACGATCTTCTGTATGTTATGGATGTGAAAGACTTCTCCACACCAGTAAAAAGCTTCGAGACATTTAAAGAAGATTTAACAGCGCGTATTGTCGTTGATATTGCGGGTGAATATGATTTCACTTACAAGCAAGAAGATAATCTCTTTAGACTTTCAATGAATAAAGTCGAGAGAGTCGCCGCCAAGAAAGATGTTAAAAAATACAATGGCCGTACCTTGTCGCTTAACTTTCAAAATATCCCTGTACGGACTGTGCTACAAATCATTGCCGACTATAACAATTTTAACTTAGTCACCAGTGATACTGTGGAAGGTAATATCACTTTAAGATTGGATGATGTGCCTTGGGATCAAGCTTTAGAACTAATTCTTCAAACCAAAGGATTAGATAAGCGTATCGAAGGTAATATCTTAATGGTGGCGCCGAGCGAAGAGCTGGCAATTCGTGAAAGCCAAAACCTCAAAAACAAACAAGAGGTTAAAGAGTTAGCACCGCTCTATTCCGAGTATTTACAAATTAACTACGCGAAAGCGGTCGATATTGCAGAGTTATTAAAAAGTACGGATTCGAGCTTACTTTCACCACGAGGTTCAGTCGCGGTCGATGAACGTACCAACACGGTACTGGTGAAAGATACGGCTGAAACGATTGAGAACATCCACCGCTTAGTTGAAGTGCTC
This sequence comes from Shewanella hafniensis, assembly GCF_019655335.1. Taxonomy (GTDB): domain Bacteria; phylum Pseudomonadota; class Gammaproteobacteria; order Enterobacterales; family Shewanellaceae; genus Shewanella; species Shewanella hafniensis. The sequence continues at coordinate 17,887 of NZ_BPFD01000029.1, forward strand.
GATATCCCTATCCGCCAAGTGTTGATCGAGTCACGTATGGTGACTGTAAAAGATGATGTCTCCGAAGACTTAGGTATTCGTTGGGGTGTCACCGATCAGCAGGGTAGCAAGGGAACTTCTGGCACATTAGAAGGTGCACAGAATATTGCCAACGGAATTATCCCCACCCCCGATCAGCGTTTAAATGTTAACTTACCCGCGGCAGCAACTAATCCAGCGAGTATTGCTTTTCATGTCGCTAAATTGGCAGATGGAACCATTCTAGATTTGGAATTAAGTGCGTTAGAGCAAGAAAACAAAGGTGAGATCATCGCTAGCCCTCGTATTACCACCTCTAACCAAAAGGCGGCTTATATTGAGCAAGGTGTCGAGATCCCTTATGTGCAGTCGACTTCGAGTGGTGCAACGTCAGTCACGTTTAAGAAGGCGGTGTTATCTCTACGGGTTACACCACAAATTACACCTGATAACCGAGTCATTTTAGATCTAGAAATTACTCAAGATTCTCAGGGTAAAACCGTTGATACTCCAACGGGTCCTGCTGTGGCCATCGATACTCAACGTATTGGTACCCAAGTGCTCGTTAATAACGGCGAAACCATAGTACTTGGTGGTATTTATCAGCAAAATCTCATTAGCCGTGTCAGTAAAGTGCCAATCCTAGGTGATATTCCCTTAGTTGGTTTCTTGTTTAGGAACACAACAGACAAAAATGAGCGTCAAGAGCTACTTATTTTCGTCACCCCGAAAATTGTCGGTGAGAAGATCTAAGCACTTGCTATGTATCGACTAAAGCCAGCAGTAATTGCTGGCTTTATTATTACTGGTATACAATTCTTTGCATAAATAGCGCACATGGCTTGCCATAGTAGACCTTAAGCTGAGATAATCCTCGGTCAAGTCTCATAAGAGCAAGGTAACATATAGGTCGGCTTGATGTTGAGTCGATATAGGCATACTTTTCAATAAGATTCAGACGTACAAGAAATGGCTGAAAAACGTAATATTTTTCTGGTAGGCCCTATGGGCGCAGGTAAAAGCACAATTGGTCGCCATCTGGCGCAAATGCTGCATTTAGAATTCCACGATTCAGATCAAGAGATTGAGCAACGCACAGGCGCTGATATTGCTTGGGTGTTTGACGTCGAAGGTGAAGAAGGCTTCCGTCGTCGTGAAGCTCAGGTTATTGCTGATTTGTCTGAGAAACAAGGTATTGTCCTTGCCACCGGTGGTGGTTCAGTACAAAGCAAAGATATCCGTAATCATCTGTCTGCTCGTGGCATTGTGGTTTATCTGGAAACCACTATCGACAAACAGGTCGCTCGTACTCAAAGAGACAAGCGACGCCCATTATTGCAAGTGGATGATCCTCGAGAAGTGTTGGAGAATCTTGCAGAGATCCGTAATCCATTGTACGAAGAAATTGCCGATGTGATTGTCAAAACTGATGATCAAAGCGCAAAGATTGTCGCCAATCAGATCATTGAGCAATTAGGTTTTTAGGCAGAATTTATGAAGCAAATTCAGGTTGATTTAGGTGTACGTAGTTATCCCATTTACATTGGCCAGAATTTGATGAGTGATGGCGAGACCTTGTCTCGCTACCTGCTTAAAAAACGTATTCTTATCGTCACCAATGAAACTGTCGCGCCTTTGTATCTTAAACAGATACAAGAGACGATGGCTTCGTTTGGTGAGGTAGAGAGTGTTATCCTTCCCGATGGCGAACAATTCAAAGACTTAGCACATCTAGATACTATTTTTACTGCACTGCTGCAGCAAAACTATGGTCGAGATTCTGTGCTGGTGGCTTTGGGTGGCGGCGTGATTGGTGATATGACGGGCTTTGCCGCGGCATGTTATCAACGTGGGATCGATTTTATTCAAATTCCGACAACTTTATTGTCGCAGGTGGATTCTTCCGTCGGCGGTAAAACGGCTGTTAACCATCCTCTTGGTAAAAACATGATTGGGGCCTTTTATCAGCCACAAATCGTGCTTATCGATACTTTATGTTTACATACGCTTCCAGCGCGCGAGTTTGCGGCGGGAATGGCGGAAGTCATCAAGTATGGCATCATGTGGGATGCTGATTTTTTTCAATGGCTTGAAGATAATGTAACGGCGCTAAAAACCTTAGATGCCCAAGCATTGGTTTATGCTATCTCCCGTTGCTGTGAGATTAAGGCTGATGTGGTTAGCCAAGACGAAACTGAGCAAGGTGTTCGTGCTTTATTGAATCTGGGTCATACCTTTGGTCACGCGATTGAAGCCGAAATGGGCTACGGTAATTGGTTGCATGGTGAAGCAGTGTCAGCTGGCACAGTCCTTGCTGCTAAAACAGCTAAGGCACTGGGGCTTATCGATGAGTCAATAGTTTGTCGTATCATAGCGTTACTACAAGCTTTTGATCTTCCAGTGAGTGCGCCGGAATCTATGGATTTCGACAGTTTCATTCAACATATGCGACGCGATAAAAAAGTTTTAGGCGGTCAGATTCGACTGGTGCTCCCAACGGCTATAGGCCGCGCGGATGTGTTTAGTCAAGTCACAGAATCCACCCTTGAACAGGTTATTCGCTGCGCATAAAAACTGTGTGGTGGGTGAGTGACGTTTCAGGGTTCTGTCTTGCTTCCTTCTCAGGAAGCCCTCATACAAAGAATGCATCATGTTGCCAGTTATAGCGATCAGCTGCTGGTGCTTTCTGGTGTCAGCGGCTCAGGCAAAACTACCTTAGTGACCGGATTAGCGACTGATTTTGACGAATCCAATGCGGCATTTGTGATTTGTCCTATGCATGCTGATAACGCTGAGATACGGCGCAAAATTCTAGTCCAGTTAATTTCATCCCCGATTTTTGACGACGATATTCCCCTTGCCGATACCTTGTTGCGGCTTGCGAGTACCCAAACTAAACCCCTACATATTATTATCGATGATGCACATTTATTGCCTAAGGCATTATGGGCAGAGTGTATTATTCTCAATCAGATCCAGTGTGCGGGTAAAAATATCGCCGTCACGCTCACGGTTCCACCGGCATTTTTAGCCGACCTATTACCCCAATTGCCTGAGCCGTTACGGCGGCAGATATTGCCTATCAATATTGAGCCGTTAACCATGCCCGAGCGTGAGGCCTTGTATCAAACGTTACTGAGATACAGCGAGCAAAATCCTTTTACGCCAAGGGAAATTGTACGTAGTCAGCTTGAGAAGCAAACGGGTACGCCGCAGGAAGTGGTCAATCTGTTAGATAAAGCCTTGCATAGCACGCCAGAGAAAACATCTTCTTGGATGAAGTATAAAGCCGTGATGGTGACAGCTGTGAGCATGTTGTTAGCGCTAGGTATTTGGCTTGGTGTTACTCAACCATTTTCTGAAGAGCAAGCTCCAGAGGTCGTGACTTATCCATCGATAGATTCACCCGCCTTCTTGTCCTACGGGCAAAAAGTTTTAGCGCCCTATTTTATGCTGCGCGCTGAGCAACTAAAGCTCGCTGCGGAGACTGCGAAAGTGATAGAAATCGAGACGGCAGAAGCCAAAACTGAACAAGCCGTTGATCCTTTAAGTGAATTCCACGGTGAAGCGCCACATCCTGTGCCTGACGATGCCGCTTTGATGAGTGTGGGTGAGGAGAGTAGCAAGTCTTTTGGTGAGGATAAGCCGCCTGAAGAGATCAAATCACAAGCCAAAGTAGCAGAGATTCAACCTGTAACGGCTGCGACTGCAAAGGTTGAAAAGCCGATAACTAAAGTATTCTTTGATACGAAAAAGCCGCTCAAGGGTTACACAATACAGATTGCTAGTGTTGCTCAATTGGATACCCTGCGTTCGACACTAAAGAGTATCGAGCATGTCGAGGGTGTTCGCGTTGCACGACATAAGCAACGCTGGGTTGTCCTTGTTGGCAACTACAGCAATAGCAAGTCAGCTTCGAATGCCGCCGCACAATTGGTTAAAGAGTATCATCTCGATCAACCTTGGGTTCGCAAATGGGCCGATTTGAAAGATTATCAACTAGAAGAAAGTCTGCCAAATCGTGAAATTTCAGAATAAACAGAGTACAATCATGGCCTTTATTTTTGTCGGCATTCATCAAGTTAAATGATAAAAAAACACAGAGCCTTCCTTAAGTGGGCTGGCGGTAAATTTAAATTGGTGGATGAATTGGCCAGTTATTTACCTACTGGAGACCGTTTGGTCGAGCCATTCGTGGGTGCCGGATCCGTTTTCTTAAATACGGATTATCCTAGCTATCTGCTCTGTGACATTAATCAGGATTTGATCGAGTTATACCAGATTGTGAAGCATCAACCAGAAGCTTACATTGCCGCAGCTAAGGCGTTGTTTGTTGATGAGATGAATCAAAAAGATGCTTACTATAAGGTGCGGACCGACTTTAATAAATGCCGTGACCCTTTCCAGCGTTCCGTGTATTTCCTCTATCTAAACCGTCATGGTTTTAATGGTTTATGTCGTTATAACCGTAAGGGCGGTTTCAATGTGCCTTTTGGTTCCTATAAAAAGCCGTATTTCCCCGAAAAGGAAATCTGGGCCTTTTCTGAAAAAGCGCAACGTGCCGAGTTTAAATGCATAGGCTACGAAAAAGCCTTCGAGCAGACACGTAGCGGCGATGTGGTTTATTGCGATCCACCTTATGCGCCATTGTCGACTACATCCAGTTTTACGACATATGTTGGTGCGGGTTTTAGTCTAGACGATCAAGCACTGCTTGCCCGTCATTCTCGCCATACAGCACTGGAGCGTGGCATTCCGGTATTGATCAGTAATCATGATATTCCATTGACTCGCGAGTTATACCGCGGCGCTCACTTAGCGACAATCCAAGTGCAACGTAACATTAGTCAAAATGGCAGTGGCCGGAACAAGGTGGATGAGTTGATGGCGTTATATGATGAAAACTATGATCCAAAGGAAGATTAGGTTCGACATAGCTTAGGTTTAGCTAAGCACTTGTCCTACGAGAAACATCAGACTTGCCACTAAAACGATTGCCAATACGATTCCCATAGCTATGTAAGGTAACGGTGAACCCGTTTGGAAGTCTTTTTTACGATTTTCGTCAGTTTGTACCCCGAAAAAGGCGGCGACGGTACTGTGGAATACTTGCCAGATACGGCTAAGCATTAATAGGCGAGATGCGATGTAGTGGGCTTGAGGTCATCCATAGGTTTATCTTGATGGCCGTGTAATAGCTCAAGCAGATCGACAAAGTGGAACTGACTCGAACGGTTTTTTCCTGTGAGCCACGTTTTCCAACTTAGGGTTTGTGCTTGATCGGCGCAACGATTATTAGGATGACTACTAGGCAGAGCATTATTGTAACGGGTGTCACTGCTACAAGCGCATGAAGCTGTTTCGGTATTTTCCGTAAGTTTTTCAACGCCAAAAGCTAACGTGGCCACGACCACAGCAGTGAATGCCAACATCATAGATGACTTAAATGTCACTGACTTAACATAGTGTGAAAACAAACTAAACCGCCCCTTCATAACGCTTCCTTTGAAATGAACCAGCATTGCGCCTCGAGTATAACAAACTCGCCTAGTTTATGAACAAAAATTTATCAATTGCCGCCAAAATGCGCGTAAATATTAGCTTATTTTACCGAATCCAAGCCCCAATTGACTGCGATAGTTACAGAATGTGCTGCTTTGCTGACACGGGCATCGCGTATCAATTGCCAGAAATGTGGCTTTAGCTATAGAGGCTTAGCTTGGCTCAGGGTAAAATAAGGCACTTTTTATCCAAATAGCAGCGAGTGTTTTATGCGTCCATTCTTGATTGCTCCATCGATTTTATCTGCCGATTTTGCCCGTTTGGGTGATGATGTAAAAGCCGTGTTAGATGCGGGGACCGACGTAGTGCATTTTGATGTGATGGATAATCACTATGTTCCTAACTTAACGATTGGCCCCATGGTGTGCCAAGCGCTGCGTAACTACGGTATTACCGCCGATATTGATGTGCATTTGATGGTTAAGCCAGTTGACCGTATCGTGCCTGATTTTGCTAAAGCGGGCGCATCTATTATTACTTTCCATCCAGAAGCCTCAGAGCACGTCGATCGTACACTTCAGTTGATCAAAGAATGTGGCTGTAAAGCGGGTCTCGTGTTTAACCCTGCTACACCACTGCATTATCTCGACCATGTGATGGATAAGCTGGATGTGATTCTGTTGATGTCGGTCAACCCTGGTTTTGGCGGGCAATCTTTTATTCCATCGACCTTAGATAAGCTGCGTCAAGTGCGTGCGCGTATCGATGCCAGTGGTTTTGATATTCGATTAGAAGTGGATGGCGGCGTTAAGGTCGACAATATTGCTGAAATCGCTGCCGCCGGTGCCGACATGTTTGTTGCGGGCTCTGCCATTTTCGGCAAGCCAGATTACAAAGCTGTTGTTGATGAGATGCGTGCCGAACTTGCTAAAGTTGGGGCATAGGCATGTGGGATAAGATTAAAGCGATAGCGTTTGATCTTGATGGCACGCTGATCGACAGTGTGCCGGACCTAGCCGTTGCCACGCAGCAAGCCTTAGCCGAGTTAGGTTTGAAGAGCTGCTCTGAGGCGCAAGTGCGTACTTGGGTCGGTAACGGTGCCGAAATGTTAATGCGCCGCGCCATGACCCATGCCTTGGGAGCGGATGTTGAGCAAACCGCACTGGATGCGGCCATGCCGATTTTTATGAATCACTATCAAGAGAATCTTGAAAAACACAGTGCGCTGTATAGTGACGTGCATCAAGTACTGCAAACCTTGTTCGATGCAGGTTTTAAGCTCGCCGTTGTCACCAATAAACCCTATCGTTTTACCTTGCCATTACTCAATGCCTTTGGGATTAATGACTTTTTCAGCTTAGTGTTAGGTGGCGATACCCTAGCTAAGATGAAGCCCGATCCTTTGCCGCTGCAGCACTTATTGCATGAGTGGCAATTGGATAAAGAGGCGTTATTGATGGTCGGCGACTCTAAAAACGACATTTTAGCGGCGAAAGCGGCTGGGATAGCGTCAATCGGCTTGACCTACGGCTACAACTACGGTGAAGATATTGGGCTCAGTGGCCCAGATGCCGTATGTGAGCAATTTAGTGAGATTTTGAACTGGGTAAACCTCTCAAGTAATAGGTGTTTACCCGTTCTTTAGTCGATTTTTTATAGTCTTTTTAATATAGATAGTGGAGCAATGACGTAATGACCAAACCCATAGTACTCAGCGGTGCACAGCCGTCCGGCGAATTAACCATAGGTAACTACATGGGTGCATTGCGTCAATGGGTTGCGATGCAAGATAGCCACGACTGCCTGTATTGTGTAGTCGACTTGCATGCTATTACCGTGCGTCAAGATCCTAAAGCGTTGCGCGAAGCTTGTTTAGACACTTTAGCTCTGTATTTGGCCTGTGGCGTCGATCCTAAAAAGAGCACAGTGTTTATCCAGTCACAGGTGCCACAACATACGCAATTGGGTTGGGCACTAAACTGCTACACCCAAATGGGCGAGTTGAGCCGCATGACGCAATTTAAAGATAAGTCACAAAAGCATGCTAACAACATCAACGTGGGTCTGTTTGGTTACCCTGTGCTGATGGCGGCGGATATTTTGATTTATCAAGCGAACGAAATCCCAGTTGGTCAAGATCAGAAGCAACATCTTGAGTTAACGCGTGATATCGCGACTCGCTTCAATAATGCTTACGGCGATACTTTCACTATTCCTGAGCCGTTTATTCCTGAGCATGGCGCGAAAGTCATGTCGCTGCAGGAGCCGCTGAAGAAGATGTCTAAGTCAGACGAGAACCGTAACAACGTCATCGGCCTGTTAGAAGATCCGAAATCTGTACTGAAGAAGCTGAAAAAAGCCATGACAGACAGTGATGAGCCGCCTGTCGTGCGTTTCGACATGGAAAATAAACCAGGCGTTTCTAACCTACTGAGTCTCATGTCGGGTGTGACGGGGCAAAGCATTGCAAGCCTAGAAGCCGAGTTTGAAGGCAAGATGTATGGCCATTTGAAAGGTGCAGCAGGTGAAGCGGTTGTGAGCATGTTAGAACCGCTGCAAGAGCGCTACCGCGCGATTCGTGCCGATCGTACATACTTAGACCAAGTGATGAAAGCGGGCGCCCAGAGTGCGCAGGCGCGCGCCGAAGTGACGCTGAAAAAAGTGTACGAGAAGATTGGTTTGTTAGTGTAATCAACCGATAGCGATAAATTAAGCCGACGTCAGCGTCGGCTTTTTTGTGTCTGTATGCTCACCTTAGGCCTGTGATTTAAGCCAAGAGGAGAAGGCGGCAATCGCAGGTTCTGATAAACGGCGTTGCTTACAAAAGAAAGTAAATTCAAATCCAGTATGCACATCGGGAAGATTCAAGGCGACCAAACGCCCCGTGGTGATATCACCTGCCACCATAAAGTCCGGCGCTAGGGCTAAGCCTTGGCCTGCAATCGCCGCCTCAATCGCCATCACAATATGACTAAACACATGTTGTTGTTCGTTATCGAGTGGGATTTGGTGCGCCGATGACCACTTGTGCCAGTCGAGTCCGAGTGGGCCTTCATCGACAACCAGCAGGGCTTGTTGCTGGAAATTATTCAGGCTTATGTCGCGCCATTTAAGGTAGAAATTTGGGCTGCACACTGGGATTAGCCGTTCTTTGTGTAGTAACTGTTGCCAATAGCCGCGTTGATTCAGTTTTCCTGCGATAAAGATATCTGCCGTGCTAGTGCTGAGATCAGGATCTTGGGTGATCATCTCAAGGCGGATTTTTACGCTCGGATATTGGCGGCGAAAATCGGCGAGTCTGGGGATCAACCATTTCACCGAGAAGGAACTGTAAACTGCTAAGCACAGCTGCTGATTGGGCGTGTCGCGCACCTTCAAATTAAGATCACTTAACTCGTTGAATATCCGCTCTAACTCTAGAAATAGTCCGTGTCCCTTCGGGGTTAACTGCAGTTTACGCCCCTGGCGGTCAAACAGTTGCTCGCCAAAATACTCTTCTAATACTCGTACTTGGTGAGAAACCGCACTTTGGGTGATGCACAGTTCATCGGCTGCCTTAGAAAAATGCTGCTGTCTGGCGGCGGCCTCAAACACTTGCAGAGCGCGTAATGGTGGTAGCTTTCTCATAATTTTCAATATCTAAAGGCTTTAGTATGAATTTAATTCATCTAGCATGAGAAAGCATCATTTCAGCTTAAGTTTTTGGGGGATTATCATGCCGCCATTGAGATTTATGGATGTTAAAAAATGCAACGCCCAGTTGTTATCGGTTTGATTTTATTGATAGTAGGTAATCTATTTAGTGCCTTCTATGATGTGTCGATCAAGTGGTTACCGGACGATGCGAATGCCTCGACTTTCCTTCTTGTCAGGCAAATCTCCTCAGTCTTTATGTTGTTGCCAGTGTGGTTGTATTCACAGCGGCCGATGACGACACATATTTCAGTTCACCTTTGGCGTGCCAACATAGGCTCAGTTGGCGCGCTTTTTTTAATTATTGGCTTGATGGCATTGCCACTCGCGACGGTTAGCTCATTGTTTTACTCGGCACCTTTGATGATCATCTTGATGGGGTATTTTTTCCTGAGGGAGCGGATCACTGCTGCCCAGACCATCTGCACTGGCTTAGGTTTTGTTGGTATTTTGATTATCCTGCGGCCGAGTGAAATGAACTGGTATGGCATTGCTGTGCTATTTTCGGCTTTTACCTTTGCGGTGAATCAGTTAGCGCTGAAAAAAGTGCCTAATGCAGAGCATCCCGTGTTAACGCTGATGTTGTATAACTTACTGGGTATTCCAGCGACGTTAGTGATTGCGGCGTTTCAGGGCATCGAAGGTTTGAGTTGGGAGCTGGTGGGCGTGGCATTGCTGAGCAACGCATTTTTACTTGTGTATCATTGGTTTTGCGTGCTGGCCTACCGTAAAGCACAGGCAAGCGATATCGCGATTGCGGAATACACTGGCTTGTTATTTATTGTCTTTTTAGGCTGGTTGTTATTCGATGAGTGGTTGGATAACTTAAGCTGGCTCGGCGCTGCTTTGATTGTGTTGCCTTCGTTGTGTTTACCTTGGTTAGGGTCGCTGTTATCAAAATCGACGCCTAAGGTTGCAGATACACTAACGGGGAAATAACGCTGAGCGTTTAAGCCTAAGTATGCGAGTTGACTCGCGACTTAGGCTTCACTGCCTAAATACTCACATTTCAACATACTTGAATTGTAAAGTTACTCTGTATATTCAAATACTTTCACCACTTTACGCACGCCTGCTGTATTGCGGGCGATATCGACAGCTAAATCTGCTTGCGAGCGATGGATAACACCAAGTAAGAATACTTCACCATTTTCAGTGATGACTTTAATGCGAGTCACATCTAAATCTTTCTCGTTTAACATGCGGCCCTTCACTTTGGTGGTGACCCAAGTGTCGTTGCTGCGTGTAGTGAAAGAAGTCGGGTTGCCAATGCGGATCTGATTGTGGATCTTGCCGCCTAGCTTAAGGTCTTGCACAACCTTGATGGCCTTATCCCTTAACATGGAGTTAGGGGCTTGGCCTATCATAAGCACATTGCCATTGACGGACACGCCAGTGATATTGGTTTGTTTTTTAAGATCTTCTTGCTCTAGCAGTGCGCTAGTTATCCTAAAATCCGTATTAGTATCATCAATCTGTGTCTTAACAGTGCGCTCATCATTGGCCATCATGGCGCCACTCACTGCGCCCACCATAACGGCACCGGCGCAGCCTTGTAGCAGCAAGCAAACCATTAACAGTGGGGCAGCGTGTCTCATTGCTGCTCGTCCTGCGGGAAGAGTGTGCGGTCAATGTTGTCACACAGGCAGTGGATCACCAGTAAGTGCACTTCTTGAATTCGTGCGGTGACGTTAGAAGGCACGCGGATTTCTACGTCGCCCACGCTCAGCAGGCCAGCCATAGCGCCGCCATCTTTACCCGTTAGGGCAACGATAGTCATGTCGCGGCTTAATGCGGCTTCCATGGCTTTGATTACGTTACCTGAATTACCGCTGGTGGAGATTGCCAGCAGAATGTCGCCCGGTTGGCCTAAGGCAAAAATCTGTTTTGAGAAAATCTCATCATAGCTATAGTCGTTGGCGATAGCTGTGATGGTTGAAGTGTCAGTAGACAGGGCGATGGCCGGTAAGGGTGGACGCTCAATCTCGTAGCGGTTTAGCAATTCAGCTGAGAAATGTTGTGCATCGCCAGCGCTGCCGCCGTTACCGCAAGCAAGGATTTTATTGCCACCCAAAAGACAGTGCACCATCATCTCGGCCGCTTTGGCGATGGATTCTGGCAGTGCTTCGGCTGCATCGATTTTTGTCTGGATAGATTCAGTAAAGCTGTCTTTAATGCGTTCTAACATGGATAAATCCTTTCAGGATAAAGTGTTGCTATCATGCCATATTTCCACAAGCGTGTTGAGGCACAGACGTTAAAAATAATTTGTGGCGCTACTCTCGCACTATTGGCGCTTAAAAGGCATCGACGAGCCAATGAATTTGATCGGCTTCCATGGCGATGACATCGAAACGACAGGGCACATCGAGCCGATTGAGTTGCAAATAATGGTTGGCCGCTTTGCGAATCCGCGTTATTTGCGCCGTGCTTAAAGCCTGTAATGCGCCGCCATATTGGGTTGCCGAGCGATATTTTACTTCAACAAATACCCAATGGCTTTTATGGCGCATGATTAAATCAATTTCCCCAAATGGATAGCGGACATTACGTTCGACAAAAGTTAACCCTTGCTGTTCAAGGTAACGTTGTGCGTGCGCTTCTGCCTGTTGTCCGAGTGTCATAGCTGGCGGAAGCTGCCTCTTTGGTAACGTCCCCAGCTTAATTGGCGGTTTACTATGCCATCTGGGTTAACCGATAAAGCGCCGCTGCGGCCATTGAATTGGTAGCCCGTAAATGAGCGCATTTGCGCTAAGCGGCCGATCAAGTCCATTGCATCATAACCCATAACAAACAAACGTTTCTGGCTGTTATTCCAGCCCGAAAATAATGTGTTAACCATAAGGTTTTGTTCGCCGTTTTGCATCAGCCAAGGTGCATCACTGAGAGTGAGGTTATTTAAATCCTGCGCCGTTTGTGTGCTTTCGTTCTCAACTCGGCTGCGGCTTGAGGTATACAAGGGCACAGGTTGAGTGAATACGCTAAAGTTTACGTCGATAAAGGCCTTGAGCAGAGTCAGATCCTGCGGTGTTGAAATCATATAAATGGCATCAATATCTTGGCGTGAGCGGAAGTCAGCCTGCACTGAGTTACCCAGCAGCTCCTTGATGCGTGCAATACGGGCTTGGCTATCACGTACGCCAAGGGCATCTTGCACTGTGGTTTTCATTTGGTCGCCGCCATCGTAATAATAGACTTCGACGACGTTATCGCTCTTCTTTTTCCACGCTTGAATAAAGCTTTCGGCCATACGTTTACCAAGGGCATCATTGCTGGCGAGCAGCAATGGCATAGTGACGCCATCTTGATATAAATGCTCGGCGGCATCGGCTGCTTCTTGGGCTGGCGATAGCGCAAAGTAGAATTTGTTTGGATCGGGGGTGAATTTATCAACTTGATTCAAAAACAGTTGTGGTACAGGCGCAGCTGCAACTGTATTAGCTGTTTTTTCAGGGTTAGCCGCATTGGTCAGCGCATTAGTGGTGGCAGTATTTGCTGCATTCATCACTTGTATTTGTTCGATTTCAGTCGGTAGTAATGGGCCAATAATAAACTCGGCTCCTGCTGTCAGTGCCTGTTGATAGGCACTCGCCGCATCGTTGGCCGTGTCGTAAAAATTCACTGCGACTTGATCGTTTTGCTTTGCCATATAGCTAGCTAATATACCTTGGCGAATCGCATTGGCGGCGTTCGCTCTTGGCCCCGTCAGCGGCAACAGCACGGCAATATTTTTCGGCGTAAATGGTTTAGCGTTTAAGGCTCTATCCAAATCGGCGGGCAGTTTGGCTGCAGCAGGGTGATAAGGATTTTGTTTCTGCCATTCACCTAAGTAGCGCACTAACTGGGTGGGATCGACGGCATAATGCTTAGCGATATAAGCCAGTTGTAACCAGCCCGCAAACACTGGAGTCTTAGCATCTTGGGTAAACGTCTTTATGGTTTGTTCGTGCATCGGCTGCAGCACTTGCCAAATGGTGTTATTCACTTCGTTGGCTTGGGCGGGTGGCAAGTAAGTTGTCAGCAAACTCAACTCGCGCACTTGTTCAATTGGCTGTTTATTCAATTGATATAAATGCGCTTTGAATTGGTGATAGGCCGTCATTTGCCAGCTTGGCAGGCTCCAACTACTTGGATAATTTAAGGTTTTAAGGGCATCACTGTAGGTGGACGTATGTTCAAGTACACGTGCAGTTAAATATTTATGTTCGGCCAGTAATGTAGGGCTTTGAGTTAAGCTCGGCTGTATCGATTTAAGTAGCTTTTGCGCCGCCGCATAGTCATTGGCATTAATATAGGCATGGGCTGCTAGCAGCAGATAAGTATCGCGCTGCTGCGGGTCTTTGCTATTAGCCGCTTGCGCCAGATAGACATTTGCCGCCAAAGGTGCGGATGCTAATGAGGTAGCCACTGTGGCGGTTGTTCCAGTGGAATTGGGCGATGAAACACCACAACCCGCCAAGATTACCGATAAAATGGCCACGGAAACGAACTTAGTTGTATTCAGGCTTTTTAACACTGGGCTTCACTCTGGTAAGATGCGGCCTCTAGTTTAACCTTCTCTCGCGCTTGACGAAAGTCTTGGCACTGTCATTACAGAGGTATATATGGACCAAAGCGTCGCACTCTACATAGTTCCTACTCCCATAGGTAATTTGGGCGATATGAGCTCACGGGCAATAGAGGTGCTGAATCAGGTTTCATTGATCGCCTGTGAAGATACTCGCCACAGCGGTAAGTTATTGAGCCACTTTGGCATTACCACTAAAACCACTGCCTTGCATGACCACAATGAGCGTGCGCGTGCCCAGTGGATTGTCGATCAGCTTGCCGCTGGACAGTCGATAGCATTAATTTCTGATGCGGGTACGCCGTTGATTTCCGATCCGGGTTACCACTTAGTCTCCCATGTGCGCCAATCTGGGTTTAATGTGATCCCTCTGCCCGGCCCTTGCGCGGCGATTACCGCCCTGAGCGCCTCTGGTTTGCCATCGGACCGTTTTTCTTTCGAGGGTTTTCTGCCATCAAAAGAAAAAGCCCGTGCCGATAAGTTATTGGCACTGAAAGAAGATCCGCGCACGCTGATTTTTTATGAATCACCGCACCGCATCGAGCATAGCTTAACGACTATGGTCGAAGTGCTGGGCGGCGATCGCCATGTGGTGATGGCGCGCGAAGTGACCAAAACCTTCGAAACCTTTTTATCTGGCCCGGTCTCAGAAGTGCTTGCCACCGTAAGTACTGACCCGAATCAGCAGAAGGGCGAAATCGTGCTTATGGTGCATGGTTACCATTTAAGTGATGACGAAGCGATTCCCACGGTCGCCATCAACACGCTCAAGCTCTTATGTGAAGAATTGCCATTGAAGAAAGCCGCTGCAATTGCCGCGCAAATTCATGGGCTTAAAAAGAATGCTCTGTATAAATATGGGCTAGAGTCTGATTTATAAGCGCTAAAACGGCCGCGAGCGGATTATCTGTGGTGCATCAGGGTGGCTTAGGCTATAATCCGCGCCGAGTTGGCCAGACAGTCGCCGCGTTCGCAAGAACGGGGAGGAAAGTCCGGGCTCCAAAGAGCGGGGTGCCAGGTAACGCCTGGGCGGTGCGAACCGACGACAAGTGCAACAGAGAGTAGACCGCCTGCCTGATTTATCAGGTCGGTAAGGGTGAAAGGGTGCGGTAAGAGCGCACCGTGCGGCTAGCAATAGTTCGTAGCAAGGTAAACTCCACCCGGAGCAAGACCAAATAGGGTTCCGTATGGCGTGGCTCGCGTTGGAACCGGGTAGGTCGCTTGAGCCTGTGAGCGATTGCAGGCCTAGATGAATGACTGTCCAAGACAGGACCCGGCTTATCGGCCAACTCACCTCATTCAATAAAAAGCCCGTTTGTCGTAATGACAAACGGGCTTTTTGTTTTTAACTGTTGCAGCTTTAAGCGACCGTTACTTGTTAAATGATTAAAAATCAAAGTGTTGAATTCCCCGTCCGTATCCAATCTATATCCTATTTAGTTCTCTGTTCTGTTGCTCCCTTTATCAACCTTCGCTGCAGGTAAAAATTACCCTATGTAGGTAACATCTACCGTTAACTGAGATCGCGGATATAAAGAGTTTAAGTGTAACTGTTTGTTTTTATATGTTTATATCAATTGGCTTAGCCATTGCATTGGTTTATATGCAAAGTGCAGCATCTTGTTGCATTGCACAGTGTTCACCAAGGAGTCTGACAATGGCCAGTTCAAAAAGTGTAACAGAACAAACTAATAGTAAAGATAACGGCGCGTTGAATTCACCAACCACAGCGAAAGCCAGCGAAGTGACGCATCATGCCGTTGACGCTGTGGCAGAGAAAGCCGCTGTTGCAGAGGATACTTTGCGTAAAACCGCCGCCAGCTCGCAGGAAACGCTGGCGCACAAGCAAGAGGAAATCAAACAGCAACTGCAAAGCTCTTACAGTAAAACCCGTGAGCTGGCAGCGCAAAATCCGCTGGCCACAGCTGGGATAGCGTTTGCAGCTGGTGTTGTGTTGACGGCCTTGTTACGCCGTCGTTAGGGTGGATTTATGCAAAACCGTGCACAGTCAGAGGCGCCAGAGCAAAGATCAGTCCAGCATGCTGAACCCACTGGGCAGCCTGCATCCGCTGCCCAGAATAAGGTGGTTGATCAGGCCATTGAGCAATTGGCTGAAATAGCGGCACTGAGCAGCTCGGTGAAGCAGGCCTATATCAATCAGTTAAATTTGGCAGGAAAAATAGCAACGGCAGAATGGCAGTTAACGGGTCGCAGCTTGATTATTGCTGCGGCTTTGGTTGTCTGTTTTGGGACGGGTATTACCCTATTCTGGGGCAGTATTTTATTGCTGCTGGGCTATATGCTGTTTCAACTGAGCGGCTCGTTGTTGATTACCGCGAGCGCATTAGTGGTATTGCAGTTCGTGTTATTGATTTGGTGTTGGCGTAGCCTGAGCTATGTACTGTCGCAAGCGGGTTTTTCAAAGACTTGGCAACAGTTACGGTTGTTGTTTTCTACTCAAAAGTCAGTCAACAAACAACAGGAAGATCAACAATGCTAGTGCAAAAGTTACTTAAAAAGCAGCAATTAGAGCTCACTGTACTGACGGAGCAAGGTCGGCTGCAGCATGAGTTATTGCAGGTGAGGAAACAACAACTAGCGCAAAGCGGTCGTGCTTTTATCGGGTCGACACCTGGCTTAATCGTCAGTTTTAGCTTGGGATGTCTGTTTCAAATGCGCCACAACAGCACAGTAAAACTGCTGCGTAGCACCTTTGGTTTGCGTTGGATGACCAAACTCTAACTGCCCAGCCTTCCTATGGCGGCTAGCGTTTGGTTTTGTCGGATTTACAGTTCCTAAATCAGCGACTAAAAACTGCTTTTTACTAGGAATCGCCATTCCCAGCTGTTGACTGACTCGCCGCCCGTATAAGGGAGTGAAAAATCGATATGGGCGACGTTGCCGTAACTGGAGCGAGAGGAATAAATCCGCGCGCCTATGCCTATGCTCCCCAGTGGACCGCTGACTTCGTTATTCTCGGCTAGTTGGCCGCCGGAAGCTTGGCCCAGATCGGCAAACACTGCCCAACCTAATTCAGCCAGTTGGTATAAGTTGATATTGGGGTAGTTGCGTATCTCGGCGGTCAGTAACCACTGATTGTCCCCTTGTTGGTATTCGTTGGGATAGCCGCGTACGCCAGTTTCATCTCCCAGCCCTTTGCTCAGATCCAGATAAGTGTTCTTTGAAAGGCTAGCCCATGCTTTGCCGTAGGCTGTCCACTTAGGATTGATTTGATAGAAGTATTCGGCTTGGATATCGACCTTGTAAGTGTCTTTTTGGGTTGTGCCTATTGTGCTAGTGCCGCCCATTTCTAACAGCCACAGTTGATCGTTAAACTTATAGCCGCCAGTACTTTGCCAATTGACGTGGTAGCCGACAGGATTGTTATCTCCTATGTCGTTGGTTTCTATGCCGAGTTGCACATAGTGATGCCAGCCTAAGTTAAAGTCTTCATTATTGGTTATCAGGTGAACGTTATTCAGTACGTGGAAATCATCTTGGATAAACTCGTATGCGACCCAAGGGTACATAAAGTCCCTGTCTTGAGGCAGCATCGAATTGGGGTAGAGATCTGAATTGGCAAACTCATGTTTGTCTTGGGTAACACCGGTAATAAAGCGAGAAAGATGCTCACTGTTTTTATTGATTAACCAACCGTATTTTAGATTGAGGTAGTCGACTGTGTGTTCGAATTCATTTATATCTTGCCCATTTTGTCGAATCGTATCGATACGGTTATCGTCTAAAAACTCAGCCGAATACATGATATTGGTATCGAGTGAATAGAAGGGCTTACTGACATAAACGTGTTTAGCTTGGCCGTCGCTATTGTCGTAAAACTCGGCAGCAACTGTGCCGTGTTCGATAATGCTCAACGGAGCTTCGAACGCAAATTTATAGCCATTGCGGGACTCGTTGGACTGGTACTTGAGTCGAGTGCGAATACCTGTTCCGAGTAAGTTATCTTCTTTAACGCCGAAGGAATAGCGAGTGTCGCCACCTGAACTACTCAGGCTAGCAGTCGGTAATAATGACCAGTTATCCCAGGTTTCGACGACAACGGATTCAACCGTGGGATCGGTATCGGCGAGGGGATCTTTTTCGGCAACATAAATTTTGGCGTCGCGGATATAGGGCACGGCCCGTAATAGCCGTTGCGATTCATCGAGATCTTTCTGGGTGACAGTATCATTTTCGCCGAAGGTCAGTTTATCGAGCACCACGTATTCTTTAGTGTTGATATGCAGGGCGTTCGCCCAGCGGTGGATGAAAAAAGCATCGGGATCGGATTCATCAAAAATAGGATTGTTAACTACGACAATCTTGCTGACTTTTTTGGTTTCTTGAGCCTGTGTTGCGGGATCGGCGAGCTTAGCGTCTTCTGCTTGGGCAGCACTGATCAGGCTGCCAACACAACAAGGTAGGATGCATGCATACTGAATGAATTTCTGCATAAAAGACCACTCCCATGAAATTGACGACTGCAGCGAAAACAACTTCACTCTGCAATTCACAATTTAATAACACATGGAAAGTGGAGGCTAGTCAAGAAAACATTTTAATAAGTTTCTGATTTTACTTAAGGTTAGCTTAAGATTGTCTTGAGGTAGCGGCTGGGCGCGGGCTCCAGCCGAATTCACAATTGTTACAATGTTCGCCTTGGCGGCACGGCGACGTTGGCAAAAATCAATCCCGCGATCAGCGACATAAAAATCAAAAAGATTTGCGAGCCAATATGGGATTGATTGAGCATAGTCTCACCTGAGATTAAGGCATTGAGTCCGATATAGGTTTTACTGCCGGGCACTAAGATGACTATGCCTTGCAACAGGGCGATGGAGGCGGGAGCTTTCATCCAGCGGGCGAAGAGGTTGGAGTAAATCCCGACAGCCAAGGCGCCAAAGAAAATACCCACCGAATCACCAAAATAATGCCCGCCGAGCATGGCCGAGAAAAACGCCACTATCCCTGCTAATACGCCCCAAGGTGAATCTTGCATCCGCGCCTTGAAGATAAACACTAACGCCATAGATAAAATCGGCACCGCCGACCAAATTGCCCAGCGTGGCAAGCCTTCTGGCTCGATATGAATCGCTTCGCCAAAAATAGCCTTGCCAATAGCCATGCCGAGCACTGCGCCAAAGTACAGCTTAAACAGCAGCATGCTCGCATCCATGATACGCGCCGTGCCGGAAATCAAATCCCGCGCAGCGAGTTCGGCCAGACCTAAGGTTAAGGCTAAGCCGGGAATAAAAATAATGATCGAGGAGAGGATCACCACTGGGATATTAATGTTGGGATCGATGCGCGCTATGCCGCAGGCGGCGATAGCACAAAGAATGGTGGCGAAGGGTTCGAGCACTTCGGCCATGCGTGCCGAGCGTTCGGCGCGGTATACCAAACCATAAACGAATAAACCTAATAACCCCGACCAAAATACATCGTTCCAACCTGTGCCCATCAACATGGCAAAGGCTGCGGCAGAAGTACCAAATGAAAAACAAGTTAACACTGGGCCATAGGGATTGGGTTTGTTGGCGATTTCTTCTAAGCGCTCTAAGGCCTCGGCCAAAGTGCGCTTGCCCGAAGTTAATTCATCGACTAATTCATCGGTGCGCGCGAGGGAGCCTAAATCGAGTTCGCCGGGCTTCACTCGAGCGGCATGGTTATATTCTTGATCGGTATCGTGTTGTAAAACGAAGGTCATCGAAGTTGGCGAGATAAGGAAGTAGCCTTCGATACCTAAGGTGCGCGCAACGGTTTGTAAGTGGGTTTCTAGGCGATAAGCGGGTGTGCCAAACTTATGCAATGCCTTGCCTAGCTTGATGATAAATCTGCGTTTTTCGATAAAATCGTCGTTATCCAATCGGGGTATTCACTGTATAAAAAGTTGTAGGGATTAACGCGCGCATATTAACCTATCTTGTCTATAAAAGGTTAACGGCTTTTAACCTTAATACAAATAAATTGCTGAATTTTTGCAGCTCGGGCTATAGTCAGCTTTTTGATTAGGGGAATAATAGGTATGTCTTTGATGGTAACGGGTCTTTACGCTAGCCTCACAGGGCTATTAATTGTCGCTTTGGCTTATCGAGTAGTGAAATTAAGGCGAGGTCAGAAAATCGGCCTAGGCGATGGGGGTAACAATGCGCTCGCCTTAGCGAATCGTGTCCATGTCAACCTGATCGAAAATGCGCCTATCGTATTGATTCTCATGCTGGTGGCCGAAGCCGGTGGCTTACCTGTATTTTATCTCCATTGCTTTGGGACTGTGTGGATAGTGGCGCGCCTACTCCATGCTATCGGCTTAACCCAAGGCCAGGGCGGTTATCATTTTGGGCGTTTCTGGGGCGTATTGCTCACTTGGCTAGTGATTATCAGTTTGGCGCTGGTGAATTTGCTGCATTTTGCCCAAGGATTAGGAAAGGGTCTCTAGGCTGGTCGGTTTGGGCGGTCAATTCCGCCCTAAGCCATATCCATAGCGGATTTATGGGTATTAGGCTTCAGGCTCAAATACCCCGAAAAACGCCTTGATTGATGTTTTTTTAATCGCACTTATCCCCCATTGCCTGCTATACTCCGCGTCCCTAAATTGGCGTAACTTATTTTCAGTGGCGCCTTTATTTGACATTACGTTTTCGGGTCACAATCCATGCAAGTTGAATCCACACTCTTTAGTCATCCCAAGTATTGGGCTACAGGCGACAGCACTGCGCCTTTCTTACCTATGTCCCGCAAGGAGATGGATAAGCTTGGCTGGGATAGCTGTGACATTATCATAGTCACAGGCGACGCTTATGTGGATCACCCAAGCTTTGGCATGGCGGTGATCGGCCGTATGTTAGAGGCCCAAGGTTACCGAGTCGGTATTATTTCCCAGCCCGATTGGTCGAGCAAAGACGCCTTTATGCAATTGGGCCGCCCGAACCTGTTTTTTGGCGTCACCGCCGGCAACATGGATTCGATGATCAACCGTTACACCGCTGACCGTCGTTTACGTTCTGACGATGCTTATACTGCGGGAGATATTGGCGGTAAGCGCCCAGATCGCGCTGTGACTGTGTACACCCAGCGCTGTAAAGAAGCCTTTAAAGATGTGCCGGTGATCATTGGCGGTATTGAAGCCAGTTTGCGCCGCATCGCCCATTACGATTATTGGTCGGACAAAGTGCGCCGCAGTGTGATTTTCGATGCCAAGGCCGACATTCTGATGTATGGCAACGCCGAGCGTCCTTTAGTTGAAGTGGCACGCCGCTTAGCTGCTGGCGAACCCATTAGCTCGTTGCATGATGTGCGTGGCACAGCTGTTATCCGTAAAGAGCCGCTGCCCGAATGGCGTGGTATGGACTCGCGCAAGATTGACCAACTGCACAAGATAGAGCCGCTGCCGAACCCTTACGGCGCCGATGATGTGGGTTGTGCTAACTTGTCTGGCCCGTCGGATGTGAAGATATTCGATAACGAAGCCCCTAAGCCAATTAGCGTTCAACCGCCTAAACCTAAGCCATGGGATAAAACCTATGTGCTGCTGCCAGCGTTTGAAAAAGTCTCCGAAGACAAATATTTATATGCCCATGCTTCACGGATTTTGCACCAAGAGCAAAACCCAGGTTGTGCCCGTGCGTTATTCCAACCCCATGGCGATCGCGCCGTTTGGGTGAATCCGCCCGCATGGCCGCTTAATACCGATGAGATGGATGCGGTATTCGATTTGCCCTATCAGCGTATTCCTCATCCTATCTATGGCAAGGAAAAAATCCCTGCCTATGACATGATCAAGACGTCTATCAACATCATGCGTGGCTGCTTTGGTGGCTGTTCTTTCTGCTCGATTACCGAGCATGAAGGCCGAATCATTCAGAGTCGTTCACAAGAGTCGATTGTTAAAGAAATCAAAGATATTCAGGAAAAAGTGCCCGGCTTTACTGGGGTGATTTCCGATTTAGGCGGCCCAACCGCCAACATGTATCGTTTAGGTTGTACCAGCGAAAAGGCCGAAAAAACCTGTCGTCGTTTATCCTGTGTGTTTCCATCGATTTGCGGCCACTTAGGCACAGATCATAAACACACTATCGACCTGTATCGCGCGGCGCGTGCCGTACCTGGCATTAAGAAAGTATTGATCGCCTCTGGCGTGCGTTACGACTTGGCGATCGAAGATCCGGCTTATGTTAAAGAGTTAGTGCAGCACCATGTGGGCGGCTACTTAAAAATCGCCCCTGAGCATACCGAAGAAGGTCCGCTCAGCAAGATGATGAAACCCGGCATGGGCGCCTACGATAAGTTTAAAGAATTGTTCGACAAGTTTTCTAAGGAAGCGGGCAAAGAGCAGTTCCTGATCCCTTACTTTATTTCAGCGCATCCGGGCACGACCGACGAAGACATGGTGAACTTAGCGCTGTGGTTGAAGGAGCGTAAGTTCAAGCTCGACCAAGTGCAGAACTTCTATCCGTCACCGATGGCGAATGCGACCACGATTTATCATACCGAGTTAAACTCGCTGAAAAACGTCAAGCACACCAGCGAAGTGGTCTCTGTGCCGAAGAAAGGGCGTCAACGTCGCTTGCATAAAGCATTGCTGCGTTATCACGATCCTGCGGGTTGGCCATTAATCCGTGAAGGCTTAACCGCCATGGGGCGTGAAGACTTGATCGGTAATAGTCCACATCAGTTAGTGCCGCCAGAAGGTCGAAATGAGCGCGGACCTAAGTGGATGAAAGATGCCAACCAAGGCCAAAAAGCTTTTACGCGCTTCTCGGGTAATCAATTTGATGACCGCAAGGGCGATGGCAAATCTAAAGGTGCGGCTCAAGCTGGTACTGAACCAAAACCGGCCGCTAAAGGTGGAAAACCCGCCGCGAATGGCGCTAAGCCTGCCGGTTCTAAGCCAGCGGGAGCTAAACCAACTGGCGCTAAACCCAGCGGAGTCCATTCGAGCCGCCCTGGAGCGAAAGCGCCTTTCGGCCAGTCTGGTTTTAAGGCCAGCGGTACTCAAGCTAAAAGCGGTGCTAAAGGCGGAAGTCCATCAAAGAGTGGTGGTAAACCTGCAGGTAAACCCGCTCAGGGTCGCCAACAGGCTAAGTAATCACTTTTAGCCATCACAAATAATGTGCAAAGGCCGCTCCAGACATAAGTATGGAGCGGCCTAGCTAGTAAGATCACCCCGCTAAAAGCGTCCTAACTGGTATCACAGGGCGAACTATTATAAGATCTCTGTCTGATGCTTATGTCTACTATTTGTTTATATTCGATATTTTAGCTATACATCTCACCAATCCCACGGCTTGTTAACTAACATTAGATACTATGAATAAAAAGCGTAGACCCAGTCTTCAAGATGTTGCCGATCAAGTTGGGGTCACCAAAATGACGGTGAGCCGCTATTTAAAAAATCCAACAAGGGTGGCGCAAAGCACCCAAGAAAAGATAGCTATCGCGCTAGAAACCTTAGGTTATATCCCTAATCGTGCGCCGGAAATTTTGGCGCAAGCAACTAGTCGCGCCATTGGCGTATTGGTGCCTTCGTTAACCAACCAAGTATTTGCTGAAGTATTACGCGGTATCGAGAATGTGGCTGGTCAGCGCGGTTATCAAACTATGCTAGCTCACTACGGATATCAGCCCGAATTAGAAGAGGAGCGGGTGGCATCACTGCTCTCTTACAATATCGATGGCTTACTTTTATCTGAAAGTTACCACACACCGCGTACCGTGCGAATGATTGAAACGGCGGGCATTCCTGTTATCGAAATGATGGATAGCGTGTCGCCTTCGATTCAACAGTGTGTGGGTTTTGATAACACAGCGGCCGCATGCGAAATGGTTAAGGCCATGATTGAAAAAGGCTATCGCCACATTGCTTACTTAGGCGCGCGCATGGATATTCGCACTCAGCTTAAGATGCGAGGCTACGAGTTAGCGATGCAGCAAGCCAAGCTCACACCTTTGGCTATGACCACCAATGAGGCTTCGTCGTTTTCCTTGGGGGCGTCGTTATTGCAACAAACCTTAGCGAAATATCCCTATGTGGATAGCTTTTTTTGCACCAACGATGATTTAGCGGCGGGGGTGATATTTGAGTGCCAAAGACAAGGCATTAAGATCCCTGAACAAATTGGCGTTGCAGGGTTTCATGGCCATGATATCGGCCAATCTATGACGCCAAAATTGGCGAGCATTATTACCCCGAGAAAAGAGATTGGTCGAATGGCTGCCACTGAGCTATTAGACAGGTTAAATGGCAAAGAGAGAGCAGAATCGGTTATCGATCTGGGCTATCGTATTGATTTAGGGGAAACATTGTAGACTTCCCCTCGGTCTTTCGCTTAACGGCTAATGCTTGTCATCACAGGCTAGCGTTAAAGAAACGCAGAGATAATAACTGCTACTATGCCGCCCGTCGTACCAATAATGGTTTCCATCACAGTCCAGGTTTGCAGCGTTTGTTTTTCTGATAATCCAAGAAAACGGTTAGCGAGCCAGAAGCCTGAGTCATTGACGTGCGAGAGCACAATCGAACCACCGCCAATGGCAATCGTAATTGCCGCCAATTGAGCACCATCTAAGTTTAGTGGTTCAAGTATCGGGATGATAAGGCCGCAAGCCGTTAACATGGCCACGGTTGCCGACCCTTGGATCACGCGCACTGAAGCCGACAAAATAAATGCCAGTATCACAATCGGTAATCCTGAACCTGCCAGCATATTCCCTAACGCATCGCCGACACCTGAATCAATCAGCACTTGCTTGAACACGCCGCCAGCACCAGTGACGAGAATAATGACCCCAGCAGGTTGGAGCGCACAGCTACAGATTTCCATGATGCGCTCATTGGGAATGTTACGTCTCACGCCTAGCACATAGAATGCGATTAAACAGGCCAGCAAAATGGCAGTAAAGGGATGACCAATCAAGGCGAGCCAGTTATGCAGATCGGATTTTTCATCAATAAAGCGCGACACAACGGTTTTTAAACCGATAAGCAGCAGTGGGAACACCACAATACTGATTGATAGCGCGAATGAGGGGATAGGTCCGCCTTCTCGTTCGCCTTTTTCTTGCTGCTCGTGGGCGGGTAGATCAACATGGACTTTTTGCGAGATGAGGCTGGCAAAGAGTGGGCCGCCTAGAATCATAGCCGGAATCGATGCCAATAGACCGAAGACGATCATGTAGCCGAAGTCAGCATTGAGCTGGGAAGCGACCAAAATAGGCCCAGGTGCGGGGATAAGAAACGCCTGACAGGTGGCAATACCCGCGAGCAGTGAAATACCAATTTTAACGACGCTGCCACCCCCTTTACGAACCACAGCAAAGGCGATGCCAATCAGTAGCACCACAGCAACGTCGAAGAAGAGGGGGAGCGCACAGATAAAGCCAGTAAAAGTCATGGCCCAGTGGGCTTTGTCGTTACCAAATTTATTCAGCAGTGTATGGGCTATCTGATCTAGCGCGCCAGTCTCTTCCATTACCCGGCCAAACATGGCTCCCAAAGCGACCACTACCGCCACAAAGCCCAGTGTTCCCCCCATACCCTGTTGAATAGTATTAGTGATATCGGCTGGGTTCATGCCAGAGAAAAGGCCGGCAATGATTGACACCAGTATTAGTGATACCACCGCATGTAATCTCACTTTCATCACTAAGAACAGTAGCAGGGCGATTGAACCCAGCGCTGTCAGAATCAATGACATATCAGACATAAGAGGACTTTTCCTTGTTAGTTAAGTTGTCCACATTTTTGTAGGTTACCGGTAACATGTTACCCGTAATATGGTAGAGTGGGAAGTGACTAAATTCGAGAATGGGCTTGAGGTTAACAAAGTGACTGAGAGAAAAAAAGGCAATAGCTATGTGTTCATGGGCGTCTCTAGTTGTGGCAAATCTTCGATAGGTGCCGCGGTTGCAAACGCGTTAGAGACGAAATTTATTGATGGTGATGATCTGCATCCTAGAGCCAATATCATCAAGATGAAATCTGGCTCACCGCTCAATGACAGCGATCGGGCACCTTGGCTTGAGCGCATCAACGATGCTGTGTATAGCATTGAACAAAAAGGTGAACAGGGGGTGATTGTCTGCTCTGCGCTACGTCGCCAATATCGTGACTTGATCCGTCAGAACAACAGTAAGCTGGTGTTTATTCATCTGTACGGAGATTTTGAATTAGTCAAAGAGCGCATGTTTGCCAGAAAAGCCCACTTCATGCCGATTGAACTACTCAAGAGTCAGTTCGACACGCTGGAGATGCCTGCAACCGATGAAGCTGACGTTATCCAAGTGAGCATAGACGGTACTTTTGAAGAGGTGGTACAGCGCTGTATCAATGCGATAAATGGCGAAGCCTAGGCAAGTCATTGGCTCTTAAAGCTAGGCTTGTCTGCTTTATCAATCTGTTGCAGATTAGTCCTTAACGCGAAGGGGAGCTGAACGACAGTCGTCGGGATTTAAAGTACCGCTGAAGATCGTAGCAAACGTGGATCTGGCAGTTCTTTATTGAAAAAAGCCACTCCAGAAACTGACTTGGAGTGGCGTAGAGATAATGGTAAGCCTGCGGTACCATCCAATGAGTGTTACGGCGAGCGTTGTAGACGGAACGTGCGCCGCACCTCAGCCTCAAATAAGCCCACGCATATGAGCGATGACGCGAGCTGCCTGTCCTGCAAAACATGGTTCAATTCAACATGTGACTAAAACAGCCACTTAAGACTGTTATTCAAAACAGTCCTGCTATATACGACCAAGGAATGTCAAAGTCGAATAAGTGCTGTCGTCACCTTGGCTAGATTTCCTTAAGCTTTAAAAGAAGTAGTTAATCCCGACTGCGAAGCTGTTGTCTTCCTGCGCTTCAAGCGCGGCATCATCCATATCACTGAAATCTAACTTCATTTCAGCAAACATCACAGTATCCTTGCTATAGCGATAGTGCAGACCCAGCATGGCAAATTGGCGGGTCCAATTACCTTGAATAGGTGTAGTTGCATCTGTGTCTAAATCTAAATAACTGAGCACGAGCATAGGCACAAAACCGTTGTCGAATTGATAGGCCGTCATCAGCTCGGCACCAGTGGCGTCGTAGAGATCGCCGTTGACCAGTTCATTGCTTTTGCTTTGATGAGCATTAAAACCCACATAGAGACCGCTGGCTTCGCGTCCTTCGGCATAGTGATAGTAGTCACCGTACATGGCACCAATGCCAATAATTTCATTGGTTTCGTCGACTTGAGTATTAGCTAGGTGGCCTTCAAAATCACCGCGGTTAAAGCCTGCGAGCAGCTTGAATTTTTCGGTTGCTGAATAGATGATACTGGCACCGTAACTGCTGTCGAAACTCAGCTCAGAGTTACTCATTTCGCTGCCGTCATCATTTTTTAAGCTGACATCGCCATTGGTTTTGGCGGCATATTGCAGGGCAATTTGCACTGGGCCGACACTATTGCGGTAAATAAAGGCGGAGTCGGCACGGCCAGTACCTGTGAGGCCGCCATCGCCAAAGGTGTAAGCGCCAACGCTGTAACCTGCGAAAACGTTAGGTAAATCTGTGGTGCCGGCAACATCGTAATAGGCGCCCCATTGTTTACCAAAGCTCAAACTCCCCCAGACATCGTGGGACATGCCGACATAACCTAAGCGGTTATAGAGAAAATCATCGGTTTTTTCGGCGGCGAGTTTGCCTCCTTGCATCACTAGACCATCGTCGCTGGAGACCATATTGATCCCCCATTCCGTGGTAGCAAAGGCGGTCCAGCCATTTCTTTCGCTGCGCTCGAAACTAAATCTGAGGCGTGATGAGTCGTCGATAACTGAAGTATCGTGGCTGTCATTTAATGCTGCAAACCCTAACCAACCCGTTAAATCTAAGGTGTTTTTTTGATCTTTATAGAGTTCAACCGCCTGACTGCTGGTGGCCGTTAATAGCATAGGTAACACTAAAGCGAGACAAGTCTTATTCATAAATCCCCCGACAATGAGCAAGTATTCTCCAGGGGATCATAGGCTTGGCCTATGATCCCTGAGTTATCGTTAGTCTTGATGTGGATGTTGGTATTAATTGTTTTCGATCATGCGTTAGCCATATTTAGGCTGGACGTGTGTCGGCAACAGGCGCTTGGTTTGAGATTACGCCGAAAATAGTCCAACCGAAGAAGGTGGCCATGGCGCCAAGCATTACTGCGGTTTCGCCTGAGCTATACAGGGCATAGAAGCTATATAAAGCACCGATCACGGCAATTACGTTAGCAATACGGGCCTTATGGGCAGGCACTTTAAGTTGTTTTTGCATTACCCCAAGGGCTGCCATCGACAGTATGTAAGGCACAATATTGGTGACAACGGCGAGGTTCACTAAGGCTTCGAATTGCTTACTTAGCGATGGACTAATAGTCATTAATGAAAGGACGGTTTGGATAGAAACAATAATTGTCATGCCCCAAATTGGCGCATCGGCTTTGCTGACTTTAGAGAAGATTTTAGGGAAGAATCCTTCATCGGCAGAGGCTTTAAACACTTGGGCAATAGTGAACTGCCAACCTAAAAGTGAGCCAGTACAAGAGATAATGGCACAGGCCATCACGATTTTACCGACCACAGGATTAAACATTTGCGCGAAGGCTAAACCGAAGGGCGCATTCGACATGGCAAGTTCAGCGTTTGGTACGATACCTGCAATCACGTTAGTAGAGACGATATAAATCACCGCCGCACCTAAGGTACCGCCCATCACAGCGATAGGGACGTTTTTCTCTGGATTATCGACGGCTTCTGAGTTGGCGCAGGCCGATTCTAGACCGAGGAACGCCCATAAAGTCATTGCGATAGAACCGCCTAACGCTTTGAAGAATGGCATATCATGCGGGTTCCATGCGCCTTTGTAGAGGTCGATGTCGAACCAGAACCAACCAATTAACGACACGCCAATCACGGGCAGAATGATCCCCCATACAGTCACGCTACTCACACGGCCCGTGATGCGAGCACCGCCAAAGTTGGCAACGGTTGCTAGCCAAAGTACGCCAATGGTCGCAAGACAAATTGCCATAGGGCTTAAGTTGACTTCGAGCAATACGGCGGCATAACCCACAGCCGAGATCGCAATCGCAACGTTGGCGATGAGCAGCGAGACGGCATAGGTATAGTTGGCCATAAAGTTGCCTGAGCGGCCGAAAGCATATTCAGCATATCCGCCCATACCGCCGGATTTCTTACTGAACATACCGCACTTGGCAAAAGCAAACGCGAGGGCTGTAGAACCCGCCGCTGTGACTAGCCAAGATAAAATTGAAATGGTACCGACTTGAGCGAGTTGGGTTGGCAGCATAATAATGCCTGAGCCCATCATGTTGACTATGGTGATAATCGTTAATTGGATTACACCAATTTTATTTGCTGATTTACTCATATTAATAACCTAATTTAGGTGACTTATTATAGGAGGTTTGAAATTGACTGCAGAGCGGGGTTAATTAACTCTGCAGTCAGTCTTCATTATTTATTTAATACATATCCCATAGCTTGAATTTTGCCGTCTGCGGTATTTTCAAGATAAACACCTTGCAGTTCTGGCGAGAATCCAGGTAATAGGTTGATACCTTCTTCGAGAGCGAGGAAATAACGTTGCACCGAACCGCCCCAAATTTCACCCGGTACCATACACAGCACACCTGGTGGATAAGGAAGCGCGCCTTCTGCGGCAATTCTTCCCTCAATTTGCGACAGCGGAACGAGTTCGACTTTGCCACGAATAAATTCTAGATTTGCTTCCTGTGGGTCCATCACTTTGGTTGGGAAATGCGCTTTACGGAACATTTCTTTCTGCAGTTGTTTTACGTCATGACTGACATAAAGATTGTGCATTTCTTGGCAAAGTTGGCGGATGGTATAGTCTTGATAACGTGCTTTATTCGCGTTGTAGACGTTAGGTAATACTTCAGATAAAGGCGCATCTTCATCGACTAATTTCTCGAAACGAGATATTTGCGAGACCAGATGTTGCATCTTGGCCATATCTTCTGCAGGTGTCATCAGAAATAAAATTGAATTCAAGTCGCACTTCTCAGGAATAATATTATTTTCCCGTAAGAAGTTAGCCAAAATAGTGGCTGGAATACCAAATTCGGTATATTTACCGGTTTCTGCATCTATACCGGGTGTCGTTAATAGGAATTTACAAGGGTCAACAAAGTATTGGCCTTTTTCATAACCTTCGAAGGAGTGCCATTTCTGACCGGGTTCGAATTCGAAGAAACGTAAGTCATCGGCCATTTGTTCAGTTTCATAATCTTGCCATAGGCGACCATCTATCATCGTGGGCACAAATGGTTTGATATATTTACATTTTTTAAGCAGTAGCTTACGTGCTTCAATACCCGCTTTTACCGCTTCACGCCACAGATAACGACCACTCGCGCCTTCGTGCATTTTCGCGTTCACATCTAGCGCCGCAAATAATGGATAGAAGGGGCTAGTAGAGGCGTGCATCATAAAAGCGTTGTTGAAGCGTTTATGGTTACAATATCTATCTTGTCCTTTGATATGCTTGTCTTTTTTATGGATTTGCGATGTTTGCGAGAAACCCGCCTGTTGTTTATGCACCGACTGAGTCACGATAATACCGGGATCTTCAGGCGTCAGTTCGAGCAAGAGTGGCGAGCAGTCATTCATCATAGGGATGAACTGTTCATAACCGACCCAAGCCGAGTCGAATAAGACATAGTCACAAAGATGGCCAATACGATCAATAACTTGTCGAGCATTATAGATAGTGCCGTCATAGGTGCCGAGTTGGATAATCGCTAAACGGAAGGGGCGTTTTTCATCGGCTCTTTCTGGGGCGACTTCGCGAATTTGATCTCTTAAATAGGATTCTTGGAAGCAATGGGCATCGATGCCGCCAATAAATCCGAAGGGGTTACGCGCGGTTTCTAAATAAATCGGCGTGGCACCTGCTTGAATTAACGCGCCATGGTGGTTTGATTTGTGGTTATTGCGGTCGAATAAAACGAGATCGCCCTTAGCTAATAACGCATTAGTGGCCACTTTATTTGAGGATGAAGTGCCGTTAAGTACAAAATAGGTTTTATCGGCATTAAAGACTTTGGCTGCGTATTTTTGTGCATCGAGTGGTGCGCCTTCATGGATCAGTAAATCACCTAATTTCACGTCGGCATTACACATGTCGGCGCGGAAAATCGTTTCGCCAAAAAAGTCGAAGAATTGACGGCCCACAGGATGCTTACGGAAGAATTGTCCGCCCTGATGACCCGGGCAAGCAAAGGTGGAATTACCCATTTCAACGTACTTTTTCAAGGTGCCGAAGAAAGGCGGTAATAGTGCTTGTTCATATTTATTGACTGCCGTTTCAACCTGTTTTCCGTAGAAGTCAGTGTTATCGCCGCACAGTTCAAATACCCCAGTAATCGATGAGCAAACATCGTCCGGGAAAGTTTCTTCGCAGCAAACTGAAACGAAAATGGGTAGTTTCAATCCGGTATTTTTAATCTTTTCAACAATACCATTTCTAACATCATCAACAGAGACTACAGCCGCGCCCACATCACAAAAATCTGTGGTTAGTACATTGACGACTTCTCTGTCGATATCGAAACAAGATCTAACAGATAAGCTAGCGGCTACTTTTAATGATTTCATAGTTAATTTCCCTTTTACTTTTTAAAAAATAGATACAAGTGTGCCTATACCTAATTAAAAACATTAATGGTATGAAAATTAGATATAGCTATTCCGTGCGCAGATTAAATGTGGTTATGCCAAAGTTACGAAATAAATATAAGTAGAAATATATTTATTGAGCGTATGAATAGCTTAGCCGCAGTAAAACTGCACTGATAAAAGAATGCTTTGATAGTGACGCAAGATAATAAACCAAAAAAAGACAGTACATTAAGTGTTTGCAACATTTAGAGCAATAGCACTTTAGACCTGTTTATTGGCCTACAACCTGCGCTGAGATTAGCGGAGGAAGATAAAGGAATGATCGAAATAGTCACGTTGACTAGGCATCATGATATGCCGCGCTGAAGAATCCCCTGATGATTTACAAATAAATCATCAAATTAGGGTGGAAGCGCATCTTGTTGCATGATCAAATGGTTTCGCCAAAAACTACACTTGGACAACAAGATGCGCGAAGCCAATATCCTACAACATTCTTTACACCAATACTGCCCAGAACTTCACCTAAAACGATTAAACAGCTTGATGCTGGCCTCTAAGGCACTGATTGA
>NZ_BPFD01000030.1 GCF_019655335.1 Shewanella hafniensis
AACGGCCTAATACCGTTCGATTACATCGAACACTGCCTAACGCAGTTATCTTACCCTGACTGCGATCTCCACAGCCTATTACCTTGGCAGGTTAATCTAGGCAAGACGTAGATCACCGGACGCTTACAGTGATTTGGCTTCTTTAGGCTTATCTTCTAACGAGTAAATGAACCTATTTATTTCAGAAGTACTTATCACTAAAATATTATTATGGTCATCTAATTTACTTGCTAAGCTGTATTGTGGAGGTCTGTAAGGCCTCTTCAGCCTCAACCTTATTTCTTGAAGACTAAGTTTCTCATTTTCGTCTTGAGCATCAGGAGCCAAAGAAGAGTTGTACTCATCACTTTCAGACAAACGCTCTCGCCTAACCTGTAATTGATAGGTTTCGCCATCTTTTTGAAGATAATGCCCAACGAAACGAGGAATTATTCCAGCATGATCAGAAGTTGTTTGATAATACCTATCTGCTATATCCGCCTGTTCCGCACCAACCATTGCTAAATCCCACACCCCTGATATGGAATACGTCTCAGCTACGACCTCTTCAGCCCACAAGTCTCCTGATATCTGGGTATATCCTTTTATCGGAACGCGAAAGCACTTATCTTTAGGAAAATCGGGGATATTTTTAGGTATAAGCTGCTTATATTTCACATCTTTTGCTCTAATAAGCCGTACTTTTTTAGCTTTTGCTCCATTTACAAATTTCACTGAAAGCCTGATGTGACCATCGGCTGCAAGTTGATATAACTCCGATAGTGAGATTGACTCCCCAATCAAATTAGAAATATGAGTAATCGCTTCATCAAGTGTTAACCATTTTTTCAATTTATATAACTTACTCATGCTTAGCCTAGCCCTATAACGTTTTACTAGATAAAACGTCTAGATAATCCGCCCATTCCTGCATTAATTTGGTTCTTTCAGCCAGATAAAGCGAACGGTTATAAGCTCTTGAGGTTGCAGTCCCAGTTAGATGAGCAAGCTGCACTTCAATCACCTCATGATTCCAGCCTTTTTCATGCAAGATAGTTGATGCGGTACTTCTAAAACCGTGAGCTGACATGACATCAGCGGGATAGCCCAACTCACGAAGACGATTGGTTAAAATATTTTTGCTCATTGGTTTACTGCTATCCCTTTGATTTGGGAAGACCAGCTTTGAATATCCGGTTACCGCTTTTATCTCTTGAAGATGTTGAACCACCTGTTTAGACATCGGGACTAAATGCTCTCGCCCTCGCTTCATCTCTTCTGCTGGAATCCTTATCAAACACTCATCGAAATCGATGTATTCCCACTTTAGGTTTCTTATCTCGGTTGGTCTTAAAAATAGCCGAGGGATCAGCTTTAAAGCTTCGATAGTGCAGAAATTACCCGACTCTGAGGTGTCTATATCGCTGATCAATTTAGCGAGCTCGTTAGGCTTAACAATTGCAGCCCTATGCTTAACAGGTGGTAAAGGTTTTAATATATCTCTCAGAGGCAAGCCTTGAGCTGGGTTATTACGTGTGAGCCGATGCGCCAATGCATAGCCGAATACTCGGTTTATAACAGCCAAAATGTTAGGGGCTTTCTTAGACGTTCCACCAGCTTCGATGGCAAGCATTAATTCAGTTATATGACCTGCATCGATCTCCTCAATATGAAGCCCACAGATAGATTTAGAGTCCACCAGCAACCATCGCTTAACTCTAGATGCATGGTCTTCAGACCAAGAATCTCTTTGCTGCTCCCACCATTTAATAGCAATTGTTGAAAACAACTTATCTTTAGAGGCTGTTTTGACACGCTTTCTATCTCTGCGCTCATCCATGGGGTTAATACCATGAATTAATGAAGCTCTTGCTTCTTCCGCCAATCTTCGAGCTTCAGCTAGTGATATAGAGGGGTATTTCCCTAAAGCCATCTCTTGGTACTTACCTGCATGCCTAAATCTCAGTCGCCAAAGTTTGACGCCACTTTTTTTAACTAATAAAAACAGGTTATTACCGTCAGATTTTTTCACCTGAGATTTATCATCTGGACAAATCATTTTTTTAACTTCTAACGTAGTTAAGGGCATCCACAACTCCTAAAGAGGGGTACAAGATGAGGGGTACTGAGGTTTACATACCTGTTTTTAGGACGGCATAAAATTAAGATACCCCTCATTAACACCTCAACATTCTAAGAACCAATGAAATATTATGGGTACTTATAGGAAGCCAAGTCAATAAAAAAGCCCGTAAACTATAAGCTTACGGGCTGTCCTAGGAAGTATTAGTATTTGGGCAATACGATTACATCATGCCGCCCATTCCGCCCATGCCACCCATACCGCCCATATCTTGGCTAGCATTTTGTGGAATTTCAGCAACCATAGCTTCTGTAGTGATCATCATACCTGCGATTGACGCAGCGAATTGCAATGCACAACGGGTCACTTTAGTTGGGTCAAGGATACCCATTTCTAACATGTCACCGTAAGTGTCGTTGCCGGCGTTGTAACCATAGTTACCGCTGCCGTTCTTCACTGTGTTAGCAACAACTGACGCTTCTTCACCCGCGTTAGTGGCGATTTGACGCAGTGGTGCTTCCATTGCACGCAGTGCGATAACCACACCGTGTTTTTGGTCTTCGTTTAATACTTCAACGTCAGCGATCTTAGAAGCTACGCGAACCAGAGCAACACCGCCGCCAGGAACCACGCCTTCTTCTACCGCAGCGCGAGTTGCATGCAGAGCATCTTCAACGCGGGCTTTTTTCTCTTTCATTTCAACTTCAGTCGCTGCGCCAACTTTGATTACTGCTACGCCGCCAGCTAGTTTAGCCATACGCTCTTGCAGTTTTTCTTTATCGTAGTCAGAAGTTGACTCTTCAACTTGTTGTTTGATTTGGCTTACACGAGCAGCAATTTGTGTTTGCTCGCCGTTACCATCGATGATGGTGGTGTTGTCTTTAGTGATCACAACACGCTTAGCTGTACCTAAATCTTCCAGGGTTGCTTTTTCAAGCTCTAGGCCGATTTCTTCAGCAATAACAGTACCGCCAGTTAGGATTGCTACGTCTTGCAGCATTGCCTTACGACGATCGCCAAAGCCAGGTGCTTTAACCGCAGCCACTTTCACGATACCGCGCATGTTGTTAACAACTAGCGTTGCTAATGCTTCGCCTTCAACGTCTTCAGCAACGATAAGCAATGGCTTACCGGTTTTTGCCAGACCTTCAAGGATAGGTAACAGTTCGCGAATGTTAGAGATTTTCTTGTCTACTAACAGTACGAATGGGTGATCTAATTCAACGCTGCCGGTTTCTGGCTTGTTGATGAAGTATGGAGATAGGTAGCCACGGTCAAACTGCATACCTTCTACTACGTCCAATTCGTTTTCTAACGCTTGGCCTTCTTCAACTGTGATCACGCCTTCTTTACCGACTTTTTCCATCGCAGTTGCGATGATTTCGCCGATAGATTCGTCAGAGTTTGCAGAAATAGTCGCAACTTGCGCAATCGCTTTTGAGTCGGCACAAGGTTGTGATAAGGCTTTTAATTCAGCAACAGCAGCAATAACGGCTTTGTCGATACCGCGCTTCAGATCCATAGGGTTCATACCGGCTGCAACGGCTTTTAAGCCTTCAACTACAATGGCTTGAGCCAGTACAGTTGCAGTAGTAGTACCATCACCGGCGGCGTCGTTGGCTTTAGAAGCAACTTCTTTCACCATTTGCGCGCCCATGTTTTCGAATTTGTCTTCTAACTCGATTTCTTTGGCAACAGACACACCGTCTTTAGTGATCAGTGGTGAGCCGAAGCTCTTGTCTAATACCACGTTACGGCCTTTAGGACCTAAGGTCACTTTCACTGCGTTTGCGAGAATGTTTACGCCAGCCAGCATTCTTACGCGAGCGTCATTACCAAATACAACTTCTTTAGCTGCCATCTTGATTATCCTTTAAATTTTTAATGATTAATTGGAATGTCGAATTGATGCTGAGGATTAACCCACTACTGCCATCAGGTCAGCTTCCGACAGGATCAAGACTTCTTGACCGTCGATTTTTTCTTTCTTAACGCCGTAACCTTCGTTGAAGATCACCACGTCACCCACTTTGACATCCAGTGGCTTAACTGTGCCATTTTCTAAAATACGGCCATTGCCCACAGCAAGGATTTCACCGCGAGTTGATTTTTCAGCGGCGCTACCGGTCAGTACTATGCCACCCGCTGATGTTGATTCAACTTCTAGACGCTTAACGATTACGCGGTCATGTAATGGACGAATATTCATCTATGAACTCTCCTAATGATTTGATGCCCTACAATCGAGCCTATTTGTGATTAAAAAAACAGACACCTCGGTCTGCTCTTTTGCTGTCTGAGATATGGGGCTGGCTGTGTCGAGATCCAAGGGCATTTACAAAAAAAACTTCAATTTTTTGATGTCGGTTTTTTCAAGTCGGCACAATCCTGCTAGAATCTCGCCTCCGCTCGCTAACAAGGCACTATTTTTCCATGAAAGACAGACACGGGCTGCTCACCGCGCCAATTGGTCGTGTACTGCTCAACATGAGCCTCCCCAACTTAATTGGCATTATGACCATTCTAGGTTTCAGCCTCGCTGACACTTTTTTTATCAGCCAATTGGGCACCGAAGCCTTAGCCGCCATTAGTTTTACCTTTCCAGTGACCTTAGTGATCTCGAGTATCGCCATTGGTATTGGCGCTGGTGTCTCGACTAATTTAGGCCGACTTATCGGTTCGGGTAATGCCCACAAGGCCAAAGTCTTCTTGCATGATGCCTTATTACTCACCTTTGGTTTGATTGCCAGTTTAGCCGCACTGGGTAGCATTTTTATCGCGCCGCTGTTTCGCTTACTTGGGGCAAATGATGACAGCTTGCCGCTGATCCACGACTATATGATTTACTGGTATGTCAGCGCGCCACTGCTGGTATTGTTGATGGTGGGCAATCAAGGTTTGCGTTCCACCGGCGATACTCGCTCGCCAGCGATGATTATGGCGCTGGCGGCAGTCATTAACCTTATCCTCGATCCATTACTTATCTTCGGTATTGGGCCGTTTCCGCGCTTAGAAATCCAAGGCGCCGCGATAGCAACCCTGTTCGCTTGGTTGATTGCCTTATCTTTGTCGGGCTATTTGTTGATTGTTAGGCGCAAGATGCTCGAATGGGCGGCCTTTGACATCGACAGAATGCGCGCCAACTGGACTAAATTAGCCCATATCGCCCAGCCGGCAGCGCTGATGAATTTAATCAATCCATTAGCCAATGCCGTTATCATGGCGATGTTGGCACATATCGACCATAGCGCAGTGGCAGCCTTTGGGGCTGGGACTCGCTTAGAGTCAGTGCTGTTAATAGTCGTGATGGCACTGTCGTCGAGCCTAATGCCCTTTATCGCGCAAAACTTAGGGGCAGGACAGCCACAAAGAGCGAAAGAAGCCCTGCTGCTATCGATAAAATTTATTTTTGTTTTCCAAACCTTACTCTATATCCCGCTGATCTTTTTAGCTGAGCCTATCGCGCACTTATTCAGTACCGATCCGCAGGTTATCGAATGGCTTAGTTTTTATATCTTAGTGCTGCCCTGCGCCTACGGACCTTTAGGCATAGTGATTATTGTCGCAACCTCGCTCAATGCTTACCACAGACCTATGAGTTCACTGGTGATCAACCTGTGCCGCTTAGTGCTACTTATGCTGCCGTTGGCGGCCTTGGGATCGTACATAGGTGACGTGAAAGGCCTGCTGCTGGCGCTGCCTGTGACCAATATTTTGATGGGGATTGCCTGTTACTGGCTGGCGCAGCGGATCTGTGAACCGACAAAGGTCACAACCGCTAACGCCATGAGCTAAAGGGAAACGAGTTCGATTTTTTGCCTAGAAAGTGGCAAAACATCATCTGAAAACGCTTCTGAAGAGGCTTTGCAGGAGCGACGTGTACCTTGCTCGCTCATGTTAGTCGGCACGCCATTTGGCACTAACTCTTGCATTATGTAGTCGATAAAGCGTCGGCTGGCTAAACTCACATAACGTCTTGATGGATAAGCTAAGAAGCACTCGCCTTGGTGGGGCTGGATTTCAGGTAACAGCGTCACCAACTCTCCGCTTTGGACATATTCCTCTACCACTTCAACGGGCGCATACACGATACCGCGCCCTTGCAACGCAAACTCAACTGCCACTTCAACACTGTTGGAGCAGAAATTGCCTCTGACTCTCACCTCTTGCTCTGATCCTATCCATAACTCATTGAAAATTTTTCCGTTGGATAATCGGAACAAGGAAACATTATGCGATTCAATTTGTTGTGGTGTTTTAGGTGTGCCGTGCGCCGCTAAATATTGAGGACTGGCGTAAAAACGTAAGTCAGTGGTAAAAATCGGCCGCACCACTAAATCTAAGGTATCCAACGCGGGCTCGACCACAAAAGCCACATCGAGATTATGTTTCACCATATCGACGGATTCTGAGCTACTGATGACTTCTAAGGTGAGTTTTGGGTGCATATCCATAAAGCGGAAAATGGCTTGCATCAAGATTTTCATGCTATGGATGGGGAACATTTGAATGCGCAGATGCCCGCTGATCTCAGCATCATCATTGGTCATTTCAAATAGAGTTTCATCGAGCTGGGCCAGAATGTTTTGCGAGCGCTGGTAGAAATGGCTGCCCGCAGAGGTGAGCGTCATGGAGCGGCTCTGGCGGTGGAACAATTTAATATTCAGCTCATCTTCCAAGGCTTGCAAACGTCGACTCACAGTCGATTTGGGTAAGTTAAGTAAATCAGCCGCTTCAATCAAACTACCGGTTTCAGCAATTCGGTGGAATAACGCTAAGTCCTCTGTCTTCATTTTGGCCTTAAATTCAATCTCATTATGTGGGACTGATAATCCCAAAGTATCCCGTTTATTGCAACTACTTTAGCTGTTATCTTCGCGCTCAGAAATGCTGACAACTTGTTAACTAGGAAATCGCTACCATGAAATCATCTCGACTCTTGCCACTGGCTATGCTGCTTCCAGCCCTGCTCAGTGGTTGTTCGCCAGCGGAAAGTTCAGTGCAAGTGGACACTGTCCGTCCGGTTAAACTGTTTGAAGTGCTCAACGTAGAAGCTGGAGATTTTAGAACCTTTCCTGCCCGCGTTGCCGCCAATAGCCGCGCCGAATTGTCGTTCCGTATTTCAGGGCAACTCACCGAACTGACATTAGTCGAAGGCCAAAGAGTCGCTCAAGGTAGTCTGCTCGCCCAGCTTGACGATAGGGATGCCAAAAATAACTTAATGACCCGTGAGGCAGAGCACGAACTGTTAGCCGCCGACTTTAAACGTAAGACCGAGCTACTCAATCGTAAGCTGATTTCACAGTCTGAGTTTGATAGCACTCAAGCGCAGCTCAAATCGGCCAAGGCCGCCCTTGCGGCTGCGCGCGATCAGCTGAGTTACACCCGCTTAACCGCGCCCTTTAGCGGCACTATTGCAAAACGTTTAGTGGATAATCACCAAATCGTGCAGGCCAATCAAGGCGTACTAACACTGCAAAACAACAACTTGCTCGATGTGAGCATTCAAGTCCCCGAAGCCATGGCGGCGGGGCTGAAGCAATATACCGATCAAGCTCACTTTGCAGCTAAAGTGCGTTTTAGCGCCTTCCCCGAGCAGAGCTTCGACGCCAAGTTTAAAGAATACTCCACCCAAGTCACCCCAGGCACTCAAGCCTATGAAGTGGTGTTCTCATTACCTCAACCCCAAGATATTCAATTACTTCCTGGTATGAGCGCCGAATTAACCTTGGCTTTAGTCAAAGATCCCAGCGCACTCGCGTCAACGGTCGTGCCTGTGACCGCTATCGATAAACGCGATCAAGATGGCCAAGTGCAAGTGTGGGTTTATCAAACCCAATCGGGTGAAGTCAAACCGACGATGGTGACGCTAGGACGCGTGAGTAATCAAGGCGTTGAGATTTTAACTGGCGTCAACAAGGGCGATCTTATCGTCAGCGCTGGGGTGTCTCAATTATCCGCGGGCATGAAAGTCAAACCACTTCGCTGGCAGCGTGGAGTGTAATTGATGAACATTGCAGAGTATTCGATACGCCACAAAGTCATCAGTTGGATGTTTGTGTTGCTACTACTCGTGGGTGGCGGCGTGAGTTTTACCGGTTTGGGGCAATTAGAATTTCCCGAATTTACCATTAAAGAAGCCTTAGTGATCACGGCTTATCCCGGTGCATCACCAGAGCAAGTGGAAGAAGAAGTCACACTGCCGCTCGAAGATGCCCTACAACAACTCGATGCGATTAAGCATGTGACCTCGATTAACAGTGCGGGCCTGTCACAAATCCAAATCGAGATTAAAGAAAGCTACGACAAAACCAGCCTGCCACAGGTATGGGATGAAGTACGGCGCAAGGTCAACGACACAGCTGGAAGCTTGCCTCCGGGCACCACAGCGCCGCAAGTGATGGACGACTTTGGTGATGTGTATGGCATTTTATTTAATCTCTCTGGCCCTGATTACAGTAACCGCGAATTAAGCAATTACGCCGACTATCTGCGCCGTGAACTCGTGCTAGTACCCGGCGTTAAAAAAGTTTCAGTTGCGGGCAACGTCACCGAGCAAGTGGTGATTGAAATCTCCCAGCAAAAGCTGTCGGCACTGGGGTTAGATCAAAGCTATATCTATGGTTTAGTGAACAATCAAAACGTGGTCTCTAACGCGGGCAGCTTAGTGATTGGCGATAACCGTATCCGTATTCATCCCACGGGCGAATTTAGCAATGTGCAGGATCTCGCGCGTTTGATCGTTAGTCCACCGGGTAGCACTGAGCTCATTTACCTTGGCGACATTGCCAATATTGAGAAGGACTACGACGAAACCCCGAATGTGCTTTACCACAATAAGGGTGAAGCGGCGTTATCTCTGGGGATCTCTTTCTCTAGTGGCGTGAACGTGGTTGAAGTCGGACAGAAGGTCAGTAACCGTTTAGCCGAGCTTGAATCCCAACGCCCAATCGGCATGAATTTAGCGACGGTTTACAACCAGAGTCAGGCGGTCGATGAGACAGTCAACGGCTTCTTAATCAATCTATTAGAATCGATTGCAATCGTGATCGCCGTGCTCCTGCTGTTTATGGGGCTGCGCTCGGGTCTGTTGATGGGTCTGATCTTACTGCTGACAATTCTGGGTACCTTTATTGTGATGAAAGTGCTGGGGATTGAGCTACAACTTATCTCCCTCGGCGCACTCATTATCGCCCTCGGCATGTTGGTCGATAACGCGATTGTGGTCACAGAAGGTATTTTGATTGGTCTTCGCCGTGGTAAAACGCGCCTCGAAGCCGCCAAGCAAATTGTGGCTCAAACCCAGTGGCCGCTATTGGGCGCGACTGTAATTGCCATTATTGCCTTTGCGCCCATTGGCCTATCGCAAAATGCCGCCGGTGAGTTCTGCCGTTCTTTATTCCAAGTGTTGATGATTTCGCTGTTTATCAGTTGGATCACCGCCATCACCTTAACGCCGTTCTTCTGCCATCTGTTATTTAAGGATGCGCCGAGCGACGAAGAAGCCCAAGACCCTTACAAGGGCTGGTTCTTCAACTTATATCGCGCAAGTTTAACCCTAGCGCTGCGCTTTAGACTGGTGAGTATTCTGCTGGTTGTCGCCATGCTGTTCAGCGCGGTGGTGGGCTTTGGTCATATTAAAAATGTGTTCTTCCCTGCCTCTAACACGCCAATTTTCTTTGTGGATATCTGGATGCCAGAAGGGACAGATATTAAAGCAACCGAACGCTTTACCGCTGATATCGAAAAGTTAATGCTCTCGCTGAACGAGCAAAAAGACGTAGGGCTAAAACACTTAACAACCGTTATTGGTCAAGGTTCGCAGCGTTTCGTCCTGCCCTATCAACCAGAAAAAGGCTATCCCGCCTTTGCGCAGTTGATAGTCGAAATGCAGGATCTTGCCGCCGTTAAAGCCTATATGCCAGAGTTAGAAACCTTGTTAAATCAACGTTTCCCACAGGCGCAATATCGCTTGAAAAACATGGAGAACGGCCCTTCGCCCGCCGCCAAAATTGAGGCGCGCTTCTATGGCGATAATCCTGAAGTGCTACGCGCTTTAGGCGACCAAGCCGAAGCCATTTTCCACGCCGAACCGAGCATGGATGGCATACGCCACAACTGGCGCAACCAAGTGCCCTTGATCCGTCCACAGTTAGAAAACGCCCAAGCGCGGGAAACGGGGATCAGCAAACAAGATCTGGACAATGCCCTATTGGTTAACTTTAGCGGTAAGCAAATTGGTTTATACCGAGAAACCAGCCACTTGTTGCCGATCGTCGCCAGAGCGCCCGCCGAAGAACGTTTGCAAGCCGACAGCCTATGGAAGCTGCAAATTTGGAGTAGCGAACACAATACCTTTGTACCAGCCACTCAAGTGGTGAGTAACTTCAACACTGAGTGGGAAAATCCGCTGGTGATGCGCCGCGATCGCATGCGTATGCTCGCTGTGATGGCCGATCCTAAGCTTGGCAGTGATGAAACAGCCGACTCTGTGCTGCGTAAAGTGAAAGACAAGGTCGAAGCGATCAGCCTGCCCGCAGGTTATCACTTGGAATGGGGCGGTGAATTTGAAACCGCAGGCGAAGCACAAACCGCAGTATTCAGCTCAATTCCTATGGGTTATCTGGCGATGTTCTTGATCACTGTATTCTTGTTCAACTCAGTGCGTCAGCCCTTAGTGATCTGGTTTACTGTGCCCTTGGCCCTGATTGGGGTGTCTGCGGGACTCTTGTTATTCGACGCCCCTTTCAGCTTTATGGCGCTACTCGGCCTGCTGAGTTTGTCGGGTATGGTGATTAAAAACGGTATCGTCTTGGTCGATCAAATCAACCTCGAACTCAGTGAAGGCAAACCCGCTTATTTCGCCTTGGTCGACTCCTGTGTCAGCCGTGTGCGCCCCGTCATGATGGCAGCGATAACCACTATGCTCGGGATGATCCCACTGATCTCTGACGCCTTTTTCGGTTCAATGGCGATTACGATTATTTTCGGTCTCGGTTTTGCGTCACTGTTAACACTCATAGTACTGCCAGTGATGTACAGCCTAGTATTCAATATTAAAGCGACAGCGATAGGAGGTGAGTCACCTAACAAATAACACTCAACTTATAGCTCCGCAATTGTTCCAAAAACGCTTCCCGGCGCGGCCGGTCAGTCACTCTGTTAGTGGCTGACTGGTCATTATTGCCCTTTAAGAAAAACTGAAAACAATATCGTTTGAATAACTAAATTTGGCATATTAATGCAAGGCTTTAATTAATGATGGCAAATAACACAGCCAAGAAAAAATGTATTCCTTAAAACATGAACTATCAGTTCCATATTTACACGAGTAATATGAAGTAATAATCAAT
This sequence comes from Shewanella hafniensis, assembly GCF_019655335.1. Taxonomy (GTDB): domain Bacteria; phylum Pseudomonadota; class Gammaproteobacteria; order Enterobacterales; family Shewanellaceae; genus Shewanella; species Shewanella hafniensis. The sequence continues at coordinate 11,416 of NZ_BPFD01000030.1, forward strand.
TACGCACATTTACACGAATAAATAACAAAGGTATATTTATAGCCGATTATTAATTTGCCATGCCATCTTAAATACCACCCTCATAGTTTACGACAAAATAATGTTACTATTTTGTTGGAATTAACATTTGAGAAGCATCATGAAATTACGTTTTGATAGTATTCTTCCAATAAGAAAACCGACAGTATTACTGGGAATTATCAGCGCTCTGCTCATACTATCTTTAATTCCGTTTATCGGCAGAGCATTCTGGCTTGCACTCGTACTCCTATGGTATGTGTTTTTGTAGCTTGAATTCAGTAATGTTAAGCTGCCAAGTAAAAACTTATTATCAATTTAAATATCAGCTATTTATAGGTAACAAATGTCTTTTCAATAAGCGTTGCCTTTAATTTTTATTAGTTTAAAAGAGCGCCAAGATGAGATATGCAAAGAAAATGTTATCTGTGACAATTAGAGCACAGCTAATTTACGCGGTACTTTTCTTACCGAATACTTTCGCAGAAAATATCAATTATAACCATTATGGTCCACTCAGTGTGTATGCTCAGTCACCCATGCAGGCGGCTAGCTTAACCCCTATGCTGCGCTCTGGCTTTGCACTGCCTGAGGGGAAAAAAGAGCTATACGGATCTGCGACGGCTGCAAGTGTATGGGCTGAAACTGATGAATATTATGCTGACTATTATCATAATTCTCTCAATGGTGGCATCAAGTGGCAATTGACAGAAAAATGGATGCTAGATAGTCATTACAACTGGAGTTTTAGTGGAGATAACCACCTTGACTCAGTCACTATCTGGTTTCATGATGCTTTTGGTATAGGTCAAAATGGTCGCGACAATACAATCAAAGACAAAAACCAAATATTTTCAAAGAATGGTATAAATCAACCTGATCTTTCTGGCGACACGCTAACGAATGCCCTAAATTTCTATTTAGAATATCAGCTAATTAATGAAAATAATTATGGGCTATCAATAGGTGGCAGCTTATATTACAACCATGTTAATTCAGGCCCATTTGTAGACAATCGGTTTGAACAAGCATTACAGCTGAATTATAGCTATACCACTGGAATGCATAACTTGTACTCCACAGCTGGCATCAGTTTTAGACAAAATAATGAAAGCCTCTCCGGAGCAGACTATAAAGATCATGCATTAATGTTATCTTTAGGTTATGAATTTTTGATGGGACGTCATGGTTGGCTTATTGAATTGCATCATTATGATGGCTTACTGAATGCAGATAATGACTTTTCAAAGGCTTCACACGAAGTATTTCTAGGCTATAGATATTATCTAGATAACAGTGCAATTGAGTTTGCTATAGTCGAAAATCTGCTCAATATGGACAATAGTACTGATATTGCTTTTTCTCTTGGGTATCGAATGATGATTTAAACAGATCTTATTCAATCTCGTGGAACGAAAAAATAGTACATTTATTGCTAAGTGATATTGCTAAGTGATATTGCTAAGTGAATGACTATTGCGATCAGATGAAATACACCAGCGGCGCAGCTCAAATTAATCATGATGGCCGCTGGCATTGAAGCAAGATTGGGGTAAAAAGTTCAAGCGATTAAAGGCGTGTATCAAACGCACTAAACCATAACAGACTAAGGCTTAGGATCTTTATTCTGATCTTTATCAGACAGCTGATGGCTAGCGGGCTTGATATCACTTGGATCGACTTTATGCTCGAAGTCACCCTCAAACACATTACCGTCTTTCTTCACGCTATCATCAAACGGCGCTTGGCCAAATGGGCCATGCGACTTAGGCCCAAACGGACTTTGTCCCGCTTGAAAGCCACCGTGCATACCACCCTGTAATCCCGCCACAACCCGTAACTGCATGCGCTTAAACAGCAAGGCGGCGATCGGGCGACGAGTGAATGGTGTCAGCAATAACAGGCCAATGGCGTCGGTTACAAAACCGGGGATCAGCAGTAAAATGCCCGCCATAGCTAGCATCATGCCCTCGACGATTTCTTGCCCCGGCGCTTCACCGCGAGCGAGTTTTTGTTGAACTTGCATTAAGGTGCTTAAACCTTGGCTGCGAACCAAAGAGACCCCGAGCACGGCGGTAAACAGCACTAAACCTATGGTAGTCCAAGTGCCAAGCACTTCACCCACACGGATCAGCACCGACAGCTCTATTACTGGGATCAGCACAAAGAGTAAAAATATAATGAAAAACATACCGACCTCAGGTTTATCTGACTATCTGTGTAAACTAAATGGGGACTATCCGGTCTTAATTCAAGTCAGGCTAAGCATTGCGACAGACTAAGGGGCTAATAACCTCTGATTAAGCAACGGATTTAACAACTGATATTTAGCTCACCCTTTTGTTAACGCGCTAATGTATGAGACCATTAAAACACGTAAAGTAGCCTAACTCAGTTGGCTTAAGCGAACTTTAAGATTCTTAAGAGACGATACCTAATACCATGCAGCATCAGTATTTAATGGTTAGCACTACCTGCCCCGATGAAGTACAAGCCAATACCTTGGCTCGGGCTTTAGTTGAGTCGCGTATTGCCGCTAGTGTTCATATCTCCGCCCCGATACGTTCAATTTATGCTTGGGAAGGGAAAATCTGCGAAGAACAAGAATTTAGCTTACAGATTAAATGTTTACAAAGTCGATATTCAGAGTTAGAACAACTTGTGCTTAGACTCCACCCTTATCAAGTACCCGAAATTATTGCCGTGCCTGTGACTCACGGGCTACCAGCCTACTTAGATTGGATAAAAGACAACACTCAGCCATGAAAAAACTACTCAGCCTTATTTTCACGTCTTTATTGCTCCTCACGCCCTTAGCGCACAGTGAAGGGGTTTTCGGTAACAAATTCGACTTCATGAAGAGTGAGCCGGAATTGATGCCTGTCGATCAAGCCTTTGCCTTCGATTTCAAGCAAGAAGGTAATCAGGTCAAACTCAATTGGGTGATTGCCGACGGTTACTATATGTACCGCGACAAGCTTAAATTCAGTGTTAATGGCGCCGAACTAGGCACAGTGGCGCTGCCCAAGGGTAAGCCCCATCAAGATGAGTATTTTGGCGAACAAGAAGTCTATTACACCTATGTGGATATTCCCGTTGCGCTGAAACAGGCCGATGACAATGCCACTCTGACAGTCACTTTTATGGGCTGCGCCGAAGGTAAGTTATGTTATCCACCAACCAAACGTGACGTGGTGCTAAAAGCAATTGCCGCCAACGATGGCTTAATCGCAGGCGCCGAAGCAGGCGAATCAACCGCCGCAGCAGAACCAGCTAGCACTGAGTCTGCCAGCATTGAACCGAGCACGGCCGATAAAGCCAATCCCCAACCTATTACCCAGCAAGATACCCTGAGCCAAATGCTGTCGAACGACAGCCTGATTTGGACCTTAGTGATCTTCTTTGGTCTGGGTGTCGGTCTGGCATTAACGCCCTGCGTATTCCCTATGTACCCGATTTTGTCCGGCATTATTGTCGGCCAAGGGCAAAAGCTTTCAACTGCCAAAGCCTTTACCTTGTCCATGGCTTACGTGCAAGGCATGGCAATCACTTATTCTATCTTAGGCTTAGTGGTCGCATCGGCGGGACTGAAATACCAAGCAGCATTGCAACATCCGGCCGTGTTAGTGGTTCTGGCGATCCTGTTCTTTGTGCTCAGCTTATCTATGTTTGGCCTGTACGATCTAAAACTGCCATCGAGCTGGCAGGAGAAGATGAACTCAGTATCGAACAATCAAAAAGGCGGCAACTTAGTTGGCGTATTCTTGATGGGCGTGATTTCAGGTCTGGTCGCATCACCTTGTACTACCGCGCCGCTGTCGGGCGCACTCGTTTATGTGGCGCAAACCGGCGACTTACTCCAAGGCTTCTTAGCCCTGTATGTGCTCAGTATGGGCATGGGTTTACCTCTGCTGATTATCGGCACCTCGGGCGGTAAATTATTACCCAGAGCCGGCGCTTGGATGGACATCATTAAGACCATCTTCGGCTTCCTGTTGATCGCTGTGTCTATCGTCATGCTCGGCCGTATTTGGACGGGCGTGGTATCCGATGTGCTTTGGTCATTGTGGGGCGTGAGCTTCGCTGGCTACTTGATGCATCAGAACAAACTCAGTGAATTTAACTGGAAACAAACTGTCCGTTCAGTGCTATTAACGCTGGCGCTACTGGCGAGTTTCTCCTATGGATTCCAAGCTGTGATGGGCCACTTAGGTTTTAATCACAACCCCGTAGGCACTGCGGCGACAACCGAAGAAGCCCATGGCTTTAAACGGATTAAATCCATTAAAGATCTTGAGCAAGAAATCGCCGCCGCTGCCGCCCAAGGCAAGCCTGTGATGCTAGATCTCTACGCCGATTGGTGTGTTGCCTGTAAAGAGTTCGAAGCCATCACCTTTAAGGATGCTGACGTGTTAGCCCGCATGAATAAAATCGTGCTACTGCAAGCAGATGTGACTAAGAGTGATAAGGTCGATGTGGCCTTACTCGAAAAATACAATGTGCTCGGTTTGCCTACCTTGTTGATGTTTAACGAACAAGGCGAGCAAAGGGAAGATTTACGTGTGACTGGTTTTATGGGCCCTAAAGATTTTGCCGCCCATTTAGATCATCTGGTGAAATAGTCACGGTTTAGACTTAGACCACTAAAGCAATTTCACTCGCGCAGGTTTTAACCGGCGAGTGTATTTGCCGCAACACCAATAAAAAGCGGACTTTTTTCATTAAAAGTCCGCTTTTTTGTTCCAGTGTCATAGATTTCTTATACAATCAGTCACTATTTTGGACTTTTTAGATTGGAGCATCATGGAACCCGGTATCCTCATTATCACACTCATCTGCGGCATGCTCGTCAGCCGTATAGGACTGCCACCGCTCATCGGCTACTTAGTGGCGGGCTTCGTATTATTCGTCCTAGGGATAGATAAAGAAAGCCTGCCATTGCTGCAAGAACTCGCCAGCCTAGGCGTGACTTTGCTGTTGTTTGCGATTGGTTTAAAACTCGACATTCGCAGCCTGTTCAAGGCCGAAGTGTGGGCGGGGTCGAGTGTGCACTTGGTACTCTCGATCGTGATTTTTGTGCCGATTCTGAAACTCTTCGGCTTACTGGGTTTAAGCCAACTCACCAGTCTTAACCTTGAGCAGCTGACGTTAATCGCCTTCGCGTTGAGCTTCTCCAGTACCGTATTTGCGGTCAAAGTGTTAGAAGATAAGGGCGACGTCCAATCCCTCTACGGCCGAGTCGCCATTGGTATCTTGATTATGCAGGATATCTTCGCCGTACTGTTTTTAACCATTTCTAAGGGCGATGTACCTTCGGTATGGGCCTTCGCATTACTCTTACTGCCACTGGCTAAGCCGCTCATTTATAAAGCCTTCGACCGTGTTGGCCACGGTGAACTGTTAGTCCTTTTTGGTCTAGTAATGGCACTCGTGGTTGGCGCTTGGTTATTTGAGTCTGTTGGCTTAAAACCCGATCTCGGCGCACTGATTATCGGTATCTTGTTGGCGGGCCACAAAAAGTCCTCTGAGCTGGCAAAATCCCTGTTCTATTTTAAAGAACTTTTCCTCGTCGCCTTCTTCTTAACCATTGGGCTCAACGGCTTACCTACGGTATCGGATATCGTGCTCGCGGCGCTGTTAGTGCTGTTAGTGCCACTTAAAATCCTGCTGTTTGTCTACATTCTTACCCGCTTTAAGCTGCGTTCACGGACCTCAATGTTGGGCTCGTTCAACCTAGGTAACTTCAGTGAATTCGGTCTGATTGTCGCCGCCGTTGCCACCTATAAAGGCTGGTTACCTCCAGAGTGGCTAGTGATCATCGCCGTGGCATTAAGCTTTAGTTTTTTACTCGCCGCGCCGCTTAACGCCACCGTAGGTAACATCTATCAACGATTCCAACAGCGTTTAATCAAGCTTGAAAAACGCCCATTGCATCCAGAAGACAGACCGATCGCCATTGGCAATCCACGCTTCTTAATTTTAGGTATGGGCCGCATTGGTAGCGGTGCCTACGATGAACTCAGGGAGCAATTTGACGGCGAAATTCTCGGCATTGAGCACAAGCAAGACATAGTCGACTTACATAAAGCCAAGGGCCGCAACGTAGTACAAGGTGATGCCTCGGATACCGACTTTTGGGAGAAGCTCGACAGAGCACCGAATCTTGAATTAGTGCTGCTGGCCATGCCGCACCACGCGGGAAATATGTTTGCGGTCGAGCAACTCAAAAAACTGGATTATCAAGGCAAGATCAGCGCGATTGTGCAGTACAGTGACGATGCCGCGGCGCTTCGAGAGTCCGGTGTACACAGTGTTTATAACCTGTACGAAGCCGCCGGTGCCGGTTTTGTGGATCATGTGATTTACGAGCTGTTGCAAGACTCAGAAAAAAACACCGCGCAAGCGGAAGAAACAGCGCAAGTGGCTGATCCTAAGATTAATGCAGAGTCCAACAGTTAAGTGCCTGCTAATGCTGCATTGAATTAAAATCACGCCATAATAGGCCGCACAAACGAGCAGTAACCTCTTCTGCAAGTTTGTGCGGCATCCAACTAACTACTGACTAATCTTTACAAATCAATCGACTAGATAACGCACTGAATACGCTATTTTGACTTCCTATCACAGTATCGATTTTCTCCTTACAACCTATCGCCATTTCAGCAAAAAATCTCAGTTACATCACCGACTCAGTCGTGATATAAATCGATGACGGTAACGAAATTAGCTCAGCTTTTTTGGAATTTTTTACAGCATGTCAAACCCTGCGCAGCGCGCCACAAAGTTATTTGTCCAAACCTTTGGCACTAAAGCCGACGATTTATATCAAGCCCCTGGGCGCGTCAATCTGATCGGTGAATACACGGATTACAACGACGGTTTTGTACTCCCCGCGGCCATTAATTTTCATACAGTGATTGCAGTAAAACGCCGTGACGACACTAAGTTTCGTGCCGTTGCCGATGCCTTCCCCGGACAAATTAAAGAGTGGACCTTTGGTCAAGAAAACGACATGGACCCGCAAGATGGCTGGGTGAATTACCTCAAAGGTTTTACTGCGGCTATGGCGCAAACGGGTTTATTAGCCAAGGGCTTAGACTTAGCCATTGTGGGCGATGTGCCACTTGCAGCAGGGTTATCCTCATCGGGCGCCTTAGTTGTCGCCTTCGGCACTGCCATCAGTGATACCAGCCAACTGCATTTATCGCCAATGGCGGTAGCGCAACTCGCACAGCGCGGCGAGCACAGGTATGTTGAATCGGCCTGTGGCATCATGGATCAAATGTGCAGCGCTATGGGTGAGCAAGACCACGCACTACTGATTGACTGCTTAGATCTGGACAGTGAAGCCATTCCTATCCCAGAAAACCTAAGCCTTATCATCATAGATGCCCATATTGAGAAACAACGTTTAGCTGCCACCAATCAACAACGTCGCAATGAATGCGCCCAAGCGGCTGAATACTTTGGCTTAGATGCACTGCGTCACCTCGATTTACGTCGATTAGAAAGCGCAAAAGCCGATTTAGATGAAGTGTTATATCGCAGAGCGAAACACGTAGTCACAGAAAACCAAAGAACCCTAAGTGCTGCACGCGCGTTAGAGCAAAATAACATTGAAAAATTCAGCCGCTTAATGGCGGAATCCCATGTTTCACTGCGGGATGATTTTGAAGTGACACTGCCCGAATTTGATACTTTAGTTGAGATTGTCAGCCAAGTGATTGGCGAGCGTGGCGGTATCCGCATGACCGACGGCTGCGTGGTGGCTTTAGTCGATCATGAACTGACCGACGCTGTCGTTGCCGCTGTTGAACATGAATTTTTCGACAAAACCGCCATCGATGCCACTGTCTATTTATGTTCCGCCAGCGCTGGCGCGGGCCGCATAGACAATTAGCCAGAACGCGCTTAAAACAAAGAAAACCAATACAGTGACAAGGCCGTCGATACCATACGAATTCATCGCTGAACTTTATAGTGTTGATGGCAAATAATAGGGTTAACATACTCATTTAACACAATAAGCAGTGAGCATATTCAACACAGAGGGAAGCTAAATGGTACGTTTCAGTGTTTTGGATCCTTGGACCGATCCCCGTGGCGGCGAAATCGAGCGGGTTCGGATCGACAATGGCATACTCGCATTAGAAGTCATCAGCTTAGGCGGAATTATCCGCGCTCTGTGGACCCCAGATAAACACGGCGAACGTGCCAATATCGTCCTTGGTTGTGACAGCGCCGAAGATTACCTGACGCAATCGGCTCATTTAGGTGCCATTGCAGGCCGCTTTGCGAATCGCATCGCTAACGGCAAAATGCACTATCAAGGTCAAGATTATCAACTCGATGTCAACCAAGCGACCAACTGTTTACACGGCGGCCGTGAAGGATTTAACCGTAAAAACTGGCACTTAGGCCAACTGCCCGATGGTGTGCGCTTGACCTTAATGAGTCCAGACGGCGACATGGGTTTTCCCGGTAATTGCACGGTTCAGCTAGATTACCGCCTGGCAGGCAATAATCTCTATGTGGAGATCTTAGCCTCAGTGGATAAAGCCTGCCCCGTGAGCTTAACCCAGCACAGTTATTTCAACCTCGATGGTTCAGAGACCAATCACGAGCATTTGATGCAAATTGATGCCAAGCGTTATCTCACCATGAATGATGTCAGTGTTCCCACTGGGATTGCCGAGACGGCAGGGTCGATTTTCGACTTGAGTCAGCCGATACGTTTAGGCGACAAACTGCATGCCGCAGAACTCGCAAGCACGCGCGGTTATGATCACTGTTATATGATGAATGATCCAAGCGGTTCACTTGCCCGCTTTGGCTGTTTAAGCAGTCCAGTGAGTGGTCGCGCTATGACGGTTTATACCAATCAACCGAGCGTGCAGCTCTACTGCGCTAACTTTTTAGATGGCACTGTAGGTCGCAATCAACAGGTATTAAATCAACATCATGGCGTGTGTTTAGAGCCGCAGATGCTGCCAGACTCACCGAATCAAGGCGAGCGCTTTGGTGATGATGTTTGGTTAGTACCTGGCAAGGTTTATCACCACATCAGCCGATATCAGTTCGATGCCGATGCGTAACCATTGCCTATAAAATAGCAATAAATTAACGGTAAATGGGGGCACGCTAAAATAGCGATGAATTGAGGTTAACACTCGGTTTCGCGGAAGGAAATAAAGCGATAAGGAATAAAATAAGCCCTATTTTATTCCTTACACTCACAGTGTTAGCCCTTAAGCCGACACTGTGTTAATCATCAAAATCATCGCCCCAATCATCGTCAAAATCCACGCCTACGGCATCGGATTCCACTTCTGGTTCAACTTCAGGCTTTGCCTTACGTACAGGCGCAGTTTCCTTCACGTTGTTTAGGTCAATACGAGCTTGATGCTTACTCATGAATTGAGCTCTAGCCGCCTTCCATGCACCACTAAACTTAGCCTCAGCAGCTTTTAACGCAGCCTCATCTAAGTCGTATAGGTTCACTTTGACTATATCTTCCACATACTCAATGATCGCATCGCGATCGGTATTGTATAGGTAGATACGTCCTGGGGAGGCATCGGGCAGCTGGTTGTCATGGACGACAATCGCGTTGCCTTTCGATGTTCTCAGCTCACCATACCAAACCTGTTTCTTTGCTGTGTTATACATATATGCTAATACCCTTAAATCAACACATACACTATGAGTTTTTTAGCCTGAATAAGCGAAGTATCGCTTGCTTTGATCCACGAATAGCGCCGGAAAGTCTCTGACGTTTTCAACTGGGTATTTTTACAGAATATTTCCGATAATCAATGCCTCATACCATGAAATTTTCACTAATTACGTATTAATTTCTGCCAAAGTACCCAAAAAGTTTAATCATTAACGACTTTAGTCTAAAAAATCGACGCGGCAAGTTTTATTCCCAATAAAAAGCAATCATATCGACTATGTTCGATGGGCTTAAACTTTGCGATTCGAAGTTGCCGTTCGAGGTTACTGCAAGGTTAAGCATCAGGTTTAACCATGACGATTTAACGACAGTCGCGCAAACGGCTATTTACCACTGCGTTACTCAGCCACACTTTTGCCTGAAAGATCGCAGACTGACATCGAATGGCAGCGACCTAAACCAGCTCGCTGCCAAGCCAAGGTGCCTAATCTAAATAACAGTCAATACCACCTTGCCCCTGTGCTCACCCGACTCCATCAGCGCATGGGCTTTCGCGGCTTCGCCTAATGGAAAGGTCGCAAAAATATTCGGCACAATTTTATGGGCATTTAACAGTGGCCAGACTTTCTCAAATAATTCGGCGGCAATCGCTGCTTTTGCCTCCACGCTTTGCGGTCTTAAGGTCGACCCTGTCCACATAATGCGTTTTGCCATCAGGCGGAAAATCTCGACTTCAGCCTTAGGCCCGCGCTGCATCGCCACCGACACCATACGACCGTCCATCGCCAAGGCTTGTAAATCGAGGTTAATAAAATCGCCACCCGCGATATCAAAGACCACGTTTACCCCCTTATCTTGGGTGAGCGCCATGACGGGCTCAACAAAGTTGTGGGTGCGATAGTTGATGACTTCAGCCGCCCCAAGACTCAAGCAATAATCGCGCTTCTCATCTTGCCCCGTCGTCGCTATCACTGTTGACCCTAAGGCGCTGGCGAGTTGAATGGCCGTACTACCAATACCGCCCGAGCCGCCATGGATCAGTACCGTCTCGCCCGCTTTCAGTCCCGCACGCATAAACAGGTTGCCCCATACGGTAAAGAAGGTTTCTGGCAGCGCAGCGGCCTGCACATAACTAAAGCCCGTTGGGATAGGCAAACAGTGGGCGGCATAGGTGAGCGCATACTCGCCATAACCCCCGCCAGGCACTAAGGCGCAAACCTTGTCGCCGATTTGCCATTGGCTCACGCCTTCACCTAGGGCGCAAATATCCCCCGCGACTTCAAGCCCAATAATGAGTGATGCACCCGGTGGCGGTGGATACGCGCCCACCCTTTGTTTGACATCGGGGCCATTCACTCCAGCTGCATGTACGCGGATCAACACTTGACCAGCGGCGGGGACTGGCAGAGGCGAGCGCGATAATTGCATCACCTCGGGGGCACCGGGTTGCTCAACATAGATATGGGTGTATTCGCTTGGTAAAGCTGACATAAAAGCTCCTTTGGAATGGCATCGACCTCATCGCAGATGGCTTAGCGGTTCGAGTGCTTACTGCGGAAAGTGCATCTAACCTTAATGCGGCTAAGCTAGCGCAAATTCAAGCCAAATAGCCACTCTTATTCAATCAGGCATTTCATAAGGTATGGAGTCCCACAGACTCAGCTTCCGGTGCAAACCCATATAGCAAAAGCTGAACCTAAGCTGAACAAAAAAGATGTATCGAGTAAATATTGAGGTAAATACTAGATATATTAAAAACTTACAGCCATCATTTGAACGCATTATTTGCTAGCTGCGATGTTTGTCGCGCTATTGTTATCACGCAAATAATCCAATGAGGTTTGATGCAAGCTTAGGTTCCACGCATCAAATAACGCCCAAGGAAGATCTGCTTTGCAGACTAGATAACTACGGATACACAATGAAAAACACACTGCTCTTCGCAGCTATTAGCTTAGCTTTTGCGACTCCCGCTCTCGCCCATGACACTCATACGAGTCACCCATTAGGCAGCAACACACCCAGCAATCCACAAGCGCAACCCGCACCACGACCACCCTCGGCGCCCATTAGCCAAATAGAATCCCATAGACAGCTACTGCGAGAGACGCCATTGATGGCATCCCCGAATGAGCCAACTATGACAGAACAGACAATGACAGAACCGCCTAAGATGCATTCACGCAAGAAGCGCGAAGTATCTGAGCAACCGCCACTTAAGTTACAGAGTCGCAGCGCCGCACTGCAGAGCAATGACTGCAGTGACTTTGTCGGTAAATCGGGCCAAGCCCTAGTGGATCAATTGAGCCAATCGACACCCGAGTGCGTCGGTAAGCTCTATAGCCTCAAAGGCAGTGCTGCGACCGCGCTGTTTAGCGAGGCCAATGTGATCAGTGTCGCCAACGCCATTGCCACTAAAGCCAAGGACTACACTGGGGTCGATGTTCAGCATCTTGAATCGCATATTTATTTTGTCCGCGCCGCTCTCTATGTGCAGTTTTACAGCCCAAATGATGTATCCGCTTACAGCAGCGCCGCTAAGGCCAGCTTAAAATCGGCCCTCAACGCTTTATTTGCGAACGCTGCGATTTGGACTGTTTCCGATGACAATGCTGGCGTGTTGAAAGAAGCCTTAATCCTGATTGACTCTGCCGAGCTCGGCGCCGATTTCAATCATGTCACCATTAAAGTGCTAACGGACTACGACGCTAACTGGCAAGCCAGTTTCGCCATGAACGCCGCAGCCAACTCAGTGTTTACCACCTTATTCCGCGCCCAGTGGAATGATGACATGCAGGCGCTGTTCGCTCGTGACCAAGGCATTTTAGATGCGCTAAATAACTTCCAACTCGAACATCGCGACTTGTTAGGTACCAATGCAGAGTATCTGTTAGTTAACTCAGTCAAAGAGTTATCTAGACTGTATTACATTGATGCCATGCGCCCGCGAGTGACTCAGCTGGTTAAAAATATCCTCAGCAGCACCAGCAAAACCGAACCGAGTAAAGTGCTTTGGTACGCGGCGGCAGAAATGGCCGACTATTACGATCGCAGCCATTGTAACGATTACAATATCTGTGGTTTTAAGGCGCAGTTAGAAGCCGATGCCTTACCTTTTAATTGGAAATGCTCCGACAGTCTCAAGATCCGCGCCCAAGATCTCTATCAAGATCAAGCCAAATGGGCCTGTGATGTGCTGACCAGTCAAGAGAGCTATTTCCACAGTAAGCTAGAAACAGGCATGCAACCCGTGGAGCAAGATAACAACGATGACTTAGAGCTAGTGATCTTTGGCAGTTCGTCTGAGTATAAATCCTTAGCCAACAGTATCTTTGGCATCAATACTGACAACGGCGGCATGTACCTTGAGGGCTCGCCCGCCGGACTCAAAAATCAGGCGCGTTTTATCGCCTATGAAGCCGAATGGCGCACGCCGGATTTCCATGTCTGGAACCTGCAACACGAATATGTGCACTACCTCGACGGGCGCTATAACCTGTTTGGTGACTTTAGCCGCGGCACTTCGGCCAATACTATTTGGTGGATTGAAGGCCTAGCAGAATACATTTCTTACCGTGACGCCAATACCGCGGCCATTGCCATGGGCGAAACCGGTGAGTTTATGTTGTCGACCATATTCAAAAACAACTATGAATCGGGCCAAGACCGTATCTACCGTTGGGGTTATCTGGCGGTGCGCTTTATGTTTGAGCATCACAGGGACGATGTAAGACAGATTCTCGCCTACCTACGTAACGACCAATACGCGGAATATCAAACCTTTATGGATGGTATCGGTACACGTTACGACAACGAGTGGCAAGGTTGGCTCGCCAGCGGCTTGAGCACGGCTGACAATGGCATTGTCGATAAAGGCCCAAGTGATGTCGATGCTGAGCCCAGTGGCCGTGAAGGTAACTGGACTGGTCCTGCGGGCACTATCAGTAAGGATTACTCGCCTTGCCAAGTGACGAACGAAGCCTACCGTTACACAGAATCGGCCAGCCTGAAAATCGATGTGCCGATGGAATGTATCGATTCAAAACTCGGCCGCGCCAGTTTTAGCTTCACTAATACCGATCGCTCGGCCCAAGATCTTTGGATCAAGATTGGCGGTGGTTGGGGTGATGCCGACATTTATTTCGATTCTAGAGGCTGGGCAAGCCCAGAACAAAACCAAGGCGCGGGGATCGGCAATGGTAACTATCAAGTCATTAAAGTGCAGTTAAACCCTGACGAATATTGGCACTACATTACCTTGTCGGGGGACTTTGGCGGCGTCGACATGCAAGTCAGCACCACTGAGCTGTTCGCTGATGTCGATCCCGATCTGGGAGATGGCGGCGTGGATCCTGAGCCACCAGCAAATTGCGGTGCAGTGACCTTAGACTATGGCCAGCTCACACTGGGCAAAAACGAGTGCATCAGTGGTGGACGCAACAGCTTCTACTTCTGGGTTGAGGAAGATAATAGCCAGTTCACCGTCACCACTAAGGGCGGCGCAGGGGATGCCAATCTTTACTTCAATGCCAGTCAGTGGGCCGACGCCGATAATGCCGATGCCAAGAGCACTCAAGTGGGTAATCAAGAGTCGCTTAGTTTTAGTGCCAATCGCGGCTGGCGTTATATCACAGTGGATACTGCCACTGAGTTTAGCGGCGTCACTCTCACCCTCAATGCTGGTGCAAGCAACACGCCTACGCCAGCTCTCATCGCCAATGCCTGCGCGACGCAATCCCCCTTGAGTCATGGTGAGCTGAGTTCAGGCAAAGCCATCTGCACCGCCGATGGCCGCAGCGATTACTATCTTTGGGTGCCAGAAGGTACGAGTCAGTTAAGCATCAACTCTGCCCACGGCAGTGGTGATGTGAGCCTGTTTTCGGGGACGACTTGGGCCAATGCTCAACACTTCGATGCAGCGTCTGTCACGCCTGCTAACACTCAAGAAAGTATCACAGTCGATGCGCCAAACGTGGGGTGGTATTACATCACAGTGCAGAGTGAACCCCAGAGTTCGGGTGTCGCACTGCAAGTCGATTTACGCTAGTTGGCTATCGTTGTTTAAGCCAGAACGTTTAAATCTGCTTATTCAACTCTAGCCACTTAACACTAGAGGCTTAAATCAAGTATTTGAATAAATAGCAAAATCCCTGCCATGGCAGGGATTTTTATTGGCTAAATGCTAACGAATACTCTTTTATATAAACATGAGGTTATAAGCGCAGCTGTTCAAGCACTTGCACTCTGTCCTTGGCCTTTGCTTCATAGTCGTTTGAAAATCGCTCTGCCATTTCAATGCTCTGCTGATAAAGCGTTAACGCTGTTTTCGCATCGACCGCGCCGCCCTCGCCTTTATCTAATAAGGTTGCAAGCTGGAAGTAAGCATTGCCTAAAATGTCCGCCTGCAAACCTTGCTTGGCACCCAGCGTCGTCACTCTTGCTAACCAGTAGCGCGCGTTAACTGCATCTCGATGGGTTTCCGATAACAAGATATTGGCAAGTTCGGCTGCGGCGTAGAGATCCCGCTCGGCTGCAATCTGCCAAAACTCCGCACCCGCAGCAAAATTATCTGCCAAATAGTAATAATCGCTGGCCGCCGCATGGGCCAGTTCAGGCTTAGCCTTCACACTCAGGCGATAATTTTCCAGCGCGGCGTTAGCATCAAAATACGGTGAATAGGGTAACACTTGATAGAAAGCCATCAGGCTGCTTGCCTCAGGCAATCCTTGGTCAACTAATTGATTTAACTGCTGCCACGCTTGCGTTTCTCTAACCTTATCCTCACCCGTATTAACGAGGCCACGCTCAATAACCGATAAAGGTAAACGGATTAACTCAAGCTTTGCCGTGTTATCACCAAAGCTTGCGGCGCGCTCCAGCCAATAGGTTTTTTCATCATTTCGCCCCGCGTAACCGGCTTGATCTCGCATCCAGTGCAAGGCCTCAATATCGCCCGCCTCTGCGGCTTCGCGGTAATACTTTAGCGCCTTAGCCTCGTCCTTAGGCAAGGCGTGCCCAAGCTCATAGATACGCGCCAATAAGCGCTTGTCTTCGGCCTTGGCACTTTGAGCTAAGGTCTTGATTTGTGATTCAGGTTTACCATAGGCATACAGTTTCACATCACCGTTAGCATAAGCATATTGAGTACCGTCGGGATACTTCACCTCCACCGCATCGGGCTGATACCAGACATCGACTTCGTAATGCTCGGCAATCTGTGGATTGAAGTTCACCCGCATCACCGCCTCATCGCCACGCCGAACGGCCTGAGTATACGGGCTGGCCCACAGGCTAGCAGTGCGCTGTAGGCTACTCTTCAGCCGTGCCTCGAAGGGTTTGTCTTCCTCTGGATAATGAATAAAAACCGGATAGTAGACTGGCGCTAACGATAACGGCGTGGTCGCCAGCAGCGAGTTATCCGCCTCACTACCCGCACGGATGGGATCGATATTAAGTTCATGGCTTAAATAAAAATCATCGTGGGGTGACACTTGAGTCGGCAACCTAGTTTGGCTGGCAGCCTTAGATGCATCTACCAAAGTGCGCTGCAACTTGGCGAGGTAATCCCGTTGCAGCGTTTTAGCTCTCTGCCACAGCGGGTGGTTCGGCAGTATAGTCACATCGAGCATTAAATCCTCAAGCCGCCACTGACAATCACCACCGCCATTTAAGGCTAAGGGCAGCGAAAACTCACTCGCTTTGCTACCACTGCTAATCACTTGCCGCAGCACTGAGGTTTTTTCGAGTGTGGCGCGGTAGGGATTCGCGAGATCGCCACTGGGAAAACGAATTTCCTTGCGGGTACAAATCGATGAGGCGTAATAACCGACCAGTTCTAATTGCGTATTGGCGGGCAACACACCGACAAACTCGAAACGCTGGCTGCCCGCCGGCGCCGTCACTTGATCGACCGGTAACTCACTGCGAAACAAGGCCTGCCAAAAAGAGGCCATGACCGGAGAGGCAAACATCAGCCCAGCCGAGCAAGCCAGATACAGGGGCGCCCGATGAAAACACTGTAACAAACTCATAATGCCAGCTCTCCGTCGCTGATGAGGCCACTCGCACTCAACACTCTCTCAAATACTGCAATGATCACTCGACAAAAAAATTAAGCCAACGCGCTTAGCTATTGGCTTAAATCATAACGTATTTATGGGCAAGTTGAACCCATGTAGTGGATCTAGGCTCGATCAACCCCAACCAACCTGCGACTAAACTTTAGCACTGCGCAGCCCAGCAAGCACATCCTTAGCTTTGAGTTCGGCCATAGCAACATAGGCCACAGGCACCACAAATAACGAGAAGAAGGTCCCCGTCATTAAGCCTCCGACTAAGACTAAGCCTATGTTGGCTAACCCTAATGAACCAGGCCCAGAAGCCAGCGCTAAAGGAATGGCACTTAAAATCATGGTTAAAGAGGTCATTAAAATCGGCCTTAAGCGCGATTTAGCACTGCTTAGCGCCGACTCAATCGCACTCAAGCCTTGGTCCTGTTGCTTATTGGCAAACTCCACCAGCAAGATGCCGTGTTTAGTCACGAGTCCCACTAAGGTTAATAACCCTATCTGCGAGTAGATATTCACGCTCTGGCCAAACAAAGCTAAGGTCAGCAGCGCGCCAACAATACACAGGGGCACAGTCAGTAAGATAATTAAGGGATCGACGAAGCTTTCAAACTGCGCGGCCAAAATCAAATAGATAAACACCAGTGCCAGCAAAAATAGCGACTGAGTGCCCGCCTGCGAATCCATTAAATCTTTCACTACCCCATTGTATTTAAAGCCTTGGGCGTCATTGAGCAGCGTTGGCAGTTGCTCGTCTAAATAGGCTTTAATTTCATTGGTGGAATAGCCGGGCATAATATCTGCCGTCAGCTCGGCGCTATCAAGGCCCATAAAGGTCTTAATGTTCGACTCTGCCGTAGTCTGCTTAATCGACACAAACTGCGATAACGGCAATGCTTGCCCCGATTCTGAGGTGACGTACAGCTTATTCAATACTTTGAAATCACTGAGCTTATCTAAGTTTACTTGCACTTGAATGGGATAGGTAAAGCCATCGGTGGCATGTAAGTCCGCCGCTTTGACTGAGCCAAGGAAGGTAGAAAGCGCATTCGTCACATCGCCATAACTAACCCCCGAGAGGATAATCGCATTGCGATCGATAGATAAATCGTAGCGTAGTTGATCCCTCAGTACCGAGTTACCGACGTTGTTCAGCCCTGGATAATCCTCGAGTAACTTTTGCACTTTGGCGGCGGTGTTGTTCAGCTCATCCTTATTGCGATCTAAGGTCGTTAACTCTAAGCGCAGATTATTGGCAATACTGAGGTTATCCGCCGAGCGAATGCTAAAGGACATGTTGTAAGCAGAAACGCTCTCCTTCGATTTAGTCATCAAGTCGCTGATCACCTCATCTATCCCCTCGCTGCGCTCACCCCAAGGTTTGAGCAGCACATGGTTTACTGGCTCGCCCTCGATGTAAGACAAGTTCGCTCCAACGGCAGAATGCTCGTCCATCACGCCATTAAGCTCAGCATTATGGTTCAGATGATACTGGCGACCCACACCCGTTGGGCCATTGGACGCCACATCAATAAAACCAGAATCTTCCGCGGGTAAAAGTATTTTCGGCAGCTGCCAGTAGGCTATGCCCGCAAGACCGACAAGCACCACTGCCGCGCCGAGCATTAAACGCTTACGACCGAACCACTTATCCAGCTCTTTGATATACAAATCATTTAACTGCTGCAGCGCATGCTCGACTCGGCTAAACCATTTAGGCTGCTGCTCAGTGGTATTGATAAGATAGGCGCTCATCATAGGCGACAAAGTTAACGCCACCACACCAGAGATCATCACGGCAGCGGCCAAGGTGAAGGAGAATTGCCGAAACAGATCGGCGGTTAACCCCGACATGAGTCCTATCGGCAGATACACGGCGGCGAGCGTTAACGTCATCGCAATGATAGGGAAAATGATTTCCTGACAGCCTTTAATCGCCGCGTTAAAAGGGGTTTCACCGTTTTCGATATGGCGATAGCAGTTTTCCACCACCACAATAGCGTCGTCCACCACCAGACCGATGGCCAAGATTATTGCCAGAATAGTGAGCACATTGATGCTAAAACCCAGCGCCGACATCACGGCAAACACGCCGATCACACACACAGGAATGGTAATAATCGGGATCGACGCCGCCCGCAGGCTACCTAAAAATAGCACCACAATTAAGGATACTAAGATCACCGCCTCAATCAGCGCGGAAAAACCTTCGTCGATGGAAGCCTCGATAAAATCGGCCTGATTGTAGGCCAAGGTCATTTCTAACCCTTGGGGCAAATGCTGCTGCATACGCGCAATTTCGGCCTTAATGTTCGAGGCCACTGTCACAGGGTTAGCATTACTCAAAGGTAAAATTTGCAACGACATGGCACTGTGTCCGCCAATGGACAACAGACTCGGCGACAGGCTTTCTTCGCCCATCACCACATCGGCGACATCGGCCACACGGATGATCTTGCCCTCGCTGACCTTAATCACCAGATCCTTCACGTCTTCAAGCGTTTCAACTTGATTCAAAGGGTTAATCGAGAAATCCCGCGACTTACCTTTGATCGCCCCCGAGGTAAAACTGGCATTGTAAGAGCCTAACGTGCCCACCACATCGGCAGCTTTAATATTCAACGCCTTCATTTGTTCAGGATTGAGCCAGACTCTGACCGCCTTTTGTGAGCCGCCATAGGGTCCCCAAACAGCACCAACGCCTTGAACTTGTTTGAGTTGCGGCACTAGCTGCTGGCTAATGTAGTCGTACATAGCCTGCTTTTCCATGCCACCCACGTTCACAAAGGTGATGATATTACTGGCCGAATCCGTGGCCGAGGTATCGTCGGTAACGGTCGGTTTATCTATCATGCTCTGGGGGAAATCGTTAATCCCTTCGACGCTGCTACGCAACTTATTCATTAAGTTGGTGTATTCGATATCGCTGGTATCGTCATTGAATTTAATGGTTAACGAGCAGCGACCTTCGCTACAGTCGGTCGACATAGTATCGACCTTGTCTATGCCCGAAGCCGCCGCAATTAACTTATCGGCCACATTGCTCGACATAAAATCGGCGCTAGCCCCAGCAATCGATGCATTCACAGATGCCGAGTGGGTGGTGTGCTCAGGAAAATATCGGATATCGAGTTTTTGAAAGGCAATCAAGCCCAGTAACACTGCCATGATGCTGAGCACGGAGGCGAAGATAGGATGGCGAATACAGACTTCGGGTAAACGCATTATTCGGCCCCCTCAGTGCTGGGCTCAGCGCTTAGCGCTTCGACCGCACCAGAGTTAACACTGGAGACAGTGGCTTTATCTGCCGCGCTTTTGTCCCGAATGACTTTGATCTTGCTATCGGCCTTGAGGTTTTGCATACCCGTTTTAACCACGAGATCGCCTTCGGCTAAACCTTCGGTTACAACCGCATAGCCATCATTAGTGTTTTGCGCGAGTTTAACCACTTGTTTTACGGCGCTATCGCCGCGCACTAACCAGACAAAGCGTTCGTCATTATTGGCGATAATTGAATTTTGCGGCACTAATAAGTGTTTAATATCATTGCTGTAGAATTGCTTAATATTGGCGAACATACCGGGCGCCAGTTTGAACTCAGGGTTATCGAGGGCGGCGTGTACCTCAACTCGTCCTGAACTTTCATCCACCGCAGGGGCCACATAGTTAACTAACCCATTGAACACCTTATTACCATAGGCTTCAACGGTGACATTCACCTTCTGGCCTTTTTGTGCCTTACCTAAATCCTTCTGGCTAATGGCATAACGGACTTCGACCGGATTTAAACTATAAAGGGTGACTAAGGCGGTACCTGCGCCAATTTGGCTGCCGATGGACTGACTAAAGCTTGTTAGCTGACCGTCGAAGGGGGCTTTGATCAAGTAGTCGTTCATGGTTGCTTGTTTCTGACGAAAATCGGCATCAGCCAGATTCACATTTTCCCGCAGTTCATCCACATCTTGCTTGGAGAGTGCAAATGGCTCTTTGATTAACAGGTCTTCAATCCGTTCAAGCTTTGTTTTTGCCAGTGCTAAGGTGCTTTTGGCCTTGTCTAAATCAGCCTTGGCCTTAGTGTTATCTTGCTCGGCAATCACTTGGCCCTTCGTCACTTTGTCGCCGTTACTAAAATGGATAGCACTGATTTTTTCACTGGCATTAAAGTTGAGGATCGCCGAATCGATGGCGTTAATTTTACCGACTTCGTTGACGATATCGGCAAAGGCAGTTTCTTGAATGGCCTCGACCGTCACAGGGATAACGTCGATCTTATCCGCCGCTGATACAGCTATAGGGGTTAAGGTGAAAAGACTCGCCAGTAGAAACGTCAAAGGCGCGATTAAGGGCGCCTTTGGAAGATTGTGGGGCTGGCTTTTAAATGAAATATCGCATGCACTGCGTGCTCGTTTTGTCACTATTTGTGTAAACATCGTTTGTATAAACATAGTATGCAAACCTATTGTTCTTACTATTCAACGGACATCCTATCCGACAACAGCAAACCGGATTGAACCCAAGACTAATACCCAGTCCTCCAAAGTGCTTATTCAGCAATTTGAGGTTATTTGGGTATACAGCCTATAGGCATAATCCCTGTCAGTGCCAGTAAAAATACTGTTACACATTCAAACAAAACAATGAGTTAACGCAAAACCTAATCGAAAAAACTTAAATCACACAAAATCACATAAACCACAACAAACTAGAAACAGATGTAAAGCCAGCCTGTTAGCAAGCCACTATTTGCCTTTTAGCAGGGCTCCGATGGCCTTTTTCACGTCTGCAAAACAGGGGCGCTGAGTCACATCTAACTGCATACATTCGTCTTTAATCGCACTCAATTTTTTATAGTATTCAGGGCCAACCGAGCCACTCACATAAGCCAACAGATCTTCAATCAAGCAGCCCAGCGCCCGCACTTCAATCGCCTCCATCGCCAAGCGCTCGACTGTAGACAGATTGCGTAAATTGGATGCCGCGCCAAAATCACCAAACAACAAGTTCATCTGTTGATTAACCATAATGTTATGGGCGTAGACATCGCCATGGCTCACTTGCTTAGCGTGCATGTGCGCCATCGCATCGGCGAGTTGGAATGCCATCATTGCCACCTCATCAAGGCTGAACTGAGTATCGGCATGAAAAGTATCGCGGGTGCAACTTGCTAAGCTTGGCGGTAAGCCTAAATTGCTAAACCCCGGCGGGATAAGCTCCATCACTAAGCCCAATTGATCTTTTTGGCTGATGTGCGCGACCACCTTGATAAGGCTCGGATGATCTCCCGTTGTTAGGCAGCAATCTAACTCGTCGGCGGGATAACCATCGCTGGTCACTTCACCCTTAAAGAGTTTTACCGCAATCTGCGATGAACCCGTCATGGCGACCATGGCTTGATTCAACCAATCGCCTCGATAAATCACCCCAGAGGCGCCTTCACCCAGTTTTTCTGCCAACTTAATATCATCCAGAGTCACATTCACCACAGTGGCCACATCGGCATGGGGATCGACTAAGGTATGGCTGAACGGATTACCCGCAAACGCGAGCCAAGTTAACTTAGGCAAACCCAATAGCCAAGCTGGCAGCGCTTGCAGTTGATTGGCCGATAGGCGCACTAATTCTAAGTTACGGCAATTGGCCATCGACTCGGGCAAAACCGTTAACCGATTGCCCGCTAAGGCTAATTTTTGTAGACGAGGTAAATCGCCCATAGCCGCAGGCAAGGTTTCGATTTGGTTATCGGTAAGAATGAGCCAGCGAGTTTGCAGCGGTAACGCGGCGGCAGTCACAGTACGGATTTGATTCGCCTTAAAGCCAATCATCTCTAAACTTTCACAGCGTCCTAATGCCTCGGGTAAGTGTTCGAAACGGTTATTAGAAGCAAAGATGATCTTTAAACGCGATAATCGGTACAGGTCCTCGGGCAAAGTATTCAATTGATTATTCGATAAATCGAGGATTTCGAGGGTATCGGCTAAGTCAAAAATCTCCCGCGGAAACTCGGTTAACTCCTCGACCAATTGTAAACGCGTGATCCCTTGTAACTGCCCTGCTCTTAACTGCGCTAACGTCTGCACTTTGCTACCCAAGTCAATGAAAAATCGCCGCTATGGTAGCGCATTAATGGCTAAAGCTAAACGCAAGATATCCAGCCAAAGGGCGGCACAATCGGCGCTAAACGGGCGTTAAGCAGGCGTTAGGCGGGCGCTGCAAATAGGGGGAAACCGTGGGGGAGCTATCCAGAAACGCGAAAACAGATTAGCATGTGCACCAATATGGAATGCCCAGTTAACTCATCACAGGACAATCATGCGGAAACATTTTCGCCAAACGCACTCTTTTACAGTGCTAATGCTGGCCATGTTCGTGGCCCAATTGAGCGGTTGCGCGACCACGTCGGCAAGCCCATCAACCACAGAATTCAATGCCCCAGCAAATGATGTGAGTAACGCTAACGAGCACTCGCCACAACACCAGCAGCACACGCCACCTGCTGTGGTTGAGCAGTACAGCGACGTTTGGGAAAAGATCCAACACGCCAACACCATTGACGTACATGACGATGCCGAAGTGCGCAAACAGCGTAACTTTTTCGATGATAAACAGAAATTTATGAACCAAGTCGGCGAACGCGCCGAACCCTTTTTGTATTACATTGTCAGCCAGCTCGAAGCCCGTAACATGCCATTAGAATTGGCGTTATTACCCATAGTCGAAAGTGGTTACAATCCACTGGCACAGGCAAACGGCCCAGCTGGACTGTGGCAGATGATCCCCGCCACTGGGCGTAATTTTGGCTTAACGGTTAACTCTGCCTACGACGGTCGCAAAGATGCACTGGCCTCAACCGATGCCGTGCTCGACTATCTACAGCATTTGTACGACACCTTAGACAAAGACTGGATCAACGCTGTCGCCGCCTACAATACCGGTGAATTGGTGATTAAAGCCGCCATCGACAAGAATAAAGCCAAGGGCAAACCAACGGACTTTTGGTCGCTGGGCATTCCGGCCAAACGCGTACAAACTGTGCCTAAGTGGCTGGCCTTTATTCAAATTATTCGCGCACCCAATCATTACAATCTAAAAGTGCGACCGATTGCGAACCGCCCTTTCTTAGATAGAGTCCCTGCGCCCAATGGCGTGGATATCGGCCAAATCGCCAATGCGGCAGGGCTGAGCAAGGCAGAATTTAAAACCTATAACCCGGGCTTTCGCCAAGGCGTGATCCCGAGCAAAGGCAAATATCAGATCGCCTTACCGCTGGAAAACATAGGCCAATATCAAGAAAATCACGACAAACTCTACGCCCAAAAACGCTATGACAGCCAAAGCTATATCGTTAAGTCCGGCGACAGCCTAGGCACAATCGCGGCTAAGTTTGATACATCAGTCAAGGCATTAAAACAGGCTAATAACCTGACCTCTGATCGCCTCAAAATCGGCCAAGAGCTCACACTCTTAACGCCAATGGCAGCCAATGATAATGAGCCAGAACCCGCTAAAGCCAACACTAAGGCCGATAGCAAAGCCAAGTCATCGACCAAAACAAATGCCAACGGCACTAAGGCCAACGGCTCAAAATCGGCCGATAAGCCAACGGTAAAAGCCAAAACCTACAAGGTAAAATCCGGCGATTCACTGGATAAAATCGCCCGTAAGAATAAGGTCAAACTGGCTGATTTAATGAAGTGGAACCAGCTCAATGGCAAGAGCATTATTAAGCCAGGCCAAGAGCTGAAAATCAGCGAATAACGCTTGCGATATTAACTGCAAAAAAAGCCCAACAAAGCGCCAATTAAAAACGCTGTGTTGGGCTTTTTGCTATCCCAGTGCCAGAGTTAACTATTACCTAAACATTGTGGCCCAGTTAACCTCACATTGACTCCCAGACAATGACTTCCAGATAATGACTCCAAAACAAACCACTCCAAATGCAGCGCCGTTATTTTGTGTCCTTCTTCGCTAAACCGAGGGGATATAATTGCTGCTTAAACATGCCAACGGGCATGTAATCACCGACGACACCATATTGCTCTGGCCACTCTTTCTGACCTCGAACTGCGGTTCCAAAGAGGTAATCTAAAAATGAAAAATGGGCGGCATAGTTACGATCTATAGCCGCCTTATCGGAAGCATGGTGCCAATGGTGGAACTGCGGGCTGACGATTAAGTAACGTAGCCAACCGAAGTTAACTTGGACATTGGCATGGTTAAATACCGCCTGTACGCCAACGATAATGACATAAATACTGATGATATCTTTGGAGAATCCCAAGATAAAAATCGGCGTAAGTACTAGACAGCGGGTGGCGATCAACTCAAACATATGTTGCCTTGATCCCGCCAGCCAATCTAAATGCTTGGCGCTATGGTGTACCGAATGGAAACGCCACAGGAATGGGATCTCATGGTAAGCGCGATGCGCCGCATATTGCATTAAATCGGCGACCAATAGAATCAACAGCAGTTGCAACACAAAGGGCAGACCCGCGATAAAGCTTTGCACTGTGCTGGAAATGGCCCAAGAAAAGGTCGACTGCACAAATTGATTCGTCACCAATAATACAAATCCAATCGCTAAATGATTCACCAAAAAATGATTTAAATCCCCTTGCCATTCGGGTCTCAATATTGGCTGTTCAGGTTTATGGGGTAGCCATTTTTCGATAAAAATAAAAATTAAGGTTGAACCTAATAAGTCTAAAATAAACCAATCTAACCCCAGTGAGACCTTATGATTGGCAAAAGGCTCGACCTCGACTTGATGACCACCAAAGGCAATCGCCAAGCTCACAAATACCCAAGCGACAAAGCCAAATCGTTTATTTTTATTTCGAATAAAATTTAATAAACCTAAGCTGCCCGACACCACTAAGGCGACAAATATCAAACTGCGAATAATATCGACGTTATAACTTTGGCGTAATTCGGGGGTAGTCAGGTATTCAGGGAAATGAAACGCCAATACACCTAAAAACGATAATATGGCTAACATGCACGCTATGGTGCCGCTAATACTGCCTTCACCAATTTGGAAATGGCCGTCTTTAAATCCTTTGCTAATCACAGTGAACTCCTTTTCCTATGCTGCTCGCGTTATCCACACAACCACCACTCAGCTTAATTTTTGCCGATTAGCCTACATTAACCCCACTGCCACAATCAATAAAAAGCGCTACCTAAGTAGCGCTCTTGTATTAGCTAAGTTCACTCACCTTAACGGTTAGAGCTCAATCAAGTTATAACCAAAGCTAGTGGCAGCATCTTTATTCAGCACCATAGTGACATTATCTTCATTGCTGAAATCCATTAAATCGGAGGCATAGACAACGGTTTTAGTGCCGTTTTCGACTGCGATGACTTTAATAGAATATTCGCCTGCAGGTACAGTCACTGACTGAGGGCTAGCTGGGTTGACCGCAGTGATTTTATTTACCGCAGTTTCAATCGTGTCATTTGCTTTTAAGAAATATACAGTGAGATTACTTTTATCGGCAAAACTCACGATGTCAAACTTAAAGCTATAGGGACTTGGCGTCTGAGTTTGCTTCATCTCCATCGCCTTCACTTGGCTGCCCTGCTCTGTCGCCTGCTCGTAAATGAAAATGGTTTTAATATCATCTTGATTAAGGGTGATCAGCACATTGTCGAGTAATTTAGCTTGGCTTGTATGGTCAAGTACGCTCACACCAAAGTCATTAAACTCGGCGCCTTGGTAAGCTGTTACGCCGAAGGGGGCAACATTGCTAAATAGCGCTTCTTGCTTACTACTCACCACTTTCACATCAACATTATGTGTAGCCAAACCGTTGAATACTCTAAAGTCTACACTGCTTTCGAGGGCGACATGGTTACGCACATTGGTGGTTGAGTCGACGCTGTCTAAACTGATTTTAGCGGCTGAAGCGCCAAAGCTTTCCCTTAAAATCAACTTATAAGGCACCTTGGTTTTAAAGTTAATGCTTGCCGTGGTGTAACTGATATTGGTCGTACCCGCCGCAGTCAGATAAATTTTATAGTCGCCCGTATCTAAAATCTGTGGTGTTGAAACCTCACCATAGGAGACGCTGCCTAGCATCACTGCATCGGCAAAGCCTTTATCCGCTTTGGCAATATAGGCATCGTAGGCAGGTGCATCAGTCGCAGTGTGTGCAATCAATAATTGCATCTTGCTCTTGTCCACTTCGGCATTTTGTTTATCGAGCTCGGTACGCGAGTAATTAATATTCAAAAGGGCTGGCGAGGCAAAATCCCCATGCAATACAAAGAAATGGTCGGTTGCCGTTTTTAAATCGATATTCTCTTTGTAGAGTGAAATATCTTTATTTGCCGCATCCTTACCCATCACCTCTACTTCACTCACACCGGGGGTAGATGTAAATCGTGGCATCGCATCTGCGTAGCTCACGCTTTCATAGGTTTTATCGCCAATCTTCAGCGCGGTAGCAGTGCTCCCCACTGTCGCATTATAGAATTGCACATAAGTATCAGTTTTAGAGGTATCCTCATCCTTGTCATTATCAGAACCACCGCAAGCGGTCACGCCTAAACAGGCGAAGGTCAAAACCGCGAATCCCTTTAGCTTACTTTTTATCATTGTTTCCCTCATTAGCAGACAAAAATTCAGTTCAGTCTACGCAGTTATACAATGACAACAATGGCAATTTCCACTAAAAACAAAAACAAATATTTCACAAACTCAAACACTTAACAAACATTTCAATAACACACCAAATACTGATACAAACGCCACTTTTCGGGCTCTTAATTGATACAAATGCGATTACTGATACCTTAGTTCACATCTACAAAAACGCTTCCGCTCCAGAGCAATAAGGCTGGCATATCGAATACCTCTCTTTTAGGCTATTGCGACCATGGAGAAATCATCCACAGTTGGTGCAAACCTTGTTCGGCTTATGCGATTGAGTTACTCTCGCACCGCCAATTAAGCCTTTGGGATGGATAGGGTTTGCAAGGGATTCTTAACTACTACAAACAGTGTTTTCAACACGATAGTGCTGAAATTAACCTTTGGTCTAGCCACAAACTTGCTGAGCAAGAAAAGCTATTGCTCCAAGGTGAAGACGAGTTAAGCAGTGGCTTTCTGCCACGCTTACCGGTGCCATTTGCTCCTGCCTCGGCATTAATGGCGCGTAGTGCCTTGTATCTGCGAGAAAAAGTATTATTGCACTCTTGTCTGTTTTTCTGCGGCACTGTCGAGCTTAATGGCGAAAAACGTAAAGTCGTCACGCCACTGCTGTACCGTGAATGCCAGTTACAGGCCGATGGCGATAACATTTACCTCGAATCTAATAACAGCTTCTCTGGCGGCGGGCCATTCACCATCAATGAAGCCCTGTTAGAAAAATTAGTCGTTGAAGGACACTGCTTAAGTCAAGAGTTACGCGATAATCCAACGGATGTCAGTGGCTGGATAGCTTGGCTGCGGGCGGGCCAAGCCGATGTTGATACCAGTCATTTATTGCATTTTCCCAAGCTGATCGATGAGACTGAATTCACTGGCTTATGCCGTAAACGTGGGCGGTTTATGGTTAGTCGCAGCCAAATTATTCTTGCAGAGCGTTCGCAGGCAAGTCGCGGCATATTGCACGAACTCGACAATCTCATCACAGCGCCCTCACACTCTGCGCCGCTTCAAGCGCTTTTTGGGCAAACGCCAACTCGAGATTCAGTTAGTCACAATGTCGATACCCAAGAGAATTACCTTCCTGGGCTATTAAGCCGCGCACAAATTCAAGCCTTAAAGGTGGCGGCCAACCATACTTTGGGGCAAATATCGGGCCCACCGGGAACGGGTAAAAGTTACACCATAGCCACAGTGGCGGCGGAGCAGGTATTAAGGGGTAAATCTGTCCTCATCGTCGCCCACACCGATGTTGCCGTTGATGTGATTGCCGATAAGTTGCAGCAACAATTCCAGCTAGGGAGCAGTCTTATTCGAGCCGGCTCGCCGCAGTTTATTAAAGTCCTTAAAAACCAGATAGATGAAATGCTGCATGGTCAGCATCCTGCGACTGCAGAAACCCTCTCAGATATCTTACTACTCAATGCAAAACAGCAACTTAATACTGTGACTCGCGAGCAAACCAAAATGGAAGCCGGTTTTATACACCATTGCCGCCACGCCATACGTCGCGGCCAAAAACTGGCGACCTTACAACAAAGACAATCACGCTGGCGCTTAGGACTTTACAACTGGGCTTACCGTGCCGGGATCAAACAGTTTGCTCAGCAATGGGATGTGCTCGATAAATTAACCGCCCTCATCGCCCAAAAAGAAGACTTAAGCCTCAAATACTTACAATTGGCCACTCACTATCGATTACACCAATTACTCAAACATAAGCGCAGTACACTGGTGAGTTTTGCCAGTGCACTTCGCGCTCGGCAGTCCGCTAAGCAACTCGACGGTTTCTACAAAACAGATTTTGATGCCTTAAAGCAAACCTTTCCCATTTGGTTATCTAGCCTTGCCAGCTTGCATAAAGTGCTGCCCATGGAGCAGCAAATGTTTGATCTAGTGATTATTGATGAAGCCACCCAAGCCAATATTGCCGCATGTTTACCGGCCTTACAGCGGGCAAAAGCGGCACTGGTGGTGGGCGACAGTAAACAGCTGCGCCATTTCTCGTTTTTATCCCGCGCAAAACAAACCCAAATCCAAACCCAACTTGGACTTGCTGCGGATTGCCGCGGCCTAATGAGCTACCGTGATGCCAGTATGCTCGACTTAGTATCACAATCCCTTGCGAGCCAATCCCAAGTGGTATTTTTAAATGAGCATTTTCGGAGTAAACCTGAGCTGATCCAATTTAGTAATCAGCAGTTTTATCAAGGTATGCTGAAGATTATGCAGCACAGACCCTGCACAAGTTCAGGGCACTTACACAGAGTCCAGGTGACTGGCAACCGTGATAGCAAGGGCATTAACGCCATAGAAGCTGAGGCATTAATTGAAAAGTTAGCTCAACTGATTGATGAACAAGAGAATGCATTAGTGCCCGCCAGCATTGGAGTGCTCTCCTGTTTTCGCAATCAGACAGAGTATTTATCCCAGCAAATTCTCGCACGTTTTAGCACGCAGCAAATAGAACGTCATCAATTACGGATTGCCACGCCCTTTGGTTTTCAAGGGGAAGAGCGCGATATTATGCTGCTGTCGTTTAGCATTACGGCCAACGACAGCCGCGCTGCCGTGTATTTAAATCGAGCCGATATGTTCAATGTCGCCATCACCCGCGCTAAACAAATGCAGTGGCTATTTTTATCGGTACAAGCGCATGAGCTCCCCAACAATAATTTACTGGCAACTTACTTAGCATCGGCGGGCCAATTTCAAGCGGCACACAATTATGTCGATTCCCTCGATAGCTTCGGCCAGTCGGTGGCACTCGCGATTGAAGAAAAAGGCATAACAGTCTGGCGCGCCTACCATATGGCGGGGCTAGAACTGGATATTCTGTGCCGCTATGGTAACCAATATTTAGCAATAGATTTAATCGGTTACCCAGGGCCATGGGCGGACTTTTTCGATATTGAACTGTATAAGCTGTTACAGCGCGCCGGGATTAAACTTATCCCCGTCAGCTACGGACTATGGTGCCAACAGCAAGAATTGTGTATCCAATATATTTGCCAGCAATTGGGTATTCCCCAACAAAGTGAAAGCAGTAAATAGAAACCTTAATCATGCTGTTGATAAATTGCTTTTATCTTGTTTCGCAGCCAAGTGATTTTAGGGTTGTGGCTGTTTCTCTTATGCCAAATCAAGGTGAAAGGAATGGCGAGTTTATTAAGATATTCGCCACTTATCGGGATCGGGCGAGTGACTAAGTCAGGGTGTAATTGGCGGGCATATTGCTCACAATATTGCGGCGCTATTGCCAGCATGCTGTGGTGAGGCTCTGCCGCGACAAACAGTGACTGCTCAAAGCTGGCCAAGGTCAGTACTATATTGCGACTTAACCCAAGCTCAATAAGTACATCATCTAAGGCCCAGGTTTCGCTCTTTTCCCACAAGATATTGATATGCGAGTATTTTAAGAAAGTGTCTATATTCCACTCTTCCTGCAAGGCGGGATGATCGCGGCGTAAATACACCTGAGGAAGATCGGTAAATAAAACCTCAAAATCGATAAAATACGGCAATAAATCAAGGGATTCCTTGGAGCGAGGATGACTTTCTCGGCCTGTAAAACCTATGTCAGCCTCACCGCGAATAATGGCCTCCAGAGAATCATAATCCCAATTTCGTACTTTCACTTTTGCATCAGGGTAGTGTTGGTAAATCGCCTGCGTTAATTGATTAAGCATAATGAGCGACAAAGGTGACTCAAGCATCAGCTCAAAACTGAGCCCTTTAGCCATATCGTCCCCGCGCTTGCCCATAAGCTGTTTGCCCCTTTGTAACCAATCGGCTAAGTCATGCTCCATGCTTTGGGCCAATGGCGTTAACTGCAATCCCTGAGGCGTTTTAATGAATAGTGGGTCGTCAAACCAATCACGCAATTTCGCCAAGGATTTACTCACGGTTGATGGGGTGACATTGAGCTTTTTAGCGGCCTTAGTCACACTCCGCTCTTGTAAGAGAAGTTGTAGAGTAAACAATAGATTAAGGTCAAGACGTGCGAGTGATTTCTTCATCTAGATAAACGCTCGGTGCTGTAGGCACACATAATATGAGTAAGGTACTGATAACAGAGCCCAAGGCTAATATCAGCAACAATATGTTAAGTGGACTAATACCTATTAATCCCATCAGCCAAATATACAGTGCTGAAGTACAAACCTGTGCAATACCTAACAATGAACTTGCCACCCCAGCACGCGATGCAAAGGGGCTCAGTGCTTGGCTCATAGTCACACCAAATCCAATAGCGAATCCGCTACAGACAAAACCAAAGCCTAATAAATTCACATTAAAACTAAAATATTGCACCTGAGTTAGCACAAACACTAGCGCGGCAGCTGCAAATAACAGCTGTGAAATCAACATCAAACTTTTTTCTTTAAGCACAGCAAGTGCAAAAGGAGTCGAGAACGATACCAGCATACTCACTAACGCTGTCAATGCCATAACATTAGAATATTGGCCGCGGTCAAACCCCATCTGCCCCATGATCAGCATGGGAGACACATTGACATAACTGAGAATCGTAGTCACACCTAGAGTCGTCATAACAAGCCGGCTGAGGAAAAAGGACTGACGAAAAGATTCTTGCGGCGCCAACTGACGATTAACATCCTCAATCCTACTCTGCGCAGGTTTAGTCTCCCGTAATATAAAAATACATAGCAAACAGACTAATAGTCCCATGCCAGCCATAGTGCTAAACAGACTCTGCCAAGGGAACTTGAGCATAATTACATGCCCAATAACAGGTGCAATGACCGGGATAATGCACGTAATACCATTGATCATTGAGAGCACTTTAGCTCGGCGCTTATCGTCTAAGGTGTCGCGTAAAATAGCAAAGGCGACAACGTAACAGGAACCAGCACCAATTCCCTGCATAAAACGTATGAGTAAGAACTGATTGCTTGTCTCAGCCATGCCACCTAAATACGAAGCTAAGGCAAAGACAATAGCGCCGAATAGAGTGACAGGCTTGCGCCCTAATCGGTCCGCTACGCTGCCAGCAAAAAGCATGGTTGCCGCCATTCCACCAAGATACACAGAAAAAGCGATATGCAACTGTGCTTCACTCGCGCCTAAATCCTGCGCGATTTGCGGTAAACCAACCAAGTACATATCTATCCCAGTTGGATACAGAAGCACTAAACAAAAACTACACAAAAGATATCGCAACATATACCTCACCCATCTCCTCGCAAATAAGTTGCGCTTAGAGTAGTGGGGCGACCACAGTTAAGTGAGTGGCTTTTTCGACAACAGGTATTTCCGTTTGCGACCAAGGGATATAGGCAGTGGAATTGGCCCTAAATTGAAGGAACAGAAGGAATAGAAACAAAATATCCCCTGCACTGGCTAGCACAGGGGATATGGCGGCGAATGGTCAATCTTCTATTCTATGAACCCAACACTCATTGCTGAGGTGTTAAGGGTGCAGGAAGGACTTGGATGGTTAAACTGCCCTCTGCTGGCAAATATTGCTGTGCCAGTTTACTAAGCTCTGCCGGTGTCATCTTCTGCGCCAACGCTTGCCTTTGTTTAAACGCTGCAAAACGCCCAGGGTGGCTCTGGGCATTTGACGCTAAATCTAACCAAAAACCATTGCTCTGCGGCGCGGCTTGCATCCATTCAAGCACAGGTTGACGGGCTCGATTAAGTAAGTCCTCGCTAATCCCCTGCGGCTGCTTGACTTGGTTAACTGCAGCGGTGAAATACTCGGAAACCTTTGGCAACATGGCTTGAGTCGTCACGCTAAACAAACCTAAGTAACCATAACCGCTGGCATTGAAATCACTATAAGAAAAGGCCGATGGCGAATAACTCGCGCCCGCTTTTTCTCTCACATTCTCAGTTAATAAAATGCCGAGCACTTGCTCCAGCAATCCCAATCCCGCATGTTGGCTCAAGTGAGTCATATCCGTTGTTGGCCACACCATGGCCAGCGCCGCTGAATCGGGATGACCATAGTGTGTTAACGTCATCTTAGCGGGCACTTTCGGGAACACAGGCACTAGCGACTGGCTATTTTTAGTGGGGCTGCGTTTAATTGCCCCGAGAGTGTCAGCCACAGCAGCGATGGCACTGGCTTCGTCGAAATTACCTACTATGGCGATTTCAATTGCTCCTTGCTCGACGGCTGAATGGAAACTCGGCGCCAACTCTGCAAACTGACGCTTTAAAATTTCTTCAGGATCACCATAACCATAGCGTTTATCACCACTGTGGGAGATACGATCAAACTGATTAGAAAACTCAGTTTGCGGGTTGCTATGGAGACTTTGCTGTTCGGCAATCACTTGCTCGCGGAACAATTGCTCAGCCTGCTTATTCATGCCAGGTTCAATCAAAAAGGCCGTCATTAAGCCAAGCTGTGTACGTAATTCTGCGGCATTGGTACTGATCTCACCACCAAAACTCTGCTCACGCACACCTAGGTTAATGGAAATATCTTGCCCAGCAAAAATATCCTGCAAACTGCCATAGTCATGGGCCTTAAGCCCTCCCTGCACAAAGGCACTGTTAAACAGATAAGACAGGCCATCTAACTCAGGGAATGGCACTTCACCAAAGCCAATGTTGAGGCTGACCAATGTGGTGCCTTTATTAAAGTCAGTAGGCTTAAGATTAAGCCGCACACCATTGGCAAACTGCAACTGACGAATGCCCGTTTCGGCATCGCGATTATCGGCGTTTAACTTGCCCTGATCGCCAAATTCAGTGTATGCGAACTCATCAATCGCCTTCGCTGCTGGTACGCTCACAGCTTGCTTGCGGCTTTTCTCATAGCTAGCAACAAGCTGTTTTTCAACATTTTCGATGGGCTTATTGCTGGTTAGATACAGATACGGCGTGGCGTTCCAAGTCTGATTAAATACTTGCTTTAGCTTTTGCGGCGTCACTGTTGGCATTATTTTTTCAAAAAATGCCAGCTGCCATTCAGGCTCTACAGGCACGCGCTTTTCTGCGACCGAGTAGACTAACCCATCAGCAATATTCACACTGTGGATAGTACTGCTACCCGCAGCGCTGAGCTGATATCCTTTGTGCATACGTTTGATTTGTTGGTCAATTTCCTGCTGACTAAAACCAAATTCTTTTGCTTGGCGCAAGGTTTGCTCCAATATTGCTATGCCCTCTTGCCAGTTATTTTCCTGCGTACCTAAGCTCATTTGAGTGCCGTAGGCGATATCAAATTGATCCCCAACCTGCAGGCTAACGCCATATAAACCTTGGCTATGCTGCAACTGCGACTCCATTCGGCGATACAAGATGCCGTGGGCGAGTTCGAGCAGTATTTCCTGCTCCCGCACAGCAGGGCTGTCGGTAGGGTATGCCATAGGCTTGAGCATACCGAGTGAAACCGAGGTCGATAGGCTTGGATCGAAAAATGCCGCTGCCTCGACGCTCTGGCGCGCAGCGACAGTGCCAATCGATTGCGGCTTCACCTTCGCCGCTAAAGGCGCGGCCTGCCAACTGGCAAACTGTTGTTTTATCTTTTGTTCAACTGCGGCCACCTCGATATCACCCACCACAATTAAAGTGGTGCGTGAGGGCGTGTAAAAACCTTGGTATAAAGACAGTAAAGCCTCACGAGTAGCATTCTTTATGCTGTTGGCCTCGCCCACAGGGAAGCGCTGCGAGAGCAATGTTTGCGGCATCAAGAACTGTAATTGATTGCGGTAATTCTCCAGATCCGCACCGCTACGCTCACGCAGCTCAGCCAAGACCACCGCTTTTTCACGCTCAATAAGCGCAGGGTCGAGTAGTAAATTACTGCCAATTTCACGCATTAAAAATAAAGCAGTATCGACTCTATCTTGGCTATTACTAGGCAAGTTGAATTGATAAACCGTCTGCTGAAACTCAGTCACAGCATTGGTATCGGCGCCAAAACTCAGACCTAAGCGCTGCAAAGTCGGGATCATCTCGCCCGCAGCCAAACCCGTCGAGCCATTAAAGGCCATGTGTTCAAGAAAATGCACTAACCCCTGTTCGGTATCGGACTCCACCACTGAGCCGACATCCACCCGCATGCGCACTATGACAGCCTGCTCTGGCGTCTTATTGCTCACTAATAAATAGCGCATGCCATTAGCAAGTTCACCGGTATGGACTCGCCCACTCATGGGCAAGTCAGGCGTTCCCATCCACAGCGGCTCTTCGCTCGCCTGTAGCGGTAATGCCACAGTTAACAATGTCAGGAGTAGCCACTGGCGCATCAGGCTAATCGCCTTGAAATTATTCATTAAAATTCGCACTTTTCCCCCAAAATCAAACAAGAAACCTAAGAAGCGCATACCTAAGTTTCAGATAAAATAAGCAGTCACTATAGTACCTAAAGCACTTTAAGTCACAAAATCAATACCTTATGGCGTACTAAAAATAGTTTATAGCCTTGATATTTAGCAGGAATATCTTGAAAAATAAGCGCGAGGGGGATAGGGCAAAGGATAGCATTCAGTAAGCTAAAAATTAGCTTATACCAACCGTATTAGCTCCCAGATGTTTGCAGTGACGTTAAAAAAGCAGAATATAAGTGATTAGAAATATATTCCGCTTTCACATTCAGAAATTTAAACTAACAAGGTGAGAGCATAAATAATCATCGCCCAATAGAAACAAAACAGACCAATCCATATCCAATTCAACCAAGTTAAACGCGAATTATCAGGATATTCCACAGATTCAAGTGCAAAATTAACTGCTTTTTGAGCTTGATACAGCGGATATAAAACAGCTAATGGAACAAATATTGATGCCACAACTAATGATATTGGCAACGTTTCAATTTGATTAAGAATTCCGCCAACGACTAACAATACAACATAAAATGCCGCCATAGCTGAGCTATTCCAGCGATACTCTCGATTATCTTCTTTAATGTATTCACTAATATAAACAAATAGAGAATGTGTGTCATAAAAAAGCCCCACAAATCATTGCGAGGCTTTAAAAAATGAGATTATGTCGACTTTAGCATCTAAATTAACGCTAGTACTTCATAGCGAATTAGAAGGGTAATGCACACATAAATAACAACCAGGGTGAGTGAGTGGACATAAAAACATTTTAATACAACGAGTTAAACAAAGAAAATCCAAAATAAATATACACAATTACTAAGTTTTGTTAATTAAAGGCATTGTAAGAGCTTTTAATTGACTTTAATCAACATTTCTAACTCAACTAAAAGCCAAGTTTTACTCCAATCTAGTTTGCCAGATTGTATACCAATACTAAAAGTCTTAGTTAACGTTTGAATCTGGTAGAATTCATAGCCAAAAGACTTCTCAACCACAAGATCAGTAGCAAGCCCCCCTGTGTCAGGATTGTTGTCACCCCTAAATAATCATTATGTTTAAAGACAGGGTGCGGCAAAAGAGAACGATATGGCTCGGTATTCACCAGAACGTAAAGAGGCGATCCTTAAAAAATTATTAC